>JBBRLP010000041.1:0-39065 GCA_038231295.1 Chthonomonadales bacterium
ACACGTCTGCCGAGACGTCTTTTGTCAGGAAAAGGCGAGATTGGCGTCTGTTTGTCAGTAAAATCGACGATCAACCCGCTCTGTGGCATTCTTGGCGGACAAACCAACCACGGCGACAGCCGACTTTTGAAAAAGGCTCAATCGTCTTTCAATTTCATTTAGTGTATCTTGGGGCATATAGATTGCAGTGAAGCCAAAACGCTGGAGCAGATTCATTCTTTCTTTTGTATGAAACTCGCTGGCATCCTTAAAGAAGCCGAACCCAACTGTATCTCCGCGTACCCCCGAATTGAGCAGGCGTTCGCGGGCTGCCTCCATTTTGCAGGAAATGATAATGTTGGAAGGGGCAGCAGGAATCAAGAAGTCACCAAAAGCCGCGAGGGTGGTAAACGTGCCGCTATTGAAATCAATGAAGCCAGGAATATGCCATGTTCCGCTACCGATAGAAGTTATTTTCGCATTGATAAGAATTTCACGGCAAAATGCCTCTGCTATATGTCCCGGATGTTCAGGGCGATCTATAGGAGGATAGGTAAAGCCTGGTTGGGCGGTGTGCTGAATGAGGAATGCCTGTTCTACATTGTTTCCAGTGATTTTTTGCTGTAGAGTAGTTTCACAAAGATGAACTGTGGCGTCCGCTGTGACTTTAATATTTATTTGCGTATACAGACAGGGGCAGCATGCGAGCAGGCGTTCAAAAAGTGCCTTATTACCAGTGTAAGGGTCAACTATATGAGCTTTACCCAATCCATCTATTCCATTTAGCCATGTCAAAAGCGGCTCTTTATCTTGTCGCCTTAATGTGAAATCCGAGCGATTATCCAACTTCTCGACTGTATCTTTCCATGATGTGATTGCCCGGGTCGGCATTGGGCAGTGAGGGTGCAGGCATTCCATATCAGCGTTCCCTTCAGATTCGCTCAGAGAAGTTTGCAACCATAGGCGCAGTATTTTGGACCGATGGGACATTGTTGACACTTCGGGACTTTAGCGCAGATTTGCATGGAAAAGTCCAGTATTGCGTAATTGTACGCGCCTGCGTTACGCTCGGGCGTAAGACTCTCAGCGAGTTCGATTAGCCACTTTTCGCGCCGGGTTTCGCCGTCCTTTGGCCTGTCTACCATACGGCAAAGCCAGCGTACTACGTTAGCATCAATAATGACACCGCGACGCTTTGCGTGAAAACTGAGATATGCGGCGGCAGAGTATGGTCCTACAGCAGGTAAGGAAAGCAATTCCGGCAACGTTTCGGGAGGTTCACCACCGCGCTGGACAAGTTGCTCGCCGAGTTGCTTGAGAAGCGGCGCACGCCATTGCAATCCCAACGGATAGATTATCTCACCGATTTCTTCGACGGAAGCGGCAGCCAGTTCAGACGGCGCAGGGTATTTTGCTGTGAAACGCTGAAACACACCAATAACGCTGCTGGCTTTTGTACGCTGGAGGAGAACTTCCGCAATCAGGCCGTGCCAGAGTTCGGGAGTATCGCGCCACGGGAACGACTGGAAATTTTCTTTGCCCCATTGTAAGACCTTTTTGCGGATGGCTCGAAGAGTCGCAACTGAGAGAGAAATTTCGACGGCTTCGGCGCTGTCAGATTTTTGCCTGGAATGCACTTGATTACTTCCTGTGCGATAAGTTCAATGACAGGTACAACGACAGAATTACCGAACTGTTTGTAAGCGCGGGTGTCACTGCACTCCATTTTAAACCAGTCCGGGTATCCCATGAGGCGAGCGCATTCCTGTGGGGTGAGGCGTCGGGGATTACGGCCCGGTTGTGGAATGAGTATCTCCGAACCGTCCTTGTAATAGCGTGCGCTGAGGGTGCGTGTAATACCGTTGAGGTCGGCAAGCCCATAGCCAAAGCCGTTGCCTGCGGCTTTATGTTTGGCGGCGTAGTCTTGCAGGTATTTCCAGAGATGGTCGGTCAGTGTGTATTTTGCGTCCGGGGTTGGCTCTAGGATGTCGCGCAGTTTCGGTTTGCAGTCCGGTAATTTCGGAAAGGCGAACTGCGTGGGTTCTCGAAACCCAACAATATAGATGCGTTCGCGGTGCTGCGGGACAAGAGATTGAGCGTCAATCACTTCGGCGTATACCTGATATCCCAACTCCTCTTCCAGTGTGCGTCGAATGACCTGAAAGGTACGTCCTTTATCATGAGTACGCAGGTTCTTGACGTTTTCAAGGACAAAGGCGGCGGGGCGGTGATAATTGAGAATGCGAGCGACTTCAAAGAACAGATTCCCCTGTGTGGCATGGTCGAACCCGTGTGCATTACCGAGTGCATTGTGCTTGCTGACACCTGCAATGCTGAAAGGTTGGCAGGGGAAACCTGCGGTCAGGATGTCATGCGCGGGAATAGCGTCTCCGCTGATTTGCGTAATATCTCCGTATGGACAATGACCGAAGTTCGCTGCATAGGTCTGTTGTGCATAGGCATCCCATTCCGAGGCGAAAACACAGGTTCCGCCAGCATTTTGGAAGGCTATACGAAATCCGCCTATACCGGCAAACAGGTCGATAAACGTAAAGGGCGGGTTGACATGAGACACGCAGGTAATTCCTCCGAAAACAGGTGGACAGTAAACCAAACGCTAGGTTAAGTATACAGTATACACCACGCAATAGTGCTGGCTGCATCCATATTTTCGCCGGTCACTCCTTCAATTTTACCTGACTTGACCTCCGGGTCTATATCGTCTACAATAAGAGGTTGGGGAGGGGAGGAAGAGTGGGCGAGAGACGGATACATTGCAAGAACTGTCCGCGCTACGACAGGGAGGAGCAGCGCTGTCGGGAGGGCAAGGCCAATCCGCGCAGCAAGGCCGATACCGTCGCGGTGGCGGAACTGCTCGGTCTGCAAACCCTCTGTCACTACAACCCCTTTCGCGATGCCCTGGCCCAGCAGATGTATTTCCCCAATGCGGACACCACCCGCCGCAAGACTGCCCGCCGCCGCACCCGCCGGGGCGGAAAAATCACCGTAGAGATCGAGGAGACAACCGAATGAGTGTGCTGCGACAGTCGCGGGAGCGTGGTTCCTGCCTGAGATTTTCCCCGGTGCGAACCCTGCTTCTGCCGCTGCTGCTCGGTGTGCTGCTGTGCATATTTACGGTTGCTGTGCCTGCCGAAGATTTCACGCCCGGCAAGCCCCAGGCGATCCTGACCATCACCCGCCCGCTCACCCCTGCCGAGGTCGCCGCCCGCGACACGAAGCAGAAGTTCGAGCCGCCCGTCGGCTGCTATCTGGGAGCCTTCATAGATTTTGACAGCAGTCTGAAACGCCCCATCACCGACATGAACGGCCTCAAACATCAGGATTCCGGCCCCTTCGAGCAGATTGTCGGCAAGCCCCACTCCATGTACTTCTTCTATATGGGCTATGGCCGCAAGCTGCCGATGGACTGGATGCGGCGGCAGGCGGCCGCCAACAAGTTCGTCCATATCGCGATGGAGCCGAACGAAGGCGTCGAGATCGTGAAGGACGACGCCTATCTGACACAGTTGGCGGATGATATGGCGCGTTCCGGGGCGAAGATATTTCTGCGCTTCGCCTCCGAGATGAATGGCACCTGGAGCATCTACAACCGCAATCCCGCCGAGTATCGCCGCGCCTTCCGACTGGTCTATCAGGTGATGCACCGCCGCGCCCCGAATGTCGCGCTCGTCTGGTGTCCCTACTTCACCCCCACCTCCAACATCGCCAAATTCTACCCCGGCGACGATGCCACCGACTGGGTCGGAGTCAATCTCTACAACGTCACCTTTCACAACAACAGCATCAACGCCCCCGCCGAGAACGAACACCCTTGCGACCTGCTCAACTACGTCTATGACCACTACGCCAAAACCAAGCCCCTGATGATCTGCGAGTATGCCGCGACGCATAGCTCGGCGGTCGAAGGGATGCCGCGCCCGGAGTTCGCCTTCCGCAAAATCCTCACGCTCTACAACGCCCTGCCGCGCCTCTATCCGCGTGTCAAGTGCATCAACTATTTCGACAGCAACAATCTTCAGTTCGTCACGGAACGCGCCTACAACGACTACAGCGTCACTGACGACCCGGTGGTAAACGACGCCTACAAGTACGCGACCTCCACGCCCTACTTCCTGCCTGCGCCTCTGCCGGAGAAAGCGCCGCCAATCCCGCCCGCGCCCATGCCTATGCGCCCGAACGAGGTTCTCAAAGGCAAGTGTACTTTCTCCTGCTTCGCCCGCACCCCATCGGATAAAGTCTCGCTGCGCTATAAAGTGGACGGCTTCGTCATCTACCGCGCCTATCGGCCCGATCTGTGGGAGTGCGTCTGGGAGGCGGGCAGCGTCAAACCGGGCAAGCACACTCTGACGCTCGAGGTGACGAATGCGGCAGGTCACGTCGTCGCGAAACAGTCGCTGCCCGTCCTGACAAGCCCGTAGCGGCCCCCGCCCCCAATTCTGGGGGAGCAAGCATTTTCATGCGATAGGGTGTCCGCAGGGCAGGGAAGGCGGACAAGCCCATAGCGGCAGAAGGGACGTGGTGCGGCAATGGACTGGTGGGTGGAGGAGCGAGCGGGCTGGGAAGCGGGGTATCGCTGCGTGGCGGGCATTGACGAGGCCGGTCGCGGCCCGCTGGCCGGACCGGTCGTCGCCGCCTGCGTGGTCTTGCCGTTCGGAAAGTGTCCGGCAGGGCTGAACGACTCCAAGCAGTTGACGCCTCTCCAGCGGGAGCGGCTCTACCCGGAAATCCTGGCTCTGGCGCGTGGATGGGGCGTGGGGATTGTGGAGGCGGAGACGATTGACCACCTGAACATTCTGCGAGCCACGCATCTCGCCATGCGGCTGGCCCTCGAAGCGATGCCGCCCGGCCTCTCTCCCGACCTCGCCCTGATTGACGGCCTGCCCGTGCGCCCCTTCCCCGTAGATCAGATCGCGCTGGTCAAAGGCGACTCCCGCAGCGCCTCCATCGCGGCAGCCTCCATTCTCGCCAAAGTGACCCGTGACCGCCTGATGTGTGAATACGACCTGCTCTACCCCGCCTATGGCTTCGCCGGTCACAAAGGCTACGGCGCGGCCTCCCATCTCGCCGCCCTCGCCACACACGGCCCCTGTCCTCTGCATCGCCGTTCGTTCCGCCCGGTCGCTGAATCCCTGCGGAGGCTGTCGGATCATGGCTGATGCGAAGGGAGGACGGAAACGCCTGGGAACGCAGGGCGAAACGATTGTACGGGCGCATCTGGAGCGGCTGGGGTGGCGCGTCCTGGAGATGAACTACCGCTGCGCTGCCGGAGAGATGGACATTATCGCCGAAGAGCCGACCCGGCCGGAACCGACTCTCGTGTTCGTGGAAGTGAAGACCCGGCGTGGCGCCCGGCACGGCACCCCACAGGAATCCGTAGATGCGCGGAAACAGAGTCGCCTTGCAGCGGTCGCCCGGACGTTTCTGGGAGCACGCAACGCGGGCGGCGCGGAACCCGCCTGCCGCTTCGATATCGCGGAGGTCTTTGTCGGCGCAGACGGTCTCTCCCGCGTCCTCCTGCACCCCGCCGCCTTCACGCCCGAGTAGCCACACACTGAAATTTCGAGCCGTTGTCGCGTTGACAAGACAAAAAAATTTGGGGCCGAGGTATTCGGCCCCATGGGGAGGATCCATTACTCACGTTCTCTTGAATGGTGGAACGTACAACGTTCATATCTATAGACGGGCTGACACCCTCTCCGTTTCAGTCTGTTTTGAAGTATTTATGCAGACCAGACACAAAAACGCTCGCGCCCTGAGAAAACTCAGGGCGCGAGCGATTTTCAGGGAATGACGCTGGGTCAGCCTTCGGCAATGACTTTGCGAATGCGGGCGTCGAAGGCGTTCTGGTCTACGATGAACGACTGGAGCGCGGATTCGGTCATCAGGTCGTCGAGGGAGGCGCGGCCCGCCCAGGCGGCGGTGTCGGGAATTTTGCCTTTGGTGCGGACGGCGAGCTGCTCGTCGGGGGTGAAGTTGCTGAACAGTTTCGTGCCGAACGCCCTGTCGGCTTCGCGCAGGTCGTCCCCGGTCAGGTTCGTGCCGCCGCGTGAGGCCAGTTCGGCAGCGAACTTCTTGAAGTTGTCGTCAATCGTCCAGAGGACTTCGACACTGCTCTTATCGGTCGAGTCGCCGAGTTTGACCTCGTAGTTCTCCCCGGTGCGAAGCGTCAGATCGTCCGCCGTGTGACCCGCCTTATAGAACTCTTCGACGGCCTTCGGGGGGATGGTATAGACATCCACGCCCGCCAGCGAGATCATCTGCTCGGCGCTCCGCATGGAGGCCGCAATCTGATGCGTCGGGATGTCGGAGTGAGCTTCCCGCAGTTCGCGCACAGCGGCCTGCGAAGCCAGCGTAACCTTCTCACCGACAAACTTGCCGTCTCCGAGGTTGTTGTCCGCGACGACCGCGTTCAGTCGGCCCAGGAAGACGTTGACGTAGTTCGGTTTGGAGAGCAGGGCCGCGAGATAGTTCTGACGGGCGGAGAAACCGAGGGTATAGTTGATGGGGATGCCTTCGGCGCGGGCCTTCGCGACCCCGCAGTAGCCTTCCGGCGTCAGCGGAATCTTCACGATGAAGTGCTGCGGATTGATCGCGTAGTAGAGCTGGGCATAACGGAAGGTCTTTTCGATGTCGTTGCCGACTGCCGGATGCAGTTCGACGCTGACGAGCGCATCGAAGGCCCGCACGAGACGCAGGGCGATATGGCAGTTGACGACGAAGACGACATCCAGCACCAGGTCGGCCTCGGAGATGCCCGGCTCGACCTCTTTGATGCGGCGGGCGGCGTCCTGAATCACGTCGTCCATGATGCCGGTCTGCACAACCTGATTGGCGAGCGTGTTATTCGTGGTGAGGGCGGTCATTTCGAGCCGCCACAGTTTGCTGGCCTCCTCCAGATTGCCGGTATCGAGCCAGAGCTGCGTTCCCAGCGCCCGGAACTTCGCCAGAGCGGGGTCGCTGGCGGGAGTCGGCACACGCTCCGGCGCGTGTTTCACATCGCGGGCAAGTTCTGCCAGCAACTCCTCTTTACGAGTCAAATTCAGGTTGGTGCTCATGCGAATTTCGCTCCCTTCACGTATCACTTCTACGGACGACTATCAGAAATCAACGCCGTGTTTAGTTTCGACAATGCCCTCACGTTTCCCTGCCTCATCCTCGGATGCATTTCTCGAATCCGTCTGCACCGGCATTTTCTCTTACGCAGGAAACAGAGGCAGGCGGTTCTACAGAATGAGTTTCGTCGTGACGATATGGTATCATGCGATTTGAGGGCTTATGAGTCGGAGAGGGCAGCGAAGCGCTCCGACAGACTTCTCCCATGAAGGAAACGCGATGATGAAAATACGCAATACCGTCTTAACAGGACTGCTCGGTATCGGGCTGGGAATGATGCAGGCCGGAACTATGGCGCAGACACCGATGGCGTTTCGCCCGCCTGCCGTACCGCTCGTTACTTTCAATCCTTACCTCAGCATCTGGTCGGAGGCGACTAACCTGACCGACGACGTGACCCGCCACTGGACACACCGCGAGCAGGCGCTGACCAGCCTGGTACGGGTGGATGGCAAGACCTACCGACTGATGGGCGTCGAACCGAAGGAGGTTCCCGCGCTGCCGCAGGTCGGCTTGCAGGTCTTCCCGACACGCAGCATCTATCAGTTCGACAACGGGCAGATTCATGTCACCCTCACCTTTATGACAGCAGCGCTGCCCAACGACCTGAACGCGCTGGCCCGGCCTCTGAGTTACCTGACCTGGGATGTCCGCGCCGTGGACGGGACGACCCACGCCGTCTCCCTCTTCGACAGCGCGAGTTCCGCTCTGGCCGTCAATACGCCCAATCAACAGGTCGAGTGGCAGCAGGAGGCGATGGGCAGCCTGACTGCTCTCCGCGCTGGAACCCACAATCAGAACCTTCTCGGCAGTTCGGGAGACGATCATCAGATAGACTGGGGCTACGCCTACCTCGTCGCTCCCGCCGCGCAGACCGTCGCCGCTGCCGGGTCTGCGCTTGATGTGGAGCGTGAGTTCGTCGCGACAGGGAGTTTGCGGCCCCGGTTGGATGGCCCCATGCCGCGCCCGGTGAGCGAGGGCAACCCGACGCTCGCGGTCGTTTTCGATCTCGGCAAGGTCAGTGCGACGCCTGTCTCCCGGCACCTGATGGTCGGCTACGACGAGGTCTACTCCATCCTCTATTTCCGGCAGAAACTGCGTCCCTACTGGCGGCGCAACGGGATCACGACCACAACGATGTTTCAGGAGGCGGAGCGGGACTATCCAACCCTCGTGCGGCGGTGTGAAACGTTCGATCAGCAGTTGATGGCGGACATGACGAAGGCGGGCGGCGAGAAGTACGCACAGATCGCTTCGCTGGCCTATCGGGAGTGCGTCGCGGCCTGCGGCCTCGCCGCCGACTCCAAAGGGCAACCGCTCTTCTTCACCAAGGAAAACACCAGCAATGGGGACATCGCGACCGTAGATGTCATCTTCCCGATGGATCCTATCTGGGTCTTTCTCAGCCCGTCGCTGGCGAAGGCCAGCCTTGTTCCCATTCTGGACTACGCCGCCTCCGACCACTGGAAATTCCCCAACGCCCCGCACGACCTCGGAACCTATCCCATCGCTCGCGGCACCGATGACGGCGGAGAGGGAATGCCGGTAGAGGAGAGCGGCAATATGCTGATTCTCTGTGACGCCATCGCGCAGGCGGAGGGCAATCCGGCCTTTGTGGCGAAGTGGTGGCCGCAGTTGACACAGTGGGCGGAGTATCTGGAGAAGTACGGCCTCGACCCGGAGGAGCAGCTCTGCACCGACGACTTCATGGGCCATCTCGCGCACAACGCCAACCTCTCGATTAAGGCGATCCTGGGGCTGGCGGCCTATGGCGACCTGTGCCGGATGCGCGGCGACCTAGCGACAGCGGCCAAATACCAGAAGGAAGCGAAGACCGACGCGAAGCACTGGATCGCCGTAACGCAGGAGAACGGACACTCCCGGCTGGCGTTCGACAAGGCCAACTCGTGGAGTCAGAAGTACAATCTCGTCTGGGATCGCATTCTGGGCCTGAACATCTTCCCGCCTGCGGTCGCGAAGCAGGAAGTCGCCTATTACAAGCAGATCCTTCAGCCCTACGGCGTTCCGCTCGACTCGCGCACCCGCCTGACCAAGACGGACTGGTCGCTCTGGACGGCGACGATGGCGAGCAATCAGGCGGATTTTGAGACGCTGGTCGCGCCGATCTACCGCTACCTCAACGAGACGACGGCCCGAATGCCGCTGGTGGATTCCTACATTACGGACAACATCCACAGCGACGGGATGCACGCCCGTCCGGTTGTCGGCGGTATCTTCATCAAGATGCTCGCCAATCGCTCGGTGTGGAAGAAGTGGGCGCATCAGGACAAGGAAAAAGTCGGCCCCTGGGCCGACCTCCCTGTGCGGCCCCGCATTACGGAAATCGTGCCGACCTCGCAGGACAAGCCTCTGCTCTGGCGCTACGTGACCTCTGCGCCTCCCGCCGACTGGACACTGCCCGGCTTCGACGACTCGGCCTGGAAGCAGGGACCGGCAGGCTTCGGCACCGTCAGGCCGCACCACACCGACTGGCGCTCCGACGACATCTGGATACGCCGCACCGTCACCTTGCCCCAGGGCAATTTTTCCAATATCCAGTTCCTCGTCTTCCACGACGAGGATGTCGAAATCTATATCAACGGGGTTCTGGCTGCCCGCGAGTCAGGCTACCTGACCAGTTACGACACCCTGGAGATGAGCGCAGAAGCCCGCGCCCTGCTGAAACCGGGAGCCATCATCACCATCGCTGCCCACTGCCACCAGACCACCGGCGGTCAGTACCTCGACATTGGCCTCGTCAACGTCCAGGATCGCTAACCACACGCCCTCACCAGGCAGAAACAACCAAGAAATCCACATCTCCTTCGAGGTGTGGATTTCTGTTGATTTGATCGTCAGGCGGAGAAGAGACGACGACGCTCTTCCAGGCTGGCGTGTTTGGCCTGCCATTCGGTGAGGCGCTGACGCTCTTCGGCGACACGCTCCGGGGCGGCGCGATCCACGAAGTTCGGGTTGCTGAGCATACCCTCCGAGCGTTCGATCTGCTTTGTGACGGCGGTCAGTTCCTTTGCGATGCGCTCCAGTTCCTTACCGATGTCGAGGGCGTCTCCGATCTCCAGATAGATTTCCGCTCCGACGACGGGCGTCGCGATCCATTTGCCGCTGTCGGTTCCCGGTGCGGTCGTCACGATGTTGAGAACGTTCAGACGCGCCAGAGAGGCGATCAACTCCGCATTGGAGGTGAGGGCGGCCTGCGCGGTGGCGTCGGCGGGGAGAGCAGCGGCGGTGAGGCGCGTTCCCGGCGGAATGTTCAGCTCCATCTTCATGTTTCGGACGGCCCTCGTGGTGGCAATCGTCAGGGACATCGCGGTCTCCGCCGCCGCATCCTGCCAGTCTCCGGTCGCCGTCGGGTAGGAGGCCAGGCAGAGGCTTTCGCCCGCATGCGGCAGTGCCTGCCATATCTCCTCGGTGATGAAGGGGATCATCGGATGCAGCAGCCGCAGGGTGGTCTCCAGCACGAACGCCAGCAGATTCTGCGCGACAGACTTCTCCTCCCCTTCGGCTCGCAGGCGCGTCTTCGCCATCTCGACATACCAGTCACAGAACTCGTCCCAGAAGAACGCATAGAGGGCGCGGCTCGCATCGTCCATGTCGTAGGTCGCCAGCGCAGCGTTCACCAGGCCAATAGTGGTGTCGAGGCGCGAGAGAATCCAGCGGTCGGGAACGGTCCATTGGTCCCGCGCAGGCAGGTCTCCGGTCGTCGTCTCGTTCAGGTTCATCAGGACGAAGCGCGAGGCGTTCCAGAGTTTGTTGCAGAAGTTGCCCGCAAGGTCGGTGCGCTGTTCGCTGTACTTGATGTCCTGATTCTTGCCCGCCTGCTGTAATAAGGAGAAGCGGGTCGCATCTGCGCCGTACTTTTCGATCAGGTCAATCGGGTCAATCCCGTTGCCTTTGGACTTGCTCATCCGCTCGCCCTTTTCGTCCAGTACGGTGGCATGGACATAGACATCGCGAAACGGCAGAATGGAGCGTGTCCGTCCATCGGGCTCGAGCAGGCCGTCGGAGTCGGGGGCCTCGGTGCGCTTCACGAAGTCGAGACCGGTCATAATCATCCGCGCCACCCACAGGTAGAGAATCTCCTGCGCGGTCGAGAGCAGATTGGTCGGGTAGAAGTAGGCGAGGTCCGCCGAATCCTGCGGCCAGCCGAGCGTGGCATGGGGCCAGAGCGCAGAGGAGAACCAGGTGTCCAGCACATCCTCATCCTGCCAGCAGTTCTCCGTCCCCAGCGCGGCGACCGCCTGCTCCTTCGTGCGGGCGAAACAGTGCCGTCGGCCTGTGGCGGGCTGTCCGTCTGCGCCGCTCTCCGTCTCCTCCGTCCACCAGACCGGAATCCGGTGGCCCCACCAGAGCTGACGGCTAATACACCAGGGGCGGATATTTTCCATCCAGCGCAGATAGATGTCCTTGTAACGCTCCGGCACGAACTGGATTTTGCCCTGCTGCACGATCTCGATAGCGGGCGCGGCAAGCGGCTTCATGTCCACGAACCACTGTTCGGAGAGCAGCGGCTCGATCACCTCTTTCGACCGTTCCGAGATAGGCGTCTGGATGGTGTAGTCTTCGATCTTCTCCACCAGTCCCAGCGCCTCCATGTCCGCAACCACCTTTTTGCGGGCGACGAAGCGATCCAGCCCGGCGTAGTCCGGCCCGGCGAGCGGGGTCATGCTGCCGTCCTTGCCGATGACGATGTGCTGGGGCAGATTGTGGCGCACCCCGCACTCGAAGTCGTTCAGGTCGTGGGCGGGGGTCACCTTCACCGCGCCGGAACCGAACTCCGGTTTGGCGTATTCGTCGGCAACAAGCGGAATGTCGCGGTTCGCCAGTGGCAGGCGCAGCATCTTACCGAAGTAGGGCTGATAGCGCGGGTCTGCCGGGTTCGCCGCGACTGCCGAGTCGCCGAGCAGGGTCTCCGGGCGCGTGGTGGCGATGGTGATGAAGCCGCTGCCATCTGCGAAGGGATAGCGGAAATGATAGAGCTTGCCCTTGCGCTCCTCGATCTCCACCTCGATGTCCGAGACCGCCGACTGAAACTTCACATCCCAGTTCACAACGCGGGTTCCCCGGTAGATCAGGCCGCGCTCGTACCAGGAGCGAAACTCCTCCATGATGGCGTCCACATAGGACTCATCCAGTGTGAAACGCACCCGCTGCCAGTCATACGAACAGCCGAGTTTTTCAAACTGGTAGTAGATTCGAGTTCCGTACTGTTCGCGCCACTGCCAACAGCGTTCGATAAACTTCTCGCGGCCCAGGTCGTGGCGTGTCAGCCCCTCCGCCGCGAGGTTGCGCTCGACCACGTTCTGCGTCGCGATGCCCGCATGGTCAGTGCCGGGCAGGCAGAGGGTGCAGAATCCCCGCATCCGGTGCCACCGGGTCATCGTGTCCAGGATAGAGTTGTTGAGGGCGTGGCCCATGTGCAGGCTGCCGGTGATATTCGGCGGCGGAATCGTGATGCTGTAGGGCGTCTTTGTCGGGTCGGGTTCGGCATGAAAATAGCCGTGCTCCTTCCAGAAGGCGTACCATTTCGCTTCGATCTCTTTCGGCTCGTAGGCTTTCGGCAGTTCGGGGCGTTCCGTGTTTTCGGCAGTCATCATCTCTCCTCTGAGGCATACAAAAAGCCCGCGCCTCTCCCGGTTATCGGGAAGGGCGCGGGCAGGATAGGCTCGCGTGGTACCACCTTCGTTCCCATGCGGCGCAGGGCGCAGCACGGACACTCGGACGCGCTAACGGGCGTACCCGGCAGTTCTTAAGAGGCGCCAAGACGCCTGTTCAGAATGCGGCTCCGGGGCGACGTTCGGCAGCACATACGTCGGGAGGCTTTCACCTGCCCCTCCCTCTCTGGGACGCTGCGACTGCGTACTCTTCCCCTTCTCAGCCATCGAAAAGTTCAGTTGGTTCTATTATACCACAACCTACTTTTCATCCTGCGCCACCTGCCTCGTCGTATTGGAGTCAACTTCCAGGGAGTGCAGGAAGCCATCGAAGGCGGCGAGGGCGCGTTCGGCCTTGCGCCGTCCTTTCTCGCGCTTATCGCGGATCGGCGGGCCGGGCAGTTCCGGGACGACACCCCAGTTGGAGTTCATCGGGGAAAAGTGCTTCGGGTCGGTCTCGACCAGGTAGTGGCAGAGGGAGCCGAGGACAGTCTCGCGGGGAGGGATGGCGGGCGGCAGGCCGAGCGTCTGCCGGTGGGCGTTGAGGCCGACCAGCATCCCTATCGCCGCCGACTCCAGATAGCCCTCGACGCCCGTCATCTGTCCGGCCAGGAAAATGCCCGGATGTTGGCGCAACTGGCACGTCAGGTCCAGCAGGCGCGGCGCGTTGACGTAGGTGTTGCGGTGCATGACACCGAATCGGATGAACTCGGCATTTTCGAGGCCGGGGATCATGGAGAGGATACGCCGCTGCTCGCCCCACTTCAGGCGCGTCTGGAACCCGACCATTCCCCAAAGCGTGCCTTCCCGGTTCTCCTGCCGCAACTGCACACAGGCGTAGGGCCGTCGGCCCGTGCGCGGGTCTATCAGCCCAATGGGCTTCATCGCCCCGAACGCCAGCGTCTTCGGCCCGCGCCGCGCCAGCTCCTCCACCGGAACGCACATCTCGAAGAAGACCATTTTCTTGCCGTCGTCTCCCTGCTCGAAGTCGTGCAGAGGGGCGAGTTCGGCCTCCGTCAGCGCCTTCCAGAACGCCATATACTCGTCCTTCTCGAAGGGGCAGTTCAGGTAGTCTGCGCTATCAGTCGGTGCGCCCGCACAGCCCACACCGTCCGGTTCGCCCTCCGCCCCTGTTGCGTCCTCCTCGCTGTTCTCCGCTTCGGCTCCCGCAGAGTTCTCCGTCAGCGCGGGCAGATTGGAGCCTTTGCCGCGCCGAGACGCCCGAAAGACCTTGCTCATGTCCAGGCTGTCGAAGGTGACAGTGGGGGCGACCGCATCGTAGAAGGAGAGCGAATCGCCTCCGGTGAGCCGGGCAATTTCGGCGGCAAGCGCGTCCGAGGTCAGCGGGCCGGTCGCAATCACGAGAGGGCGGATGGACGGCAGTTCCGTCACCTCTTCCCTCACGACCGTGATATTCGGATGCGCCGCTATCGCTGCCGTCACGTCCCGTGCAAACGGCTCTCTGTCCACCGCCAAAGCCTCGCCCGCCGGAACCCGGTTGCGCTCCCCCAGCGGCACAATCAACGAACCGAGCCGCCGCATCTCCTCTTTCAGCACACCGCTCGCGTTGGTCAGCAGATTGGACTTGAAGGAGTTGGAACAGACCAGTTCCGCCAGGTCTCCCGTCTGGTGTACCGGCGTCGTCCTGACGGGGCGCATCTCGTACAGCGTCACCTGACTCCCACGTTCCGCCGCCGCCCACGCCGCCTCCACCCCCGCAAACCCGCCCCCAATCACCACAATCTCGCGCTCTGCCATAGTCACTTCTCTCCTGCCGTTTACATTGCCCTGCGCCTATGATACCGCACCTGCCCCTATCAAGCAAGGGAACCACTGCATGACGGATTTCAAGGGAAAGAAGGGGATTGGTGAGCAGAAAGACAGTCGCTTTGTGATAGAATAGAAATTGTACCGATAGGAGAGGAGGCGATGAGGATGACAACAGAACAAGTGAGTCGTGAGGAGATAGGCCGGCTAGGCAAAGCCCTCTATGAGCAGACTATCCGCCCGCAGGTCGAAACCGAACAAAACATTGGCAAGATGGTCATCATTGACGTGGAAACCGGAGATTACGAGGTTGGCGATGAGATGGGAATCGAGTCTGCCCACCACTTGCGTGCAAAGCATCCGAGCGGACGGCTCTTCGGAATGCGAATCGGATACAACGTTGCCGAGTCTTTTGGCGCGGTGCGATAGAGACATTGTAAAAAGTTGAAGGTATCATGGTGAGGGAGCATTTTACGGGCGAGAGGAGCTTCGAGGATGTTGAATGTGGGAGAGGATGCGCCGGATTTCAGCCTGGCAGATCATAACGGAGAGATGGTGTCCCTGTCGGGTCTGCGGGGCAAGACGGTGGTGCTGTTTTTCTATCCGAAGGCCGATACGTCGGGCTGTACGACCGAGGCGTGCAGTTTTCGAGATGCGAAAGCGCATTACGATGCGGCCGATGTCGTGATCCTGGGAATCAGCCCGGACACGGTGAAGGCGCAGGAGAAGTTCGCCGTCAAATTCGGGTTCCCGTATCGCCTGCTCGCCGACGCGGACCATGCTGTCGCGGAAGCTTATGGCGTCTGGGCCGAAAAGTCTATGTACGGCAAAAAGTATATGGGGATTGACCGCACGACGTTCGTGATCGGGCCGGACGGCAAACTGAGCCACCTCTTCCGCAAGGTGAAGGTGGACGGCCACGCCAATGAAGTGCTGACGGCCCTGAAAACAAGCTATTAGAGCGAAGGAGTACGACGATAGACGCAACGCTGGCGAAACGCGAGTACGATGTGGTGACGTTCGGAGAGACGATGCTGCGCCTGAGCGCACCGGGCTTCGGGCGGCTGGAAGAGGCCGTCAGTCTGGATGTGCGGATAGGAGGCTCGGAGTCGAATACGGCGGTCGCGCTGGCGCGGCTTGGCCTGAAAGTGGGCTGGTGGAGCAAACTCCCCGCGAACCCAATGGGCCGTCGCATCGAGAACGAGATACGCCGCTGGGGCGTGGACACGTCGGGGATGCTGTGGGACGAGACGCCGGGCGCACGGGCTGGGCTGTACTTCCTCGACTTCGGGGTGGCTCCACGTGGCATAGATGTCTACTACGACCGGGCGGAATCCTCCGCGAGCCGCCTCACCGCGCAGGAGATAGACGCGGACCGTATCGCCAACGCCCGGCTGCTGCATCTCAGCGGCATCACGCCCGCGCTCAGCCCTTATGCCGCCAAAGCCATCGTCCGCGCTCTCGACATCGCGAAGGAGGCCGGAACGCACGTCTCCTTTGATGTCAACTACCGGGCCAAACTCTGGTCGCCGGAAGAGGCGCGGCGCACCCTCGAACCCCTCCTGCCCCGGATAGATGTTCTGCTCTGCCCGCTCTCCGATGCCGCCGACCTGTTCGGCATCACCGGCAGCGGCCCGGATGTCGCCCGCACGTTCCGCGAAAACTACGGCGTCCACTCCGCCGTCATCACCTGCGGGGGTGATGGCGCGGTCGCCTGTGACGATGACGGAGACTGGGCCGCCACGCCCTTCGCGCTCGGTCAGATCATAGACCGCGTAGGAGCCGGAGATGCTTTCAATGCAGGCGTTCTCATGGGCTACTTGCAGGGCGATCTGAAACTTGGTCTCGAATACGGTACTGCGATGGCCGCCCTCAAACACACCATGCCCGGCGACCTGCTGCTCTCCACCCGTGCCGAAATCGAGGCCGCTCACTCCCGCAGTCACAGCGGTATCCGCCGCTAATTTCGCGTTCGGAGGTCCTTTCCCATGAAACTGCAAATGGCACAGCGTGAACTGGAACTAGGCAGCAAGTATCTCGGCTCCCTGCGGGATTCCAACGACATCCTGCATGACCCGGCTGACCTGCGCGACCGGATGGACGCGGACGGTTACCTGCTGCTGCGCGGTCTGCATCGCGTCGAGAAGGTGACGGCGGTGCGGGACCTGCTGCTGGCGAACCTGGACGAGAACGAACAGATTGATCGTGATTTCCCAAGAGAGCAGGGCGTGGTGAAGGCGGGAGGGCGAGGCGGTTTTCTGGGCGGCAGCAAGACGCTGACCCGCAATCAGACGTTTCTCGATCTGGTCGAATCGCCGCAGATCATGGACTTCTTTGCCAACTTCCTGCGCTCCGATGTCCTGACCTTCGACTATAAGTGGCTGCGTGTGGTTGGCCCCGGCGACTTCACCGGCGCACACTACGATGTGGTCTATATGGGACGCGGCACCCACAACCTCTATACCTGCTGGACGCCGATCACCGACGTTCCTTTCGACATGGGGCCGCTCGCGATACTGGTCGGCTCGCATCGCGGGGAGGGTTTTGAGCGGGTTCGCGCCACCTACGGGCAGATGGACGTAGACCGCGATCACGTCACCGGGTCCTTCTCGAATGACCCGATAGAGATGGTCGAGAAGTTCGGCGGACAGTGGCAAACCACCGAGTTTCAGCGGGGCGACGCGCTGATCTTCGGAATGTATACCATGCACGGCTCGATCAACAATACCAGCAATCGCTATCGCCTCTCCTGCGACACCCGCTATCAGCGTGCCGACGACCCGGTAGACGAGCGCTGGATAGGAGAGAACCCGCCCGCCCACTATGCCTGGACACAGGGCGACACTATCCCGATGGAAGAGGCCCGCAAAAACTGGAACGTCTGAACGAAATGTCGGCAGGTTGAACCCTGCCCGCATTCCAACCCCTGTGCCCGCGAAGCGGCCACTTGCTGTTTCCAGCGCAGGAGTTCACTCCGGCGCAAACCGGTCGGCGATGGCGCAGCCCGTCTGGCAAAGCTTTTTCTCACCACCAATTCATTCCGATGGCCCCTGATACGCCCGGCGGGACTTTCCCTACCGGGCGTATCAGGTAACTTTACTCTTCGTCTTCGTCGAGGTTGGCGACGGGAACGACAGGCGTGTCGGAACTGGTCTGTCGGATTTTGCCTTCGATCTCGTCCATCAGCGGCTCGTTGTCTTCCAGGAAGGCGCGGGCGTTTTCCCGGCCCTGTCCCAGACGAATATCGCCGTAAGAGAAATAGGCGCCGCTCTTGTGGATGATACCGATGTCCACGCCCATGTCGAGCATGGAGCCGGAGCGGGAGATGCCTTTGCCGAACATGATGTCGAACTCCGCCTGACGGAAGGGCGGCGCGACCTTATTCTTGACGATCTTGACCTTGACACGCGCCCCGACCGCATCGGTACCGCTTTTGACGGTCTCGGTACGGCGGACTTCCATGCGGACACTGGCGTAGTATTTGAGGGCGAGACCGCCCGAAGTCGTCTCCGGGTTGCCGAACATGACGCCGATCTTCTGGCGAATCTGGTTGATGAAGATGGCGGCGGTGTTGGTGCGGTTGATGCTGCCTGCCACCTTGCGGAGCGCCTGCGACATCAGGCGGGCATGGAGGCCGACGTGCGAGTCGCCCATATCGCCTTCCAGTTCCGCCTTCGGAACCAGGGCCGCCACCGAGTCCAGAACCACCACATCAATCGCGCTGGAGCGGATCAGAGCGTCCATGATGTCGAGGGCCTCTTCGCCTGTGGTCGGCTGGGAGATGTAGAGGTTGTCCACGTCCACACCGAGCTTGCGGGCATACTCCGGGTCAATCGCGTGTTCTACATCAATGTAGGCACAGGTTCCGCCTAACTTCTGTGCCTGCGCCACGCACTGGAGCGCAATAGTCGTCTTACCGGAGGATTCCGTCCCATATATTTCGGTGATGCGTCCGCGTGGGATTCCGCCAACGCCGAGGGCCATATCGAGGGCGATGGAGCCGGTGGAGATGGCGTCCACTTGCAGGCGCATCGCCGTTCCCAATCGCACGACGCTGCCCTTGCCGAACTGCTTCTCGATGTTGCTGAGCGCCATGTCGAGGGCTTTGCCCTTTTTAGGGTCAATAGAATACTCTTTGGTGGCCTTTTCGGTTGCCATAACGGGTTGTCTCATCCTTTCGTGCGCCCGCAGGCGCGTCTCCAGAAGGACGCAGCGGCGTCTCCACCTGCCGCCGCCCGCCCGCTGCCTGAAATTTGCAGCGAACAAACGACGCGCAGACTTGCCACCGAAGTGGCAGGAGCGCGAGTGGCCTCTGGCGTGGTTGCAATCCCCGGCTCCGTTTGTGCAAACAGGAGCGGACCCGGCTCACAGTTCCCAGAGGAACGGAATGGGGGGATGGGTCACAGCGTGGCAAAATCGTGATAGGTGATTCTAGCACAAACACACCATGTATGTCTACGTTTTTGTCTGAACCATGATTTGCATGATTATGGGATTACCCTGATTTTAGGCTATCTTGTTTCCCTTGCGTGGGAAAGCTGTGCAGACAAGAACGGTGCATAGCGATGTGAGGACTTGTGGTCTGCAATCATGGCAATCGTTTAATCCGACAAATCATGGTTCAGACGGCTACTCCGCCCTTCTCTCCCAAAGCGGAAAGTGCCTCTCACAAATCGGTCAGGCGTTGAGGACGCGCAGGCGGAGCATATTCAGGACGTTCTGGGAGGCACGGTGCCGCACCACAGCGCGGGAGCCGATGAAGTTGCCCTTGTCCACTTCGCAGCCACCGGGATAGGCGACAGCGATATAGACGAGACCGACAGGTTTCTCCGGGGTTCCGCCGTCCGGCCCGGCAACGCCCGTCACACCGATACCGTAGTCCGTGCCGAAGCGGGTGCGTGCGCCTTCCGCCAATGCCTGCGCGACTTCCGGGCTGACCGCGCCGACGCGAGCGATGAGTTCGGTGGGAACAGAGACCAAGTCGGTTTTCGCGGCGTTGCTGTAGGCGACCACACCACCGAGGAAGACGGCGGAACTGCCCGCGACGTCCGTAATACGCTGTGCCACCAGACCGCCCGTGCAGCTCTCCGCGGTGCTGACGGTCTTGCCACGCTCTTTCAGCAGCGTGACGACTGCCTTCTCCAGCGGGTCGTCGTTCTCGGCGTAGATGGCCATGCCGAGGCGTTCGCGCACCAGCAGGGCGCGTTCCGCGATCATCTGTTCGGCCTGTTCCGCGGTGTCGCCCTTCGCCGTGACCCGCAGATGCACCTCGCCCACTTTGGCATAGGGCGCGACCGAAGGATTGGAGTCGAGCATCAGGTCTTTGATACGGTCTTCCGCCGCGCTCTCGCCGACTCCCGCAACTCGCAGCACCAGCGACCGGATCGTGCCGATGTTGCCGGTCTTCTCGCGCAGGTAGGGTAGAACGTGGTTGTCCGTCATGGGAATAAACTCGTTCGGGGGGCCGGGGAGAGCAATACCGATCTTACCATCCTTCTCAAACAGCACACCGGGAGCCGTTCCGTTCGGGTTGTCTATGGCGCGGCCATGCACGGGAACCAGCGCCTGCCGCAGATTGCTCTCCAGCACCGGCATATTGCGCTTCGTGAAGAACTGCCGCAGCTTCTCTGCGATCTCTTCGTTCTGCACCAGGGTATCGCCGAGCGCGAGCGCCAGCCCTTCTCGGGTGATGTCGTCCATCGTGGGGCCGAGGCCGCCAATGGTCAGCACGACATCTGACTCGGCAAACGCCTCCTTGAGCGCGGTCACCAGACGCTCCATATTGTCCCCGACGGTCGTTCTGCGGTAGATCGAGATACCGACCTCCGACAGGCCGCGTGCCAGATAGGCGGCGTTGGTATCCACGATCTGCCCCAGCAGCAGTTCCGTCCCGACCGAAACGATTTCAGCACGCAATAGAGTACACTCCTCACAGGTCTTGATAGGCCCATTATACGCGGATGGGCAGGGGATTGCAAGTCTTTTTCAACGCGACAAAGCCCCTGCGTGAATACGCATCTTCGGAACGGAGGAACCACCATGCTCTTTTCTCTGCTGGCTGCCACCGCCTGCCTGAGCGGCACGATAACGGCAGATGCCGAGCCCCCCATTGCCATCGTCGGGGCGACTGTGATAGATGGAACGGGCCATGCGCCTCTGCGGGATGCGGTCGTGGTGATGCGGGAGGGGAGATTCGTCGCAGTTGGAAAACGTGGTCAGGTGGCGATTCCCGCCGATGCCCGCCGCATTGACGCGCAGGGCAAATGGCTCGTTCCGGGGCTGATAGATATGCACGTCCATCTCGACGAGGTTCTAACGCCCAGCGCGTTTGTCCTCTATGGCGTGACCTCTGTGCGGGATGTCGGCTCGAACGGCGCGACGATGCAGGGGCTGCGGGAGCGCGCCGCGCAGGGCGAAATCCTGCCGCACCGCTACTGGATGGGCCGCAACATTGATGAGGGCAAACCGAGCTGGTGGGGAGCCGTCGCGGTGCAGGGGCCGAAAGAGGTGCCAGCCCTGCTGGACGCCATGCAGAAAGAGGGCGTGGACGGCGTGAAACTCTATGTGCTGGCGAAACCGGATGTCACCCGCGCCGTGATTGCGGAAGCGCACCGCCGTCACCTGCCCGTCACCGCACATCTCTCCGACACCCTACCGAGCGCCGCCGCGGAGATGGGTATTGACAATCTGGAGCATATCACGACACTCTTCGCGGAACTGCGCGTCCTGCCGCCGCAGACACCGGAAGGCTATCTCAAGACTTTCGCCGGTGTCGAGAAGGTGGACGTGAATGGGACGAAGGCGGATCATCTGGTCAAGACGCTCGCACGTCACCACGTCGCCGTGACCCCAACGCTGACGGTCGCACTGCTGCCCATCGCGGGAGAAGCGGGAGCCGCCGAGACATACGGGGAGTGGGCGGCGGTGCCGGAAGGCTGGCGAACTTTCTGGCACGACCCGTATTGGGACTTTATCGCGACCAAGGGCTGGACACCGCAGGATTTCGCACAGGCTCAGGCCGCACGAGCAAGGTTCTTTCAACTGGTGAAGCGTCTCCACAGGGCGGGCGTCCCCATTATTGCCGGAACCGATACGCCCGCGCCCTGGGTGCTGCCAGGAGCCGGACTGCTAGCCGAACTCCAACTGCTGGTCGAGGCAGGTCTCTCGCCTTCCGACGCCCTGCAATCTGCTACCGGACGCGCCGCCGAAGTCCTGCACAAGTCCGCCGATGTTGGAACTATCCGCACCAGCCGCTATGCAGACTGCCTTCTGCTCACCGCGGACCCCCTCACTGACATCCGCAACCTGCGCCATATCGAGACCGTCTATCTTAATGGCAAAGAAGCAGACCGCACGGCCCTACGCCTCGCCTTCCAGCAGGCCGACGCCAAAGCCGTTAAAACCGGCCCGCCGTAAGTTTGGGACGTTCGGATGGTCATCCCCCACAATCGAGGCAAAAAAACTGCCGCAACGAGACATTCTCGTTGCGGCAGTGGTGTTTTCGGTGAGGCGTCTGCTTTAGTGGACGCTGGCTGTCTGTTTGGCGGGAACGCTGGACTGGACGTTCAGCTTCTCCGCGTCTTTGGTGGTGGAGAAAAACGCGATGCACATCTCGTCCGTGGTCTGCTCACCCCAGCCGACCGTGCGCGGCTTGTCCTTGAGCGGATTGCGCGAGTTCTGGCTGGAGTTGTCGTAGTAGGCGAACATGTGGACTTTCGTGCCTTTCGGGAGCGCCATCGGCTCTTTCAGGAAGTAGGTCGCCTGCCAGTTGAAGTCCCAATCCTTAATCCAGACGAGCGGTTTTTCCGTACCGTCCGGCAGAGAGGCCCAGACTTTCATCTCGCGGCCCAGCAGGTGCATATGCGGCGTGACCGCGAAGAGGTGCTGATCCTCGGTGACGGTCATGGTGGCTTCGGCCCGGTAGTGCGGGTCGCCGGGCGGTATCTGGAAGAAGAAGTTGAGCGCCCAGCCACCTGCAACGGCCTTCTGGACTGTTCCCCGGCAGAAATGCACACCGAGGCGCGTCAGGTCGGTTTCGGGCTTGCCGTCCTTATGGTAGTGAACCTGCACGACGATGCGAGCGCCTTTCGGTACAAAGGTGCCGACACCCTGCGGCAGAAAGTGGGGATCGTTACCGGGCGCCCAGCCGCCCATCATGCCGGTCGGGACGAAGCCGGGGCCACCGAAACTGGTGTAGCCGGGCTGACCGTCCTGTGTGCTGGCTTCCAGTTTCTCGGAAGCGTACGCGCCGTTCTGTTTGATGCTGTCTATATAGCCGATAACGTGGTGAACGATTGCCGGGTTGCCAGCACGCACCTCGACCGCGCTGATGTAGCGGTCTTCGTCGAAGTTGCTCTTCACCACGAAGTTCCGGTAGACATCGTCGCCGTCCGCCGACAGGTGGAACGGCTTCTCCGGGGTGATGACCACGTCCGGTTCGCCCAACTGCCAGCCCTGCACGAATTTACGCGGCGCGGGCATCTGCTTCAGGTCGCCAAGCGGTGCGCCGTTGTCGGCCCATTTCGCGATGGTGTTCAGTTCGGTTTCGGAGAGGGTGTGCGCGTCCGTCTCCTGGAAATCGCCATAGCCAGGCGCGGGCTTCCAGGGTGGCATCTGACGGTTCATCGTGAAGCGTTTGATGTCGGACGCCCAGGCGCTGGCCTGCGCGTAGTTCTGGAGCGAGAAGGGTGCGACTTCACCGGGGCGGTGGCATCCTTCGCACTTGGTGCGAAGGATGGGGGCAATGTCACGGGCATAGGTGGGAACGCCCGCCTTCGCCAGCACGGGCGCGGCGTTGCGGCGAATAGCGCACCCAACGGCCAGAGCCTCCGGGCGGGCGACGGGCTTGCCTGCCAGCACCGCATCCAGCGCGAGATTGAGGTCGTGAACGCTGACCCGAGTCGCCACCGGGTTGTCGTCAATCCGGCCCCGATAGCGCACGGCTCCGGTCGCGTCCAGCACAATCGCCTCCGGGGTCATCTTCGCCCCGAGGCGGTCGGCAAGGGTGTTGTTACCGTCCTTGACGACGGGAAATTTCACGCCGTGTTCCTTCGCGTGTTTGGTGATGTCGGTCGCGCTCTCCTGCCGGTCGGAATAGACGGCGAAGACCTGCACATCGCGAGGGCCATAGGCGGCGGCAAGCGCGTTCATGCGCGGCGTGTAGACATTGGAGACCGGACACTGCCCTGAGACGAACAGAAAAACGCTGGCCTTATGCGCCGCGAGGTCCTGCGCCGAGTAAGTTTTGCCGGTCAGATCGTTGAAACCGAGTTTAGCCACCGCATTTTTCGCGGTCGTGCTGTGTTTTGAGGCGCTCTTTGCGCCATTTGATCCTGTTGCCCAGACCGCTGTCGCCGTCAGGGTCGCCAGTCCCAGCAGGGAAAGCGCGGTCAGGGAGCGGCGTGTTGTGCCGAATTTCACCGGTGTTCCGTCCTTTTCTCGATCTCCGCCTGCTGCTCCCTTCGTTCTTGCGCGTGTGCAGCAGTTCGATGTGTTTACGTATGCCATCTCTCTCTACGAATCCAAACCCGTCCGCCGTTTCGCGAATAGTAGAATCTCACCTTACGCAGCCGGACATACAATGAGCCGCCCAGAAGAGAAGCAACGAGTTTCGCCCCTCACTACTATCCTTTGCATCCCTCGATAGGCGATTTGCGTGGCTGCCTGTGTAAGGTGAGCTGAAGTAAACAAAAGCCCCCTTCGTGCGAAAGGGGCTTTGGAACGGGAACACTTCCAATTAGGCTTCGAGGTCGTCGTCTACGATGTCTTCCGCTTCGACTTCGGCCTCGTCGAAGTCATCGCCCGCCTCTTCCAGCGGAACACTGTCAATGATCTTCAGGGGATCGAGTTCGCTGGAGGCGTTGAAGCTGCGGCGTAGCGGTTCGATGTCGGCCAGACCGACGGAGTTGGGATTCTTCTGACGGGCCTCGTCGCTGACGAACTTGACTCTGCCCTCGGGGTTATGCTCTTTCGAGTAGGTAAAGGCAGCCATCCACAGCGGGATTTTCACCATCGGTTTGCTCGTATCGGCGCAAACGACCTCTCTCACTTCCATATCCGGCTTACGCATGGATCATTCACTCCTGCAATGTCCGTCCCTGCTCGGGCGGCAATCGTTCTCTCGTTAGGGTGGGTGGTACGCTGCTCTGCGCGGCTTTCTCTCGTGGCTCTCGCTAGACGGTCTCGGACTGCGCTTCTGTCCTTTCCGGCGTCGGCATGGGCGGGGTTGCCGGAGCGGGCGGCGCATTTTTGAGCGACACGTAGCCATTGACCAGCATCATCACCCCCGCGCCCAGATAGAACAGAGACGTATAGGGAGACTGATCCTGGCCGGGTTCGTACAGAAAACGTCCGCCGGTCGCAAAGCCGAGGACGCTGATGGCGATCAGGGCCAGGCCGATCAGCACGAACATATTGAGAAAACGCAGCATAGCGCTCCTTCCACGGGAGGTACACCCGAATGCCGGGCTTCTCCTTAGTATACCTCAATTTTCGCTCACGGGTTTCCAAAAGAAGTGAGCTACACGGGCAGCCTCCGAGACTTTTACGCCCTCTCTCCTTCTGAGGCAAGATAGGGAACCAGGAATCGGGCGGAGCGCTGGAGTTCCTCGATGCCGTTCACGCCATCTTCAATGCTAACCCAGCCGTCGAAGCCAACGTCCATCAAAATAGAGAAGATGGAATCGTAGTCAATAATGCCGGTGCCGATCTCGCCGTGAATGAGCTGAGTGTAATCGGTGATGCCTTCCGGGCCGATCACGACGCCCGGTTTCGGGCGACGGTCGGAGGCGTGCATGGTGACCACCCGGGGAGCCATCCGACGCAGCAGTTCCAGAGGGTCTTCGTTCGCCAGGAGAGTATTCGACGGGTCGAAGTTCACGCCGAACCAGGGGCTTTCGATCCGCTCCACGATCTCGCAAAAGAGGTCCATCTTCTGCGCGAACTCGGGAAATTGCCAGTAGTTGTCCTTGAAATGATTCTCCATGATCAGCACAACCTTATGGTCGGCGGCGAAAGGCAGCAGTTCCGTAATGCACTCCACGACCCACGCGATTCCCTGCTCCCGGCTGACCTCCGGGCGGCGCTGCCCGGAGAGGACACGGCAGTACCCCGCGCCGAGCGCGGCGGCGGCGGCAATCATAACGCGCTGTTTCTGCCTCTCCGCCTGACGATGCGCGGGGTCGGGCGCGGTGAAGTCCGGGGAGGCGCAGAACATCGGGCAGACGAACCCGGCCTCGGTGTGCGCGGCCCGCACCTCCGCCAGATAGTTCGACTCGAAATTCGCCAGTGCGCCGTGATACATCTCCAATCCCGTCACGCCAATCGGACGCAGATGCTCCCGTGCCAGCGCGATCCAGTCGAAAACGGTCATGGTGTGGTGAACGCACAGGTCGTCCATGTAGCATTTGGGGAAGGCGGCGAGTTTCACACGGTTTCTCCTGGCAAGTGAAAATGGTATAGAGACATTATAGGGGGTGCGAAGACGGGCGTCAAGTTCGCATTCACGGTAGAATGTTGGGAAGGACAAGACGGCCCGGTTCACGAAATTAGCGGCGAAGAGCCTTTTCATGAGGAAGGAGTCCACAACGTTGCGCGTTTTAATGTTATCCTGGGAGTACCCGCCGAAGATCGTCGGGGGCATCGCCCGTCATGTCGAAGACCTGACACGGGCGCTGGCGAAACAGCAGGACATGGAGGTTCACGTCGTGACGTGTGACTTCCCCGGTGCGCCTGCGGAAGAGATCATTGACGGGGTTCACGTTCACCGGGTCACGCCCTACGACGCTCCTGGCGGCTACAACGATTTCGTTCACTGGGTGCATCAACTGAACGCCGCGATGCGCGACCGGGCGCACGGCCTTATCACGCAGTGGCTGGCTCCGAAGGGACGGGCCAAAAACGCCGCGACCCCCAAAGCCCTCAAAGAGAAGGACGCGATTATCCTTCATGCCCACGACTGGCTGGCGCATTTCGCCGCTGTCGAACTCAAATACACGTTCAAACTCCCCCTCGTCGCCACTATCCACGCCACCGAGTTCGGACGCAACAACGGCATCCATACCGAGATTAATCGCTACATCAACCATATCGAAACGGAACTGGTTACGCAGGCATGGCGCGTCATCATTTGCACCCGGTTCATGGATGGCGAGGTGCAGTATGCGCTCCACGCGCCCTGGGACAAACTGGACACGATCTACAACGGCGTCAATGCCGAGAAATTTCAGTTCGATTTCCCGGAGGAGGAGGCGCGGAATTTTCGGGCGCAATTCGCCGCCCCGCACGAGAAAATCGTGCTGTTTGTGGGGCGCGGGGTGCGCGAAAAAGGCTGTCAGGTTCTCATTGACGCCATGCCGCGTGTCCGCGCCAGCTACAACGATGCGAAACTCGTTGTGGCGGGCGGCGGCTATCGCCAGCACCTCATAGATCAGGCAAACGCCCTCGGCATCGGGAATTACGCCTATTTTACGGGCTTCATCCCGGACAGTACTCTGCTCCGCCTCTACAAGGTCGCCGATGTCGCCTGCTTCCCCAGCCTCTACGAACCGTTCGGCATCGTGGCCCTCGAAGGCATGGCGGCGCACACGCCCGTCGTCGTCTCCAATGCGGGCGGGCTACCGGAAGTCGTTGAGCATGACGTGACCGGTACGGTCACCCACACGAACAACCCGGACAGTCTGGCATGGGGCATCTCCCGTGTCCTGCACAATCCCGGCTTCGCCTACCACATGGCCGACAACGCCTACGAGCGGATTCAGACCGTCTTCAACTGGGATCGCATCGCCGACCAGACCCGGGGTGTCTATGCCCGCGTCCTCGGTGAGTTCGCCCTTAGCCCCTGGTAGGTTTCCCTGGAGAACCTTCCAGCCTCCTACGGGGTCAGGCGGCTCAGAGCATCGGCATAAATGGGATTAGGGACGATGTGGTAGCGGCGTTCATTACGGTCTTTTGCGTCGGCGTAGGCGAGGATGCGGCGGTCTTGCAGGCTGTCGAGGGCATATTCCAGCGCCTTGCGCTGTGCTTCGTCGGTGGGGCGTAGGAGATCGAAGGCGAGACCGGTGGTGTGGAAATCGAAATCGGGAGAGGGGCCGGCTCCCGGCGGATGCAGGCGGTCTGCGTCCGGGGGCCAGAGCGGAGGATGGAGCGGCTTTGGCGGGGTCAGTTCTTTCTCGCGGGCGGAAAGAACCGTTGTCAGCGTTAGATCGCCGACTGTGACGGGCTTTGTCATCCCGGTGGCACGATAGGTCTTTTCCACCAGACGCAACAGGCCGAGGGAGGCGGGGCGCAGACCGGCGTACAAGCCCGGCTGCTCCGTTAGCGCCTGCGGACGCACCGGGAAAACGGCATCCGACATAACCGGAAGCAGCCGTTTTTGCGTCCAGGCTCCCTGGAGCGCCGTATCGTCGCGGAAACAACTGTCCGGCGCATCGGGGTACCAGTAGGCGTCGGTGGGACGACCGGGCAGGTAGGCCAGCCACCCCCGGCGAAACGCCTCCGGGTCACGCCGGTAGGCGGCAATCGCTTCCAGCGAGGCCCGCAGTTTCCACCAGTAACGGCGATGGTCGTCGCTGCGCCCGTAGAGGTAGCGGAAGGCTTCGGCGTGGGAAGCGGGTGCGGTGGTGAAGTAGACCTCTTCGTAGGAGAGCGGTTCTCCATCTTTTCCGGCGCGAATCGCCTGCGTGACGGAACCGGGCCAGCCTCTACCGAGATAGAATTTCAGCGTCCGGGCGACGCCCGCCTCCCCACCATGATACGCCTGAAACAGCCAGTCCTCGCCCGGAAACTTTCGGTAGAGGCGCAGCAGATAGCGGGTCTGCGCGGAGATGGCCTGTGCCGGGTCGTAGCGGGCATCCACGGTGCGCCGCTGTTGCCGAAGTGTCTCCACCGTCTGCCGGAGCGTGGGCAGTTGCACGAGGTCGGTGGCGGGAAAAGCGGAGGCTCCCGGTGCATTGCGGTCGGCACCAGGGCGCTGGAGATACTCTGTCCAGGCGATACGCAGCCGCAGCGGCTCTATCTCCTGCGTCAGCCGTCGGGAGGCCGCGCCATCCACGGCAAGCCCCACCCCGCGCCCGGTTCCCTCCAGCCACTGCGCGACTCCCGCCGCGCCCGCGACAGAGAAGGCGTCTGCATCCCCACCGGATTCCAGCAGCAGGTCGGCCTCCTGCAAGGCAATCCAGTGCGCTTTCGCCTCTTCCGGGGTGACGTCCGTATCGTCTGCAATTTGCCGAAACGTCGGCTGAACCTCCGGCTGCTCCGCTGCTGCCGCGACGAGCGGAGCCACCTCCCGCACCACCCGCTCGATATCCCGCAGGGACTCGCGCCGCCCGCGAATGCGCTTATGCAGTCCCTCCAGAATCAGCGCAGTTCGCTGCGCCCGGCTCAATTTCGCCGCAGGCAGCGGGCTGTCGGTGCGAACCGGCGGGAACGAGACTTTGGCAACCGCAGGGGCAGGGGGGGGAGGGGCATGATGGCAGCCGGACAGGCAGAAAACCCAGAGCAAGGCCGCGCCGAACGTGCGTCTTGCGGCTCCTGCTCCTGTCCCAGGCATCTAATGGGTCTCTAACGCGGTCAGGACATGGGCGGCCATCTCTTGCGTGCCGAGCGGTGTTTTGCCGGGTTCGGCGATGTCGGCGGTGCGGTGTCCTGCCGCCAGCACCTGCGCGACCGCGTTCTCGATACCCTGCGCCGCCGTCTCCTCACCGAGCGAGTGGCGCAGCAGCAGCGCACAGGAGAGAATGGTCGCCAGTGGGTTCGCGATGCCCTTGCCCGCGATGTCCGGGGCGGAGCCGTGGATCGGTTCGTAGAGGCCAAAGGTGCCTGCGCCGTTTGCCGTCGCCGTCGCGCCGAGGCTCGCGGAGGGCAGCATTCCCAGGCTTCCCGTCAGCATAGAGGCCTCGTCGCTCAGGATGTCGCCGAACATATTCTCGGTGACGATGACATCGAACTGACGTGGATTCCGCACCAACTGCATCGCGCAGGTGTCCACCAGCATGTGCGAAAGTTCCACATCCGGGTACTCCGCCGCCATGCCGCTCACCACCTCCCGCCACAGGCGGGAGGTCTCCAGCACGTTGGCCTTGTCCACCGAGCAGAGCCGTTTGCCGCGCCGCCGCGCCGCCTCGAACCCAATACGCGCAATCCGCACGATTTCGGAACGGGTATAGACGCAGGTATCGGTGGCGCGTTCGCCGTCCGCGTCCCGGCCCTTCGGCTGCCCGAAGTAGATGCCGCCCGTCAGTTCGCGCACCACCAGCAGGTCCAGCCCTTCCGCCACGATGTCGGCGCGGAGGGAGGAGACCCCGGCGAGGGCCGGAAAGAGGGTGGCAGGCCGCAGATTGGCGAACAGCCCTAACTCGCGGCGCAGCGGCAGCAGCGCCCCGACTTCCGGGCGCAGAGACGCGGGCTGTACGGTGTCCCATTTCGGCCCGCCCACCGCGCCAAGCAGCACCGCCTCGCTACGCTTACACAGCGCCAGAGTATCGGGGGGCAGCGGATGCCCCGTCGCATCGTAGGCGATACCGCCGACCAGGGCTTCCTCAAACTCCAGCGGGATATTGAAACGCCGTCCCACCGCCGCCAGCGCTTTTACCGCTTCCGCCACTATCTCCGGGCCGATGCCATCGCCCGCCAGAACCGCTATTCGATACGTCATGTCTTGCTCTCTCTTTGTGCTGAATTGGCGTTCCCCTGCCGCACTGTGGGGAACGCCTGTGTTTTCAAAGGGGGTCATGGGAAATTTAGAGGTCGAGGTGGAGAAGCTTGATGTAGGGTTCCATGCCCAGAGTCTGCCAGAAGGACTGCCCCATCGGGTTCGCTTCGGCGACATAGAGTTCTATCGCCATCGCCTTGCGGGAGACGAACCAGCGGCGTATCTCCTCGAAGAGGGCCGTGCCGACGCCGCGCTGCCGCCACTCCTCCCGCACGAAAGCATCTGCGATGAAGCCATAGGTTCCCGGCACCGGACTGATGCTGCGGGTCTGAAGCTCCCCCATCAGATACCCGACGAGCTGCCCCGAGAGCAGGTCTTCCGCGACTAGCACCCGCGCATCCCGAGAGCGCATCATCTCCAGGACATGGCGCACGTACTTGTGTTCCGCCTCCGGCGCGTAATCGAAACGCATATCGAGTGAGCGGTGGAACTGCATGAGTTCCCGCCAGAGGACGCCCACGTTCTCGCTGTCGTGCCGACGCGCATCCCGAATACGCAGTCCATTCATAGGACGCTCGTCCTCCGCACTACGGTACGAGCCTCATCAGCGCTCCGGCCGCACGGCAGGCGTGGTTCCGCGCCACACGCCTCCGGACACGCTGTGAACGTGCGCGATGGCGGTAGGAGGCGCTCCGATGGCCTCTTCCAGTTCATTGAGAACCGCGCCTGATGCCGTGCCTTCCGGCAGGCGATCCGTGCGGGCCACCGATTTCTCCAGTTCGCGCAGGTCGAAGTAGTTGCGCCCGGCGACATTACGGAGTTCTCGTGCCGTCATATCCGGGTGTGCGACGACGGCGATGCGCTTGCCTTTGGTGCGGACGAGTTCCAGCGCCCGTTCAAAATCGCTGTCTCCGCTCATCAGGATACAGGTATCGTAGAGCGCGACGGTATTGAACATATCTATAACCAGTTCAATGTCCAGGTTGGCCTTTTCGACCATTTCGCCGGTGGTGTCGTCCACCATCTGCTTGATCGCCTTGGTACGAACCGTATAGCCCGAGTACATCAGATACTCATGGAACGCGCTGTCGCGGTTTTTTGTCTGCGTGTCTGCGCCTGTATAGTAATATGCTTCGCTGACAATCGCTCCGGCGCCCACCCCAAAGAAGTGAAGCACCTTCCGAAAGTCAATGTACCATCCCAGTTTTTTCTGGGCATAGTACATATTTGCGCCATCAACAAATATAGATACTCTTTGCACTGCGTCCCCCTGCATAGTTCACCAGCCAATTTCGGAATAGAGATAACGCTCGGCTCCAGGGCGAAAACAGACAAACCTTCCGGCCAAGCGCACAGAACCTGTTTCGCCATCAGGTAAATAGTACCCGCTATGCGATCAGCCTTTACAACCCGTTTCAAAGCGATTCCGCATCCGGCGAACATATTCCTGCTTTCCCTCCCGGAATCAAAAAAGATTCTCAGGAAGGCAGTTATTTTGCTTTCAGAGTTCCTGAAACGCTATCGCTGGTTTCTTCTGAGTGCCCCCCGAAGAAAACCGCTGCAAAATATAGTCTGCGTTGGCAAGGCAACTTCCAGCAGAGTAGTTCGTGTAGATGTAAATCGTCTGACCGTTGTAGACGGTTTCTATATGCGCGATGCCCAGGGGAGGCTTTGTCAGGGCAAACAGATTAACTTGCCCTCCTGAACGGTCTAAAAGGGGCAATGGAATCGAAGGATCACGAGCCAACACATATTTACACGCCGAAAGAAGCACCTCTTTCCATTTACGTACAGGAACCTCAGAACCATCGGGCAATCGGAACGAGATCGGCTTTTTTCCGGTTACATCGGGCTGCTCACTTAATTCAATAAAGTGTAAGTGGAAATTCTGGGGACCATTTGACTGCCGGAGAGAGTTTACAGGAGATGCTTTTGTAGAATGCGGTGCTCGGGTTGAGATAGAATTTTTCAGCGCAGATAACTCTTGCTGAAGCGTAGAAACAACGCTCTCAAGTTGTTCTACCTGCTGTGCGAGTACGTCTATATTTTTCGGATCCGGCCAAAACTTCGCGGCGTCCAACCGATGAACGAGTTTGGCGGCACATTCTACGACGTTGTCCTGCGCTAAGTTAAGTTCCTCCGTGGGGAACACTTTGCCAGGCTGAAAATCTGTGAAGAGCTGCCAGACGATACCATCCGTAAGGAAAATGGTTTCCATCTCGCGAGGATTGTCATTATAAGCGTGTGCATACTTAATGAGGTTCGATACGATTTCGCTGTCTTTAAGCTTTCCTGTAAGTGCCTTTGCCTCAATAATTACTTTCACTTTCTCGCTGTTGTCAATTAATGCATAGTCAACCTGCGTTTTTCCGTTTGTTTTTTCTACTTCCACCATGTTGGCATCGGCGATACTCCAGCCTAAAGCCAGTAGAATGGGGTCAATGAGGACGGCACGCGTTGACGCCTCACTTTTTGTGAGTATCTTCTGATATTGGGTCGCCGAGGCTTTCACTTGATTCAGAACTTCACAGAGATCACTTAGCGGGCTTTTTATACGCATTTTCATCCTCCGAAACCGTTTGGTTGGAATTGCTTTTCCGGTTGTCTATTTCCTTCTTTTCAATACAAGGATTTGATTGTTCGGACGAAACCTTTCTTTAGTATCGCAAATCTCGTGACTGACTTCACGCCTGGGCAGAGCGTCGGGCATTGAGTGTGGGTACGGTCAGGATCGCCACGGTGCGACTGTTCTGCCTGGGTCAACTCCTCTCTGCCACATCATGAGATTTGCGACACAAAGCAAATGTTTCCCGTACCATAAGTTATGGGGAATGTGACGGCAGTATGGGCGAGGTGAGGGAGGCAGGAGAGAAGGATGAGACCACCGCAAACGACGCGCAAACGCGCTTTGGGCGGACTGCTGGAGATGGTGGGGCTGGCGCTACTGCTGGCAGTCACCATGCCGTTTGCCATCCGACAACACGCTCTGGAAGCGCAGAAAGCTTCCCTGCGGGTTACCTTTCTGGATGTGGGCAAGGGCGACGCAATTGTAATCGAGACTCCTTCCGGGAAGGTGATGGTCGTGGATACCGGGGGCAAACTCGCGAACGGCGCGGATCATGGCAGCCGCACCATTGCCCCGTATCTGCGCCGCCACGGAAGAGAGCGACTCTCCGTTCTCCTGCTGACACATCCGCACCCCGATCATATCTCCGGCGCGGCGACGCTGCTCACGGAGTTTCCGGTCGGGGCGTTGCTCGATAACGATGTAGATGCCGGTCTGCCCGAGGTTCGGCGCTATCGTCAGGTAGCGCAGGAGCGGGGCGTTCCCTGGCATCGCGTTGCGCGAGGCACGGTAATCACGCTGGGAGACGGCGTCGCTCTGCGTGTCCTCGCGCCCCCTCGGACGACGGCTGCGGGCCGGGTCAACAACTCCAGCATTGTCCTCCGCCTGGAATACGGGCAGACCGCCTTTCTGCTGACAGGCGACGCCGAGGCCGAATCCGAAACGGAGATGCTCTCCACCGGCCAAAATGTGGCCTGTAACGTGCTGAAAGTGGGGCATCATGGCAGCCGGGCCTCCACCTCTGCGGAGCTTTTAGCCGCCGCGCATCCCCGCATCGCCGTTATCTCCGTGAATGCGGGCAACGGCCAGGGCTATCCGCATCCCGACCTGCTCGAACGGCTGCGCGGAGCAGGCGCGAAAGTATATCGCACCGACCAGCACGGCAGCATCACCTGCCTTTCCGATGGGGCACAGGTCCGCGTCGAAACCGAGCGCTGAAGCTTGCACTTGTCGAACCGTTCTTACTTTCAACGGAAGTGGAGACATAGAGAATGTGCTGGTTCATTCATCTGATCGTGCATCCGAACGGCAAACTGGCAGCGGCAGAAACCTTTCTCCGAGCGACGGTGGCACGGCACAAACTGTATCTGCGAGGCGCTTATCCAGACGGGTTGGCAATCACGAACGGTCACTGCTCCTGCGACCTGGTTGTACCGAACGGCATCAAAGCGCCTGTTGCGGAATGTCTGGACGAATTGGTTCAGGCGGAAGCCGTCAAGAGTGTGCAGGTCGGCTGGCTGTTCGGCGACGAGATGCCTGCGGAGACGAAAGTCGAACGGCTGTCCATCGGAGATTTCATGGAACGCAACGCGGTGCAGCAGTTGACCTTCGAAATCTGGTACCGGGTGAACGCTCCCGAAAAGTATCTTCGTAGGCGCGGCTGGTAACTCATTTTACGCAGGCAGCCACGCAAATCGCCGATAGAGGGAGCAAAGGGTGGTAGTGGCAAGGGGTCAACCCTTTGCCCGCCAATCAGAGGAGAAGCGCAGTCAATTCTTCGGGGGACTTGCCTTCTACGGAGCGGCGGAGGTTTGCCTGGGTCTCCGGGGAGAGGGAGACGGCGGAGGCCGTCTGGGAGAACTGCCCCTCGACGTAGGTAAGATCGGGAGAGCCGACGCTTTTGAGGAGGTAGGCGGAGGAGGCGAATAGTCGGCAGGCGCGTTCGCCCTCTCCCTGCGCGGCAGCGATTTCGCCGAGGTTGTTGAGGGAACGTCCGATGCCGAGCCGATTTTGCAGGGCGCGTTCATGCTCCAGGGCTTCGAGGTAGTGGGCATACGCGCCCGCAAGATCGTTCTGGCTCTGTGCGATTGCGCCGAGATTGTTGAGGACAGAGGCCATACCGCTCCGGTCGCGGTGCGTCCGAAACAGGGCGAGCGCGGCCTCCATGTGGCGTATCGCCTCTGCCTGATTCCCTGCGGGGTCCATCATCTCCACCAGACCGAGGTTGTTCGGGACAATCGCGGCCCCTAACGCTTCTCCCGCCTGCACGAACAGCGTCTGCGCCTGCGCGAAGTGGAGACGGGCGGCGGGGAAATCCCCCGTATTCATGGAAACCTGACCGAGCAGATTCTCCACCTTCGCCAGACTGTTTACGTCGTTGGCCCGCTGCGCCAGTGTCATGGCCTCTTCCGCAATTCGCTGCGCCTCCGCATCTTCCCCCATATCCAGGCAGAGACCGGCGCGTTCGGTCAGCAGGGCGACCAGCAGGGCTTCGGGCGGCGTGGGGAGCTGTCGGACGGCCTCGACGCTCGTCTGAATGGTGCGAATGGCCTCCTGCAACAGCCCCTGCTGTTTGCGCCAGAGTTTGCCCAGCGCCAGGGAGAGCTCCGCCTCCGTGATCGGGTCAGATTGCGACTGCGCCCACTCCTGCGCGGCCCGCAAGTTGCCGATCTCCGGCTCCAGTTTGAGGAGCGCGGCCATCTCTTCTTTGCGTTTGCACTGCCGCAATCGCTCGGCATGGGCGCGGAAACGGGCGGTATGGCGGTCGCGCACCTCCTGTGCGGTGGTGCTGTCTTCTTTCAGGCGGTCATTCGCGTAGTTGCGGAGCGATTCCAGCATGGAGTAGCGCGTGGTCTGCGCCGTGCGGTCGGTCTCCGTGCGGAGGAACGAACGCCGTTCCAGTTCCATCACGGTCTCGAACACATCGAAGGCGTCGCACACGGCCTCCGCGTCCTCCATCGTGAAGCCGCCCGCGAAGACGCCCAACTGCGCGAAGAGGGTGCGGTCTTCCTCAGACAGCAGGCAGTACGACCAGTCTATGGTAGCGCGGAGGGCGCGTTGGCGGGGGGCCATATCTGGGGCGCGGGTCTGGAGCAGACGAAACGGCTCTTCCAGCCGCGTGAGTATCTCGTGCGGGGTCATGCCGCCGATGCGGGAGGTGGCGAGTTCGATGGCGAGCGGGACGCCCTCCAGCCGACGGCAGAGTTCGGTGACATCGGCGGCGTTCTCCGGGGTGATGGCGAAGTCGGCGCGGCGGGCGCGGGCGAAATCGAGGAAGAGGCGTTCGGCGTCGTCTTTGGGCAGCGGTGGGACTTCGATGACGCGCTCGGCCCGCAGCCCCAGCGCGGAGCGGGTGGTGACGAGGCAGGCGACATGGGGTGCGCCCTGAAGAATTGTCTGAACGGCAGTGGCGGCGTCCGGCATCTGTTCGAGATTGTCCAGCACGAGCAGGCAGCGGCGTTCGCGCAGAAACTGGAGCGCCTGTTCGCGCACGGAGGGCTGTGGCAGCAGGGAGAGATGCAGGCTGCGGGCCAGTTCGGCGAACAGGTCGTCGGGGGTGAACGCCGCGTCCAGCGCAATCCACCAGACGCCGTCCGGGAATGTCTCGACGCAGCCTTCGGCGATCTCCAGCGCGGAACGGGTCTTGCCCATCCCGCCGAAGCCTTTCAGGGTCACCAGCCGACTGCCGGGAGCGCCGCCGGTTTTGCCCGTCAGTAACGCCCGCCACTCCGCAATCTGCGTCTCGCGCCCGATGAAGGCGGTGGGGGGCAGCGGGAGGTTGTGGCGTTCCGGGTTGAGGGTGCGGAGCGGCGGAAAATCGGCGGGCAGTTCGGGGTGCAGGACCTGCCACAGGTTCTCTTCTCCCACTCCCTTGAGGCGATGGACGCCGCAATCCCGGAAACCGATATCCGCTCCCAGCGTCGCCTGCACCAACTCATAGGTCGCGCTGGAAACCAGTATCTGATCGCCATGTCCGGCATCCATAATCCGTGCCGCTCGATTGACTGGTGGCCCGAAGTAGTCGGGCCGCTCCGGGTCGGGTGAGACAAACGGCTCTCCCGTCAGCATCCCGATACGCACACGGGGCCGAACCGCCTGAGCCGCCGTTTCGCTCTCCTGGGCAGGCGTCAGCAGAGGCCAGTCATACGCCCGAAGCGCACACTGCGCCGCGACCGCCCACTGCACCGCGGCGGAAGCACGGGCAAAGACCAGAAAAACAGCGTCGCCCGACGTGCTGACTTCGCTCCCTCCATGCAGCGTGGCGGTTTCGCGAAGCAACCGAAAATGCGCGGCGCGAGTGGCTTCAAAGCCAGAACCATAGCGTTCCGAGAGCGCGGAAGAGCCTTCTATATCCGTAAACACCAGCGTCACCACGCCGGTCGGTAATTCTATGGACACGGAAGAAACCCTCCCGAAGCAGCCCGTCCGCCTCAAAAAATCCGCGCTTCCCACGGAAAACAGGATGCGGCCTCGGCTCCGAATAGATCGAAACCCGCCAACCCATCCTCACAAGAGCAAGTTCGGCGCAACCCTCCTTTCTTCCTCTTCGCGCCTCCTGTGTTATCAAACTCACCACTCTTCACCCTCATGGTTCACAGCAGTGCCGTTGGGTTCTCTGGTAGAATGATTTCGTGGAATGCAGGGACGTTTCCCTCGTCCTTATCTACTGTTGTCCGTCCGTCCTTTTGGAGGAAGTGCCATGTCTCGCTCATTCGTGTTCGGACTCGTGTCGGTGTTGGCTCTGCTCTGTGTTCTGCCCTCCCTGCCAGCGTTCTCTCAAGCCCCTCCTCCCTCTCCTACGGCGGAAGTCCAGGTATTACTGGATCAGGCCGAAGTTGCGCGAGATCAATACCATAATAAAGAAGCAATCGCTCTCTATCAGCAAGCACGCGAGAAAGCGATCAGTCTCAAAGATCGTCCAGGGGAAGCACTCGCGCTCAACGAAACCGGCTACCTCTACTTCGCCACTGGTCAGCCCGCGAAGGCCCTGGAGTTCTTTCAGCAGGCGCTGCCTCTGATACGATCCGTCGGGGATAAAAGGGGAGAGGCAGGTACTCTCAGCAACATTGGTGCGGTTTACTCCGATACGGATCGGCCCGAGAAGGCCCTGGAGTTCTTTCAGCAGGCTGTCACTCTCACTGAAACCATCCGCACAGAACTCGGAGGACTTTCCACTACCAAGACCGCCTTCCTTACCAGCAACCAGGGAGACTATCATAGTTATCTGTCCTTGCTCCTGCGCCTGCATCGCACCGACGAAGCCTTCGCCTTCGCGCAGAAAACCAAAGCCCGTTCTCTGCTGGATCTGCTCTCTGCTGGTAAAGTGGATTTAACCTCCTCCATGACCGAACAGGAACGGCAAGATTTGAACGCCTTGCGTCAGAAGGCGGACACCCTTAATGCCGCGATGGTCAAAGAGGGTGTACTCAACGAGTCGGGCAGCAAACAGCGGTTTGAGCAGGCACAGGCTCAACTCACGCAGACCCAGAGCGACCTCCAGACCCTGCAGGACATGCTCTATGTACGCCATCCTGACCTGTCACGCAAGCGAATCGCAAAGACAGCCACTGTGTCGGACCTCCTGCCGCTCTTGCCCGAAGATACCGCCCTACTCGAATACGCCACCGAACAGTTCCGGGAGCGAGATCCGCAGGGCAAATCATACAATAAGCAACGTCTTATGGTCTTCGTCGTCACCCGGCAAAACGGCAAACTGACCGTCCTCAGCCATCCGATTGCGGAAGATTATGACCCCCTGGCAGACCGGGCGGCGATCTCCCGTATCGCCTGTTCCGATCCCCGCATCCCCTTCCGAGTTCCTGCCAGAGACCTCTACCGTTTGTTGATTGCGCCTGTTGAGAAGGAGATTTCCGGGAAGAAACGGCTGATAATCTGCCCGGATGGTCCGCTCTGGGACGTGCCCTTTCAGGCTCTCCTTGCTTCCGAACCTCCTGCCCGGAGTGATCCGGGTAGAAGGCAGTCGTGGGAGTTCCTGTCTGATCGGTTCGAAATCGCCTATGCCTATAGCGCTACTGGCGCTCTGACGGCCTATCAGCAGAGACATGACCCGAAACGCATTCAGCCTGCCGAAACCCTGCTAGCTCTGGCGAATCCGGCTTTCCTAGACGAGCGACGTTTCGGTATCACCGTATCGAAAGCTAAGTAGAAGGCCTTAGTTCGTTCGTAGAAAGGCGTGGAGGGTTTTCACGCCATGTACCGTGTCCAATTTGATGAGACAGCACGCCAGGAATTGAACCGGCGCACACACCTGCCCGAAACCGCGCCCAACACCCGCGAC
>JBBRLP010000042.1:0-38787 GCA_038231295.1 Chthonomonadales bacterium
CCTTGTGTTGGCCGGTGCGCAGGATGATTTCGAGTTGTTGCCGTTGTTGGGGAGTGAGGGTAAGGGAAGTGTGTTTGTTCATACCCTCAGTTTACCCGACAGTTGCGCCGCATATAAAACTTCAGTTAACTAACGACTAGTAGATACCTAACCATACATAATCGAAAGGTGTACTGTAATTTTCCATGCGAATCCCTCACTGTGTCGTTGCTGTCGACTGCATCTGTTGGCGGTATTTACAAGCGTGATTGTGTTCAAAGTGATGTTCGCCGCTTGACTGGCTGATACCTCTCTGTAACGTGGCGGGAAGGTTTTTCGGCGGCGGTGTGGAATAGAAAACGGAACGATCACCGCACACAGGGAGACCAACGATGCCGTTAGTAGATATGCCGCTTGCGAAACTGTATGAGTACGAGGGGCGCAATCCGCGCCCGGACGATTTCGACGCCTACTGGGACAGGGCGCTGGAAGAGATGCGGACGACCGACCCGAAAGTCGCGCTGGTACATCACGCCCTGAAGACCTCGTTCGCCGACTGTTTTCATCTCTACTTCACGGGCGTCGGCGGGTCACGGGTTCATGCGAAGTATCTGCGCCCGAAACACGCCACAACGCCCCATCCCGCCGTCCTGCAATTTCACGGCTACTCCGGCAGCAGCGGTGAGTGGAACGACAAACTCAACTATGTCAGTCAGGGATACGCCGTCGCGTCGCTCGACTGTCGGGGGCAGGGCGGGCTTTCCGAGGATAAGGGCAGCGTGGCGGGCAACACCCTGCGCGGCCATATCATTCGCGGCCTCGACGACACCCCCGAAAACCTCTACTACCGACAGACCTACCTCGACACCGCGCAGTTGGCCCGCATCGTCATGGGGTTCCCCGAAGTGGATGCCGACCGCGTGGGCGCGACCGGCGGTTCGCAGGGCGGCGGGCTGACGCTCGCCTGCGCCGCGCTGGAGCCGCGCATCAAACTCGCCGCGCCCGTCTACCCGTTCCTGTGCGACTATCAGCGCGTCTGGGAGATGGACCTCGCCGTCGGAGCCTATGAGGAGCTAAAGACCTACTTCCGCAATTTCGACCCGCTGCACGAGCGCGAGGCCGAAGTCTTCACGCGCCTGGGGTATATAGACAATCAGCACCTCGCCAGCCGCATCAAGGCGGAAGTCCTGATGCCCGTTGGCCTGATGGATACCATCTGTCCGCCCTCCACGCAGTTCGCGGCCTACAACAAAATCCCCTCGAAGAAGAGCCTGCTGCTCTATCCCGACTTCGGACACGAGGGCCTGCCGGGCTGCAACGACCGTATTTTCGATTTCATGGCAGGGCTGTAGTCCCTGCGCTCAAAGGAGAACGCACGATGTCCGGTTCGATTCTCAACGTGGGACGAGGGCCGCTGCTCGGCCTGCTGCTCGCCATCCTGATAGTGGCATTGACGCCGCGCTCCGAGGCGCAGGAGGCCGCCAAACCGTTCCTGCATCCGCTCTTCACCGATCACATGGTCTTGCAGCGCGGTATCAAGGCTCCGGTCTGGGGCTGGGCGCAGCCCGGTCAGAAGGTCACCGTGAAAATGGATGGCAGAACGGCGACGGCGGTCGCGGGCGTGGACGGCAAATGGATGACCGCGCTCGGCCCCTTCACGGCGGGTGGGCCGTATACGCTCTCGGTCAGCGGCCCGGAGAAGGTCGCGGTGAAGGACGTTCTCGTGGGAGATGTCTGGATATGCTCCGGGCAGTCGAACATGGAGATGGGCATCGGCAACGTCAACAACGCGAAAGACGAGATCGCGAAGGCCAACAACCCCAATATCCGCCTGTTCACCGTGCCGAAACTGATTGCGGGAGAGCCGCAGGAGACGGTGGCGAGCCACTGGGACACCTGTACCCCGGAGACCGTCGCGGCAGGCGGCTGGGGCGGTTTCAGCGCGGTTGGCTACTTCTTCGGCAAACATCTTCAGGAGACACAGCATATCCCCATCGGGCTGATTCACACCTCCTGGGGCGGCACCATCGCGGAAGCCTGGACGAGCGGCCCCGCACTCCGCAAAATGGACGATTTCCGCGCTCAGGTGGATGCCACCGAACAGTCCTACGCCGAGATGAAAAAAGGTACGGGCGACTACGTGAAGCGGCTGTCCGACTGGTACGTCAAGAACGATCCGGGAACGGCGCAGAACTGGCACAACGCCAATTTTGACTCCGCCAACTGGAAGACCATGAAACTCCCGATAGCGTGGGAGCAGGCGGGACTGCCGGACTACGACGGCGTCGTCTGGTTCCGCAAAGAGTTCGACCTGCCCGCCAACTTCAGCGGCAAAGACCTCAGCCTGCATCTCGGCCCCATTGACGACGACGACACCACGTTCGTCAATGGTCAGCGCGTGGGGGCGACGCAGGGCTACAACATTGACCGGGTCTACAAAGTCCCGGCCACGCTGCTCAAGGCGGGACATAACGTGATCGCCGTTCGGGTGCTGGACACAGCGGGCGCGGGCGGCATCAACGGCACCCCGGACAAGATGTTCCTGACGCCCACAGGCGGCGGGCAGTCCCTCTCGCTGGCAGGAGACTGGAAATACCAGGACAGTATGCCGCTGGCGAAGGCAACCCCATTTCCCGCGCAGACCGCCAACAACCCCAACGTCACCACCGTTCTCTATAACGGCATGATCGCTCCGCTGATTCCCTTCGGCATCAAGGGCGCGATCTGGTATCAGGGCGAATCCAACGCGGGCCGCGCCATGCAGTACCGCACCCTGCTGCCCACGCTCATCAAGGATTGGCGAGCGCGATTCGGTGTGGGCGAGTTCCCCTTCTTCATCGTGCAGTTGGCGAACTTCACTCCCGTCGTGGAGCAGCCCATTCAGCCCGGCTGGCCGGAACTGCGCGAGGCCCAACTGATGACCGCCGACACTCTGCCGAACACCGGCATCGCCGTCGCGATTGACATCGGAGACGCGGGCGACATCCACCCGAAGAACAAGCAGGAGGTCGGGCGGCGGCTCGGTCTGTCGGCGCAGGCCATCGCTTACGGGCAGAAACTGGAGTACTCCGGCCCCCACTACCGCTCCATGAAAGTCGAGGGCGACAAGATTCGCCTCTCCTTCGATCATCTCGGTGGCGGGCTGATAGCAAAGGGCGATGCCCCCCTGAAAGGCTTCGCGATTGCCGGCTCCGACGGGCATTTCGAGTTCGCCGATGCGAAGATTGACGGCGATACCATCGTCGTCTCTTCTCCCAAAGTCCCGAACCCGACCGCCGTCCGCTACGCTTGGACCAACAACCCGGTTGCGAACCTCTACAACAAAGCGGGGCTTCCCGCCTCCTCGTTTCGCACCGACCCGGACGCAAAATAGCGTCCTGCTCGCATCCAGGACTATCGGGCAGCGCGTCCGACGACACAACCCAGACAGACGCTACCGAGACATCACGTTCCAGCGCTCGATGTACGCCAGGTTTAGAAGCTGCTCTGGGGCAGGAGGCGAGCAATCTGTGCCACCTTTGCGAAAAGGTGACAGCCTCGGATACCAATCACCCGACCCGCGTCCTGCACAGCGGCGGCAGTTAATTGCCGCCGCTGTGCAGGACGCGGTCTTCTTCGTCGGGGTCGTCGCGGAGGACGGAGACGGTCTGGCGGGCTTTTTTGTAGTCCGGGTCGGTGGGGTCTTTGGCTTTTTCGGGGTCGAAGATGCGCGGGTCTACGCCGACGACCGTGTAGGGACGGAAGTCGGGCTTGTCCGTGAAGCAGTCGGAGAAGTCGTTGGCGAGTGCATCGAACATATTCAGTGGCGGCAGGCCCATGAACTCGTAGAGGGTGCGGTGCATACTGACGATGGTAGTCTGGCGATGCGAGACATAGCCGCGTCTGGCCCAGGGACTGATGCAGAGCAGCACACTGCGCTGCGCGTCCACATGGTCGGGTTCACCGCCTGCGTCGTCCTGCGTGACGAAAATCGCCATGTGCTTCCAGTAGGGCGTGTGGGAGAGGAACGCGACGATGCGCCCCAGAGCCAGATCATTGTCGGCCATCCAGGAGGCGACGTAGGGATAGCCTTTGGCGGCGTTGGGACTGGTGCCGTGATCGTTGCAGAGAGCGATATTGATAAAACGCGGCATGGTGATTTTCGCGTTTTGCGTTCCGGGCTGTGCTTTGCCAGCGGGTTTCGTCTTGACTGTGGAGACCGTTTTGGCCCGAACCTGCGTCCCCGTCAGGAACAGGTTGGTGAAGTCCTGCTCGAACCAGTAGGCGCGGTACTGGTCGGGAATGCTCATGTTGAAGATGGGGAAATCGCGGCAGGTGTTGTCGTAGAGGACTTTCGACATCGGCATATTGATGACTTCCCGCGCTCCGGTGCGATGCTCTTTGTCGTCTTCCAGTACGCCCGCGAACTCGAAGCCCTCACCGTAGTTGCGGAAGGGAACGGAGAAGCGGGCAAGATGCTCCCACATGGAACCGGCCTCCGGGTAGTCTTCCGGGGCGATGGAGCCGTTGGAGCCGAAGGAGGCGCGGCGACCGGGAGCGGCGCTGTTGAGTTTGAAGTTCCAGCCGAGGGTGTAGAGCATCTGGCAGAAGTTGTCGGGCTGGACGCCGACCAGCCAGCGATGCCCGACGCCGGACGCTTCCGGCTCCATATAGAAGTTGTCGCTGATAGTGAATTGACGGGCGAGGGCGTTGTGATTGGTCATCACGGCGACATCGGTCAGGGTGGGCTGTCCGGGCGCGGCGATTGTCTGGTGGAATCCCCAGCGCAGCAGGGAGGGGTCGCCGTTCGCGCCGGGAACGCGGTCGAAAATGGCGTCGTAGGTGTGGTTCTCTTTGGTGATGAAGACGACGTACTTGATCTGTTCGGAGGGCTTGCCGGGAACGGCGGGCAGGACGGGACTGCTCATCTTCGCACGGTCGGCGGAGCGGTCGGTGAGGCCATTGTAGGCAAGCACGTTCTGCGTCATGGCGGCGAGTTGCGCGTCGTTCGGAACGTCGAGAATGGAGACAGAGCCGCGCATACCGAGGAAGACGCTTTTGGGGATGTTCTTGCCCGCGTTGGGGCCGTTGCCGAAGCCCCGGAAGCAGATGCAGAGGAGTTTCTTGCTGTCGGGCGAAAGCGCGACGCGGTACGGATACCAGGCGGTCGGGATATGGCCGACGATCTTGCCGCTGCGGGTATCGAGGACGGCAATGGCGTTGAGGCCGGGCTCGGCGATGTAGACGCGCCCGCCATCGGGAGCAATCACCATCCCGGATGGCCCGACGCCACGCAGTTTCGCGACGAGCGGCGAGGGCTGAATGCGAGTGCGCTGCACGATCTGGCCGGTGGTCAGGTCTATGCGCTCGATGGTGTCGTTGTTGCCGTTGGAGACGTAGAGGGCATTGCCCCGCACGGCGAGGAAGTTGGGGGCGCTGCCCCCGACGGTCTTGCCGTTGTCGGCGGGCGCTCCCATGAGCAGGCCCGTCTTGATGCGGTTCACGACCTGCAGTTTCGCCGGATCGGTGACATCGAGGCCCCAGACCGAAAACGATTCGAGCGCGTTGGGATCGCCGAGGCCCGGCACCTGACGGCCCTCCACCTCGACTCCTTCTCGCGCCTCTTTGCTCGGAAAGCCGAAGGGCGGGAAGGTGAGGCCACGCGGATCAATGGTCTCGCCGGATTTGGCGGGCAGGGTGGGCTTCGGAATGGCGCTGTAGGCGAAGACGCCGATATTGGCGACATAGACGCGCTTCCCGGCGACGGCGAGCGCGTAGGGATACCGCCCGACATTCACCGACCCGATGACTTTGCCCTGTGTGGTGTCTATGGTGACGACCCGGAAGTTGGTCACGTCTGCGACATAGAGCGTCGCGCCATCCGGACTGGACTGAATGTCCATCCCGAAACTGTCTTCGTATTGGCGCCCGCCCACTTCGACGTTCAGCGCAATGGAGCCGGTGACGGTGTGGTCCGCCACATTGACGATATTGATTTCGCCGCTCTCGCCGCTGCTCCAATAGAGGGTCTTGCCATCGGGCGGGAAGACCGCCGCGCCCGCATTGGAGCGCTTTTTGCCCTGCCCCGGCGAGAAGGCGGTCACAGTCGGCTCCGCGCCGTTCCAGTCCGTGATGAACTGCCCTACCCCCGCGCTCGCGACGAAGGCGGTCTTGCCGTCCGGGCTGAGAACCAGGCCATGCGGCCACCGCGCCACCGGCAGATGCTTCCCGACGGGCTGGATAAAGCGCCCGGTGGGCAGAATCGTCCTGCCCTCCGGGTTGTGCATGGCGTAGTCGGTGACGGAGGGCGCATGAAGGTAGGGCGGCGTCTGCCCCTGTGTCCTTCCCACGCTCAGAGCGCACAGGAAAACGCCTGCGGAGAGAGCAAGCGCACGGCTGCGAAGAGAGGTGATCACCATTGGCTCCTGTCAAGGCCGCAAGCGGGCCGGAAAACGAACTCTGGAAAGGGTCTGCGGTGAAATCGGCAGTATCGCTATAGATTCTTGCACGTTCGCCGCTCGAACCGATTCCCTTAACCGAAATTTAATCTCGCCTTAACATAGCCCTGTCTCTCCATGCAGACATTGCACCTTGACAGCAGGCGGCTTACGCAGTATTCTTGATACAAGCAATCCCCAACAGGAGAAAAAGATGGCCTCGAAACTGGCAGTGCAGATGTATACGATACGGGATTTTACCCATACGGCGGAAGGATTGGCGGAAAGCCTGCACAAGATACGGGCCATCGGCTATGAGGCGGTGCAGTTGTCGGCAGTGGGCGCGGTGGAGGGAACTTCTCCCTCCGTTTCGCCGGCGCAGGCGCGGCAGATGCTTGACGACAATGGCCTGCGCTGCGTGGCGACGCACCGAAGCTGGGACGCGCTGAAGAATCGCACGGAGGAAGAGATCGCCTTTCACCATACGCTCGGCTGCGGCTATGTGGCGATTGGCGGGCTGCCGGGCGGCTACGGGGAGCAGGGAGCGGCGGGCTATCGGCGGTTCGTGCAGGAGGCGACGCCCGTTATCGCGGCGCTGAAGGCGGCGGGGATCCGCTTCGGCTACCACAACCACGATTTCGAGTTCCGACGCTCCGGGGAGGGCAGCGGAACGCTCTACGACCTCTTTGTGCAGGAGGGTGGCCCAGACTTTCTGCTGGAGGTGGATGTCTACTGGGTGCAGCACGCGGGCGCGAACCCGGAAAGGCTGCTGCGCGAAAATGCGGGGCGGGTTCCGGTCATTCATCTCAAAGACAAAGAGGTAGTCTTGAAGGACGGTCCGGTCATGGCGGCGATTGGCGAGGGCAATCTGGACTGGAACGGCATTCTACCCGCCTGCGAACAGGCCGGGGTCGAGTGGTACTGCGTGGAACAGGATGTCTGCCGCCGTGATCCCTTCGACTGCCTGCGCTCCAGTTACGAATTTCTCAAAGAGCGCGGTCTGTAGGCAGACGGAAAGGCGGAGTGAGGCAGATGAGTGGTGAGGACAGAACTACGGACGCACGGACGTTGGGTTTCGACCGGGAGCGTCTGCGGCAGGTAGACCATATTGTGGAGCGAGGCATTCGGGAGGGGATGTTTCCGGCGGCGGCGTATCGGATTTTGCGGCACGGGCAGATCGCGGCAGAGGGCGCGTTCGGACTGGCGCAGCCGGATAGCGAGCCGCCCGTCGCGGCGACGCTGGAGACGGTCTTCGACATGGCCTCCATCTCCAAGCCGTTCGCGGCCGTCCTGCTCCTCCAGATGGTGGAACGCGGTGACCTGCATCTGGGGCAGACCGTCGGGGATTTCCTGCCGGAAGCGGGCGATTCGCCGGTCGGGAAACTGACCCTGCGCCAGATCGCGACCCATGTCAGCGGCCTGCCGCCCTGGAAGCCGCTCTATCTCCAGCCGGAACCCCTCGCGCAGATATTCGCGACGCCGCTCGACCACGAGCAGGGAACGCACTACGCCTACAGCGACCTCGGCTATATTCTGCTCGGAACCATTGTGGCGCGGGTCGCGAAACAGCCGTTCGACCACCTGGCGCAGGAGCGAATATTCGGGCCACTCGGCATGACGCGCACGGCCTACCGCCCGCCCGCCGAATGGCGCGGACAGATCGCGGCGACCGCGAACTGCGGCTGGCGCAAAGACAAAATCCTGATCGGCGAAGTCCACGACGCCAATGCCTATAGTCTCGGCGGCATCTCCGGTCACGCGGGTCTCTTCTCCTGCGTTCCCGACCTCACCCGCTTCGCCCTCTCCCTACAGTACCCGGAAGCGGCCTCTGCCCGCAACATCCCGCCCGTTCTCGCCCCGCTGACGCTTCGGCTGGCCCGCGAACGACAGATCGCCCCGGAGATAGGCGGTCACTCCATCGGCTGGTTCACGCCGCCCAACGGGATGCTGCCCTCCGCCGACCTGCTCTCCCCGCACACCTTCGGGCATACCGGCTTCACCGGAACCCTCCTGATGTTCGACCCGCAGCACGACCTGACCCTGATACTCCTGACCAATCACGTCTACACGACCGTCGGAGGTCTCCTCACCCTGCGCCGTCTCTTCACCAACGCTGTCGCCGGGGCCATCCTCCTCTGACGGGTTCCGCCCTGCTCAGGTGAGGATGGCTTCGGCCTCTATCTCTACAAGCATTTCCGGGAGAATGAGGCGGCTTACCTCGACCATGCTGGTTGCAGGCCGTATCGCGTGGAAGAACGTGCCATGCGCTCGGCCAATCGGCTCCCAATCGGCGATATTGATGACGTAGATGCGTGTGCGTACAACGTCCTGTAAGGTTGCGCCCGCCGCAAGCAGAGCCGATTCGATGTTGCGGAGGGCCTGCATCGCCTGGGCGTGGGGGTCGCCGATACCTACGAGACGGCCCTCCGCATCCGTTGCGGTCGTGCCGCTGACATAGACGGCGGAACCGACCCGCACAGCGCGGGAGTAGCCGACAATCGGCTCCCATGGGGTTCCTGTACTGACCAGAATACGTGTCATGGGTCTCCTCTCCTGCGTGAAACGCTGATCGGGATGGGTTTGTCGCCAATCCACGAGACAAAAACGCCTATCGTCGGTATCGGACAGCATGTCGGAGGGGACGATAGGCGAGAGGATGGCAGAAGAGCGCGTTCGGGAGAGACCCTCCCGGACGCGCCGTCTGTTACGGGGTTACGTGGACACTGAACTTGGTGGAGACAGGCTTTTTCACGCCGTAGAGGTCGCGTACCGTCACTGTCACCACGCTGTCCAGGATTTTATTGGTGTTGGGTTCATACCCCGACTCCTTGCGGAAGGCGTGGGTGACGAAGCGTCCCGTCGCCTCTTCCTGAATGCCGTCCGCAGCATTCCAGTCCCAGGTGACCAGAAGCGGCGTGATACCGGCATGGGCGATGGCGCGGAACTGATAGAGATCGAGACGCTGGATGACGCGGTTCGAGATCGGTTCGAGCGTGATGGGAGTCTCATCCACCATAACGCCGATGTTGCCGACGCGCAGGATACCGGGCGTATCGCCGAAGAGCCGAATCTCTTTGATCTGCGCGTCGTCCGCCTTGATGCCGGGGATGACGGAGACCGGGATACTGAGACGTTTCCACTGGCCCTCATCGGTCGCCGAGTCGAGCGGCAGCAGCATCTCCAACTGCCGTCCTGTACTCGTGACCAGCACCACGCGCAGGTTCTGCATGGCATGAGGAGTCTGATATTTGACCGCCGTGGCTTTGCCGCCGCTCGCGCCGCTGCCGCCCGGCTGTCGTCCACCGTAGCCGCTCTGTCCATTACCGCCCTGTCCCGGACTACCGAGGCCGGGGCTGCCCCCCTCTTCCCCACCGGGGCCACCGATACCGGGACCGCCTTTGCTCCTGTTGCCGTAGGGGTTCGAGCCTGTACCGCCAGCGACTGCGGGACCGGGAGCCGCCGGGGGAACAAAGACGAAACTCAGATAGGCGTTTTTATTGGTGACATAGGAGCCGATGTCTACCGGCTTCGACAACTGGAGGCTCGCTCCCTGATAGAGGCCATGCGTGACGATTCGCAGGGACATCGTTCCCGCGTCAAACGCGCCTTTGGTGTCCTCTTCAACGGAGCCGCTGCCCCAGCTTCGGAGGGTGATACCGGCGGGCGCAACCGCATCACCATGATAAAGAGTCGGGCCGGTCATGACGACCTGTGCGGACGCGGGCAGAGCCGTCGCCAGACCCAGCGTCAGCAGTCCCAGGCCGGTAAGGAGTCGGGAGGCGCGTTGCGGGGAACGCGAAGTATGTGTGTTAAGGGTCATTTTTGAGATGTCTCCTCGAGAGTGTACGTGCGATCCGTAAAGTCGGCGTCCTGCTCGTCGGGAGCAGGGGAGTCAGACCGTGCGCGGGTGGGCAGAGGCGTCTGAATACGCCGAATGGCGCTGGCCCGGCCCGTGGCCGGCTCTATATCTATCAGTACAGCGCAGAGCCGCGATTCGCCTTCCTCGACCTCGAAACGGGCGGGAAGCAGGCTGAGAAATTTCGGAATGACGATGTCGCGGCGCATCCCGATAATGGAATCCATCGGCCCGGTCATGCCGACATCCGTCAGATAGGCTGTGCCTTCCGGCAGGATGCGCTCGTCGGCGGTCTGAACATGGGTGTGCGTTCCCACGACGGCGCTCGCCCGCCCGTCCACGTACCAGCCGAACGCCTGCTTTTCCGACGTGGCCTCGGCATGGAAATCTATGAAGATCATCCGTGTCGAACGACGCAGAGTCTCCAGAATGGCGTCGGCGGCGCGAAAGGGATCGTCCACAGGCTCCATGAACGTCCGGCCCTGCAAGGAGACGACCGCAACAGGCCCCTGCGGACTCGGATAGATTCCATACCCCTTGCCGGGTGCGCCGGGCGGGTAGTTGGCCGGGCGGAGCAGACGTGGCTCCTCATCCAGATAGGGAAATATCTCCCGCTTGCCCCAGGCGTGATTGCCGAGGGTCACGACATCCACGCCGCTCTGATTATAAAAGGAACGCGCAATATCCGGCGTGATCCCGATACCGCCCGCCGAGTTTTCGCCATTGACAATGACGAAATCTATGGCGTGTTCTTCCCTGAGAATGGGCAGCCACTCCTGCGTAGCTTTCCGCCCCGACTTGCCGACGACATCGCCGACCATCAGTACGCGCATACCCGTTGTTGCTTTCTAAGAGCGCGTCTGCTCCTGACGCGCTCGGTCACGCCTATTAAGACGAGTTCCAGCCGCACAGCGTTACAGCGTCCCGGTGACACTGCGCTTCTCGTCTGCCCTGCCCGGTTCGTTTCGCTATTTGGCGAAGTCTACCGCTCTTGTCTCACGAATCACCGTGATCTTGATCTGGCCTGGAAACTCCATCTCCTCCTCGATACGGCGGGCCATGTCCCGCGCCAGTTTCAGTGAGGCAAAGTCGTCTAGCTGTTCCGGGCGGACAATAACGCGAATCTCCCGTCCCGCCTGCACCGCGAAGGTCTTCTCGACGCCGGGGAAACTGTCGCCGATCTCTTCCAGCTTCTTGACGCGCTTGACGTAGGTCTCCAGCGACTCGCGACGCGCTCCGGGCCGTGCCGCGGATATCTGGTCGCCACAGATGACCAGAATCGCCTCCACCGTCTGCGGTTCGACATCGTAGTGATGCGACTCCGCCGCATGAACGACGAGTTCCGCCTCCCGGTACTTCCGCAGGATTTCGCCAGTAATGAGGGCGTGTGGCCCCTCGATCTCGAAGTCCACCGCTTTGCCCAGGTCGTGCAGCAGTCCGGCGCGTTTGGCGATATGCACGTCCGCCCCGACCTCGTAGGCCAGCATCCCGCAGATGTGTGACACCTCGATGGAGTGGTTCAGCACGTTCTGCCCGAAGCTCGTCCGGTACTTCATCTTGCCGAGCAGCGCGACTATCTCCGGGGCGAGGCTGTTCATCCCCGTCTCCAGAACGGCGCGTTCTCCGGCCTCCTGGATGCGGATGTCTACCTCGGCCTGCGCTTTTTTGATGATCTCTTCGATGCGGCCCGGATGGATGCGCCCATCCACGATGAGGTTCGTCAGGGCGATACGGGCCACTTCCCGCCGCACCGGATCGAAACCGGACAGCACGACGGCCTCCGGGGTATCGTCTATGATAAGGTCTATGCCCGTCAGCGTCTCGAAGGCCCGTATATTGCGGCCTTCGCGCCCGATGATGCGGCCTTTCATCTCGTCGTTGGGCAGCGGCACGACCGAAACGGTCGTTTCGGACACCTGATCTGTCGAACAGCGCTGGATGATGTCGGTCACGATCTGGCGGGCTTTGCGCTCGCCGTCGCGTTTGGCCGCGCCTTCGATCTCGCGAATGAGTTTCGCGGCGTCCTGGCGACTCTCGTCTTCGATGGTCTTGAGGAAGAGGTGCCGGGCCTCTTCGCGTGTCAGGCCCGCAAGTTTCTGAAGCTCCTGTTTCTGCTGAAGCTGATGAGCTTCGATCTCGATACGGGCGGTCTGCACCAGCGCTTCTCGCGCCCGCAGTTCGCGTTCTTTCTCCTCCTGGGTATCGGCACGCCGATCCAGGTTCTCCTCTTTCTGTGACAGTCTTCGCTCTAACCTCTGAATTTCGGCTCGTTTCTCCCGGTTTTCGTTTTCAACCTCAGCACGGAGTTGAAGGGCCTCCTCTTTGGCCTCCAACAGAGCCTGTCGTCGGGACGCTTCGAGGTCTTTCTGCGCGTCCTCTTTAAGACGTTTGGCTTCGGCAATCTGTGCCTGCACGGATTCCTGGATGCGTGCCTTTTCACGCGCTTCCAGCGGGCGAATCAAGAAGAAGTGTTCCAGAGCGACCCCTACCAGAACGGTCAGCAGGAGCGCCAGAACAAGATACGCGATGACGACGGTACTAGACAATTACTCACCTCCAGACAGCGGGGAAGGGCGAAAGTCGCGCCTCTGTCCGAGGGAGAGCGAAGGCAAGGCAGCCGTCCCAGACTGCGCCAGCCACGCCCGCTTCCGTAAGAACGCTACGGAGAAAAGGCTGTATCGGGCCGCCACAGTGGGAATCGAAACGGATGCCTGCCGTTGACTGACAGATAGCTTTGCACAAAAAACTGACCGATGGGGGGCAGATTTCCGCGAGAATTGCAAAGAGTTACTCTCGATTCGCCGTTCGTTCCGCCAATACCTGCGTGATTATGCCCCAGCCGAACCCCCGGCGCTGTAAAAAACTTGCGACCCGTCTTTTTTCGGCCTGAATCGCCTCCCGGTCGGTTTCGTCGTCGGGCAGTTTCCAGCGGGAAGCCGCCGCCTGCCGTGCGCATTCCAGCTCGTCCGCATCCGAAACGGTCTCCAGCGCCGCCGTGACTTCGTCCTTCTCCACGCCCTTGCGCCGCAGTTCCGCCGACAGCCGCCCGCGCCCGTACTTCTTGCGCTCGGCCCGATCCTCCACCCAGTTCATGGCGAACTGCGCGTCGTTCACCCAGTTTTGCGCCTCCAGTTCCGCCAGCACCGCCTCGATGATCTCCGGCGCAAACTCGTCGCGCTCCAATCGCCGTTGCATCTCGCTGCGGCTCCGCGCCGAATAGCCCAGAAAACGAAAAGCGACCGCACGGGCCGCCTCCAAATCCGTTGGTTTCATGGGAAGATTTTTCTCTCTGCTAAAGTGCCCGGCACGTTCCTGTGCCGGGCAACGCACTCCGAAACCTCTCAGGGAACAGGGCATTTCCGTCTGCAAGACGTTTGCTTTTTCCTGCCGGGGGGGTTCAACTCCCGGAAAACCTATCGGGTTTTAAGTTCCTCCTACAGTTCCACCGGGACGAACTGCTTCGTCTCCGAGGACTGGAGACAGGCCAGGATGACGGCGAGGGCTTTGCGGCCTTCGCTGCCGCTGATGACGGGCGGCGTGTTGGTCTGAATCGAGGTGATGAAGGCGTCAATCACGCCGGAGCTGCTCTGGCCGCCCTCTTCGTTGGTCTGAATTTTCCCGACCTGGTAGAACTGCTTCTCTCCCGTTGCCAGTTCGACGACGACGCTGTACTGCGGGTTCGTGCCGAGGCGCAGGATGCCCTTACTGCCGTAGAGAACGGTCGCGTTGTCTTCGCCGGGGTTGTGCGTCCAGGAGGCGGTCAGGCTGCCGATGGCCCCGCTCTGGGTGCGGAGGACGCAGACAGCGTTGTCGTCCACATCGCCCATCGGCTTGAAGAGATGGCCGACCATCGCCGCCGCCTCCACAATCTCTTCGCCGAGCAGGAAGCGCAGCAGGTCGGCTTTGTGGACACCCAGGTCGCCCATCGAGCCGACGAACGCCTGCTTCTTGTCGAAGAACCAGCCGGTTGGGCCTTCGATGCTCCAGGTTTCTGGGCCGGGGTGCGAGAAAGAGGTGCGGAATGTGATGACCTTGCCGATGACGCCGTCTTCCAGCAACTGTTTGGCCTTGACGTGCAGGGGCATCAGCCGCTGATTATGCCCGATCATCAGGAACTTGCCCGATTTGTCGGCGGCAGAGATCATGTCCTGCGCCTCTTTCGCAGAGGTCGCGATGGGCTTTTCGCACAGCGTGTGCTTGCCCGCCTTGAGCGCCGCGATAGTGATGGGCGCATGGAAAGCGTTGGGAACGCAGACGCTGACGGCATCCACGCTCTTCATATCCAGCACGTCCTCGTACTTGGAAAAGGCTTTCGCGCCGTACTTCTTCGCCAGTTTTTCGGCACGCTCTGGAACACGGTCCACAAATGCGACGATATCAACGTCCGGGTGGGCGGCATATTCGGGTGCGTGTCGGTATGTGGCGATACTGCCGCTGCCGATGACAGCCACGCCGATCTTCTTCTTCGCCATTGAGTTGTTCATCCTTCTGCGTGAAGTGAGGTTATTGGGAAAACGGGTCGGCATGGGCTGCGAAAGTCCATGTCGAGACTCTCAGTCACTTCGACAGCCCGCAAGGAGGTTCCTGCCTGCGGCACACCGCGCCAAGAAATTGTTTCCCGAAGCCCGTGTCTGTGTGCTATAATCTATCAGTTTCTGCGTATAGTAGTGCAGAGACTGCCGGGAGACGATTTGTGTCGCTGACTTCGCCCTCCAACCGAAGACTGTCCGCGCTGGTGGCGCTGCTCTACGTGTTTTTCAGCACGTTTGGGGCGCTGACCCATAATCACGCCCCGGCAGTGAGGACCTCCGCAATACAGGACACCGTTTTCGCTCTCACGACGGGCCATGCCGCTCCCGCGCACTGCGCTGTCTGTGACTGGCAATCCTTGCAGGTCACCCCTCCTGTAGCGGGAACGCCGCTGGTTCAGCCCCGGCTCTTGACCCTGCAAACCGTCACGCTGTCTTACCATCTGCCCGCTCTGCCTTCCTTCCGCTCCTCCTCACGCGGCCCTCCGCGTACCTGACGCCTGCCTTTCCGGTGCCTGTCTGCTCCGCTGTGCCTGCGCTGACGCCTGCACGTCTGTGGTGATTCCATGGGCGGTTCGGGTCGTTGGGCCGTCTGCGGATGTGTGACAGCGCTCTTCCGTCTCTTTTATCGTCTTTTTCTCTTGTGGGAGTGTCCCTAACTATGAATAGTGTCCTCGCATTCATCAAAAATGGCGGCGTGATGATGTACCCGCTTCTCATCTGCTCGGTTGCATTGATCGCGCTCGGCCTCGAACGGTTCATCTCGCTTCGCAAGGCCACCGTAGACGGCGACGCGCTGCTGGAAGCGGTCAAGAATGTCTATAAGCCGGGTGGCAGCGATGTCTCCGCCGCAACAAAGGTCTGCACGGAGTTCGGTGGCCCCACCGGCAGAATGTTCGCACGCGGCCTGCGAAACGCCCAGCGCTCCGCCGACGCTATCGAAATGGCGATGGAGCAGGAGGCCGCGAACGAGATGCCGCAGTTGGAGGCCAACCTGCCTATCCTCCGCACCATCGTCAATATCGCGCCGCTGCTCGGCTTGCTCGGAACCATCGCGGGGATGATCTCCTCGTTCCGCGCCGCCTCGCAATCTGGGCTTTCCAACCCGACGCAGGTGCTGGGCGGAATTTCCGAAGCCCTTATCTCCACTGCGACCGGAATCACGCTGGCCGTCGTCGGCTTTCTCTTCTACAACTACTTCGCTAATCAGTCGAAGAAGATCGTGGAAGACATGGAGTACTACGGCGCGGAACTTGTCAACTACCTGACCGGGCGCATTGACTGAGGAGGCAACAACCTGTGGCAATGCGAAAACGTGTGCAGATAGGCCGACGCAAACCGGTGGAAGAGGCCGAGATCATCGTCATTCCCATGATTGACGTAATGATGTTCCTGCTCTTTTTCTTCATGGTCTCGTCGCTGGCAATGGTCGTGCAGAGCGGGCTGCCCGTCAACCTACCCAAAGCCTCGACCTCCAACGAACACTCGACCCAGAATATCACCATCACCATCATGCGGGACAACCGCATCTACCTGAATACCCGCCTGATTACGCTGGACAAACTGAAGGATAGCCTGATAGCTCTGAAGGTCACCGACAACAATCTCGTCATTATCAACGCGGACAGGGCTGTCCTGCACGGGCTGGTCGTGGGGGCAATGGACGAGGCCCGCAAGGCCGGGATTTCGCGCTTCGCCATCGCGACGGATAAGGGGTAAACACCATGCGACGCAGACGACAGAAAAATCCGCTCCTGGGGCGCATTCTCCTCATCTCGATAGTGGTGCATATCATCCTGCTGCCCATCCTCGCCTATTTCGGCGCCTTCAAGAAGATTCAGCAGCATTTCGTCGAGGCGCAAGTCGTAGTGCTTCCTCCGCCGGTAGCCGAGAAACAGAAGCCGATCGTCAAGAAAGAGGAGCGTAAGGTCCCGAAAACAAAGACGGCGCAGAACAGCAAAGGCAAGACCTCGCCATCGCATACTGTCGCGCACAGCAATCTGCCTCAGCCCAAAATCGCTCTCGCCGATCCGGGAAAAGGGGGCGACAATGGCGCGGGGTCTGCGGAGCAGGGCAACGGGGCAGCAGGCGTCCTCCCGACTGACCCCGGCACGAAAAAGACGGAGACCACGAAGGGCGACCCGAATGCAGGCAATCCTGTCGAAACGGTCAAGCCGGTGGTGCCGGAGGTAAAGCAGCCGGTCAAGCCCATCGTCCAAAATCCGGTCACGATCCCGGACAAGCCTGTAAAACCTGTGGACCCCATTGTCGCCCCACGTGTGCCGGTCTTTGTTGCCGCGCAGCCCGTCAGCGAGAGCCAACCGAAACCGACCATCCCGGACGATCTGCGGAGCGAGGCGCTCGACAAAACTTTCATCGCGGAGTTCACGGTCGGGGAGGACGGGACGCCGATGCAGGTCAAGGCGGTACAGTCCACAGGCAACGACGAGCTGGATCGCCGCGCCCTTGATGCGGCCAAAAAATGGCGTTTTAAGCCTGCCACCCGCGATGGGCAGCCCGTCGTCGGCACGGTGCGGCTCTTCATAGAGTTTCAGGTGAGTTGATGACAAACAAAAAGACTGTTTACCGTGCCGCGCTCGGGTCACTTGTGCTGCTCGGTGCGCCTGCCCTGGCCCATGCGGGCGGGCTGGAACACGTCCGGTTCGTCGTGGTGGACGGCGCGACGCGCCTGCCTCTCGTCGGCGCACAGGTGACGATTGAGGACAGGGACGGCGTCCATGCGGCCCGAACGCTGCCCGCTGGCCCCTTCGCGCTGAGTTTCAACACACGCCGCTGGACGGTAGAGACGGGCCTGACAGCAGAGCCTGCGACCGTTATTACCCTTCCGGCGGGAACGAGTCTGGCCCTGACGGGGCAGGCGCAGACATCGGGCGGGGCGCAGCCGCCCATTACGGAAATCCACATTCGCATCCGCGCCGACCGCCTTGCGACAACCAAAAGCGGCCCGACCACCGCCGCCACGACCATTGACAACAAGTCTATCGAGCGCAAAGTCGGGGGCAGCGAGAACCTGAACAAGGCGCTCCAGGGCAACAGCGGTGTCGCGGCGGACTCGGCGGGGCAGATCCATGTGCGCGGCGAACACGCCGACATCTCTTATGTGGTAGATGGCATCGGCCTGCCGGACACGCTCTCCGGGCGGCAGGGTTCCGTCGTGGTGCCTTCGACTATCCGCTCGCTGGAGTTTATCACGGGTGGGTTCGCGGCGGAGTTCGGCCAGCAGACCGCCGCCATCCTCAATATCGAGACGATGGCGGGCGCGACACACAGCCACTCCACCTTCTCGCTCGAGGCAGGCAGTTTCGACACCACGAATGCCGACTACACGACCTCCGGGCCGCTCGGCAAATACGCCAGTTATGTCCTGGATTTCAGCGCTACCCGCAACCGGGCTTTCCAGGAGCCTCAACAGCCCGACATTCAGACCGCACACAATACCGGTTCCGGCCTGAATGAGTTCGGGAAGTTTCGGTTTGCCACCTCGCGCCGGGACACACTGAGCCTCACCTTAAGCCGCAGCCCGGGAACCTTTGAAGTCGGCAACCGAACGGGTCTGCCCGCTTCGTTTGCACCTGCCGGGCAGGGCTTTGGGTTTCAGGGATTCCGCAACGCGGACGGCTCCCGGCCCGATGTCAACGACATGAACCGCACCGCCCTCGGCGCGGACAATCTGACGCTGCTCTCGCAGCAGGGGGCTGGTCAGGACATCACAGAGCGTGAAATCAGCGAATTCGGCACCTTCTCCTGGCGGCGAGAACTCTCCGCACGGGACACCGGGCTGTTCGCTGTCACCCTACTGCACTCCGGCCAGGACGTGCATAACCAGAACCCGGCAGTGGACATTCTGAATCTGCCTGTGGACAACTCCATCGAATACAATCCCACCGTCACGCGCAATGTCCACCATGTACAGGTGATGAGCAGTCTCACCTCCAGAATTGGGCCACACCAGTTCAAGGCCGGGTTTCTGCTGGACGATCAGAACGGCAACGAGACCTATAACCTGGTTCCCGCCAGCCAGATCGCCCTCAACGCTCTGGTTGCCCTCTCACCAACCCTTGCGCCTGATGGCATGATTCAGATGGACTCGCAGGGCAATCCAGTCACGGATGTCAACGGCAATAGTGTCTATGTTCCAGGCTCCGGCACGACTCCGACGCTTCAGGTGCATCGCTCCGGTTTCTATCGCGCCGCCTATCTCCAGGACACCTGGCGAGCCTCACGCAAGTTCGTCGTGAACTACGGCCTGCGCGGTGACTGGTACAAGCAGGGGCAGAATCTCGGGCAGTCCGTCGTGAGTGTGATTGCTCTTTCCCCACGCCTCAACTTCTCGTATGCCCCTGACCCGAAGACCGCCTTCCGCTGGTCGTATAACCGGCTGTTCAATACACCTCCTCTGGCGCAGGGCGCAGTCGTCGGACAGCCCATCGAGCCAGAGATTCTGGATCAATACGATCTCAGCGCAGAGCGCCGCATCGGACAGGGTCAGAGCCTGCACCTCGCTTACTATATCAAGCAGATTCGCAATCAGGTGGATACCGGGCTGTTAATTCCCGGCAGTCAGATCGGCATCTACTCCGCCATCAATTTCCAGTATGGCGGGGTCCACGGCGTCGAATTCTCTTATGACATCGCGCCCGCGCATGGCCGTACCTATGGCCTGGATGCTTCGTTCAGTTGCTCCTACTCCATCGCCCGTCCGAACGGCAAGGATAACACCGGAGCGAACGTCCCGGATTTCAACGACCACGATCAGCGCAACACCCTCAGCCTGGACATGGGGTACACCTGGAAGAGCGGCGCGGTCGCCTCCTTCTCCATTAATCACGGCAGCGGCCTTGCCAGCAGTCCCATCCCGCCGAGCGTGAAGCGCGTTCCCCGCACCCAGATAGACCTGCGCCTCAGCACCGGGCCGCGTCTGTTCCACGGGCGCGGCGGCCTCGGCCTCAGCGTCGAAAACCTGCTCGATGACCGCACCGTCATCAACTTCCAGTCGGCCTTCAGCGGAACCCGCTTCCAGCAGGCCCGCCGCATCCTCCTCAACGCCAACCTGACGTTCTAAACGCCTGGGTCAGATCGCGGGAAAGGTTACTTCGTCTCTTTGGTGATGAGGTCAAGGAGGATGGGGTAGACGGTTTTGATCTGCTGGTTGGGCATTTCGGGGTCTATGAGGTCGTGGTCAAGGTGTTGCGAAGCGGGGAACTCGTATGTATGGATTTTGCCGGGCGCGGCTTTCTGCCAGTTCGCCACAACGCGGGCCGTCATTTCGTTGTTGACGGAGGCGTCGTTGGCGTTGGTGATTACGAGGAGGGATTGGGCGGCGGGGGCTTGCTCTGCCGCTCTCTGCTGAGTGGCGAAACTGAGGCGCAGAAGCTGCGCGAGTGCATGGGTAGACCAGCGGGGATAGACGTAGTCCGGCTTGAGTTGATCTTTAACCTTCTCGTCCCACCATTTGTACGAGTTGGGCATTGTCAGGTAGGCGTTCATCACGGGGCGCGTGAGAGCGGTGGGAACCGCCTTATAGCCGAAGGCCGGGGAGAGAATGACTGCCTTCGCGATGTCCGCCCGATGCTGCGCCGCCCAGGATGTCGTGAGGCCCCCTGCGGAAAGGCCTGCGACCGTAACGCTGTCGCCCAGCCCGTGCGCGATGTCCACCACTTCATCCGCGAATACGGCCAACTCCTCCGCCGTCAGATGCTCCTGCTCCATCGTCAGGTGGTCGGCCATACCGTGGCGCGGCAGGCGCGGAATCAAGACGTTGTAACCGCGCTCAAAAAATAGCTGCCCCAACTGCTGAAACTGATGCGGCGATTTGGTGTAGCCGTGCAGCAAGACGATGACCTTCCCTGTCTTCTTGCCATGCGTGAGCAGGAGCGTCCCGCCGAACGGACCGATCTTCCCCGCCTGCGGGGCGTCCAGGCCCTTGATACGTTCCAGCGCCTCGGCATAGGTCTGCGCCGGACGCGCCTGTGCCGACAGCCCCTCCGCGTTCAAGGGCTTGAAGCACAGATAGAGAACGGGAATTAACAGCAGCAGGAAGAGAATACCGATCACTTTCCACCCTCTTCGGCGTTTTTTGGTAGGCGCCTGCGAATCAGTTCCGGGAGGAGTTTGCGAATCAGTCAATGGGCTTTCCTATAGAGAGGGCAGGGAGAGAACAGCGCCCTGCTGATGGAAATAAGGGTTTCCACCGGTCTCATTCAGCAGCAGATGGGAATCAAGGTCCAGGTGGTGGAAGGCTCCGGTTCCGCAGGCCAGCGCGAGGGAGACAGCAATGCTGCGGCGTGTCTCCAGCATACAGCCGAGCATGAGATTGCGGTTGGCGGTGCGGGCAATGGCGAGAATGTCCAGCACGGCGGCGATACCGCTCTTCTGAATCTTGCAGTTGAAGCCCTGCACGGCGGTCTCTGCGAGCCGCAGGGCGTGTGCGGGGGTTCGGCACGCTTCGTCTGCGAAGACAGGAACCGGGCTGCGCTCCGCGACCCAGGCCAGACCCGCAATGTCATCGGCCCGAACCGGCTGTTCCAGCAGTTCGAGGTTCGCGCCCTCCGCCAGCAGCCGCTCTACAAACTGAAGTGCGCCCTCCGGTGTGAAAGCCTGATTCGCGTCTATTCGCAGAGGCGCGTCCGGGGCCGCCTGCCGCACCGCCCGAACACGCGCATAGTCCGCCTCGATGCTCTCCGCTCCTACCTTGATCTTGAAGACGCGCATCCCAAGCGCCCAGGCCAGTTCCGCCAGTTCCCCGGCATTCTCCACAATAGGAATCGTCACGTCCGTCGGCATACTGTCCAGGGACGCGCCCCACAGGTGGTGCAGACTGTTGCCCGTACACTGTGTCCAGGCTTCCAGCGCCGCCATCTCCAGGCCACACCGTGCGCTTGCGGCGTCCGGGGTGAGGCGGGCGATAGCGTCCAGAATCTGCCGATACCGCACGACCTCCAGCCCGACCAGTTCCGGCCCGGCTTTCGCGACGGTCGCCAGCACGGTCTCTATGGTTTCCCCGGTGACATAGGTGACCGGAACCGACTCGCCGCTCACAACGCGCCCATCGGAGAGCGTCAGATGCACCGCGACGGCCAGCGCCGCCGTCGCCCTACCCTGCGACGTAACGAACGGATTATGCAGCGGGGTGGTGAACGTCTCTGCGCGGACAGCGGCAATACGAATATCCACGCGGCTACTCTCCCTTGATTCCCGTCGTCCCGGTGCGGCGCGTGGTTGTTTTGGCGGCGGGCTTGGCTACCGTTGCCCGCTTGGCGGGAGCAGCCTTCGTGCCTGTCTTGCGCGTCGTCTTCTTTTTCGTCGTCTTCGCCGGGGTGTCGGAGTAGGTACAGTTGAACTCCTGTCCCTCTTTCAGCGATCCGTCCGGCAGGATATTCAGCAGCGTGCGGCATTTCGGATAGGAACTGCACCCCAGGAAAGGCCCGAGCCGCCCGGTGCGCTGAATCATCACGCCCTTGCCTTCGGGACAGATGTAGCCCGTGGCTCCCGGCAGCGTGGTCGGGTCTATCGGAACTTTCTCCGGCTGCGCTTCCAGGCCGCACAGGAAGTCCAGACCTTCCGCAGGCTGACCGTCCTCATTCAGTTTCAGAATCTTCTTGCACTTCGGGTAGCCACTGCATCCCAGAAACGCACCGTAGCGGCTCTGACGCAGCAGCATCACATTCCCGGTCGCCTTACAATGGAACTCTGTTTCCACCGGGGCGGGTTTGAGGCTCTCCATCTCGGTTCCGGCCAGCGCCAACTGCTTCGCGAAGGGATCGTAGAACTCGCGGAGCAGGGTCACCCAGTCCGATTTGCCCTCTTCTACCTGGTCGAGTTTGGTCTCCATGTCGGCGGTGAACTTGAAATCCATGACGCTCGGAAAATGCTTAACGAGCGAATCGTTAACCTTGAAGCCGAGTTCGGTCGGATAGAATCGCTTCTCACTCAGGTCCACATACTCGCGGTCGCGGATGGTCTGAATGATGCTGGCGTAGGTGCTGGGCCGTCCGATGCCCTGCTCTTCCAGCGCCTTGACGATGGTGGCTTCCGTGTAGCGGGGCGGCGGCTCGGTGAAGTGCTGTCGCGCGTCGAGGTTGAGTAGGTCAAGCGGCTGTTCCTTTGCCAGCGGCGGCAGGGGCGGCTGCTCTTCGTCCGTCACCTCTTCGGTATCTTTGCCTTCCGTGTAGACCCGCATAAAGCCGTCGAACTTCACGATACTGCCGGTGGAGCGGAACATATAGGGCGCACCCGTCACATGGCCTTCGCTTGCGGCGATGTCGGCGGTGGTCACATCCATGACAGCGGGGTTCATCTGGCTGGCGACGAACCGCTGCCAGATGATGCGGTAGAGCCGTAACTGATCGGAGGAGAGGAAACGCGCTACCTGGTCGGGTTCGCGATAGACGGAGGTCGGGCGAATAGCCTCGTGGGCGTCCTGCGCCGCGCCTTTGGTCTTGAACTGCTTCGGGGCGACGGGCGCGTAGGTGTAGCCCGGCGTCTTCTTCGGGTCGCTGTCGTAGCGTTCGCGGATATACTTGACCGCCTCGGCCTGCGCTTCACCCGCGACGCGCACACTGTCGGTACGCATATAGGTGATGAGGCCGACGCTGCCCATTTCGCCCAGGTCAATGCCTTCGTAGAGGTCCTGTGCGACCGACATGGTGCGGCGGTTGCCGAATCCCAGCTTGCGCGAAGCCTCCTGCTGAAGCGTACTGGTGATGAAGGGCGCGGCGGCATTGCGCTTCTGTTCGCGCTTTTTCACGTCCGCGACATCATACCGTGCGCCGTCGAGGTCGTTCAGGATGCCCGCAATGGTCTCCTCCGACTTCGGCTCCAACCGCTCCCCGCCCCGGCTGTGCAGTTTCGCGGTGAAGGGGAAATGCTTTTCGGGGGGCTGTGGAGTGACGGTGGCGGTCAGCGACCAGTACTCCTCCGGCACAAACGCCTCAATCTCCCGCTCCCGCTCGCAGATAAGCCGCACGGCGACGGACTGCACCCGCCCCGCCGACAGCCCCTTCTGAATCTTCTTCCACAGCACCGGCGACAGTTTGTAACCGACCAGCCGGTCCAATACACGCCGGGCCTGCTGCGCGTTGACTCGATCCATGTCTACGGTGCGTGGGTTCTCGATGGCCTGCTGCACGGCCTGCCGGGTGATCTCGTTGAACTGGATGCGGCGCGGATTTTTGATCTTCAGTGCCTCCGCCAGATGCCAGGCTATCGCCTCGCCCTCGCGGTCGGGGTCGGAGGCAAGATAGATGGTCGTCGCGCCTTTGGCGGCGGCGGTGAGCCGCTTCAGCACATCAGCGCGGTCTTTGAGCGTTTCGTAGGTCGGCACAAAGTCGTTCTCGACATCCACGCCGAGTTTCTTTTCGGGCAGATCGCGCACGTGTCCCATACTTGCCTCGACCTCATAGTCGCTGCCGAGGAAGTTTTTCAGGGTCTTGATCTTGGCCGGAGATTCTACGATGATAAGCGATTTCGCCATTGCGATTTTATTACCTTCTGTGAGACAACGGTGACTTCATGGCTGCTCTCGCGACCGTCCGCCTCAAAAATGTCCTGAGTGTAAGTCGGTGTATGTTACCACCATGTCCGTGCGCTTTGTCAAGCACGATTCGATTTCGTGCCGATAGAGTGGCGCGGTATTTGCGAACGAATGGGTTGGTCGTATGGTATAATAGGGTGTAGTTCGGAGAAGCCGCCCCGCCTGGAATTACGAGTTCCAGACGAGGCGACCGGCAGTTGCGCCCTACGCTTGGTCGGACTTTTGTCCCTCACACCATAGCTGGTAAAGGCAAATGGCATGATGGAGAAGCCCGAGCGCAAAGTACAGAATGCCCAGGATGTGACAGATCAGTGTCATCTCCGTTCTCCTTTCTACCCGGCTCGTTAGGCCGCAGAACGCGCAAACGTTCTGCGGCCTTTTTCTGTGCCGGGCGGCATTATGATACTCCAAAATTTGTGGGAACCTGACGGGATTAAACGGAGGATAGGAAGATCAGAATCGGCGTTTTTCGGCTTTGCGGAGGGCGGGGAGAAGCTCGGTGGCGGGGACGTAGCCGGTAGTCGCAGAGAGGAGATGGCCCTGCGGGTCGGTCAGCAGAGTCGTGGGGAATTCCGTGACGTTGTAGCGGTGCAGGGCTTCGGGATCGGTATCGCTCTGGAGGAGAACGCAGACGAAACGGCGGCTGAGTTCCACCACCTGCGGGTCGGTAAAAGTCTCCGCGTCCATCTTGGCGCACCAACTGCATCCGGGCGTGTGGAAACTCAGCAGCAGTGGGCGGTGGGTGCGCTGAGCCAGACGCAGTCCCGCTTCGTAGCTGTGCAGCCAGGTCGGCTCGGTGACGATGCGATTCTCGCGGATGGCCCCGAGGACGCCGACACCGAGCAGAACAGCCAGCAGAGGCAGCCACCCAAACAGACGAGGAGGAATACGCAGTCGCTTCATGGAGTAGATATTCAGGCCGCCTTGAAGAGAGGTGTGAGGCCGCGTCCATAGGCAAGAAGCTCTGCGGTCTCCCCGGCGGTGATGGGCCGGAACTCGGCGGCAAGCTGCATTGCCAGCCGGAACAGACGCGGATCGCCTGGAGGAACGGCGGCAGTGATGGGCTGCGAGAGAGTGAAGCGCAGGGCGAGATTGGCGATATGCGGATCGGTGAGCGGCTCATACCAGCAGTTCGCGTAGTCGCGGTGCGCTCCCTCCTGCCAGTTGGTGCGGGCCATCGCCTTCAATGCCAGCCGCGCCACGTCCTTCTCCTGCGCCTTCGCCATGATCTGCGGCCCGAAATGGCCTTCCGTCCACGTGACGAAGTTGATCGGGAAAAGGGCGGAGGTAAAGTCGAAAAGCTCCATCGCCCGAATCGCAGCCTCGGCGGAGTGAGCGGAGAACCCGATATTTCGAATCAGCCCGTCCTCCCGCGCTTTCACCAGAACCTCCATCGCGCCGCCGGGCGCGAACGCCTTTTCAACCTCCTCGACGCTGGAGAGCGCGTGGAGCTGATACAGGTCGAAGTAGTGGGTCTGGAGATGCAGCAGCGAGCGGTTCAGCTCGGCGGTGGCTCCTGCGCCATCACGAGACATTGTCTTGCAGGCCAGAAACACGCCGTCCCGCCGTCCTGCGAGAGCGGGGCCAAGCCGCTTCTCCGTTTCCTGATTGTGGCCGTAACTCGGTGCGACATCGAAATAGTTGACGCCATGATCTATCGCTTCGGCAACGATGCTGTCCGCCTCGGCCTGCGATGTGCCGACAAGCACCACGCCTCCCAGACCGATGATCGAAAGTTCCTGCCCTGTCTTGCCATACGCTCGCCGCTGCATATCTCTTTGTGTCCCTTCCCAACGAACTTACTCTCTGTCTCTATTCTACACTATTCCCGGGCGGATTTCCTGCTCTCCCACATAGCGGAAACTTTTACACCGCTGCGTTTTCAAATACGGTTAGCGCGTCGCCTGCAAACGAGACTGGAGAGAGCGGGCGGCGGTAAAGCCAAAACGGGGAGGCACAGGAAAGCAACGTGAACTTGTCGAACAGAAGAGGGAACTTTCGGGTTCTGAGCATAGCGGTGGGATTGGGTTTGTGCGGTCTGGCGGGCGGGGTCTCGCCGGTTCGGGCGCAGGAGAGTGCGGCGGCGAAGGCGCTGCCGCTGGCGGAGATCGCGGACGCGGCACGTATCGAAAAAGCGGTGCGGGCCGCGCATGGGAAGGTCGTCATTCTGAATTTCTGGGCCTCCTGGAACGCGCCGAGCGCGGCGCAGTATCCGGCCTTTGTCTTCCTCTATGATCGTTATCATGCCGAAGGTCTGGAAGTCATCTCCGTCGCGACAGATCCGGTCAAAGAGCGGGAGAACCGGGTCATTCCCTTTATCCAGAGTTACAAGACGCACTTTCCCACCTTTCAGAAGGACGATAGCGACCCTGCCGCGTTTCTGGCGGCGGTGGATAACAACTGGTCCGGCACCTTACCGCGCACCTATATCCTGGGCCGGGATGGGGGCGTTCGACAGACTCTCACCACCCGCATTAACCCGGAGCGGTTCGAGGCGATGCTGCGCCGCCTGCTGAAGGAGGAGCCTCTGAAACCGAAGCGCACAAACAGCAGTAAGTCTAATGATTCCAAACCGCCCGCCCGCAATCCGAACGGCTTTATCGGAGGAGCAAAACCCTATGCCGCCCGCTGGCTCGATACTCGACGCAACGTTTCTTAAAAAACTGGAGCGGCTTTCGCTCGCCACCCGCCGTCCCTTTGCCGGACAGATGAAAGGCGAAAAGCGCTCTCTCAAACGCGGAACGAGCATCGAGTTCGCCGACTATCGCGAGTACACGCTCGGCGACGATCTGCGCTATGTGGACTGGAACACGGCGGCGCGCCTGGACAAGATGTTTCTCAAGCTCTTTGTGGAGGAGGAAGACCTCTATCTGGCCCTCCTCCTCGACACCAGCCAGAGCATGGATTTCGGTAGTCCGAAGAAACTTCACTACGCCATACGCGTTGCGGCGGCGCTCGGCTATATCAGCCTGACCAACTACGACCGTGTCAGTATCCAGACTTATGCCGCCACGCTGGGCCAGCCTCTCCCCACCCAGCGCGGCAGAGGCGGTGTCTTCCCCTTCTTCTCCTATCTGGAAAAGATCACGCCGGGCGGCACGACCTCCTTCTCGACCTCCCTGCGTCGTTTCGCCGCCACCGTGCGTTACAAGGGACTGGCTATCGTCCTCTCCGATTTCTTTGACCCGGACTGGCAGGAGGGCCTCAAGGCGCTGCTGGCGCGAGGCTATCAGGTCGCGGTACTGCACACGCTGGCGGAAGATGAGATCAAACCGACGCTGCTGGGCGACCTCCGCATCATTGACAGCGAGACGGGCGAGGCGAAGGAGATGAGCGTCAATCCGCAGCTTCTCTCCCGCTATCAGCAGACCTTCGACGGCTTCTGCGTGGAGTTGGAGACATTCTGCAACCGTTACGGCATTGACTATCTCCGCACCTCCACCGCGCTTCCTTTCGAGGATTTGATTCTCCAGTATATGCGCCGCACCGGCCTTGTGAAATAGCGCTACCCGGACGGGCGGCGCAGTTTATCCAGAGCGCGGAGCCAGGCATCGCGCTCTGCTCCCCACGCCTCGCCGCGAAACCGATAGTCGTTTTTGCGGATGATCTCCTCGAGTTCGGCTTGCAGGAGAGCCAGACGGCGCGTTTCCCTCTCCCGCAGACGCATGGCCTCGTCCGGCTTTGCCATTGCGATGACCTGTTCTGTGTGCGCCACGCAGAACCCATTTTCGCCCTCCAATGCCTCCCAGACCTCCGTACGCTCCAGACCCGCCGCCAGCGCCTGCGTGTAGCGGCGTTCCGCCTCCGCAAACGCCGCGCAGCCGGGACAGGGTGCAAGCGTCTCCTGCCGTTTCCCGAAGGCGAATCGGCCCCGGCTCTCCGCCTGCCAGCGTTCCTGTGTGCGTTCGGCCAGGTCGGCATAGAGAATGGCGACGGCCAGCGCATCGCCGAGTTCCGCCAGCAACGGCGTATGGTGTGGGCAGAAGCCGCGTGACTTGCGAAAGCGCGTTCGGGCGGCAGGGTCGTTGACGAACTCGGAGAAGAAACTGCGGAGGTCGCGCTCGACACTGCGGGCGGAGAGCAGGCAGATCGGGCAGGCGAAGACGCCGCTCTCCTGGGACCGCAGCGCGTCCATAATTTCATGCAGGGACGATTCAGAGGGTGGAGGTGGTGGGATAGGCATGGGGTTTACAGGGCGTGACGGGCCGACGTGAGCGATTAGAAGCGCAGCCGCCAGGGTTTCGGGCGCGAAGGTGCGTTGGGCTTCTCGGCACTGGCCGCAATGGGAGCGATCGTCTCTCTGGGCAGGGACGCCTCGACCTGCGCCCGCAGAGAGGAGAGCGCCTCCTGCGTTTCGTTGTGCAGGGAGGAGAGGGCGGAATCCGCGACATCGAACGCCTCTCTCGCTTCGGTGCGCCGGCTGTGCCGCTCCGCCTCGGTATCCCGGTCCGGGGACAATGAGGCGGGGGCGGCTTCCTGTGTCGTAGTCTCACTCCGGCCAGCGGGTGCGGGCTGAGGCGCAACGGGGTCTGGAATGCTGGACATATGCCCCGCTACCACCGCCAGAAGCGAGTCGTCTACGGGATAAGTTCCGGGTTCGGAGACACGCACATCCTCCGAAGGTTCGGCGTGAAAGACGTCTGGAAAGGCGATGGGCGCGACTTCAAAATCCAGCATCTCGCCAATCAAAGTGGAACGGTCGTTCCGCGTGGCGTCCGGTATACCGGGTGCAATCGGTCTGGAGACAGGCGTCGGTTCCAGCTCGGCGAGATCAGGCGGGGATGCCGTATGGGGAGTAGCGCTTGCGGCGGGAGCGAGCCGCAGGGGCGCACTCTCCGCCAGGGTTTGGACGCTTTCCCGCAGTTCCAGAAGTTCGGTGTGCTGCTCCTCCAGCGTGAGATGCACCGATTCCAACTGCTGCGCCTGCGCCTCGACCTGCCGCCGCAGCCTCTCCACGACCGGCGGGCTGATGCCGCCATCCGTCAACTGCGGAGGCTCCTGCAAATGCGTTTCCAGGGCTGCGATCTGCTCCGCATATTCGTCGTTGACCTTCGCCAACTCCTCATTGCGGTGAATCAGTTTCTGCATCTGCTCGTGGGCATCTTCCGCCTGATGCCGTATCTGCGTCTGGAGGCGACTCACGGTCAGCCCGTACAGCCCGATAACGACAAAGAGGAACCCTGCGGCGAGGTCGAGCATTTGCAGCAACGGCGAGCCTTTATGCGCCCGCAGCCAGACGTTCGGATCGGGACTGCCTCCGGTCTGAAGCCAGGTCGCCAGCGTCACGATCAGCAGGGCCGTCGCGATTCCCAGCACAAGATAGAAGAGGGTACGTCGTCGCATTCCAGGGCGTCCTTTCCGATGGCCCTATTGTAACACTGCCGCTCCCAAAACGCAACAGCCGCCCGCCGAACATACTCCGTTGGGGTAACCTCCTCCGGGGCAGGAGGCGAGGCAGCTTTCAGGCGGCGAGCTGACCGCGCATAAGATCGGCGTAGAAGCCGTCGCGGCGGAGCAGTTCGGCGTGGGTTCCCTGTTCGACGATGCGCCCGTTCTCCAGCACGACGATCCGGTCTGCCAGGTTCACGGTGGAGAGACGCTGTGCGATGAGGAAGGTGGTGCGGCCCTGCATCAAGATCGCCAGGGCGCGTTGGATGGCGGCTTCGGTCTGCGTATCCACGCTCGCCATCGAGTCGTCGAGGATGAGTACCTTCGGGTCCATGAGCAGGGCGCGGGCAATCGCCATGCGCTGCTTCTGCCCGCCGGAGAGCGTGATACCCCGCTCCCCGACCATCGTCTCGTAGCCCTTCGGCAGGGAGGCGATGAAATCGTGGATATGCGCGGCCTGCGCCGCCGCTTCGATCTCCGCCTGAGTCGCGCCGGGCTTGCCATAAGCGATATTGGCCCGGAGCGTCTCGGAGAAGAGGAAACTCTCCTGCGCGACGATGCCGATATTGGCCCGGAGCGATTCGAGAGTGACGGTGCGGAGGTCGTGGTCATCGAGGAACAGATGGCCTTCGGTCGGGTCGTAGAAGCGGGGCAGGAGCTGGAGGATGGTGCTTTTACCGCTGCCGGTCGCGCCCAGAATCGCAACGGTCTCGCCCGGCGCGACGTGCAGGGTGATGCCTTCCAGCACCGGGGCGTCGTTGGCGGTATAGCGAAACCCGACGTTCTCGAAACGGACATCGCCTTGCACATTCGTCAGCGGGACGGCGTCCGGGAACGTCTGGACTTCAGCCTGCATATCCATGATTTCGAAGATACGCGCCCCCGAAGCCACTGCGTTCTGCACGGTATTGAGCATTGTGCCGAGCGAGCGGACGGGCCAGACCAACTGGAACAGCAGCAGATTGAACTGCACCAACTGCCCGATTTTCAGCATCCCGTGCATCACCTGCCAACCGCCCACCAGAAAGACCGCTGTCGCCCCCACCGCCGTGAGAAAATCGAGGAGCGGTGAATAGTAGGCGCTGATGCGGGCGGCTTCCAGATTCAGGTCGGCCAGCGAGCGGGCCTGCTTCGCGACCCGCTCCCGCTCGAAGCCCTCCCGCGCAAAAGTCTTCACCAGACGCACCCCGACGATGTTCTCCTGGAGCGCCGTCGTGAGGTTGGCGGTCTGCTGCTGCACTGCCGTATAGGTTGGGCGAAGTTTGCGGCTGTAGACGACACTGGTCGCGACCATCAGCGGCAGCGTCACCATCGCCACGAGGGAGAGGAGGGGATTGATGCGGAGGCACAGGGCCAGAACGCCGATAAAGACCACGACGTTCGACAGGATGGTCGCCAGTCCGAAGCCGAGGAAACGGCGCAACGCATCCACATCACTGGTCGCACGGGACATCAACTGCCCCGTCTGTGCCTGATCGTAGAACCGGAAGGAGAGCCGCTGGAGATGATCGAAAAGATGGTTGCGTATCTGGAAACAGGTCCGCTGGGCGGAACTTTCGATGAAGTAGACGTTCAGAAATATCGTGACACTGCGTCCCACGGCCAGCAGAGCCACCAGCCCCGCCAGACGCACCAGCAGCGCCGTATCACCGTGCGGAATCGCCTGGTCAATGGCCCGCTGAATCAGCACGGAGGGCATCAGCCCCAACAGGTTGTTCACCAGCCCGAAGAGAATCCCCAGCCCCAGAATCACGCCCTGTGGACGGCACGCCGCCAGCAATCGCCGCAAAACCTCCATCGTACCACTGCCTCCTTCACGATGTGGTCAGTATACCCGAAACCCCCGGAACCCCTCCCGCCCTCCGATACGTCTAGTAAGGAGAACGAGCAGTTGACCGGGCGAGCGTATCGAAGCGCCCGCAGAGGAGAATCGACGTGAAGCAGATTGTCCGTGACTATGGCGGCGCCAAAGGTTTCTGGGAGCGGCTGAAGAGTATTTCGGTGGCTGAGATCGCAAAAGAGGCCGACCGACCCCTCCATATCGCACTTATCGGAGCGGCGGATGTACGCGCCGAGGCGCACCATGCGCTCTTTACCGATCCCGGCTCCATCGCCCTGAACACCCGAATGCTGCCCGCCGCGCCCGCCCTGCACGGCTACGAGGCCCTGACCGAAGCGGCGAACTTTCCCGCACAGCCGGGACTTTTCGACTTCGTTATAGACCTCGGCAGTGGTTCTCGGGAAGGGCTGCCTGCCGGAACTCCCGTCTACTCTATCCGTGATCTCGGCGGCTGGGAAGCCACGCTGGATCGCATCATTGAGGACAGGCCGGACATCGAACTCGCGCTGGCTCGCAATTTTCCGCTGTTTCGGGGCCGGGTCGCGCAGCGCATTATCAATGCGACGGCCCTCACCAACGCGCAGTTCACCCTTCTGACGGGAATTGCCGCCGCCTTCCCGCTCACCGCGATTCTGCTGCCCGTCAACAGCCTCAGCGATATCGTGATCCTCACCAAAAATCAGATCATGATGACCCTGCGCCTCGCCGCCGCCTATGGTCTGGAGGTGGACTACAAGAGCCGTATGAAAGAGGTCGCGCCGATTCTCGCGAATGCGTTCGGCTGGCGGGCCATTGCGCGGGAACTGGTGGGCGCGGTTCCGATTGTCGGTGTCCTCGCCAAACCCGCCATCTCTTACGCCGGAACCGTCACGGTCGGCAAGGCAGCGCAGGTCTATTACCAGACGGGCGAAAACCTCTCCGCTACCCAGATGCGCCGCATTTACAAAGAGGCGTATGCGGCTTCCCGCGATAAACTGCGCGTTCTCGCGTCCGCCGTCCGCTCCAAACGCAAACAGGGCAAAGCCAACGCCGAACTACCCGCGCTTCCCGCACCCGCCGAAGAGTTCAACGAATTTGAACTCGTTCTGGAACCACGCCAGCTCGAAGAGCGCGAACTGGTCCGTTCGCCCCCTCTCTCTCTGGAAGACGTGCAATCGACAAAACAGGCGTAACAGTCTACCCGCATTGCAGATATTTGCAGCAGGTGCAGAGGATTGGCGAATGAGTTTTCTCGATACGGTCCAGGGAATCATCTCCCGCCGTGTATTGCTGAACTATCGGATAGACCCGGACACACTTCAACGCGCTCTGCCCGCGCCGTTCCGCCCCAAACTCTATCGGGGGCATGGCATCGGTGGGGTGTGCATGATACGGTTCAAGGACATACGTCCTCGTTTCGCACCCTCCTGGCTCGGTGTGGGGTCGGAGAACGCAGCGCATCGCATCGCGGTGGAGTGGGACGAGGACGGCGAACAGCGGGAAGGGGTCTTCATTCCGCGCCGCGCCACCAATTCGTGGATTAACCGGACGCTTGGTGGGCGCGTCTTCCCCGGTATTTTCAGCCGCAGTTCCTTTGAGGTTCGGGAAGATGGTGGCGGCGTGGTGGCAGTGCGGATTGTGCGCGAGGATGGCGGCGAAGAGGTCGCTTTCTCAGGCTGTCCTGCCGCACAGATGCCCGCCTCCAGCCTCTTCCCGACACTCGACGAGGCGGCCGGTTTCTTCTCTCTCGGCGCGACGGGCTACTCCGCGACACACGAAGCAGGACATTATCACGGCATGGAATTGAAATCTCTTAAATGGAGCATAGCCCCTATGGATATTGAGTATGCCCGCTCAAGTTTTTTTGGGGATGCGGACCGGTTCCCTCCCGGCTCCGTCGAACTAGACTGTGCCTTGCTTATGAAGGACATTGATCACGAGTGGCACAGCCGGCCGGACTTGTACTTTTCTCCAGAGAAAGGCATTCTCACAAAACAACGTCCCTGATTCATGAAAAGACACATTCTGGCTGGAATCCCAACAGAGGAAGATACTCCTGAATATGAATGTCAGGAATAGACCGATATTTCCCGCAATTTCTTGCAATACAGTTATGATAAACAAACTTCCCCGCCCATAATGATCTTATGTGCGGGGAAGTTTACATGGCGACCAGTAAACCCCTGCTTACTATTTGTGACGTTTGCGGCGTAGCAAGCCCATTCCACTCACGCCAGCCCCGACCAGAAGCGCGAAACTGCCGGGTTCCGGGGTCGTAGCAGCGCCAGCGTCCGCCGTTACACTTACATCGTCCAGGTTAATGCGCCATGTACCTGAACTTCCAGCAGTCATCACAGGGCTACCGAATTGCAGGACAGTGGAAGGGCCACTTGCCTGAACCGCAAATGTAAACTCGTGATGGGTGCTATCTTTCTGCAGATCCAGGGTCGCGAGCAATGTGCCATCCCAGGAGACAGTGACGGGGTCCGTCCCTGTGGGGAAACTAGTGTTTTCGTCCCGAAACCAGAAGTCGAGGATGTATGCCTGAAGGCCGACGGTGGGCAACGTCTGTTGGATCGTACCGCTACCCGGAGTGCTTCCCGGAGCGAACGAAAAGGATCTGGTGCCGGTGTGGGCACGGGAAGCAACGGCGTCGGTAAACAGAAATATGCCACCCGTTTTGGCCCCTTGCCAGGGAGATGTGCCGGTTTCAAAGCCGGGGTTGGTTACGATATTCTGGGCGAGTGCTGCCGGGGCGAGGGCAATAAGGCTAAGAGACAGGAGCGCCGGGGAAAACTTGCGGTGCATAAGTGTGTGGTCCTTTCCAGGAACGAACAGAGTGACTCGAAGCAGCGGGGCGGTCACAAGGCAAGCGCAGCGCACGGAGAGACATACTGCCGGCAGTTCTCCCTGCGTACGCCTGCCTGGAATCACCCACGCACTCGTCCATTATACAGACCCACCGTTACAACAACGTTAAAAGCAAACGTTACAACCGTCTCTCTCCCCTCATTCCTGCTATTCTTCGCCCTTCAGCAGTTGCCGCACCAGAAGCATCTCCGCTTCAAAGACTCGCGCCTGTACGAAATCTCCCTGCTCTCGCAGTATCGCTACCAGATGGGCGAGAGTATCCGCGATACGCGGCTGTTCCCTCAGCACACGAAATATCTCCAGACACTCCTCAAACATTTGCCTGGCAGCCAGGCTGTCTCCTGCTCTCTGAGCGACCTCCGCCAGACCGCTCAGACTCAGTGCAATGCCCCCCGGAATGTGCTTTTCTCGGCTCTGCTGCAGTCCTTGCTCGAAATAGGTACGTGCCATTTCGTCCTGCCCCAATTCCAGTCGCGCTCCCCCCACATTGATCGTCAGCATGATGACAAGATGGCTATCTCCCAACGGCTCCGCCAGGCGTAAACTATGCTCCATCAGCTCACAGCCGTACAAAGAGTCGCCATCCTTTACCGCAATAACCGCCAAATTGCTGAGCGCGCGTACTGCCGTTAGAGCGTCTTCCGCCCGCTCGGAATCGGCGACGGATCGCTCGAAAGAACGACGAGCCAGCGCATTATCGCCTAGGGTTGCATAGAGGAATCCAAGCGTATTCCAGGCTTTCCTGTGTGCAATACTTATTTCTTGTGTGTGCTGTGCAAGTGCGTCCTGCATCCAGCGACACCCTTCGGCACAGAACCCTTTCTGCCACCAGAAATGCGTCAGCGCGTTCAACAGACTCAACTCCAGGTCGTATCCGGCGGGCGAACGACGGCACCACAGAACCGCCCCACGTATGTTTTCGTAGTCAATTGTCGCCATCAGGTTTTCATAGGGCAACGCGATGAGGCTTTGCACCAGGCGTTCATAGACGTCGTCGGTCTCACCTGGAGTCAGCCGCTCCAGTCCGAACTCCCGGAGCGAATCGAGCATATGGAAACGTAGCACCGTCCCCTCCGCCTCAATCACCTCACGCCCCAGCAAAAAAGAAGCTTCTCGCAACCGCTGTAGAGAATCCAGAGCCGAATTCTCTCCAGCAATGATTTCCGCCGTCCGCAGCGTCCACTCACCGCGCAACAGACAGACGCGGCAAAAGAAAGCCTGTACCTCTGCGCCCAGGAGCCGAAAACTCCAGGCAATACACGTCTCCAGTGCCTGATGACGCGCCGAGACGCCCTTGCGCCGCGCCCGCAACAGATCGAACCGCCGCTCCATGCGCGTCAGCATCTGCGCTGGAGAGAGGGTCTGCGACCAGCTCGCGGCAAGTTCTAGTGCCAGCGGCAACCCTTCCAGCCGACGGCACAAAGCCGCCACGCTCGCTGCATTGCGCGGCGTCAGTTGAAAATCGCTACGTGCCGCCTGCGCTCGATCCACAAACAACTGTACACTCGCGAACTCCAGCAAACACTCCGGTGTGTCTACACGTTCGGGCGTGGGCAGAGGCAGAAGGACGAACTCGCGTTCACCGTCCAGATTGAGACGCTGTCGGCTCGTAACAAGAATATTGAGGTTCGGCAACTGCTCCAGCAGGTCGCGGACGATCTCCGCGCCCGATTCGGCGACCTGTTCCATGTTATCCAGCACGAGCAGAAAGGACCGCTCGGTCAGGGCCGCTATAATTACTGCCTGTGGTACGCTTCCAGGGGGGGCGGTGGGGCAGACGGCTTCGGCAATCAACTGCGTCATGCGGTCGGGCGTATCCGCATCTACAAGAGAAACGAAGCAGGTGTTCCTGCTATGTTCGGCAGTATACGCCTGTGCGACTTCGATAGCCAGCCGAGTTTTCCCTGAGCCGCCTGTACCGAGAATGGTCAGTAGACGCGGAGTTCGGTGCCGCGGAGTTGGTTGGAAGCCGTAGTTTTCATCGCCAGAAGAAGGCGGTATCAGCAGGGAGAGCAACAGGGCGAACTCTTTTTCGCGTCCCAAAAAAGGGGTGAGCAGGAGGGGCAGGCGGGAGGTCGGTAAGGGGAGGAAGGCAGGATTGGACGATAGGACTGAAGGAGCGGCAGTATCCTTGTCGGGCAGGATAGGAAATTTCGTGTGCGATGCCGATAGTATCGCCGCGTCGGTCGAGGTAGGTATCACGACCGGCATTGGTGAAGAGGCGACGGAATTCATTAATGCCTGTACGTAAGAAGCAGGCGCAGTACCCAACTCCTCACGCAGCAAGAAGGTCAGTCGCTCGAACTGTTGCAGGACATCGGCAGGCCGTTTCAGTGCAATCAGCAGGCGCATGACCACGACGTGCGCCTCTTCCTCGAGAGGGCTGAGATGCACCAGGCGCAGGGCATAGAGCAGAGCCTGCTCCGGTTCCGCCTGTGCCGTCAATAGCCTGACGAGTCTGCTCAATGCCTCTCGCATCTGCTCTGAAAGCAAATCGCGCTCTGGCTGAACCCATTCGAGATAGCTGCCGGGCAGAAGCTCGCCGCTAATGGCATCCACGCCGCGCCGGAGCAGGGTTATCTGCGCTACAACCTCGGAAACGCTCTCTGCTTCCGCAACGGTCTTACGAAAGAGGGCCACGTCCGAATAGACTGCGCCGGGTGCTAATCCGACATGGGTACGACTCGCTTTTAGAACCTCTCCCCGTCCGACGCCGGGCGGTTCCAGTTGTTGCCGCAACGTTGTCAGGGCGGTTCGCAGGCTTTGCAGAGGCGTATCGCTGTCCTCCCAAAAGCGTTCGGCCAGTTCTTCACGCCCATGTATGCGCTCGGGATGTAGCGCCAGATAGGCCAGCAGAAGTCCCGTCTTCTGTGTCCGAAAGCGCGAAACGACGTGCGTTCCCTGGTGTGCCGTCAGTCTGCCGCACAGTGTGATATACCAGGGTGATTCGAGCATGAAAAGTACTTTCTCTGCTGTGGCCTGCTTCCGGCATAGGAATGTGCAGCACATAAAGCTCCACCCCGTTCTACAGGAAGCAACACGCAACAGACCAGTCTATGAGCAGAGGTTCGGCATGACATCCGGCTATTCCTGCCGGATGTCCTCGTTCAGAAAGTTGTAACGTTTGCCTTTAACGTTGTTGTAACGGTGGGTTTGCATAATGGACGAGTGCGTGGGTGATTCCAGGCAGGTGGGCGCACGGAGAAACTGCCGGCAATACGTCTCTCCGTGCGCTGCACAGGGCTGGCGCATCTAATTTTTCTCATCTCACGAGATCAAATTGGGGCACCCGTACTTGAATTCTCGCGAAACTCAGGGAACTGTCTGAACCGGACCCCTCAAAGAAGGATACGTGATGAAACTATTTCTCTCAAGTCTCACCCTACTCAGCATGAACGCCCTTACATTCCCATTGGCCGGGCAGGCGCAGGAACTTGTCGTCAACGGCGGCTTCGAAACCGGTACCTTGGACCCGTAGACTGATCCTACCAACGGAAACAACAGCGTAACCAATTCCGCAGATTTTGTGCATTCGGGAACCTTCGGACTAGATTACGCAGCCGTAGGCTTTGACGGCCCCCTGTTTCAAACGCTGACTACGACTCCTGGCGCAACCGAAACCATCAGCTTCTGGCAGCACCAAATTGCCGGTAGTCCCAATGAAGTCACTCTCGATTTCGGAGGCAACAGGCTGTTGACCCTAACTGATCTGCCGCAAGGCGACTGGACACAATACATTGTGACGACCACAGCGACAAGCACTTCGACAGTACTGACGTTCGGGCTACGCCAGGATCCCGGTCACAGTGCCATCGACGACGTCAGCGTCATCCAGAGTGGCGCAGGGGCCACTACCCCGGAACCAGGCAGTCTCGCGCTGCTCGTCGGGATGAGCCTTACAGGGGCGGGCTTCGTCACGCGCCGCAAGCGCAAATCGGTCGTCTGAATACAATAGACCCCGAAGCCAGGAAGGCGCGAGATCCAGTAAGCGTTTCAGGGTGAGGTCACTCTGAAACGCTTACTTTTGTGTGCCGAGGTAGGCGAGGAGAAAGTCGCGGACATCGCAGACGGTCTGGGTGGGCCGGACATGGCCGGACTCGACGCGATGCACCTGCGTAGACTCGTCGGCGTGGGCGGCGCTGATGAAGGCGGTGGAGGCTTCGGAGGGGATCAGTTCGTCGTGTTTGGCGACAACGATGAGCAACGGACTCGGGGAGATGCGCCCGACAAAATAGGGCTCATTGACGAATAGTGGGGTCGAGATATCGCGTTGGTTCAGCCTGCACTTTGCAGAGCCGACCAACTTGCCAGATTATCCCCGTCGGTAGCAATACCAGAGGGGAATCTGCTCAACATGGTAACCCCACTATTTGTCA
>JBBRLP010000043.1:0-37960 GCA_038231295.1 Chthonomonadales bacterium
GACGAATAGTGGGGTCGAGATATCGCGTTGGTTCAGCCTGCACTTTGCAGAGCCGACCAACTTGCCAGATTATCCCCGTCGGTAGCAATACCAGAGGGGAATCTGCTCAACATGGTAACCCCACTATTTGTCAATGAGCCCTAAAATTGCCGTTACTATTATCACCTATGAAGAGCAGATGCGCGGCTGGTTAGATTACATTGCCCGTGCGAATACAATGCCGAAACAGCTTCGGGCTTATGAACGGTTACGGTTCCATATTGAACGCTATCGCAAGATTCCTCTGCTGGACTTCGACGAAATCGCCGCTCGTGAGTTTGAGCGCCTGAAGCAGAACCGTATTCGCATTGGTACAATGGACTTGAAAATCGCCGCGATTGCCCTCGCCAACAATGCCACTCTGCTCTCCCGTAACAGATCGGATTTCGGCAAGATTACCGACCTCAAACTGGAAGACTGGTCGGTTTAGCCGTGTTTGGTCAGGGGCCATTCCGGCATGACCACCGACGAGATTCTCGCAGACTACGCAGACTTGGAACACGCGGACATCCTCGCAGTTCTCGCTTACGCCACACGACTCGCGCAGATACAGCGTGTGGAGATACTGTCCGCATGAAATTTCTGGTGGACGCTCAGACAATCCAGATCGTGACCGGGAGGAATGCTCATGATTGAAAGTGAACCAGACTTAATCCCTGCCGAATGGCTGGCCGAATTCGAGGCGATGGCTCAACGCCCTCTGGCAACACGCCTTCGCTACGCCTTTATTCATACTTACAAGCCTGTCTTAGACGATGCACCGTATCGCTCCTTTGAAACAATGGCAGACTACCGTCAGTGGTGCGAAGAAAATCTGCCGGATTGGCTTGGCTATGGCCGCGTTTGAGTTTGGTCAAGCGCAGGAGATACGCGACACCGAGTGTGGTATTTGGTCAGGGGGCCATGCGTAGGGTGTCGAGGAAAGTGAGGCTTTTGAGTTCGCGGTCGGTGCGGTAGCGGATATACCAGCGCATGGCCCTGACAGCCTCGGCGGCGATTTTCGGGGGGGGCTGAACGGTCAGTATCTCTTCAGGTTCGCTGTTTGCCAGGGTCTGTAGGAGTTTCAGGGCGTCGAAGGAGAGCGGTTGGGCATCGTCGGCGCGGTAGCGGTCGGCGCTGCACAGCGCCCCGCCGAGCGAAGGGCTGAAGCCGACCTGTCGGCCCTGCAAGAGTTCGCCGCACTTTGCACAGAGTTCGAGCGCGGGGGCGTAGCCTATCGCCGCCAGCAGATGCAGTTCGTAAGCGTGAACGACAGCGTCCGGGTAGGTCGTCGAGCGCTGGAGCAGATAGAGGGCGGAGAGAGTGAGGTCGTAGAGTTCCGCGCTTTGCAGGGTATCGCTCTCCGCCGTCAGCCGATCCAGCAGTTCGCACAGGTAGGTGGCACGGGCGAGTTTATCGAGGTCGGCGCGGATGCCGGGGAACGTCTGCTGGATTTCGGCCTGCTGCACAATCTCCAGCGATTTGCCGGTCGCCAGCAGAAAACGCGTCTCCGTGAACAGCTCGGTCGCACCGCTGATGCGGCTTCCGGCCCTGCGGACGCCTTTGGCAATTGCCGAAAGTTTGCCCTGTTCGCGGGTAAAGAGCGTGAGGATTTTGTCGGTCTCGCCGGTATTCAGCCGATGCAGAACCAGCCCGGTTGCGGTATAAGAAGGCATGTTTTAATTCTCGAAGTGGGCGCGATAGGCGCGAAAACGGCGCTGTAGATCGCTCAGGGCGAAATGTTCGGCATCTTCGACCGCCTGTCTGTCAATAGAAACGGACTTGCTGTCTCCCGTCGGATGCAGGGTCATCGTCGCGGTCGCCCTGTCCTGCCAGAGGACTGCTCCGTCACGCACTCGGATCAGCGCCCCAACAGCCTCGGCGCGGGCCTCTCGCGTTGATAAAGTCTGGGCGGCGTTGGGAACCCCTGTCTCCAGTTCGATCTCCGTGATGTGCGCCATAAGGACATAACCGACATCCAGGCGCTGACCCAGAGCCTGAACACGCGCCAGCTCCGGCTGATCCTGCCGCCACAGGTCCTCGACATTCCGTTTTTCCGAAGCCAGCATTCGCCGCACGGCCTCCGCGCCGACAATGTCCTTGCCGCCCAGGGGAGCCAGATAGGGCTGAAAACGTGTGGTAACGTCGGCAGGCAGGCCGCGCACCGCTGCGGGCGCGACCCGACGGCCTTCGGGTGTGAAGAGCAACGCATCCGCCTGTGTGGGCGCAGGGATAGGCAGCAGGGCCACCCGTTCTCCCTCCGTCGTGAAGGGGCCAGTTTCTCCCGTCCAGAAGGTGTGCGCGGCAACAGCCGCCGCCTGCTGCGCCGCCTCGAACGCCAACTGCACGGGCGTTCGGCGATAGCCGTCGTGGAACAGAACACGTCCTGCAGAGGCGATTCCGAAAAACGGGAACAGAGCAGGCAGCGCCGCCGGCGGGCCGGGGCGTGTCCGGCCCTTCCGTCCCACCGGCGTCCTATCCTGCTCCCCGGATGCCCGCGACAGAAACCGCACCGTGCCGCGCAGTGTCAGAGCGCGTTCGGTCCCCTCCCGCCGCTCTAAAGCCGTCTGTCGCGGTTCCAAGACGGCCTCACAGTTCAATGCCGCCGCCAGCCGCCGCAGGGTTTCCGGCTCCGGGAAGTCCTTCTCCGCCAGATGCAGCGATTCGGCTGCCGTCCTGACTTCGGCCTCGGTCGGAACAGTCAGATGCAGATGCGTTCGCAGACGCTCGGTCAGGTCTTCGTACAGCAGGGTTTCGCACAGAGCGCGTAACTGATGCGGAGTGGCTTCCTCAGCTATCTCCGGCTTCTCACTTTTCTTCTTCGCAGGCGTTTTCGTCTTGTCGGGTTTCGCAGCGGGTTTCTGAGAGGCGAAAATCGAAAACAGCCCACCGCGCTTCGGCTTCTTGGCGGCCTCGCGTTCCCCGGCGATCCATTTCTGCGTCGCGGCGTCCGGGCGAGGAGGGGGCAGCACGAGAACGCGCCGGAGACGCGGAGACGCTTCCTGCCCTCCTGCCACCAAAGCAGAGTAGAGCAGCAGCGCCAGAATTCCCCCTGTTTGTATTCTCAGCCTTACAGTCACGGGCTTTCATCTCTTCGCCTGCCAGAATTCGGCAGGCAGTTTCTGTGAACTATTGACAATCTCTGGCGGTATTTTGTATACTCTACCTTGTTCACCACCGAAAATGATATTCCTCTGTCGCCCGTATGCCCGGCAAATCTGCGGGACGGCCGAACTCTTCAGAACGAGGCACACGCATGGATGTTGAGTCCAGAGAACTGCTTACCGTCGAACAGGCTGCACAGTATTTACAGGTCAGTCAATCTTCCATACGCTCCTACATCCGGCAGGGTCGCCTGCAGGCGTTCCGCATCGCGGGAAAACGCAAAGTCCTTATTCCCCGTGCCGCCCTGCTTGCCCTGCTGGAGCCCGCCCGCCCGGAGGATGTAGAGGTTTCCGAAACGGTCGCTGACGAGGCCAAAACGACGGAGGAGATCGCAGAAGAGAAGAACGGTTTCCATGCGTGAAGAGCTGCTGGAACTCTGGCGTTTTCGCTATCTGCTGCGCCAGTTTGTAGCTCGCGAACTCAAAATCCGCTACAAGAACTCGGTCTTTGGCGTCCTGTGGTCTATCGTGCCGCCCCTGATTCAGGTGATGGTCTACCGGTTCTTTCTCAAAGGCGTCGTGGGTTCGGAGGTGCAGAACTACTCCGCCTATCTGCTCTGCGGCATCATTCCCTGGACGTTCTTCACAACCGGCTGTCTCGATTCCTGCCAGTCTCTCCTGAACAACTACGGAATCCTCCGCAAAGTCTATATGCCCCGTGAAATCATTCCGCTGGCGTACGTCATCAGTAACGGTATCCATTTTCTGCTCGGATGGGTTGTCTTCTTTGCCTATTTCTACGGCGTCAATGCGCTTATGGGCAATCACATTCCGATTCTACCCTCCATCGTCTGGTTCCCGGTACTTTTTGTTCTGGAAACGCTGCTCGTCACCGGGCTATCGCTCTGGTTCGCTGCGCTGAATCTCTTCTATCAGGACGTGAAGTATATTCTCCAGACGCTGTTCGGGCCGCTGTTCATCTTGCTGCCGATCCTCTATCCTGTCAGCAACATCTACTATCCCATGCACAAGCGCGGGCTGGACTGGCTCTACCAACTCTATATGCTAAACCCGATCACCGCCATTATCACCGGGTTTCGCGACTGTCTGCTTCAGCCCATCGCCCCGGAACAGTTTAATAAAACGCTCAAAGGAATGCCACCCGTCACAACGCCCTTCTCCACCTATCTGGGAGCGGCGGCGCTGACTCTGCTCATCGCCTGGAGCGGCTACGCCTATTTCAACCATCGCAAATGGATGTTTGTGGAGCGCTATTGAAATCATGACCGAAGCGCAGCAGACCGCCCCGGACACTCGTCCGGCCATCGAAATCAGCGACCTGACCAAAGAGTTTCGCCGGGTTCACATTGCCAATGTCAAGAGTGCAATCTTCTCCGTGTTCAAACGACAGCAGGTGGAGATGTTTATAGCCCTGCGGAATATCTCCTTCACTGTTCCGCACGGGCAGACTCTAGCGGTCATCGGGCGCAACGGGTCGGGCAAGTCCACGCTGCTGGGCCTGCTCGCACGGGTCTACAGGCCGACTTCCGGCACGATTTGCCTGAACGGGCCGCAGGGCCGTCCGGCGCGTATCGCCCCGCTGCTCGAACTCGGTGCGGGGTTTCAGGACGACCTCACCGGCAATCAGAACGTGGAGTTCTATGGCGCGGTGCTGGGCATGAACGCCCGACAGATACGCGACCGTCTCGACCAGATCATCGAATTCGCGGAGCTTCAGGACAAGATGGATACCCCTCTTCATGGCTGGAACGATGGCGCAAAACTGCGCCTCGGCTTCTCCATCGCCGTCCACATAGACCCGGATATTCTGCTGGTGGATGAGGTGCTGGCCGTCGGCGACGAGTCCTTTCAGAACAAATGCTACCGCCTTATCGCCGATCTTCAGGCGCAGGGCAAGACCATCGTCTTTGTCTCCCACGATCTGCCCGTCGTCGAGCGCGTGGCTAATCGCGTTCTCTGGCTGAACAAGGGCGACATCGTTCAGGATGGCGATGTCGCCACCGTCCTCAAAGCCTACCGTGAAGCCTCCGTCTGAACTGGACAAACAGCACATTGGTCAAGTATACTTAGGCTAAGTACAGTTAGCCTAAGTATACTTGACCAATTTTCAGCAAGCGCGACTCTGGAACAGGCAAATGGCACTCTCCGTCTCTAAACCAACCCCCTTCTTTAATCGTCAGCGGGAACTGATGGCCCTCGACCGCGCCTGGAAACATCCCGGACGCGGGGGTCAGATGTCGCTATTGTATGGACGGCGGCGGCTTGGCAAAACCTACCTGCTGCAACGCTATTTTACAGGTGGGGTGAGCGGGCAGGAAGAGACACGGCCCCACTGCTACTATCTGGCAGATCAGACCACGGACACGGTGCAGCGCCTGACACTGGCACAGCAGATTCTCGACGTACTGCCCTCCAAGGGGGTCGCCCCCTCCGAAATCGCCGTCTCCTGGAACGCTCTGTTTCGCTATGTGTCGCAGACGGCAAGCAGGCGCCATGAGGTGCACGAACGTTTTGGGCTGGTGCTGGATGAATTTCCGTATCTGGTCGAGCGGACGCCGGAACTGCCTTCCATCCTTCAATCCTGGTGGGATCAAGAAGGGGTTCATGCGCCTCTCTCCGTTGTGCTGTGCGGCTCCCAACTCTCGGCAATGGCCGCTTTAGGCCGGGAGAGCGCCCCGCTGTTCGGACGTTTCAATGCAGGTATCTCTCTGTTGGAACCACTGCGCTACGACGATGCAGCGTCCTTTTACGCCTCCTCCGCTCCCTACAGCCTGCCCGACAAACTGACGATGTACGGGATTCTGGGAGGTACGCCTCGGTACCATGCACTGGTAAACACCGCGCATCCTCTGGAACATGAGGTGATTGCCCTGCTCATGCAGCCTCGCGCCGTGCTGGAAAACGAGGTAAAATTCCTGATCGGCAGCGAGCAGATACGCGACCCCGCTCCCTATAATGCGGTTCTTGGCGTGATTGCCGGAGGAGAGACGCAGCTTGGACGCATTCAGCAGTTGACGGGGTTGGAGAAGGGAACACTCTATTTTCACCTGAAAACATTGCAGGAACTGGGGTGGATACGGCGCGAACTTCCTTTTGGCGAGACCTCTGACCGGAGGGCGCTCTACCAGATCGCAGATCCCTTTCTGGCCTTTTGGTATCGGTTTATCGCGCCGCTTGCCAGTGCGCTCCAGTTTGCAGACGCCCGACAGGTCTACCGGACAAACGTCGCTCCGCACCTCGCCGACTATATGGGGTGGAACATGTTTGAGAATATCTGTGGGCAGTGGCTTCAGAAAAATGCTCAGGAACGACTGGGACTGTCTATCCAACAGATGGGTCGTTACTGGAGTCGGGATGGACGACTGGAAATAGACATTGTGGCGGAACGGACGAACGGCAATTTCCTCTTTGGGGAGTGTAAGTGGAGTAGTAACAGTATCCAGGGGCTGAACGTCTACAGTGGATTGAGGGCGAAAATCGCTCAGTTGCCGGAGGCGCGCTGGCGTGAAAAACCGACCTGTATCCTCTTTTCTGTCGGCGGATTTTCGCCGGAACTGATGCAGTTGGCCGCAGACCCGCAGGAGCGTCTGCATCTGGTGGCCGGAAGCGACTTTTTGAATAGCGGAGAATAAGATGCCGACCTCAACGAATGAACTCCCTCTCACAACGGAAGTGGCCCGCGCCGGAGCGCAGGAGCAGCAGCGAGCCGAAGAGTTGCGGCAGCAGATACGGCGTGCCAACTACCTCTACTATGCCCAGGACGCGCCGGAACTCTCCGACGCCGCCTACGACGCCCTGATGCGCGAACTGCGCGAACTGGAAGAGACCTACCCCGAACTCCTCACTGCCGACTCGCCGACACAGCGCGTCGGAACCGATGCCGTCACGACATTTACTCCCTACCCGCACCGGGTTCCGATGCTCTCGCTGGACAACGCCTTTGGCGCGGACGACCTGCGGGCATGGGAAGAGAAACTGCGCCGCCAGCTCGGAGCCGGGCCGGAACTGCGAATCGAGTATGTCTGCGAACTGAAAATTGATGGCCTCTCCGTGAACCTCACCTACGAGGACGGGCGGTTCGTCGCAGGCGGCACACGCGGCGATGGGCTGATGGGCGAAGACATCTCCCCCAACCTGCGGACGATCTCCGCGCTCCCCATGCAGCTACTCCCCCTGCCTCCACGAGCCGCCAAAATCTCACACACAGAGCCGAGTGCGGCCGCTTCTCTGCCCGCCAGTCTGTTCGACGCAGTGGCATTGGAGGAGGCTCCCGCGCCGCTTCAGCAGGGGGTACCGACGCGCATAGAGATTCGGGGCGAGGTGTTTATGTCGCATCGCGAGTTTGCGCGGATCAATGCGGAACTGGAGGAGCAGGGCGGCAAGACCTTCGCCAACCCGCGCAACGCCGCTGCCGGCTCGCTGCGCCAGAAAGACCCTTCCGAAACGGCCCGACGGCGGCTAGACGTGTTTCTCTATGCGGTCGGAGAGTGCGAGGGATGGAGTTTCCAGAGCCAGCACGACCTGCTCCAGACCTATCGCGAATGGGGGCTGAGAACTAACCCGAATGTGCGGGTATGCAGCGGTATTGAGGAGGTCATCGCGTTCTGCGACGAGTGGGGCGGTAAGAAGGGCGAACTGCCCTACGACATAGACGGCGTAGTCGTCAAAGTCAACACCTTCGCACTACAGCGAGAGTTAGGGCAGGTGAGCAGCCGTGCGCCGCGCTGGGCCATCGCCTACAAGTACCCCGCTCTCCAGGTGCGAACCCGCGTCGAGAGCATCGAGGTACAGGTCGGAAGGACGGGAGCGCTGACCCCGGTGGCGAACCTGACCCCGGTCGCGCTGGCAGGCGTGACGGTGGCCCGCGCTACCCTGCACAACGAAGACGAGATACGCCGTAAGGACGTGCGCGTCGGCGATACCGTCGTTATTCAGCGGGCGGGAGAGGTCATCCCGGAAATAGTGGAGGTGGTGAAGGGGGAGCGCACTGGGGAAGAGAGCGAATTCTTCATGCCATCGCACTGTCCCTCCTGCGGCAGTCCGGTTGTCCGGCCCGAGGGCGAAGCGGTGACACGCTGCCCCAACGAGGAGTGTCCCAAAAAACTGCACGAGCGCGTTCGGTATTTCGCCTCCCGTGCGGCAATGGACATCGAGGGCCTGGGCGACAAGCAGTGCGAACAGTTGACACAATCGGGGTTAGTGCGGGACGTTGCCGACCTCTATAGCCTGACAAAGGAACAACTGCTTGGCTTCGAGCGCATGGGCGACAAACTCGCGACCAAGATACTCGCGCATATCGAGGAGAGCAAGACGCGGCCTCTGGCGCGGCTCATCTCTGGCCTGGGCATTCGGCACATCGGGGAACACTCCTCAGAAGTCCTGGCCTCTCACTTCGGAACTCTGGAGAGACTGACAGCGGCCTCGGTGGACGAACTGGCAGGCGTCTTCGAGATAGGCCGCCGCACCGCAGAGAGCATTCGGGCCTTCTTCGATGAGCCGCGCACACAGCAGGCTCTGGACAAACTTCACGATGCAGGCGTCCGTCCGCAGTCCCACACCAACGCCCCGCAGTCCGACCGCTTCGCCGGGAAATCGTTCGTTTTCACCGGGACGCTCACCCGCCTCAAGCGCGAGGAGGCCGAAGCGATGGTCAAGCGGCTGGGCGGACGGGCCAGCGGCAGTGTCAGCAAGCAGACCTCTTACCTGGTCGCAGGCACGGAAGCGGGCAGCAAACTGACGAAAGCGCAGGAGATCAGTGTGCCTGTTCTCACCGAAGACGAATTTCTTCAGATGACAGAAGAGCCCGCCGAAGAGTAACGCGCAGACGTCCGCAGCAGTAATGATACGCTGGTGATACGGTGAACCCTTATAATGAAACCGGTTGGAAGGCTCAGAGAGGTTCACTCCCTCTCCCCGCAGTCTCACTGCCCGGAAGCAGTCGGAAGATGCGGGCTTTCCAGCCCAATCCCTGTTCAGGAGTAACCGATTATGCTTCCCTTTTCGTTCACCCCGCTATTGCAGAGTGCAGGCCGTCTTGCCAATCTGTTGAAAGCGTCACTGCGTCAGGCAGTTATCGCTCGTCCCCTGGCGCTCCTGGCGGTCCCGGTGGTTCTCGGCTCTTCCGTTCTGTTCGGCTGCGGCGGTTCCGGCTCCAGTACGGCCGTCGCGAACAGCCCGGCAGCCGCCCTCCCGGGACGCTACATCAGCTCCATCCCGCTCGGCGGCGGTCAGGTCGGGAACCTGGACATGACGGTTGCGGACACCGGCGCAGCAATGGGCGTTCTGACGATTGACGATGGCATCGGCAGTGGCAGAGCCGCAACGCAGCCCACCCGCGCCGTCGTCGCCACCTATATGGTGTCAGGGTTCGCCGACCTGCGTACAGGAACCTTCCAGGTCAACGGTACTGTGCTTTCGGCTTCTAAAAATCCCATCCGCATCTCAGGCACGCTTCCCTTTTCCGCCGGAGCCAGCAGCCTGATAAACCTGCTCTTCAACAGCAAGTCGTATTCAGGCAGTCTGTCCCGCACGGGTTCCGGTTCCATTACCGGAACTGTCGGCACCGGCCCGAACTCGACCGTCAACTTCGCGGGAGCCACCGGCACCAACGCCAACACTGCCAGTTTCTCCGGTGTCACGGCGGTCGCCATTCAGAATCTGCCGATTATCGGCTCGACCGCTTCCATCGTCGTGGGACTGCCGAGCGGCCAACGCATGATTTCTATCACCATCAACGCCACGCTGACAGCGGGCGCGATCTTTGTTCCCGGCGACGACAATACCATTGTCCAGTACATAGATGGCAGCAAAATCTGGGCCGGGACGGGCGGACAGGTCATCATTGATGCGGTCAACGGAACGAGCGTCACCTTCCGTGTCCTGAACACGAAGATGTCGCCCTACCCTGTCATCGGGACAGGCCCAAGCGCCTCCGGCTCTACCGGAACTTTCACCCTCTCGGTAAACGCCACCGCGACTGCGACTACAACAGGCGGCAATACGGGCGGTAACCCCACCCCGAACAGTCTCCTCATCAGCAGCCTCACCGCGAACACGACCATCGCGCAGAATGGCGCGTTCACCGGTACAGGCAGTGCTTCAAAGTACGTGGATCAGTACACCTTCGACTTCATCAAGGACACGACCGTTACCCCGCAAACGGATTTCTCGGGGGACATTTTCGTGACGACCGCGACGGTCGGACAGACCATCAATCTGGCAGACCCTGCCGCTGCCAATCTCACCTACTCGGAGAACGGGAAACTGTTCTTCTCCGCCGTTAGTGGCACCGAGACCATAGATGCGGTCAGCGCGACCTCCATTACCGTGACCTTCCACAACGTCCAGTTCCAGCCACAGTCGGCTGGCACTGGCTCTTCCGGTGGGTTTATTCTCAACGGCACCTTCACCGCGCCTGTCACAGCTATCTAGAACGGGAAAACTCGCACGGCACACAGTTCAATGGCCTTCTACACAGGTGGTAGAAGGCCATTGAACTGTGCGTTTAGAAGTCGCCGAAGTTGCTCGGGTCGGGGCCGGTCGTCTCCCCGCCGATCACGCGCCACTCGTGCGTCGAGTAGAGGCCGAAGAGATGGGGAATATCGGTGCGGTGCAGATGCAGTGTAATATGTCCCGCATAGACCTCGGCGTGCAGGCCCGGCTCTTCGTGATTGAGGGCCAGGTCGAACTGCGCGGTGGCGTCTTCCGTCGCGCCGCCTTCAAATCCGAAGTTGTTGACATCGGCCCGCACCTCCATCGCGCTATGGAAGGTACGCGCCAGCAGAACCCGCAGTTGATCGCGCTTGAGATTGGCGATCTTGATGTCCTGGTCCGGCGAGATATAGTTCATAATGGTATTGACGTCTTTGTGTTCGACGGCAGTCTGCATCTTCTGGATCATCTCCCGCGCCTGCGCCTCCGTCAGGGGCGCATTGCCCATCTGCGACAGGCAATAGAGGAATACCAGCGCACCAGCGAGTACAATGCAGAGGGTCAATATAAGCCAGGAACTTCGTTTCATGGTCAGGACCTCCTGTAGGCGGAGTATTTCCCGTTAGTCAGTCTCTCCGCATCGTGCCGGGGAGCGAAATGCGCCCTCTTTCCCGACATTGGGAGAGGAATGAGAGCGATTCGGGGATCGCTCTATCGTTGTAGACGAACCGACAACTCCAAACGGCGCAGGCCGCGACAGAAATCTTTGGTGTCGGCAGGCGCGGCGCGAGAAGGAACAGAGTGAACCCTTTGCGGCAGACTCCCGACTGAAAAGGAGAGAGAACCGCCACGCTCTGCCCTATCGTCTAGTACTATAAGAAATGGCGCGGCGTTCCCGAACACAACCGACGCCCGATGACGCAAATCTACGGCAAAGGGGCGAACACCAGTCAGCATGACCATGCGCGACGAGCGACAGTTAGTACAACGGATACAGACCGGAAATCGGGAGGCGTTCGCGGACCTGCTGGACATCTACGAGACCCGCGTCTATCGGCTGGCTCTACGCTTTACGGGCAGCGTTCCCGATGCGGAAGATGTCACGCAGGAGATATTTTTGGCCGTCTACAAGGGGCTGGGAAACTTCAAGGGCAACTCCGCGCTCGGAACCTGGATATACCGGGTCGCCATGAACCACTGTCTGGAGTATCGGCGCAAACGCCGCCTGGAGACCCTGCCGCTCGACGAGGAGATCGCCCTCGTCAGCCAGGACTGGCGCGACGACCCTGTGCAAAGCGCGAATAAGAAAGAGCTTTCCGCGAAAGTGGAGGCCGCTCTGAACAGTCTGTCGCCGCTGCATCGGGATGTCATCGTGCTGCATGAGTTTCAGGGATTGACCTATCAGGAAGTTGCCGCCGCACTCGATGTGCCGGTGGGAACGGTCAAATCCCGGCTCTCCAACGCTTTCCGCCGCCTGCGTGATCTGCTGGGTGGCTACGTCCACGAAGGAAGCCCGACGACATGAGTCGCAATCGCCACGACAACGCCTCCGGCCACTCTCCCTCTCCCCGCCCGGTACACTGTATCGGCGGCCTGCTTCGCGCCAATCTCAAAGCCTATCAGGATGGAGAGACTTCGGCTCTGCGCGGTTGGCTGGTGCGCTGGCACCTGGCCCGTTGCCCCGACTGCCGGGAGGAACTCCGCTGGCTCCAGCGCCTCGGTGAAGACATGAAAGATATCGAATCGGCCCGCCCGCGCCCGGAACTCCGTGCGCGTATCCTTGCCAATCTGCCTTCCACGCCGCCCGCGCCCGGTCTGCGCGTCGTCCACGCCCGCCCGGAGATCGCACGTTCGCCCCGCCGGCTGCCGCGCCTCGCGCTGGCAAGCGGTCTGGTCATGCTTCTGGCCGTTAGCGGCGTGTTCGCGCTGACGCACTATTCCCATGCCAAACCGAACTCAGACAGCGCGAATGTCGTCGTGAAAACGCCGTCTTCCCTCCGGCCTCCCACACAGGACACCCCTGATACCACTGCGTCTGCTGTCGCTGCGGTTCCTTATGTGCCGGAAGAAGATCCGAATAATGCCCGCGCCGACCGGATGTTCCGGCAGAGCATGGCGGAGATGGAGCAGGAGAAGCGGACTCAGGGCCAGGACGACTGGCATCGGCTGCTGACCCAGGCTCGCGCCGTTGCCCGCAAGTCCGACAGGACGCCTCACCCGGAGATGGCGGTCGCGCTGACGGTTTCCGATGTCGCCGCGACCCGCGCCCACCTGCCGGGCTGGGCAAAACGTGCCGGTGCGACCTTCGTCACGAACACCCGACCCGTTGCGGAGGACTCCGGTAACACCTCCTCGCCCCAACCTCGACCTAACGAAACCCAGGGCAATGTGATTGCGTTCTCCCTGCCCGCAGACCGCGCTCCGGCGTTTCTCACCGCTCTCAAGCAGTTAGGCCAGCTCTCCGTCTGCCCGACGGCTACTGCTGCCCTGCTCGCAACCAGTCTCAAGCCCGAAGCCTATCATCTCTACACCGCCGTAGACGCCCTGGGACACGCCGTTCCGGTCTCTCCCACTGCGGAAACGTCGGCCAAACCAGACGCAAACACCATCGGCACGACGAAACACGCCGCTGCGGTACGCACCCTTCTGCTCGCTATCGTCCTACAGCCCAGCACCCACTAACCAGGCAAGCTGGCAGCGTCGCACCCTCCGACCGGATAGCCTTCAAACACAGAACGGGCTTCTGACATAAACTGTCAGAAGCCCTATTTCGTCCCTCACCGTAATTCTTTTGTCAAGTCCCCGTCGGAATGTCGTTTTGGCATCGGCCCAAGACAGCCTTCTTTCAGCCCTGACTTTAACTGTATCTGAATACCCTGATCGCCGGGATAGGGCAGACGATGATCGTGATAGCCCTCTAAAATCTCTTCTGGGATGCCCTCTGGAAACGCAGCACAATGCCGAACTACTGTGCGCTCGTTTACGAGATGAACACAGAAGGCACACTGAACAGTTGTAATCATGTCGTCTACCCTCCCTGTTCGGTGCATGGCCAGTTGCGTTGGCGCGAAAAAGCCCTGGGATAGTTCCCTTGCCGGACAGTTTTCGCCGGAGTGAACTCCTGCGCTGGAAACAGCAAGTGGCCGCTTCGCGGGCACGGATATCACAAGGCGTTACGTCGTGGGTTGTCCGACAAGGGGACGCAAAGGGGTATTCGCTCCTCACAACCCGGTTTTGCCGGAGTGGTCCTTTGTCCGAACCATGATTCGGACAAAAAGGCAGTCCCCTGGCGGAGTCCGCTCCGTCGTACCCTCACAGACGGTGATACTGCTCGGTCAGCCCGCAGCCTACCAATTCGAGGTGCCCGCGAAGCGGCCACTTGCTGTTTCCAGCGCAGGAGTTCACTCCGGCGAAAACTGTCCGGCAAGGGAACTATCCCAGGGCTTTTTCGCGCCAACAATACACTCCGGCGAAAAACCCCACAGACGGTAAATCCTTTCTGGGCTTCTGCTCACGGCGCAAACTAACGGGTGCTGGCGTAATCCTGTCGAACAAGAAAACCCTCTCAGGACGTTTCCGCGTCAACAATTTATTCCGGGTCACGCATCACCGGCGCTAAACGGAATCGCTTGCGCTCAGACCGGCTGCATTTCCGACCAGTTCAGGCCGGATTTGGCGTCGGTGCGGAGGGGAACGTTGAGGGGATAGGCGGACTCCATGCGGCGCACGATCAGGGGCGTCAGGACGGGAACCATCGCCTCTTCGACCTCGAACAGCAGTTCGTCATGCACCTGTAGCAGCAAGTGACAGCCGCCCTCGCATTCGGTGTGCAGCCAGTCGGCGACGGAGATCATCGCGAGCTTCATGATGTCGGCGGCGGTGCCTTGAATGGGCATATTGACAGCGGCGCGTTCGGCGAACTGCCGCATATTGTGGTTGCCGCTGTTGAGTTCCGCCAGATAGCGCCGCCTTCCGAGCAGTGTACTGACATAACCCTGCCGATGCGCCAGCGCCGTCGTCTCCTCGACGTACTGCTTCACACCCGGCAGACGGTCGAAATAGTCGCGTATCCACTGGTTGGCGGTGGAGGTGTCCACGCCGAGCGTCGCAGCCAGCGCGAAGCCGCTCTGCCCGTAGATGACGGCGAAGTTGATCGTCTTGGCCTGTCGGCGCTGATCCGGCGTTACCTCCTCCAGGGGGACGCCGAAGACAGTGGCGGCGGTCGCGGCATGAACGTCGGCGTTCGACAGGAACGCCTCCGTGAGCGCGGGATCGCCCGTCACATGGGCCAGAATGCGAAGCTCGATCTGCGAATAGTCGCAGGAGAGCAGGACTTTGCCTTTCGGGGCGATAAAAGCGCGGCGAATCTCGCGGCCCGCATGGGAACGGACAGGAATGTTTTGCAGGTTTGGGTCAGAGGAACTGAGACGGCCTGTGCTGGCGACCGCCTGATTCAGCGAGGTATGAATGCGCCCGGTCGTCGGATTGACGAGGCGGTTCAGGGCATCGGCGTAGGTGGATTTCAGTTTCGCCACCTCGCGCCACTCCATGATCTTGCGGGCGATAACGTGTTCCCCGGCCAACTGCTCCAGCAGGTCGGCCCCGGTCGAATAGCCCGTCTTGATCTTCTTGCCCGTCGGCAGTTTCAGCTTCTCGAAAAGAATCGTTTGCAGTTGCTTGGTCGAGCCGATGGCGAACTCTTCCCCGGCGAGTTCGTAGACCTCTTTCGCCAGCGCCTCCATATCCACCGCCATACGGGTCGCCAGCGTCCCGAGATAGGCATGGTCTACCAGTAGCCCGACCTGTTCAATCTCCGCGAGGATGGGAACGAGCGGCATCTCCATCGTATTGAGAATGGACATCATTCCCAGCTCTTGCAGGGCTTCCTGCTGCGGCGCGGCCAGCGCGGAGACAAGCGCGGTTTCGCGAGCCAGCGTCTCCTGGGGCGCGAACGCATCGTCGGTATCCAGCCGAACCCCCAGATAGGTCTCCGCGAGGTCCATCAGGGGATACGAGGAGCGGCCCGCGTTGAGCAGGTAGGCCGCAATCAGGGTATCGAAGACAAAGGGCGTGGGATGCAGGCCGTTCCGTTCCAGCACGATCTCGGCGATCTTGACGTTATGCCCCACTTTGCGTATGGACGGGTCTTCCAGTAACGCTTTGAGGTCGGCGGGTTCTGCGGCGTAGTCCGGCCCATCGGCAGCAGGCGTTTCCCCTCCCCCGCCGAACAGCCCGCCGAGGCCATCTGCATCCGCAGGGGACCCGCTGCGTATCGGCACATAGTAGCCCACTTCCGCCGAGGGCGCGAAGGCGATGCCGCGCAGTTCGGCCAGCATCGGCAGCGTGTGGGTCACTTCGACCTGCACCGCCGCCACACCGCTCTTCTGCGCGGAGGCGATGGCATCCCGCAGCTCCTCCGCAGACCGCAGCCAGACCATCTGCGCCACAAACGAATCTTTCGGTGACTGCTTCTCGATCTCCTCCAGCGGCGTCGAGCCGGGAACCGGAAGGGGACGGGGAATCCGCGCCAGCAGCGATTTGAACTCCAGATGCGCGAACATATCCCGCAACGCCTGCCGGTCGGCATCGGTGGGGGCGTAGGGACGAATAGCGAACTCCACCGGCACATTGCAGACAATCGTCGCCAGCTTTTTCGACAGATGCGCCTGCGGCGTGTTGGCCTCCAGCGCGGCGCGGGCCTTCGGCGGCGTCACCTCCGCGACGTGTTCCAGCATATTCTCCAGCGTTCCCCACTTTTGCAGCAGGAGAGTCGCCGTCTTGTCTCCGATGCCGGGAACGCCGGGAATGTTGTCGGAGGTATCTCCCACCAGCGCCTTATAGTCGGGAATCCGCTCCGGGTCAATGCCGTAGCGTTCCCGAACCGCCGCCGTATCGTAGACCTTGACATCGGAGACGCCCCGCTGCGTCATCTGCACCGTCACCCCGTCCCCAACAAGCTGCAACTGATCGGAATCCCCGGTGAGAATGGTGACGGTGTAGCCCTCACGCACTCCCTGACATGCTAATGTCCCGATCAGGTCGTCCGCCTCGTAGCCGCCGACCTCCGCCGCCTGTATCGCGAACGCCTCCACCAGATCGCGGGCGACCGGCATCTGCGCCTTCAACTGCGGGTCCACTTGCGGCCGATGCGCCTTATACGCCTCAAACTCCAGTTCCCGGAGAGTCTTCTGATGCGCGTCCCAGCAGACCACCATTGCGTCCGGCTTCTCGTTGTTCAGCAGGGTAAACAACATATTCGAGAAGCCAAAGAGCGCCCCGGTCGGCCGATTGTCGGTCGTGGAGAGGTAGCGTCCGGCAAAAAACGCCCGAAACAGCAGACTGTAAGCGTCCACTAGCACCAGTTTCTTCGCCGCGACAGCGGTATCCAGATCCATCACGTTTCCTTTTTCACTCCTCGTCCTGCATTTGCCCCTCTCCCGGGCGGGCGCAAATTCCCTGGGAGAAGGAAGAGAAGGTCAGGGCAGCATGAAATGTTCGATAGCGGAGCCATCAGAGCGGAAGGCTTCGTACTCGACTTGACTGCCCTTCACATCTACGACCAGAATATGATTGACGCTTTCCGCCTTGTCGCTGGGAAGCAGTCCCTTGTTTTCATTCACCGGGTAGAGCGGAGCGCCGCCGCCGCCGGAAACGACGTAGGTCACTCCGTTGCGAAGCGTGTGGTAGTAGAGATGGTCGTGACCATTGAAGACGGTGCGAACCCCATATTTTGTGAAGAGCGGGCAGAGCGTCTTCTGCACATTCTCGTCGGAGCCATGTGACCCGACCGAATAGGGCGCGACATGGAAAAAGACGAAAGTGTGTTTGAACTTGCCTTTGGAGGCCGCCAGATCGTTTGCCAGCCACTGGTACTGTGGGCTTTTCGCATCGTAACGGGAGGACTCGTCTATAGCCAGGGCGATAAAGTGGCTGTTGCCTTTATCGAAAGAGTAGTAGAGCTTATTGCCGGAGGTAAACGGGACGGTCACCCGCTCCTCGTAGCCCGGCCCACCGACATCGTGATTGCCTCGTGACGGATAGACGGGAATTTTGCGGCGCATTTCGCCCGTGATGTCGTCGTAGATTTTCCAGAGCGCCTCTTTGGAGCCGGTGTGGACCAGATCGCCCGTCTGGATGACAAAATCGGGTTTCTGCTTCATAATAAGGGCGACGAGTTTACGGTGCATATCATGCCCGTCGCGTGTATCGCCGTAGACCACGAAGCGAAAGTGGTTCGGGTCGCCTTTTTTGGCCTGCGCCGCCTGCCCGGTTCGTCCCGACAGGACGAATACACCCAACGCCGCGCACAGACAGGCCAGTCCCGCCGCACAGAGTTTCCTGTTTTCAAAACGCATCATCGCCGTGACTCCTGCCTACATGGGGATTGTGAGGGATGGCCTCGAATGCCGCACTCTCATTATACTCCTTTTGCCCTGTCGAAAGACATGAAGGAAACCGCTCTTGAAGATCAAATGTCCGCACTGCGGAGCCAACAATCAGGATGTGACAGAGAAGGATCACTGCTGGCAGTGCAGCACCGTGCTAGACGCCGCTGTCACCGCGCCGGTCACCGCTGCCCCGGACGCCACGGTTCCGTCCGCCGCGCCCGCTCCCTCACAGCGCCAGATCGAGCGACCTGCTCCCCGGCCTGCTCCGACGCCCGAAAATCGCCCACCGGCCCCGCGCAGTTCGCCACTTGCGCCTGTCGTGATCGCAATCGTCCTGCTGATTCTCGTCATCGCGACGGTCGTCTACTTTATGTCGCGGAAATAGCAGGCAGGAATCAACCCCGCAAAAACAGAACAAGTATCAATTAGTTCGCAGTCTGCATTTGAACGATTATTCCCAATGAGGTGAACAGGACATGGCTCTGAGACGAACAAAGAAAACGCAGTCGGAAGAAGAAGAGGACCTGCTGGAAGAGGAGGAGGAGCAGGACGAAGAGGAGGATGAAGAGGAAGAGGAAGAGCGAGGACTGCCTGGCTGGCTGCGTCCACTTCTCGTCGTTATCGGTCTGATTATTGCCCTGGGCGCGGGTGCGGCTTTCGGCGGCTTCTACGTTCGTAATCATGACAAAAAGAACGATGTCGTTGCCACGATCAATGGGGAAGAGATAACGATTCAGGGCCTACAGCATCGTATGGATATTGCTGCCGGTAACAACGCCGTCCACACCATGGCGCAGGAGATCCTCTTTTTACAGTATGCAAAAAAAGAGAATGCCCTGCCACCGGAGACGGATGTCGAGAGTAAATTTAAAGAACTCAGCAGCGACCCCAAGTATTCTGCCGAGACTTTCCGTACCCATCAGGAGGCGGAGGATATCAAACGCACACTGCGAGTCAACATGGCGAAAAACATCCTCCTCACACGCGGAATCACGGTCAGTGATGCGGAAGTGAAACAGTATTACGAGGCTAACATCAGCCACGCTAACCCGAATGCACAGTTCTATCGTCCAGAAACCGTCTTGATCGGCGTCATTGTTTCCAACAATCAGGACGACATCAAGAAAGCCATGACTGCGCTGAAAGATGGGCAGTCTTTTTCCACAGTCGCGAAACTCTATAGCAAAGATCGCAGTGTGGCCAACGGGGGCATCCTGCCTGCGATTCGTCGGGGTCAGCCCGGTCTGGAGAAATCCCCCGAACTAACACGCGTTATCTTCAGCCTTCAACCAAAGCAGATGACCAACCCGGTGCGGATCGCCAACGCTTACTGGATCGTTCGCTGCTTCGACCGCCAGAACGAGATGACCATACCATTCGAGAAAGCCCAGAGCGCGGCCCGGCAGGGAATGATCCTGCTAAAAGGTCAGCAGGTGAATGGCAAGAAAGTGCAGGACGGTCTGGATGCCTATCAGGCGAGTTCTCAGATCAGTGTGCGCTGGCCGCAATATTCCGATGCAATCACTGCCAAAGCGAACGGCGAAAAATAAGCCCTTTCGAGTGGTCAAGCGTTGACACTCCTTGCTCTCTGGACGACAAATGGAATGTCCGCCTGATTGCTTTAGGAATACCCGGAGGCGTTCACGGCCCGGCGACGTATGAGTTCACGAAACGCCATTCAGCCGAAGAAGACTTCGTAGCCGTGAACGGAATCCCCCGTCCAGGCGCCTGTCAGTCCCCACAGAATTCCTGCAATCGCGAAATGGCCGAGAGCCAGCCCCAGGAAGAACGGAACCGTCGTCTTGTAGAAACGCATCCCGCCGTAGCGCAGGGCCAGAGACTTCAATATCCAGACGATGAGGAACGACGACCAGATGAGGCTGCCGTAGCTGCACGCCATCACATAGCCCATCGGGTGCAGCAGAAATCCGGTGAAGCGCAGTCGGAGCGTCCAGAGCGCGAAGACAACCACAGACCCTACCCCGGTCGCCCAGATGCGGGGTATCTCCGGCTGTTTCGGAGTCTTCACATAGGCCGCTACGTGTTCGTATTCCGGCTGCGCCAGCCACGTTCCCCACATTCCCCCGCGCAGATTCTGCGCTCCATAGCGGTAGTACGGGACGAGGTGATTGTACCAGCCCACCAGCAGTCCCAGGCCAATCGCGAATGTGATCGCAAAGACCATGCGTCGGGCGTTGATACCCGCACGGCGTCCCAGTTCCATGCTCTCCAACTGGTAGCCGGTCATGGCAGGAAAGTAGCCGCGTGCGAGGAAAGTGAAAAGCACCCACACGGGCAGGGTGGACGCGCCGCTGGCCTGGAACGGCCCGGAGCCAAACGTGTAGAGCAGCACATTCTTCTGCATATAATAGGGGAAGAGCCAGACGAGCGGAACCCCCGCCTCGGCCCGCAGCCTGCCATAGACCAGCGCGACCGCCAGCACCAGCACCAGATAGACCAGTGCGACCCAGGCCGCCATACCTGCCAGCGTCATAAACAGCCAGACGGTGAGGAAGCCGACAATCAGCCCCACAAACGCCCACCGATACCGAATGCCCTCCGGCCCGGCAGTCTCCTTATCGCTCCACGCCTGCCGCCAGATTCGTTTCAGATAGGGCCGGGAGAGCCAGAGCAGCATCACGAAGAGCGTCAGATAGGCCCCGATGCCCTGCTCCTGCGGCATAGGCAACGTTCCCGGCGTCGCCCCGGAAGCCACCCCGACGACCGCCGCCAGTTTCATCAGGAAGAAGGAGAGCCAGACCGTCAGGCTGATCTCTGTCGAAACAAGGTAGCCTAACCCGACGAGTTCCGGGCGAAACTGGAAATGCAGGGGAGCCATCTCGCTCCAGGGCGGAGCGGTGAAAAGCGGGGTCAGGTCGAACTCTTTGCCGAAGGCCGGGAACGAGGGATTGAGAGCGTGGGCGATATTCACGAGGTTGTAGATGGCGGCGACGCTAAACCCGGCCCACATCAGCCGATTACGAAAAAACGGAGTGCGTCCGTTTTCTCCGCCCGTCATCTCCAGCGGAATGAAGACCTGCGGGAAGGTCAGGCGTTCCTCCTCGGCCCAGGCCCGATAGAACAGCGCCATCATGGAGTAGAGCGTAACCCACATCGCAAGGAAGAAGAACAGCCACATTCCTGCCGGGACGAGCCAGAGATGCCAGGGAACGGTTCCAGCAGGGTTGCGCTCATAGAGTTGGCGCATCGCCTCCGGGTCGTGCGGGGCGAGCCAGGTGGGGAGAAAGGGTTTGGCATAGGGAATGCCGTCTGTCTTGAAATAGAAGGCGGTTCCCATCAGCGCGAACAGAAACTGTGTGATGCCCACACCCATCATGGTGCTGCTGAGCGTGACGAACAGGAAGATGATGAGGATTTCGGCGCGGGAGAGAGGTCGCACACGCGGAATACGCTTGAGCAGGGCGTTCAGCGGCAACAGCAAAACCAGCGCCGCGATGCCGGGAATCGCGGGAACGCTCTCCGAGACCTGCGTCGCTAACGCGACAATCTCGGACTGCCGTATCCACAACCCTGCCAACAGCGTCAAAATAACAGCGATCAACAGCGAACGCCCGGTCAGCCCCGGTTCCAGACGCGCCTGCGCCGTCCCTGCTGTGGGCTTCTCTACAGTTTCTTCCCTCGCCTCGCGGACCGGTTGCGCCAATTTGCCTTGCTTCTCCCTCCTCGTTCGCCTGCCACTCAGTATAACGATTTCGTCCCTGCCCTGTCAATCCGCTTCCCCAAATGCTATGCATTCTACCAACTAAAAACACCCTCCTGAGAAGGTGTGTGAAAGGCGTATCCCACATAGCGTCGCTGTCGAAAAATGGAGTCTATTAGTCTCGCCCGGTGCGAAAGAAAGACACTGGAACGTTCGAGCGTCCCAGGGCCTGGAAACAAACAGGGTAGTACATAGAAAGGAGAACGGAAATGATCCTAACCCATCATCTCTTGGGCCTGGCGTGTTACACGCTCGGAACCGCTTATTACAGCGTTCAGCTCTGGCTGATCGTGCCTAAGTTGCGGAACAAGTCGCAAGACCTGTAATTCCGTAGGCCGGTCGCCTCGTTCAGAGCTAGGAACTCTGGACGGGGCGGCTTCTCCAATCCTGTTCACCTGACTAACACTCTGTCGCCAGAGCATCAAACAGATTGTAACACAAATATTTCTTTTATGCAACCCATGCCGCACAATTGTCGATGCACGTATCCGGCCTCGAAATCGCACACTGATTGAGGAGAATCCAGAATGAAAATCCATCGAGATCAGCCACGATACACAGGAGTTCTTGCGCTTGCGGTCGTGAGTCTGGGGTTGTGGGCGCATGGCCAAACACCGGCAGTTCCCAACGACACTCCGCAGAAAATCACCGTACAACGTCTGCCGGAAAATCCTATCATCACCCCGCAGACGGACAGCAGTATCGGCAGCAATATCAACGGGCCGAGTCTCATTCGGGTTCCTGCCTGGGTCAAAAATCCGCTGGGCCGCTACTATCTCTATTTCGCCGACCATCGGGGCAAGAGCATCCGCCTCGCCTACGCAGATCGCCTGTCCGGCCCCTGGAAAGTCTACGCGTCGGGAACGCTCCAGTTGGCACAGTCCCACTTCACCGACCACATCGCCTCCCCGGAGGTGATTGTGGACAACACGCAGCGACGCATTCGACTCTACTATCATGGCCTCACGCCGGAAGAGAAGACGCAGCATACACGACTGGCCCTCTCGGAGGATGGGATACACTTTAAGGCAATGACAGAGCCTGTGGGCAAGAGTTCAGCCTACTGGCGGCTTTTTCGCTATGACGGCTGGTGGTACGCGCTGGCGATGCCGGGCAAACTCTACCGCTCACGGGATGGCGTGACCCCGTTCGAGGCCGGACCGCAGCTATTTGCGCCTTCACAGGTGCATAATGCCGTCCTGCTGCGGGGCGACCAACTGACCATCTTCTACACCCGTTCCGGCGATACCCCGGAGCGTCTCTTCGTCTCGCAGGTGTCTTTGAGCGCGGACTGGATGCAGTGGAAACCTACCCCACCACAGGAACTCCTCCGCCCGGAAAAGCCCTGGGAAGGAGCCAATCTTCCTCTGACAGCCGCCCATATCGGCGCACTGGAAGGCCCGGAGAACGCCCTGCGTGATCCCGCTGTATTTGTTGAGGAAAGCGGAAAAGTCTATCTCCTCTACTCCATCGCCGGTGAATCCGGTATCGCCATCGCTGAGCTGCACCTTCCCCCGCTCAAATAATCTCTCCGTCATACCGCAACAGACGCGGAAGACAGGCAGGGATGTTCTTGTTTGCTGACGAAAAGTCCCTTTGAATCGCCGTGAATTCTCCCTACATTCCCTGAAACGGCACTATTGAGGAGATACTCTTATGATGCGTTTACAATCCATTTCCAGGTCGGTTCTCCTGACGGGACTGCTCATCGGGACGATAACGTGCCCTGCTCTGACACAAACAAAAAAGAAGGCACCTGTCGCCGCCAAGCCTCCCGTCAAAAACGAGGTCAAGGCGCAGGGACAGGTCGTTGGACTGAATGGTCAGTTCGGCGTCACCTACACGCTCAGGAACGATTTTAACTTCACACTGCTGAGCGCACACTACACGTTGGAGCCGTACATCGCCTACGCACTACTGACCGCTGGAGCCGACGAGAAACTCATGGTTCTGGACATCGCAATGAAAAACGTTGCCAAAGAAGACAACTATTTCAATTCCGAAGGCTTCATGACACTGGTGGATGAGAAAGGGCAGCTCTATCCGGGCGGCAATCTCGCCCTGAAGAGTCTGAGAGCCGCTGCACCGAACACATTGCTGAAACCGGGCCAGGGAATGGGACAGCCAGCACTCAAAGACCCGTTACAGTTGGGCTTCACGATCCCTGCAAAGGCGCGGATTGTCAAGATCATTGTCAACAAAGGCCGAGCCGGGAAAGCGGAGGATGTTATTCGCTATTACATCGCTGGCGCCACGAAAGAGGAGGCAGGCGAAGCAGGAGACCCGAAAAACGTGTTGACCTCGCTGACGGAGAATGTGCGCGATACTTCCGACAAATCCGGGGCGGTCGCACTGCCGCAAGGCAAAATCAAGATAGGCGAGACCGTGCCGTCCGGCTACTTCGCCCTGCGCCTGGACAACTTTGCCTACTCCACCGATCCCCTCAACGGCAATCCACCGGACGACGGCAAGAAGTTCGCTATCGCGACCGTGACCGTGAAAAACCTCACTCCGACCGAAGTGAGTTTCTTCGACGTCTCCGGTGGCGACTTCCCTGCCTACGAGATCACCGATTCCGATGGCGAACGCGAGAAACCCACGTTATACCGAAAGGCAAAACGCGACGAAGACCCGGAGCATACCTTCAAACAGGGCGATGAGTACACGTTTCGCGTTGTCTTCCTGCTGCCGAAGGATGCGACGGCAAAGCAGCTTGTTCTCGGCACCAGCAAATCGCGCAAATGGGGCGTGGATGTCTCCGGAGTGAAGTAGACGGAAGGACATCAAGACTCACTATAATCGAGTTCGGCGCGGGCATGAACGAATCCGCGACGGTCTCGACGAAAAGAGAGCCGATTCGGGGAACCACACCAGGGGCAGTCCGCTGCAAGGGAAGGCAAGGATTCGTCCTCCGGCTCGGCGACCGTAATCGGCTCTTTGCAGCACGCACAGGGAGTCTTAACGGTAATCGCAGCAATAGTCGGCTTCGCTTTCGATGACGGTTCCGCCCGTTCGTGGCGGAAGTGCAGGAAGAGCCTTCCCCAGTTATCGCTGTCCTTTTCTAAGCGGTGATAGCGGGCTTTAATGTCCGGTCTGTCCAGAAAGCGCAGCACAGACTTCTTCAGCGCCCCGGAGCCTTTACCGGGAATGATCTCCACTTCCGTCGCGTGTTTCGTCACGGCCTCGTCAATGATCGCCTGCAGCGCCGTCTCAATCTTGTGCGAATCGTTAAAGATGGGATGCAGGTCAAGTTTCAGTCTCACCGTGATTTCGCTCCTGTATCGTCCGCATCGGCAGGCAAATCCCGAATAACAATCGCCCCCACCGAAGAGAGTTCGGTGGGGGCGATCAGGCAGCGAAGCCCGATGACTACGGTTTGAATTGTGCTTTGAAAGCCCCGATGGCTTTTACCAGACCGTCTTCCGCATCCTTGTCGAGGTCCTTGGTGCGGCGAATCTTCTCCATGATGTCGGGGTAGCTCTCCGCCATGAACGGGTGGAACTGCGCTTCGAACTTGCCGACGGAGGCGATGGGAATATCGTCCAGGAAGCCGTTGTTACCGACGTAGATGATGGTGACCATCTGCTCAACGGACATAGGCGAGTACTGCGGCTGCTTCAGAATTTCGATGAGGCGGGCGCCACGATCCAACTGGTCGCGGGTGGCCTTGTCGAGGTCGGAGGCGAACTGTGAGAACGCCTGGACTTCGCGGTACTGAGCGAGGTCCAGCTTCATGCGTCCGGCGACTTTGCTGCCCTTCATCGCGCTCACCTGCGCCGAACGTCCGACGCGAGAGACCGAGATACCGACGTTGATGGCAGGCCGAACGCCGGAGAAGAACAGGTCAGGATCGAGGAATATCTGTCCGTCCGTAATCGAGATGACGTTGGTCGGGATATAGGCCGAAACGTCGGAGGCCAGCGTTTCGATGATCGGTAGGGCCGTCAGACTTCCGCCGGTTCCGGGCAGTTTGCGAATCTCCAGATTGTCGGCATCCGGCAGCTCTGCGATCTCTTTTTTGGCATGATCGCGGCCTTCGCCGCCTTCATAGACCTTGCCGTTGACGCCGGTCATCTGACCGCCCTCGGCGGACTTTGTCACGATCACGTAGTCTTCACGCATCTTGGCAGCCCGCTCCAGCAGGCGGCTGTGGATGTAGAAAACGTCGCCAGGGTAGGCTTCGCGGCCCGGCGGGCGGCGGAGCAGCAGCGAGACCTGACGGTAGGCGACGGCGTGCTTGGAGAGGTCATCGTAGACGACCAGCGCGTGCTGGCCCTTGTCACGGAAGTACTCGCCGATGGTGCAGCCGGTGTAGGGCGCAATATACTGCAAGGGCGCGGGGTCGGAAGCGGTGGCAGCCACGATGATCGTGTAGTCCATTGCGCCGTTCTGCTCCAGAATGCGCTGAACATTGGCGACGGTAGACGCCTTCTGCCCGACCGCGACGTAGATACAGACCACGTCGCCGCCCTTCTGGTTGATGATGGTGTCAATGGCGATGGCGGTCTTACCGATACCCCGGTCGCCGATGATGAGTTCACGCTGACCGCGCCCGATGGGAACAAGGGCGTCAATCGCTTTCAGTCCCGTCTGGAGCGGCTCTTTGACCGGCTGGCGGTCCACAACACCCGGAGCGCGGGTCTCGATCATACCGGTTTTGTCCGTAATGATCGGGCCTTTGCCGTCGAGCGGGTCACCGACACCGTTCACAACGCGGCCCAGCAATGCCTCGCCGACCGGGACTTCGATGATGCGTCCGGTGCGCTTGACGATGGTGCCTTCGCGAATCTGCTCGTCCGGCCCCAGAATAACGGCTCCGACGTTGTCCTCTTCCAGGTTCAGGGCCAGCGCACGAATGGTCGCGCCGTTCTGATCGGTGATCGGGTTGCCCTTCTCGTCCTGGAACTCCAACAGTTCGGATACCATACATTCGCGCAGTCCATAGATTCGGGCGATACCGTCTCCGACTTGCAGAACGGTTCCAATGCCCTCCTCTTTGATCTCGCGGGTGTAGGACATCAGCTCCCGCTCGATCATCGCGCTTATCTCTTCAGGTCGAATTGCCATAAAATCTCCTCTGTTCGCACACAGCGAAAAGCGTTGCTCAGACCTCTTGCAGCAGTTGTTCGCGCAGGCGTTCCAGGGTTCCGCGCACACTGCCGTCGAGAATATTGTCGTTCATGCGGACGATCACCCCGCCCAGAATAGCCGGGTCTACCAGCACTTTGAGTTCGACGTGCTCGCCCGTCCGTTTTTCCAGACTGCCCACCAGGCTCTGCGTCTCTTCCGCTGTGGGGGTGACCGCAAACGTCGCCTCCACGCGCAGCAGGTGATTGGCGGCATCGGTCAGGCGATGCAGTTCCTCACGGACGGGAGCCAGAATCTCTTCGCGACGTTTGTCTATGAGCAGACGCAGGAACGAGAGTGTCAGGGGCGATACCGTATCCGTGAGAATCTTCGAGATCAGGTCGCGCTTGCGCCCTCCGGGAACGACTCGGCTGTGCCATAGTTGAAACAGGGCCGGAGTCTGCTCCATCAGTTCCAGAACGCGGACGAGATCGCTCTCGGTCGCTGCCAGGGTATTCTGCTTCTGCGCGGTCGCAAACAGGGCGGTAGCGTACCGCCGTGCGGCGCGAAGATCGTATTCTGCCACGCGGTTGCTCCTCTAAAGGGCGGGTGCTGAAGTTGCGGCGGCGTTCGCGGGGCGGCCATCAGAGGCGGCGCGAACGACAAAATCGCCGATAAGTTTGTGTTGTATCGTGTCGGTGCTGTTGGCTTTCATAGCCTTTTCCGCCGCGTCGAGCGTCGTCTGCACGATTTCGCGGCGCAGTTGGATGCGCTGCCGGGTGCGTTCGCGGGCGATCTCTTCTTCGGTGCGGCGGCGAATGGCGACCGCAAGCTGCTCGGCGTCGGCGATGATGGCGATGCGGGAGGCATCCGCCTCTTTCACTGCCGCTTCGATACGCTGCCGCTGCTCCACTTCGATGTCCCGTAGACGCTTCGCATAATCGTCCCGCAGTTGTCGGGCCTCTGCCAGCGCCTGCTGCACCTGATTGTGGTTGGTCTCGATCCGGGCGGTGCGCTCTGCCAGCAGCGTTTTCCAGTAGGGATAGCTGAGGTAGATGATGTTGAACTTATACAGGACGAACAGCAGCAACGCCAGACCGATAATCAGCGACAGGGTCGCGCCGGGATGCTCGATAGCGAAGGGAAAATATTCGTTGATGGACACGCCTCTCTCCCTCTAGTTCCGCGCCGCGCTGCCGGGCATACTGGACTCGATACTGGCCCGAAGCACCGTCGGATCGGCGGCGGAGCCAAGTGTCTTCTCCAGAGCGGTCAGCGCCATACCTACCATCGTCTCGCGCAGGCCAGCCAACGCCTCAGCCTTCTCCTGCACCATACTGGCGACACCCTGTTGCAGTGTCTGTTCCGACTGCGCTTTTGCCTCGGCCAGAATGCGTTCGCGCTCGCCCTGCGCCTCTTTGATGGCGGTCTGAATGTGTCCCCGAGCTTCCGCTTCCACCTGGGCAATACGGACGAGATAGTCGGCGCGAAGCGTCTCCATCTCATGCTGCATCTGTTGCACCGTGTGATAGGTATCAGCGATGTCTTTGTCACGCTGTTTCAGGCGGCCCAGAATCGGCTTGAAGAACAGGTTCCCCAGCAGAAACCAGAGCGACAGAAACAGCACGATCTGGGCAAAAAAGATAGTTACATTGAAACTGAGACTTCTGACGATGGCTTCCATGGGGCGAGCTCATCCTTTGCTTGAAATGCGTAAGTGCCGACAGAATAGCGGTCTATACTTCGCGGCTCCGAGGGGCGCTCCCGGCGAAGGCGCTCGTTCCTTCGCTCGCTCCGCACAGCGCCCCTTATGAGGGAAGGTACTCCCTCGCTTAACTGGCGACCTATTTGCCGTTCTGGGCGGCGGTGGTGACAGCATCCGTGATCTTCTGGGTATCCGGCAGTCTGGCGCTCATCAGGAAGAAGACGAGCAGAGAGAAGATAACCAGAGATTCGATGAAGGCGAGTGCCAGAATCATCGCGGTCTGAATGCGGCCAGCCTGTTCGGGCTGACGGGCCATGCCCTCCATAGCAGCAGCAGCGGCTTTGCCCTGACCGAGACCGGCGCCGATAACCGCGACCGGGACACCTAAACCAAGAGCGAAGGCGAGACCCATAAAGTAAAGCATTGTGAAAACGTTCCTTTCTTGTCGTGTACGACAGAGAAGCGATGACAGAGATCGGGGTCGGCGCAGCAGGCGTACGCTACAGCCTCTTCCGTCTGCGGTGCGAGAGGCTGCCGGAGGCGCCTCCCGGACGGGTCGCTTACGACCCGTCAAATCTAGTGAGCGTGGGCGGCGTCTATCGCCCCTTCTTCTCCCTCATGGCCCTCATGGTGTGCCATGAGCGAGAGATAGATACAGGTCAGCATTGCGAAGACCATCGCCTGAACGACTGCTGTCAGGATAGAGAGAAACAGCACGGGAAAGTGCAGCGGCAGACCGGGAACGCTGAGCAGCTTCAGGCCCAGACCCGCGAGCACTACCAGGATGACGTCCTCACCAAAGATGTTTCCGAAAAGTCGAACGGCCAGCGTAAACGGCTTGACGATCTCGGAGATCAGTTCGACAGGCACCATGAGCGGCGACAGCAGGGGCATCGGCCCCATGAAGTGTTTCAGGTAGTTGCCGAGGCCGTTCGTGCGAATGCCCTCGTACTGCACATAGAGAAACACGATCACGCCCAGGGCCAGTGTCACGGAGATGTTCGCCGTCGGCGAGTGCATCCCCGGAATGACACCTATCAGGTTGGAGAGCAGAACGTAGAGGAACACCGTCCCGACAAGCGGCGTATAGCGCTCGCCGCCCGGCCCGATAATCCCAACGGTAAATCCATTGAGCGACTCGACGACCTGTTCGGCAAAATTCTGCAAACCGCGCGGCACAATCTCTTTCTTACTCCGGGCAACCAGCGCGAAGATTACCAGAACAGCCGCCACCACCAGAGAGTTCCCGAACAGACGCGGGGCGTCCGGGATTTTGCCGGGATCTTCTTCCTGAGCGCCTTCTTTAGAAGTCGTCGCTTCCCCGGCGACCTGCTTTGGCTCCTGCCCGCCTCTTGCGATAAGGATAGGCTTCCCTGCGCTTGAGTTGGGATGATATTTGAAATCTTGTGGTGACTGCGGCATAAACTAAGCCCTTTCTCGGACAGGTTGGACAGACTGCGGCTGCGGTTCGACCTCCGGCAGCGAGGGTACCACGATCCGCGGAATACCGATGGCTCTCTGCGTCCGCCCGACGGTTTTGCGCGGTTCCCCCGCACCTTCCAATAGCAGCGTGGCGAGTGTGCGCAGCGTCAGTACCATCGGAACGAGTACAAGTCCGCCTCCTACCGCCATCGGTTCGACGCCATGTCGCGTATTCGCCAGGCTGAGCACAAGGACATAGAGAGGCAACTTGAGCAGCAGCGTCAGCATCAGCAGCCCTTTGACATACGGCGAGGCATGAGGGCGAATAAGGATTGGGACAATCGCAGCCAGGGTCATCACACTGAACAGAGAGAGCAGCGCTCCCATCAAAAAACCCCAGGCCCAGGTTCTCGGGCTGCCATAAAAAAGCAGGAGGCTCACGCTGCCAGCGGCCACAACGGCGCTCTTCAAAGTGCGCTCAACGAGAGGATCTTGCTGCCGGAAACGGTTCAAACGCTTTCGCGCCTCTGCAGGTGTACCCGCCTCGTGGAAAGCCTGTAAGTACGGTTTTATGCGAAGTATTTTCACAGGTTCGATCCTCACCGGAACGCGTTTTGCAGAACCAGAATGCGTCGGCTCGGCGGATGGCTTACCCTCTATATTGTGTCACAGAAAGCCGTCTTTTCGATACATTCGTCAAAATTGATGTTACAGCAAGAGAAATGACTGAAATCCCCTCGCGTTTTCGCGGTGTGCCGTTCCTCTACTCCAGGCGACGGACTACCTTTAACAACGCGCTGACTCCCACGACCAGACCAAGCAGTACGCCTGCCATCGCAAACCAGGGGGTGATGTGATGCAGTTTCTGATCCAGCCACCAGCCTCCGACGGACAAAACGATAATCGGCATAATGAACGAGGTCGCAGCCGTTGTTGCGAGCGCCAGTTTGTTGTAGCTGCCCGGTTCAACCGCACCGGGGCGCGGCTTCGAGGGATGCGGCGGCAGGGGCATCGTCAATTTCGGCGCCTCCGGGACAGGCGGCGCGGGCGGCACCCGGGGGAACCGCGCCTCAAGATCGTCCTGCTCTTCTCGCTCGTCATCCGTCATTTCGGAAGCTCCTCACGTGCCCCGACCGGGGACGAAGGCTCCGCGTGACTCTCTTCCACTGTGAAGAGCAAAAACGCGGCCTACCTCTCAAACAGCCGTTCGTGCAGCAGGCGCACGGCCCGCTGAACATCGCTCTCCGACAGCAGAAACGAGACGGACATCTCGGAATCGGCGGTCTGATGGACAGGGATTTTCGCGTTCAGCAGCGTCTCGTAAATCTCCGCCATGACGCCGGGACGACGGCGATGCCCAGAAGCGATCACCGAGACCATCGTGCAGTTCTCGATGACGGAGGCCGGAACGTCCACGATCCGAACCCGCTTCTCCACCGCACTGAGCAGAGGCCGCTGCACGCTATAGGCCAAATCCAGCCCTTCGGAGAACTTGAAAATATAGTAGACGGACAGTTTGCCCTCGCTGTCCGGTTCGTCCAGAGCGACCGGCACCACCATGCCGTCCAGAAGGTCGCGGGCAATGGGATACAGGGTACGCGGCACGGTGAACGAGAGCGCGTGCGGGCTGAAAGTCACCAGGAAGATATTCACCCCGGCGCGGGCCATCATCCGGTAGACTTCCCGCTCGACGTGCGGCTTGTGTTCCGCATTGTCTATCTCCAGGCGAATATAGACCAGTTTCCCGGTATGCGTGATGCCCGTCAGGCGCTGCCGCACGGCGTCCGGCGCGTCGCTGTCGGTGATGCGCGTTCCCGGAGCCTCCGAGAAGGTGGACTTCACCCAGAGCGGAATATTGTGATCCATCGCGATCTCGGCGGCGCGGGGATGCACGACCTTCGCGCCCTGATGGGCGATTTCGGCGACCTCTTCGTAGGTGCAGACATCCAGCGTCTTCGCCCCCGGAACCAGGTCAGGGTCCGCCGTCTTCACGCCGTCCACATCGGTATAGATTTCGACCGCTGCCGCGCTGAGAGCCACACCGAGCGCGGAGGCGGTGGTATCGCTGCCGCCGCGTCCGAGGGTGGTGATCGCGCCGTGTTCGTATTCGTCGTTCGGCTGCGTGATGCCCTGAAATCCGCAGACCACCGGAATGTAGCCCTGTTCCATTAGCCGATGAATGTAGTGCGGGCGTATCTCCAAGATGCGGGCGTTGCCGAATTCCGGGTCGGTGATGATTCCCGCCTGCCCGCCAGAGAGGGCAATCGCCTTGTAGCCGAAAGTTTGCAGCGTGTGCGCGAAGACGACCGTCGAGATGATCTCGCCGCAGGCCATCATCATGTCCTGTTCGCGGGGTGCGGGCGCAACCTGCGGGTCAATGTCCCGCAGCACCTGCACCAGCGTATCCGTCGCATACGGCTTGCCTTTGCGCCCGATGGCGGAGACTACGACGACCGGAGAAAATCCGCTCTCTTTCGCCTTGATTACTTTTCCGACGGCCAAGGCGCGGCTCTCCGCACTGTCTACTGAGGTTCCGCCGAACTTCTGCACGACGATTTTCATGCCGTCACCTCCGCATCGAGGTGATATTCCTGGACAGAACCGGCGTCAAGATGAAAAGATTTCCGCAGATGTTTCACAGCCTCATCCACGCGCTCGTTTTCGATCAGGCAGACGACGGAGTTGTGCGAATCGCCGGTCTCGAACAGCCTTGCCCCTGCCGCATAGAGAGCATCTGCAATCGCGACCATGACCCCGGTGAGATCGCGCATCGAGGCCGCTCGCACGGCAATCAGCGCGAGGTCGCGCCTTGCGGACGTTCGCACCCCGACCGTCTTCAGCGCGATTTCGACACGGCTTAAATCCGCGCCGACAAAGGCGAACGTTACGGCGGAACGATGGAGTTTTGTCAGGAAAATGGGAACGTCGGCGTTCGCCAGAACGCGAAACACCTGAAGAATGCGGGCCGAACGCAGTGAATCGTCCTCCAGAGTGACGACCGCATGAGCGACATCACGCGTGACCTGAATGGCGTGAACACCACGCTCGCGCTCGAACGAGACATTGGGAGCCGCAGTTTCCGACGCTGGAACAGACATGGCTTACCTTGTATGAACAGATTTGCTGTTGGGGCGACTAGTCTCTCGCAGGAGGCGTCTCTGCGTACCCCGATGACTTTGTGACTTATTTCCCAATCAGTATACCGTATACGAAAAAGCCAAGTCAACGGCAAACCGCCTGCCACTCCCCGATTACAAAACTTTCCGCCGCTTATTTCTGCGCCCGGGTTGCGCAGCAGTTTACTGCGGCGCGAACGGTGTGGCGCAATCTTCAAGACTGCGAGAACACAGGTCGTGAAATTTAGATGATGTCTCTATCAGGAGCGCAGCCAGGGCGGATGTTCCGGATGGGTGACGGGACGGTAGTGGGGTACCGGCTGTGGCGGCCCGCTCCAGTGTGCGCCGGGCCGGGCGGCGCAGAGCAGACTAAAACCGAGCAGGCCGAGCAGAGCGACACCGAGGTAAACGAGATTGGTCAGCATGACGGAAGCGTCCGCATTCCCCAGAGACGCGGGCCGCACTTCTCCCGTCTCGACCGTGAGCAGACGCTCTCTGGCCTCCTGCCCTATCGCGAGGACGCCACCCGGTACGCGGCGAGGCAGGTTCTCGGTATGAATGTCGCCGCGGCGCACTTGAAAATACAAACGCAGATCGCCCACACGCCGCCGCTGACCATCCGTCATAACGTGCGAAATAACCGTGTCTTCGGCGACAATCTGCCCGCTGGCAATTCGACCGAGAAACTCGTTGAACTCCAGAACGATGATGTCGCCTCGTACCGTCTGAACGATCAGCCCCTGGCCCCGCTGTGCAAACGCCCAGTCTTGCAGCATGGCGGCCTCCTTCCCTGCTTCCCTATCTCACCTGATTCTTCCACCCATAGGTCTGTGCCTACTTCTTCAAAAGCACTCCGCTGACCAGATATTCGTCGTCCGCCCCCCAGAATCCCTCCCATCGGGTCACGCCGAGTTCGGTCAGGCGGGCCTGGGCCGCCGGGCCGAACCGCAGTTCGACGGCATAGCGCAGCCGCACCGCGCCGAGTTCCACCGGAGGCAGACCGTAGGAGGCTCCCATTCCCAGCCCCATCCTCAGCCCTGTGCCACAGGCTTTCGAGGCAGCTTCCATCAGGGAGAAATGCGCTGCGACCCGTGTCCGCAGGGCCTCTTCCTCATCGTTCTCTGCGCCTGCCGAGAAGGCTTCCCACTCCTCTTCCGACATGAACTGCCGGGCGAAGCGGCGCAGATAGGCCGCATCCTTGCCCGCCTGCCGCAGACGCGGTAACGCGACAACATCCACCCCGATTCCCGCAAAATCCTCGCCATACGCCGCCAGAACGATATGGGCATCGCCATCGTTGGTATTCGAGACGTGCAGGTACTGATCGTCATAGCCATGTTCCAGCACCCACTCCTCCAGTTCGCCCTGAAATGTAAGGTACGGTTTGCCCAGCGAATCGTTTTGCCAGAGCAGATCGTGCGGGTCGTGGTGGTTAGGGAATTCATCGGCGCGAAAGAGCTGATAGACGGCAGCGCGAGCGGCGAGATGCGTCAGGCCATAGCGCAGGAAGCGGCGTTCCAGTTTCGGGGCGAGGCGGACACTCTGCTCCGTATAGCTGATCCAACCCAGCGTGACAGGCACGTGTACGTCCATCGCCCACTCAACCGCCTCTTTATGCAGCAGCGCCTGCGCTATCGTGGTCTGCATGAGATGTGCGTTCGCCAGCTCTCCTGTCTGCCCCATTTCCCTCTACCTTCCTTCCGTCACCGTGAGAGTCTGTCCTGTCTGCATGCGCGGTATCGGCCCCAGCGGCTGTACCCGGCCACTTGGCCAGCGAATCTCCACCCGGTCGGCCTGCGCGGCTTTGCCGAGTCCGAAAAGCAGACGGCGATCCGAGGCGGAGAGATAGGAGGAGCCGCTGTGAACCTCCTGCGTCTGTGTCTCCGTACCGACCGTCACCCGCACCCGCGCCCCGAAAGCGTCCCGGTTGCTAGTCGTTCCCACCAGTTTCAGCCGAATCCAGCCGTTGCCGGTACGGTTTTCGTTGTGCAACAGGGCGGGTTTGCCGCCGTTCGTCATCAGCAGAATGTCGGGGCTGCCATCGTTGTCGAAGTCGCCCCAGGCCGCTCCGCGCCCCACGCGAGGCGCGGTCAGAGCCGTTCCGCTGCGCCCACTTACATCTATGAAGCGGCCCTGCCCGGTATTGCGAAACAGCAGACTTGGCTCCGCGTAAGTCACGCCCGCGTCGCGCCTGCCAATGTCGTCGTCTATATGCCCGTTGGTGACGAACAGATCGGGCCAGCCGTCGAGGTCATAGTCCAGAAAAAAGGCCCCGAAGCCGAGATAGGTCTGTGTGGCGTTCCCGACGCCCGAACGCGCCGCCACATCGAGAAACAGTCCCGACTCGTCCCGCCGATAGAGCGTCAACTGTTCGCCCGCGAAATTCGTAATCAGCACGTCAAACGCCCCATTGTGCCGGGTGTCCGCCGTATCAATTCCCATCCCGGCCCGCGAGACGCCGCGCTCCGAGAGGGCGATGCCCGATTCGACGGCCACCTCTTTGAACGTTCCGTCACCCTGGTTGTGGAACAGAAAGTTCGGCTCGGTATCGTTCGCGACGAAAATATCCGGCCAGGAGTCGCCGTCGTAGTCGCAGATGGCGACGCCGAGGGCTTTGCTGTGGGCGTTCAGGATGCCCGCCTGCCGCGTCACGTCCTGAAACTTGCCGCTGCCCAGGTTATGATAGAGACGACACGACTCGCCTGGATAGGACTGCGGGCGGGCATACGATTTGTGAATGCCGTCCACGCTGTAGAAGACATCCGTGGCAGGCGTCCACAGCACATAGTGACAGACGAACAGATCGAGTTTGCCGTCGCGGTCGTAGTCGAGCCAGACAGCGGATGTCGCCCAGCCTGTCTCCTTCAGCCCGCTCGCCGCCGTCACGTCTGCGAACCTGCAGCCTCCCCTGCCGTCCGGCACGTTGTGGTAGAGCCTGCTGCCGCCCACGCCCGTCACGAAAATGTCGTCGTAGCCGTCGTTATCGTAATCCCCGACCGTCACGCCCATTCCGTACATCGGCGCGTCCAGCCCGACCGCCTGCGTGACTTCCGTAAACGTCCCGTTATGGTTATTCCGATAGAGGGCTATGTGCGCTGCTGTCTTCCCCGGCCCCCACGCGCTGCCATTCACCAGCAGTATATCCTGCCAGCCGTCGTTATCGTAATCCAGAAAGGCGCATCCGCTGCCCATCGTCTCCGGCAGCCACTTTTTGCCCACCGCCCCGTTGACGTGCTGAAAATGGATTCCCGCCCGCTCCGTAATGTCTACAAAAGTCACGGCAGGGGGCGTTTCCACAGGCGCACTCTCCGGCATCGTGACCGTTCCGGTGCGCCCTCCGCAGCCGGCAATCAGCATCAGCCAGAGCAGCGATATGACGGAGAGAGACTGCCTGTTCATTGACCGAGACTGACGAGGGCGGCGGCGGCGGCCTGCTGCCCGGCAACGAGTGCGCCGTGCAGAGAACTGGAGACGGTGATTTCGCCGCCGAGTATCAGCCCCGGGATGCCCGTTTCGGTCTTCGGCAGGCGGTCGAAGACGCCGGTCGGCTGACGGAACTGCGCCCACGGAATCCGATAGACCTTGAGAAGCTGCCACTGATCGGGATGGCAGCCTTCAAAATGGGGCGCAATCTCGCCTTTGGCGCGACGGGCCAGCTCTTCATCCGACAGGTTCAAGTTGCCCAAAACCGTCACGGAGAGCAGGCATTTGCCCTTCGTGGCATAGGAGGGCGCGACGTTAGTGAGGATGGCGGCGTTATTGACCAGGGGCTGCCCTTCAGCATGGAGGTTCGGTTCGGCAAACAGCACAATGGACTTCGTCGAGGCGGGCGGCTTCGGCAGCGCGAAGTAGAGACAGGTAGCGGAACGATGCTCGATAGGAAGGCGCAGACCCGTCAGCCGGGCCGCGACCTGTGCGTCCGTCGCGATAATGACGACATCGGCTTCAACAGTCTCGCCGCCTTCCAATCGGATGCCCGTCACACGTCCCTCCTCCCGCAGCAGTTCGACAACGGGACTTTCGAGATGAATTGTCTCCGGCGGAAGGCCCTTCGCTATCTGGCGCGGGATGGCTCCCATCCCCTTTTCCGGCACCGCCGTGCGCCCCTCAACGAGCATTTTCCAGATAAACCCGAACATTCGCACGCTGGTCTGCATACTGTAATCGAGGAAAATACCCCCGAAGAACGGCCGGATGAAGCGATTCAGGAACTTATCTGTGAAGCCGAACTCACGCAGGTAGTCTTCCATCGCCATGTCGGGAAAATCGAAAATTTCTTTTTCTGTGACCTTGCGGATGTCGTTGCGAAGCCGCAGCACATTGAGTTTGTCGCGCAGGGGAATGAGGGGAGACAGAGCGCTTTCGAGCAGTTGGGTCGGCTGACGCATCGGATCTCCCAGGACATACCGTTCGCCTTTCCAGCAGACGACGGCCCCGGCGTCGAAATACTGGAGGTTGAGTTCTTTGAGATCGAGTTCCTGCTGTACGGCGGGATAGGCGGTGAACAGCACCTGAAAGCCCCGGTCGAGCCGATAGTTCTGCACGATGTCAGTGCGGACTCGGCCTCCGACCCCGTCGCTCGCTTCGTAGATGTGCGCCTCTACTCCCGCCCGATGTAGGGTCCGCGCACAGCACAGGCCGGACAATCCCCCACCCACTACGACAACCTTCTTACCTTCCCCCATGCGCCACTCCAACGAGACAGGATAAACAGGTTGACGAACAGGACGGCTTTTTTACACAATCGCCGTCTGCCTTCGCTCCCCTGAATGCTGTAGGAGAGTATACCACTCCCGCCGCTTGCAATGTCCGAGCGCAGCCATTACAATAGATACTCCGACGAATAATTTCTTAACACCCTCGTATCGGGTAAAATGCTTCCATGAACATCCAAGCCCTCACGACATTTCCCGAGGACAAAGTCCGCGCCCTCCTCGGACTCACTCACGCCGCCCTCGCAGAACTCC
>JBBRLP010000044.1:0-37270 GCA_038231295.1 Chthonomonadales bacterium
AAACTACCATGATGATCGCTCTCAAGAGTGGCAGGACGGTGCCAAGGCGGAGGAGCTGCTGGCCAAGCTTGAGCACCTTCAGGAAACGATGGATCAACTTCAGGGTATCGAGTAATCTCCCTACCCTTTGACATACCGGCATGGATCAACTTCAGGGTATCGAGTAATCTCCCTACCCTTTGACATACCGGCAAAGTAACATTCTCAACAGCATCCAGCGAACGCGATCACCACTTAACTTACCTGTCTGTGAAAACGGGGGAGGACTAAAGTCCTTCCAGACAAGTACACGGTTGAGCCAAAAAGACGATGAACAGATAATGTGTCCGCTTGCGGTCACCTGGCCGAAGGCCCACAGCCCCGGAATTCATTCCGAAGGGCAAACCAACGGGCAACGGCGATCACCGCTCGACACTCGTGCAGCATACTGGCGTCTGTGGCCGGTCACCCCGGAAATCCTTCCGAAGGGCAAACCAGGGCGACAAGGAAAACAACGACTGAGCATCCCAGAGCTGCTTACTGCGCCCCTGCGGATGTTGACAGGGGCAGAGGGCGCGTGATATACTGCAAGAGGTGACGGTCGTTGACAGTTGCCGCCTCTCCTGCACCACTTTTGAGATCCTGCCGTCTCCTGATTCGAAAGCCATTTTACTCTTTTCGTCTGTGGAGTCTGTCCTTGAAGAGATACCTGAACTATCTTATTTTCGCAGCGGTCGTCCTGATCGTTGTGGGCATCGCGGTTAATCACAGCCGCTCGGTGCGGGCGCTTGTGGACACAATGGGCAGTCCCGATAGCGCCGCCCGCAGCAAGGCCGCGCTCGAACTCGTGAAGTCCGAACAGTTTTCCGATTCCATCACGGGCGAGACCCCGGAGACACGCCTGCACGCGGTGGACGCCCTGCTCTCCCTGGCGAACGATACGAGCGTCATCAAAGGGACGGAGAAAGACGCGCCGGACTATCGGGCACAGGCCGTCAAACAGTGTCTCAGCCTGCTGAAGGATACCGAGAAGAAGGTACGAGAGGCGGCGGTCGCCGCCCTCAAGAAGATGGACTACAGCGCGGAAGGCAATCTTTCGGCCCTCATCGGCGGAGTGGGCGATGGAGATTCCAGCGTCCGCAAGGGCGTTGCCCGCGTCCTGACGGACCCGGACGGTATCGGCCCCAAAAAGCCGGTTGTCGAGGCGCTGGTAGAGAAGATGAAGGGTGACGGCGGCACACGCGGCCCCGGAGGCGATGTGCTGGGCAGCGCCCGCTTCCTGAAAGAGGGAGCCGCCGACATCGCTGTACCGAAACTGCTGACGATCCTGACCGAGAAAGACCCCAAAGACGCCACGAAGTTCAAAAACGATGAGGGCGCCCGCAGCGGCGCGGCGGAGGCCCTGGGCAAGATCGGCGATGCAAGGGCGGTCCAGCCGCTCATTGATACTCTCAAGACCGACACTCCGACGGTGCAGCGCGTCGCTATCGGCTCTATCGCGCTGATCGCGGACAAGTCCGGAGAAGCTGCGCTCATTCAGGCCGTCAAGGATAAGAATGCCGACCACGAGGCGCGTTTGCAGGCGGCTTCCGGGCTGGGCAAGATCGCCTCGTCGGATGCCATCGCCACCCTGATCGCCGCTTTCGACGATCCCGACCTCAAGATGCGTTCGGCGGCAGTGACGGCGCTGGCCCATGCCGGACGCCCCACCCTGAACGGCCCCACGCAGCCGCAGGCCCTGAACGCCCTGATCGCCGCACTCGGTAGCAGCAGCGAAAATATACGCGAAGGAGCCGCCAATGCGCTGGCGCGTATCGCCGCGCCGGAAGCAGACCCCGCGCTGATCGCCGCCGTGCAAAACGAGAACAACGACCCGGAACTGCGAATTGCCGCCGTCACTGCGCTCGGTTTCCCGCACAATAAGCCCGCTGTCGCCGCGCTGATTCCCGCCCTGAGCGACAAAGACGGCGATGTGCGCGACGTCGCCAGAGACGCGCTGGTGCAGATCGGGCCAGAAGCCACCGACGCCCTGATCGCTGTTATGCAGGCAGGCCGCACCGATGCCTTCTACGCGGCGCAGGCGGTCGCACAGCAGGGCCTGCCCGCGCTCGAACCTCTCAAAAAGCTGGCGGCGGACACGACGCATCCGGTAGGACAGCGCTGGGCTGCTGTCGCCCTCGGAGATATGGGTATCGCGGATGCCGGAAAGCCACTCCAGGAACTAGCGAAAAGCACAGACCCCGATGTCGCCTACGTCGCGCAGTCTCAGCTCGCCCGCCTCGGACAACCGCAGATTCAGTAGATATTTTCCCCGCTCTCACAGCGCCTCCCCGCCCCTTCTCTGCGTGTCAGAGTAGGGGCTTTGTATTGGAAGCATTTTGCAGGATGAAGTTTCGCTTCAGGAGGTGCGGGCGGAGACGACGATGGCCTGCATCTTCGCGCCGATGGGCGTCTCGCCATGCGTCTCCTTTACGGCATGGGTGACATGGGCAATGGCGTCGTCCAGGGAGAGGCTGGTTCGCTCGGCCAGTTCGGCCCGCATTGGGGTTCCGGCCAGGAAACCTGTAGCGATATCATGGGCCGACTGTTTGCCGCTCTCGCGCTGCGTCAGATGGAGAGAGATGTCGTGGAAACCCGTATCCTCCAGCAGGGTGCGGATGGTGTTCAGACAGTTCCAACCGAACGGGGTATTGAAGAAGCGCTGCGGTGCGTCGGGGAAGTAGGGGGCCAGCGCGTGGAGAGTGGTGTGGAGTAGTTCGTTCTTCTCCACACGGTCCCACACGTTGAAGAGCAGGGTACTGGCGGGTTTGAGCACACGTGCTACCTCCCGAAACGCGACGGCTTTGTCGGGGAAAAACATAAAGCCGAACTGACAGACCACAACATCGAACTCCGCATCGGGGAAGGGCAGCGACATGGCGTTCGCGGGCAGAAACTCCAGATTGGCGTGTGCGCCGAGACGCCCCTCCCCGATTGCCAGCATATCGGGGTTCAGATCGGTGACAACGATGCGGGTGGTTTCGGGTAGGCGCTCGCACAGATGCCGGGTGACGATGCCGGTTCCCGCCGCCGTTTCCAGCACACTCTGCGGATTCAGCGCCGCCGTGCGCTGCGCGATATCCTCAGCATACGCTTCGAAAATCAATCGGCCCAGATGCGTGTCGTAGTTCTCGGGAACGGAACCGGCGAACGCGCTCGCTGCTTCTGACATAGTCTGCCTCCTGTTATGTGAGATAGGTATTGTGTTGAGAGTTCTTGATCGTTGCTGCGCTCAGGCTACAGGGTAATTTCGCGGCCGGTGCGGGCGGACTCGTAGGCGGCGAGGATGAGGCGGACGTTTTCGCGCCCGTCCTGTGGGGTGGCTCGCAGCGGGACACCGTACTGGACAACATCCAGGAAATGCCCGATGAGTCGTTCGTAACCTGTGTGCCAACTGTGTTCGGTGTTGAGAACCTCCTCCGGCTGTCCGGGACGGAAGCGCAGCAGGCCGCGCCCCTCTCCGTAAGCGTCGAGGGTCAGACAGGCTTCGGTGCCGAAGACGGTGAGCAGTGGGGCCGCGCCGCGCCCCCGCGCTGCATGACAGGCGAACAACTGTCCCAGAGGCCCGCCAACATAGCGCAGATTGAGCAGAGCGATGTCCTCACAGCCTTCGCCGAGTTCCGGGCGAATCTCGTTGGTCATGGCATGAACCGCCGCGACTTCCCCGCCGATCTGCCGCAGCACATCCACGATATGAATGCCGCCGTCCATGAGATGTCCCCCGCCCGATTCGGCGGCGCGTCCGCGCCATTCGCGGTTCAGCTCGGCCCGCTGCCAGTAGGCAAAGGTCGCCTGCAAGCCCACAAGCTGCCCGACAGCCCCCTCCCGCACCAACTGCGCCGCCTGCTCCACATTGCCCGCCGTCCGCATCGGCTCCCCGTGCATCAGAACAACCCCGGCTTCGCGGGCGGTGGCGATCATCCGGTCACACTCCTCGGGATTACGGGCCAGCGGCTTTTCGCAGAGTATCTGCTTGCCCGCACGGGCGGCGGTAATCGTGGCGTCGGCATGGAGATGGTGGGGCAGGCAGAGGTCTACCGCGTCTATCTCTAGGTTCTGCAGCACGGCGGCATAGTCGGTGACGACCTGCGGCGTATCCTCACCCGCCTGTGTCGCGGCTTTTTCCGCACGTTCCCGCGACGTATCGCAGCAGACCGCCACGCGCACCCGCGCCGCATGGTGCCGATACGCCCGCAGATGCGCCCCGCTGATGTCTCCGCATCCTACAATCGCCACGTTCAACCGTGTCATCTTGCTTACTCATCCTCTCTTGTTTCGGCAGGCGGCCTGCGGGGCGGAATGGGCTGCAATATCTTCGCCTGCTCCGGCGTCAGGCGGGCGATAAGCGCGTCGGAGTACTGAAAGCCAAAGCGGGTATTGCCCCAGGCAGGCCCGTAGCGATAGACCAGCGTGCGGCGCAGGCCCGGCGTCAGGCGGGACGCACCGCCATGACAGATCGAATCGACGAACAGAACCGCGTCTCCGGCTTTGAGAAACACTGGAGACGCTCCCTCGACGGTCTCTGGCGGATCGGCAAGCATATTCATATAGCCCTTTTCGAAGACGGGATGCAGCAACTGCGATTTATGGCTGCCCGGAATCACGACCGTCGGCCCGTCCGGCATCTCCAGAATATCGGTCAGCGCGAGCAGGATATTGATCTGACCGCAGTGCCACTGCCCCTCGCTATAGAAGTAACGCAGACGGGTGCGACTGAGATGCCCGCCCGAATGAATATTGATAAACTCGGAGGGGCCGCGCAGCGTGACGAAGCACTCGTCTATAAACAGCCCCTCATTTTTGCCCACATAGCGGCGCACGTAGTCAATCCAGCCCGGATGGTCTATCAGCGCCTCGAACGCCGGCCCGCCCTCGACGATGTTTTGCAGGTTGCGTCCGTCTATTTCGCTATGGTAAGAGTGGCCCTGCACACTGCCCCACCACTCCCCGTTCTGCAGCGGTGGGATCGCATCAATAGCGGCGTTGATCTCCGCGACCTGTGCTTCAGGAACTGCTCCCTGCAAAACAAGATAGCCGCGCAGATCGAACAGATAGTCTTCCAACGGGGTCGGCATAGATTCGTCCCTCCTTTTCCAGAGGACGCGCAGGCAGAGGGCGGCGCGTCCAAAGTCCTTTGATTTTACCTGATAGTTTGAACTGACGATGCTGCCTTGGACAAAGAGAGTCTTGCTCCTCTCGTCTCTGTGGCGATGGCAAACCGGAACTTCCGGCCCGAAAGGAAGCGATAGAGGGAGGCATTTGGCGAGAGGAGGGCGAAAATAGCGGCAGTGGCGTTCACTTTGCCCCACTGTCTTCGAGGAGGAACCTGTGGCTATTCGCATTCACGAACTCAATCACGTCGCACTACACGTGCGCGACCTGCAAGCCTCCATGCACTTCTACGGGGAAGTCATCGGCCTGCCGCTGCTGCCTCGTCCCGCCTTCGACTTTCCCGGAGCCTGGTACGGCTTCGGCAGTCAGGAACTGCATCTCATCTACGATGGCAATCTGGAGCCGACCGTGCGTCGCCATCACCATTTCGCCCTGCTCGTAGACGACACCTATGCGGCGAAAGCGGAACTCCAATCGAAGGGCATCACGGAGTTCAAAGGCCCCGGCCCACGCCCGGACGGCGCGATGCAGCTTTTCTTCACCGACCCCGACGGCTATCTTATCGAGATGTACACCGCTCCGGTTGCTCATCCGCCGGAATAGGTGCGCCGAGAGGCTCAGGAAGATCATGCAGATGACGGACGATCAACCAAACACCCTGTTGCCCTTGACGGCGGAGCAGACCAAGCATCGCGCTATTGACAGGCAGGCTCTTGCTTTTGCCCACCGTGCCGTCTTGCTGCACTGGGAACAACAGTTTGGGGCCGCTGTCAGTGTTATCAGCCTCTTCGTTGGGATTCCCCTCCTGATTCTGCTGAAGAAACTGCCTCCTTACTGGTTCTCGCCAGAGATGTTTGCACAGGGCATTTTCTTCTTTGTATGCGCTGCATTGGGCGGCATCGCCTTGAATGTCGCGGTCAGCCTGCCGCTGCGAGAGATGGTCAAAGAGGCCAGACAGTCGGACGACAAACGCAAAATCGGCGTTCTGCTCGATTCGTATCGTGAGTATCCTCTGTACGCGAATCATGTTCCTGCGGCCACCCGGTCGGAGAGCGAATTTCCATCCAGAGAATTTGATTCCAGTGACATCCTCCTGACGCTGCTGCCTCAGATCGAAGAGGAAGATGCGGTTCTCTTCTCGCCTGCTCAGCGCAAAATTTTACGCGATCTTTTGCGCCATCCTGACCCCTGCCTGATCGTGGTGGCGCTTACGGCTCTGGGCAAGGTAGGTCATCGCAGCGACCTGCCCGCAATCTGGAAAGTGGCGGGGAATGCGTCGAAAGCCGTCTCTGCGCCACAGGTCGTTCAGGCCGCGAAAGAGGCTGCTGCACAGATCGAAGCGCGTCTGTCTCAACATTCCCAAACACTCCTCCGCGCCGCTTCCAGCCCGGAGGACGTTTCGGATCAACTGCTGCGTCCTGCCGCTCCACGACCCAGCCAGACGGAGGCCGCGCAGTTGCTACGCGCCCGGAATGAGGATACGCGCAAGGATTACTGAAGCAGGCGACAGCCGCAAGCGCAGGAGAAGCTGCCATGAAAAACGAGAACGATCCCGAAGCCCTCGTTTCGTCCGGGGCCTCTGGAGGCGAAGCGGGCAGAGTTCGCGGAGTTGCTCGCCGTGCGGCCTCCGCTGCTCGAAGAGGACTCTGACTTTCTGTCGCCGTCGCAGCGGACCGTCGTGCGTGACCTCCTGCACAGTTCACAGCCAAATGCGATTCGCGGGGCGCTTCTGGCGCTCACGAATATCGGGGGCAACGCCGACCTGCCTGCGCTTCGCAGACTGGCAAGCGGAAGAAGCACGGTGGCAGACGACCCGCTACTTGCCAGGGAGGCACAGGAGACAATTGCACGGATCGAGGAACGGCTCGCGCTTCAGACGCAGACGGCCATCCTCCTCCGCGCTGCCAGCCAACCGGATAGCGGCGCAGGGCAACTGTTGCGCCCTACGATTCCCGCTCCCAACAAAACGGAGACGGAACAACTGCTTCGTGCGGGCAGAAGCCCGAACGAAGCCGAACCCTGAATGGCGCAGAGGGGTGACCGTTCTCTACGGAACGCCCAACTCGGTGACGGGAAGCGAAAGAATGGGAAAGGATCGTTTGCGTGATGTCAGGCGAAGAGACAGGGAAGAGAGAGACCGCTCCAGAGACACAGGTCTATGGGGAGGATGCAGGGCTGCGAATAGGCTCCGGGGTGATCGCGGGGATAATGCTGGCGCTGGTGATCGCCTGCGTCAGTGGGCTGTTTCTCGACCTCTCCTCAATCACCAAATCGCCGCTTCAGGTGCAGTATATGGCGATTATCGGCGCGGTAGTGTTCGGCGTGATGGCCGTTCTCAGCGCTTACTATGCCGGTCCTAATCGCCTGACCCTCGACTTCGCACAGCGCACCTACATGGCGGTGCGGGGGTTTCCGCTCTTCCCGAAGACCTTTTCTGGCCCTCTCTCCGAGATCAAAGAGCTGTACCTGCGTGAACGCAACGGCAAGGGGCCGACGACCTGGCAGATCATGGCGGGCTGGAAGCAAGCGGACAGGGCCGATTTTCGTCTGGTGGCCTGCACGGAACGGCCCGCCGCGCAGGCGCAGATGCAGGCTCTGGCGGATCGAATCGGCGTCCCTGCCGACCCGAAGCCGCGTCCCTGGTCGGGAATGTAAGCAGGGCTGCCCTTCTGCTCTGGTCTTGACACCCCCGCTGATTATAGCGTACACTGTGCGCAGTGAAGCCGAGAGGAGCAGGAATGCCACCCCAGGAACTCAGCAGGGCAGAACCGTTTGTTATCGAGAAAACGCATCTTCAGCAGGCATCAGACACCGTTATGCGTGCCTCTTCCTGGCTGATAACCACTACGGAAGAGATGGTGCTTCTGGGACGCGAAGCGGGAAAATCGGTCTTTGCCCACGCAGAAAACAAAATTACGGAGATGCCTCCTTTCATGGTGCTGCCGATTGATCTGCGGAATGTGCGTTTCTTCGACGTCTCTTTTGCGGATGAGCTGATTGTTCGGCTGTGTCAGCGCATCTCCTCCGGGGAGATCAAAGACCGCTATTTTATGCTTACGCAGGTCCATGCAGAACTGCAGGAAAATTTGCACGTCTATCTTCAAAATCGCGAACAGGCGTGTGTCTGCGAAGGCACGGACAGCAAAATCAGTATACGCGGCGCGATCAGCCAGGAGTTGCGAGAGACATATGAGCTGGCGCTGCTGGCGAAATCTATCACGGCCAGAGAGCTAATCGTGGCGCTAGACGCCAAAAAGTTATCTCCTACATTAAGTATCAATGCCAGCAGCAATCGTCTGGCACGTCTGAATAAGATGGGCCTGCTCGCTTTCCAGAAGTCGGAGAATGTGGCTGAAGGCGGTCGGCAAAATGTCTATCTGCCTGTTCGGTAATTTTTATTTTTCGAGAGTTCACTGGACTCAGTGAACTAAATGATACACTGATACGTAAAGATTACTATACTTGACCGGGAGGACATATGGAGACAACAAATAAGCAGGGGCGGAGTTTCGTGTTTACGTCGGAATCGGTGTCGGAGGGACACCCCGACAAAGTGTGTGACGCCATTAGCGATGCGGTGCTGGACGCCGCACTCGCGCAGGACCCGCACAGCCGTGTCGCCTGCGAGGCGCTTGTGAAGTATCGCACAGTGGTACTGGCCGGAGAGCTGACCAGCCGTGCGGTCCTCGACCTGGACGCGATTGTGCGGGAAGCGGTGCGCTCGGTCGGCTACAACGACACGACCGAGCCTTTCTGCGCCGAAACGCTACGTCTCCTCTTCCTGATAACGGCCCAGGCAGCGGAGATTAACGAGGCGGTAAGTGGAAGAGAGAACCTCGGGGCAGGCGATCAGGGCATGATGTTCGGCTATGCCACCGACGAGACGCCGGAACTGATGCCGCTGCCCATTCTGCTGGCGCATTGTCTGGCGCGGGGCATCGCCCGGGATCGGCGGGAAGGCGTCGTTCCCTGGCTGCGCCCCGACGCCAAGACGCAGGTCTCAGTCGCTTATGAAGACAACCGACCCGTGAGCGTACAGCAGGTGCTGGTATCTACCCAGCATCTGGCGGGAATACCGTTGGCGCAGATCGAGGCTTATGTGAAGGACGTTCTGAGCCCCCGCGAGTTGGGCGATTGGTCTCATTCCGCAATCAGGTTTCAGGTCAATCCTTCGGGCAGTTTCGTCGAGGGTGGCCCGGCTGCCGACTGCGGTCTGACGGGGCGCAAGATCATCGTGGACAGCTACGGCGGCTTTGCCAGGCACGGAGGAGGCGCATTTTCCGGCAAAGACCCCTCCAAGGTAGATCGCAGCGGAGCCTACTTCTGCCGTTATGTGGCCCGACAGATTGTCCTGTGCGGGCTGGCGCGTCGGGCCGAAGTTCAGGTCGCCTACGCCATCGGGCAGGCGCAGCCCGTCTCGGTGATGGTAGATACCTTCGGGACGGGAAGCGCACGAGGCGCGGAGGAGTTTGCTTCCCGTTTCGATTTTCGCCCGGCAGCCATCATCGAACGGCTTGGCCTCCTGCGCCCGCTCTACCGACAGACCACCAACTACGGACACTTCGGCAAGCCGGAACTGCCGTGGGAAACGAGCGACCTCGCGGAAGAGGCTGGCGGAGGCGCACAGCAGCCCGCTGCGCTTTCTGATCTGGCTTCCGCCTATTGCGCCACCGTGTACAGTGTCGAAACCGGTGAAGGCGTCCTGCACCTTCGCATCGGCTATGCCAACCGCCTGCTGGACTGCCTGCTGACGGAAAGGCAGGCGCAGACCTGGGCCTATGTCACCGCGCACAATCCCGGTTCCCGTCTTCTCTCTGCGCGGGAAAATTCTCAGATTCATGAGCGGCTGCTGCGCTGCGTCGAAAAGGAGGGGCTGGCCTTTCTTCCAGGCCAAGGTTCAGGAGAGAAGGAGGACTGGCCCGCCGAGAACAGTCTGCTTCTTCTCAATGTCTCGGAGAAACAGGCCGTCGCCATCGGCACAAAGTTCGGGCAAAATGCTATCGTTTTTGGCCGTAAGGGTGGCGTCCCAGAACTGAAGTGGTGTCATCTACCGGATGCAGACCATCCCGATCAATACCTGGCCGAATAGCAGCCCTCCAGAAGAGCAGCAAAACCGGATTGGCGGTCCGCAACCCCCGCGTCCCTTGTGGGCGCATAACCCGCATAACAATCGCCCAACAGTCGGGCAAGTCGCCCAACAGTGGGCCAGGAGAAACCATGGAATACAACGATACAGACAACCTCAAACCCGCGAGGGTGCGGGATCAAATTCAGCATGATAATCACGGGGATCAGGACCCGGGGGCGTCGGGCCATGCCTCTCGTTCCCCCACCTGACCGATCAGGGTACCCCCTACTTCAAGGCCCCGGGGGTCGCGATAGTCTCCAGCCCCGGATCGTCGGTGAGGAGCGGGTTCGTCAACGATTTCCTCGATGGCTACGGGGAAGAGTTCGGGCAGTACATCTACGACGACCGCCTCTGGTGTCCACAGGAGATTATGAAATTCGCGGGCCAACTGTGCTACCTGAGTCTGGGGGAAAAGCGGACGAAGAACAAGGATGCGGGGAAGTATTTCCAGCACCTCATCGAGTCCGGGCATGGGTCGGTACTGGAACACGTGAATTGCGGGTTCCTGTTCTGGGGGGTCAGCCGCTCGTTCACGCACGAGATTGTTCGGCACCGGGTCGGCACCGCGTTCTCGCAAGTGAGCCAGCGGTACGTCGGGGCCGACAAGGTGCGGTTCGTCGAGCGGCCTGAGTACCAGAAGGACCTGAGCCTCCATTGGGCGTTCGAGAGCAGGATTGACGCGACCCGTGCGGCCTACGAGGACATCACGGAGGAACTGCTGAAAATCCGCACCCCTGTTGAGCATGAGAGCAAAACCGATGCCCGGAAAGCCGTCCAGCAGGCTGCTCGTTCCGTGCTGCCCAACGAGACCGAAGCCCCGATCCTCGTCACTGCAAATATCCGGGCATGGCGGGGCATCATTGACCAGCGGCTCACCCCCCATGCGGAACCGGAAATCCGCACCGCGATCCTCCGGGTCTTCTTGCAACTCTACGACGAGTTGCCCGAGGTCTTCTCGGACTACCGACTATACCGACTCCCCGATGGCACCATCGTGGCAGAGACGAAGAACAGGAAGGTATGAGGCTGACAGAACCGACGGGCGGCCTGAAGGACTAACTCATTGGCCGCCTCGGTTCGTCAGCATTTGCGCTTCGGTCGAGTTTTACGCTATCCGTCATTTACTGCTGCGGCAGTCGCACAGGGAGACAATCATGAAAGTATATGAGAACCAGCAGGAGAAGATACAGGAGAATTTTGGCATCTGGCTGCGGTCTACCCGTCTCCGGCTACCGGGCAAGCCCACACAGGGCGACATCGCAAAGAAAGCCGGGCTGTCCCGTTCGCACTATAGTCAGATCGAGAGCGGTTCCCGAGGGACCAGTATCGACTCCTCGGGCAAAATCGCCCGTGCGCTCGGGATACTGGACGACCCGGGGATCGCCAGTGTAATGAAGATGGCGGGCCACGCGGACATTACCCTGATCCCCGATCACGTGATCCTCGACTTCCGGGATGGCCGTCCCCCCAAAAAAATTGACATAAAAGATCAGATTATACAGGCCATTCAGGATCAGTCTACGCCAATCCGGGACAGTCTGGGTCGGACGGAGGAACTGCTTGCCAGGATTGCTCGCACTCTGGAGGCAGTCCTTGACAAATTAGCGCAAAGCCAGTCGGGTTCTTGACCGCCTGCCGGACGCTTGCGATAAACTTGGTATGGCGGTTCCCCTGCGCCCCGGTAGGCAGAAGCGCGGCGCTGTTCAAGGAGGTCAGCACCAGAGCCAGCGTGAGAGAGCGATAAGCGTTCATTAGAGAATCCTTTCGTTTCCATCCAACCCCAAGAATGTCCTTTAGACGCCGCCGCGCCGTCCTGAGTTACACTTCCTGCTATGGTCTTCCACAAGAATTTCAGGCAGGCGGCAATCGTTTTCAGCGCATACAGACTACATTTGCAGGAAGAGGGATGGGGAAGGGTGAACTGTGGGGTATGTGGCGGCAGAGTGAGGGGCCGCAGCGTTTTTTCGGTAAGGGAGAGGGTGAAAGATGAGTTTCTGGACGACACTGTTACTGGGCATCGTGGCGGCGGGAGGGGTTCAGCCCGACGCCCTGCGCTGCGAATATCGCGCCAACCCGCTCGGCATTGACGCCTTGCAGCCCCGGTTGGCGTGGCAGATTAGTTCGGCGCGGCGTGGCGAGAAGCAGACCGCCTATCAGATTGTGGTGGGGGAGAGCGAGAAGGCGGTTCGGGCAGGCAAAGGCGACCTGTGGGACAGCGGCAAAGTCGCGTCGGATCAGTCCACGCAGGTGGTCTACAGTGGCAAACCGCTCCAGTCGCGGGAACACGTCTGGTGGCAGGTGCGCGTCTGGGACAAAGACGGCAAGCCCTCCGCCTGGAGCGCCCCCGCTTCCTGGGAGATGGGACTGCTTATCCCGAAGGACTGGACCGCGCAGTGGATCGGCTACAACAAGCCCGGCGCGGCGACTGCGGTCGAGGACACCCGCGACATCAAATGGATATGGTTTCCCGAAGGCAACCCCCTCCAGAGCGCCCCGCAGGGCAACCGCTTCTTCCGCACCACCTTCGACGTTCCCGCAGGCAAGGCCATCAAACAGGCCGGACTTATCGCCCTCGCCGACAACGAGTATGCCGCCAATCTAAATGGCAAAGAGGTCGGAACCGGCAGCGGCTGGGCCTCCCTCGTGCCGACCGAAGTCACGGCGCAGGTGAAACCGGGGCGCAACACGCTCGCGATCCGCGTCTACAATCTGGACGGCCCGGCAGGTCTCGCCGCGCTGCTCAAGATCACCTACACCGACGGAACCGTGCAGCGTATCCCGACCACCTCGACCTGGAAATCTTATCAGGCCGGGCCGAAAGGCTGGGAGACGACCGCCTTTGACGACAGCGGCTGGTCTGCCGCGAAGACGCTGGCAAATATCGGCGGCGGCCCCTGGGGAACGCCCGGGCAGGCGGCCTCGGAACCCGGCCCCGTGCCTTTCTTCCGCAAGACCTTTCAGGCCACCAAACCCATCAAACGCGCCCGGCTCTACGCCACCGCCCTCGGCCTCTACGACCTCTCGGTCAACGGCAAGCGGGTCGGCAACGAACTCCTGCGCCCCGGCTGGACCGACTACTCCAAGCGCGTCCAGTACCAGACCTACGACTTGACCGGCCAGATAAAACCCGGTGCGAACGCCCTCGGCCTCACGCTCGGCGACGGCTGGTTCAGCGGTTATGTCGGCTTCGGGCATCAGCGCAATCACTACGGAACGCAGAACGCTCTGCTCTCGCAATTGGAGATTGAGTACGCTGACGGCACCCGCGAGACCGTCGCGACCGACGGCACCTGGCGCGTGACCGCAGACGGCCCGATCCGCTCCTCCGATATGCTGATGGGCGAAGATTACGACGCGACCCGCGAGATGCCCGGCTGGAGCGCCCCCGGCTTCTCCGATACGAAATGGGATGCCGCCGCCGTCCTCAACAGCCCGATGATAAAGACGCCCGCCAACACGAAGCCCCGCGTGGAGAGCACGTGTCCCGGCGGCGTCAACCTCGTCTCGCAGCTTGCGCCGAGCGTCCACCGCGTGCTGACGATTGCGCCCAAAACCCTCGTCGAGAAGCCCGCAGGCGCGTATGTCTTCGACCTCGGGCAGAACATGGTCGGCTGGGTGCGGCTGCGCGTCAAGGGCAAAGCCGGAACGCGCATCACCCTGCGCTACGCCGAGATGCTCAACCCCGACGGCTCCATCTACACGACCAACTTGCGCGGCGCCCGCGCCACCGACCACTACACCCTGAGCGGCGCTGGCGAAGAGGTCTACGAGCCTTCCTTCACCTTCCACGGATTCCGCTATGTCGAGCTGCGGGGCTATCCCGGCAAGCCGCCAATGGATGCTATTACCGGTATCGTCGTCAGCTCGCTGGACGTCAATGCGGACGCCTTCACCTGTTCCAATCCACTTGTCAATCAGCTCCAGCACAATATCCAGTGGGGACAGCGCGGCAACTACATTGACGTTCCCACCGACTGCCCGCAGCGTGACGAACGCCTCGGCTGGATGGGCGACGCGCAGATTTTCGTCCGCACCGGCTGCTTCAACGCCGACATCTCCGCCTTCATGAACAAATGGGCCGACGATGTGGAGGACGCGCAGTCACCCGACGGCGGCTACTCCGATGTCTCTCCGCGCATCGTAGACCCGTCAGATGGCGCTCCCGCCTGGGGTGACGCCGGGATCATCTGCCCCTGGACGATCTACGCCTGCTACGGCGACACCCGCATTCTGGAGCGGCACTACACTTCGATGGCCCGCTGGATCTCGTATATTCAGGACGCCAACCCCAACCTGCTCTGGCAGAAACGCGGCAACAACAACTTCGGCGACTGGCTGAGCATCAACGCGGACACGCCCCGCGACGTCCTCGGAACCGCCTACTTCGCCTACGACACGAGCCTCATGGTCAAGATCGCCCACGCGCTCGGCAAGACCGAGGACGAAAAGAAGTACGCCGATCTCTTCGAGGGCATCAAGGCGGCGTTCAATCAGGCGTATGTCACCCCGGATGCGCGAATCAAAGGCAACACGCAGTGCGTCTACGTCCTCGCCCTGCGCTTCCACCTGCTGCCGGACAACCTGCGCCCACTCGCCGCCGAGCATCTGGTCGCAGACATCAAGCAGCGCGGCAACCACCTCTCCACCGGTTTCGTCGGGGTCGGCTACCTGACGCCGACGCTCACCGCCACCGACCACCTCGATACCGCCTATGCGCTGCTGCTTCAGGACACCTTCCCCTCCTGGGGCTACTCGATCCGGCAGGGCGCGACGACCATCTGGGAGCGCTGGGACGGCTGGACGACCGAAAAGGGCTTCCAGGACGCCGGAATGAACTCCTTCAACCACTATTCGCTCGGGTCGGTCGGGGAGTGGCTCTACACCAGCGTCGGCGGGATTGACCTCGACCCGGATCAGCCCGGCTACAAGCACATTCTCATGCACCCGCAGCCCGGCGGTGACCTGACCTTCGCCCGCTGTATCCTACCCTCGCCCTATGGCAAGATCGTCAGCGACTGGAAGAAGGAGGGCGGCGAATTCCGCTACCACGTCGAAATTCCCGCCAACACCGTTGCGACCGTCTACGTTCCGGCGAAAGACGCGCAGCAGGTCAATGAGGCTGAAGGCGTCGCTTCCTCCCGTCCCGGTATTAAGTTCCTGCGGATGGAGCAGAACTGCGCCGTCTACGAAGTCGGTTCCGGCAGCTACCATTTCACCGCGCCGCTGTAGGCCCTTACCCTGTCCCTCTCTCATAAAAACCTGAGAGAGGGGTGATTCTGAAAAGGAGAATGGTCATGCTGCAACATCGTCGTTTGTCGCGCTGTCTGCTGGCGCTGTCGGGGTTTGGTCTGCTCGCGACGGGCTGCTCCCGGTCGGTCATCACCACGACGGTCAAGCCGGACGGGGCGTTTACGCGCAAGATCGTGTTTCATGGCCCGAACCCGGAGGGAGGCGTTCTGGGGAAAGAGAACAAGGGACTGGCCGAGTCGTTTGAGATGCCTGCGGGTGGCCCCTGGAAGACGAAACGCGACAAGAACGAAAACGAGGAGACCTATACGGCGGAGCGGGATCTGACGCCGGGCAGCGTACAGAAGCAGGACATCGCCATCAAAAGCGGGGATGTGGCGAAGCCCGGCATCTTCGTGGTCAATCAGGCGACGGTGCGGGAGATCGGCCCCGGCAAGTGGGAGTATCGGGAGACACTGCACTGGACGGGCAAAATCCCCGACGTCCTCACGACCGTAGACCCCGATACCGCTCTGGCCGTGAAAGCCGCACTCCCGCCCGCTCTGGCGACCGAAGCCAATATCCGTCCGATTGCGATTTCGCTTAACCGGGAGTTGTGGCATCTGCTGTTCGGGCCGGGCGACCCGCTGATCTCCAGTTGGACGCAGCTTATTATGCAGCCGGAAAGTGTCGAGCGGAAGATGCAGTCCCGGATGGCCGTTGGTCTCGATAAGGCGATTGCCGCGCAGTTGGGAGACAAACTCACCGCTAACCAACGCCGCGCCTGCGTTCACAGCATTGTCAGCAGTCTCATCGCCGGAATGACCGCAAAAACTCAGAAACAGGCCGATCCGGCGAAGGGCGGCAAGGACAACGGGGAACTCGGAGAGGCGGCTCTGACCGCGCTCACCTTCTCCGTAAAGATGCCCGGCAAGATCATCTCCACCAATGGCGAAAAGGACGACTTCACGGGAGAGGTCACCTGGTCGGTCTATCCGCAGGCTGCCGCAATGGGGGATGTAGAGATGACGGCCGTCTGCGACAAAAACGCGCCGTAGCGGTTCCGACATCGCTTCCTGTCAATCCAGGCGCCGAAACATCTGAGGCTTCCAATGTTCTGTATACTGCATTCCGACGGCGCTACATATCAATCCAGTGGCGCAGTCCCGCCTGCCGGATAACATCCTCGCGGACTTTATAGACCAGTTCCGGTTCAAGACGCTTCTTCTCCAGGATTTCTACGGCCTCCTCTTCAAACAGCCCGGTATCACAGTCCGGGTCGGCGAGCATCTGGTCATACTCTTCCTGGAGAAGATGATAAAACACCCCGGAATCGGACTTCGCGCTCCGGCCCCCGCCAATCGCCGCTTTTCCGGACTCTCGCACTTTTCGCATGATTGTTTTCTCCTTCCCGGCGGAGCCATTCTCACCAGAGGCTCCGTCCGGCTTTCCCACTGCCAGACCCACGAACTCCCGTCGGATCGCTCCAGTCCCTCTCGCCATTTGGCTGACAAACAACCGATACGCCATAGACAGTGGCGTATCGGCAGAAACAGCACGTAGAGAACGCTAGGGATAGATGCCGCGCAGGGCGCTGGCATCGGCGACGCGCTTGACGCCGATCAAATGCGCGGCAAGGCGCATATCTACGTTCTCGCGTTTCGCCATCGTGCGGACATCGCGGTAGGCGCGTACCATGATCGCCTCCATTTTGGCATTGACCTCTTCCTCCTGCCAGAAGAAGAACTGAAGGTCCTGCACCCACTCGAAGTAGGAGACGACCACACCGCCCGCGTTCGCCAGAACGTCCGGCACGAGGAATACGCCCCGGTCGTGCAGAATGCGGTCAGCGGCGGGTGTGGTGGGGCCGTTCGCGCCTTCGATGATGATGGGGGCTTTGATGCGGTCGGCGTTTTCCGCCGTGATCTGGTTCTCGGTGGCGGCAGGAACGAGGACATCCACGTCGAGTTCCAGCAGTTCGCGGGTTCCGATGGGGTCGCCCCCGCCGTGCGTGGTGAGGGTGCCGTCGCGGTTGGTGCAGTCTCGCAGGGCTGTGATATCGAGGCCGTCCGGGTTGTAGAGACCGCCGATGGCATCACTGACCGCCACGACTTTCGCGCCCGACTCCGCAAAGATACGCGCTGCCACACCGCCCACGTTGCCGAAACCCTGCACGGCGACCCGCAGCCCGCGCAGATCGAGGCCCCGCTCTCGGATCGCCTCGCGGGTGACAAACACGATGCCGCGCCCGGTCGCGTCGTTGCGTCCCTCGGAACCGCCGACCGCGACCGGTTTGCCCGTCACGACGGCGGGAACGGTGCGGCCCTGCGTCATGGAGTAGGTGTCCATGATCCAGGCCATCGTCTGCGGGTTGGTTCCCATATCGGGCGCGGGAATATCGGTGGTGGGGCCAATGACGATGCTGATTTCCGAAGCGTAACGGCGAGTCAGTCGTTCCAGTTCGCCGTTCGAGAGGGTTTTGGGGTCACAGACGACGCCGCCTTTTGCGCCGCCGAAGGGGATATTCACAATCGCGCACTTCCAGGTCATCCACATGGCGAGGGCACGAACTTCATCTATGTCGGTCAGGGGGCTGTAACGGATGCCGCCTTTGCTGGGGCCGCGTGCGATATTGTGCTGGACACGATACCCTGTGAAGACCTGCATCGTGCCATCGTCGCGCTTCACCGGAAAATGAACGGTCAGCTCTCGCTGCGGGTGCTTGAGTATCTCATGCGTACCGGGGTCGAGTTCCAGAAACTGCGCCGCGATACTCAACTGCTCCAATGCATTGTGATAGGGGTTACTGCTTTCGCGGGGGGATCCCTCCCGCAGCAGGGCTTCCGGGAGCGCTTCGCGTGTGCGCGGGCGCAGCCCATCAGGAAGTGCGATTGCACTGCTCATCGATTCCTCCTCGAACCTGAATAGCGACCGACCGCTCGCAAAGGGAGAGTTCCTCTCGTCTCCCGTCGGCGTCGCTGCCGACGGCCATAGCCCGGTGCGTTATCGCTTCTCTTATTTCTACGCACAAGTCAACACACGCATTAGCCAATGCCAGAAATAGCGAAATTCCCTGTGTCGCACCCTTGACTCCGCTTTCAGAAGTCGGCACGAAAGCAACCTATCTCTCTTATCTCACCCGCACTTCAGACCGATGCGGGAACCATGCTCTCTTTGCGCCGAACCGCTTGCCAAGCTATCAGGTTTCCGACCGCTGCCATGAGGATGCTTGCGCCGATATCGAGCGGAGAGTGAAGCAGACACAGGATTCGTGCCAGCCCGACCGTGGCGGCCACCAGGACAGCGATAGCAGCGACACGGCGCGAAAAGGGAAAGAGCAGGAAGCCCACGCCAAAGGTGAGCAGCGTGTGATCGGAGGGGAAACCGTTGTTGGCGTCGTGCGGAATCAGCGGTGCAACATGATGCACAACGAACGGACGCGGCTCGAAATAGAGCGCTCCTCCTGCCTTCGCCAGCACAACTCCCACCATAAGCACAATGAGACCGCGCACAAACATCGTCTTGCGATTAGCGGCAGAGCATTTCCAGAAAACCGCCAGCGCCAGTAAAGGCGTCAGCACAAACAGATACTTCGCACAGAAAACAATCAGCCCGGTCATACGTCTCCTCAGCCAGCGTTTCCGTCCGTAGATTCGTTCTGCCTTCCCTGATTTCACAGGATATAGTATGACATACGGGCCTTCAGTTCACGGTGACGGTGGAGGTATCGTTGACGTTGGAATCGGTATCGCAGGAAGCCAAGACGTGATAGGTTCCCGGCGTGTCCGGCGCGGTATAGACGCCATCGGACTTGATTTTGCCCCCCGTATCGCCTTCCGTCACGCTCCAGTTGACACGCGTGTCGCGGCACTGCGTCACCGTCACGGTGAACGCCTTCGTCTGCCCCGGAGACAGTGTAATCGAACCGGGATCAATCGTCACTTTTCCGGTAGAACCAGACCCTAATCCACAGCCGACTAAAACGAGTGCGAGTACAGCCGCAATCCCTCCCCGATAAAATGTACGCATTTTCGTCCCTCCCTGTGTTCGTCTATTACCTCCTCTGTTAACGGCGCACCGGCAGGGACGTGACGTGGCGGAAATATACTAACGGCACGTCAAAATCACGATGTCTTGCCGTTCGTTCCGGGCGCGTAATTACCAGTTTCTCATGCGCCGTTAGTATATAATAATTTCCTCTTCTGAAAGTGGGGACTTCCAGAAGAGGAATTGCACGATCTACTGGACCTTGCCGGTAGATCGTGTACGTCGCTTCTACCGTGGCAACGGGGCATCGAATCCACAGAGCGACACGCCGTCGGAATCCGTCTGATAGCCGGGAAACAAGGGATTGGGACCGTGAAGCGCCTTGATATGTCCATCCGCGAACAGGTAGTTGCCGGTCTGTCCATGCCGAAAGTCGGGGGGAACATATGTCCCCGGACCAATGGGTTCGAAGGTGAGTTTGCCCAGTCGCTCGACACAGGACTCGAATGCCCAGGCGGAAGATCGGGGCGCGGCCTGAGTGCCTACGGTGCTGCGTTCCAGGAGGAGAACCGTCTGGCTCACTGCAGGTATCTCCCCTATCGCGACGCCGCTGGTGTTAGCCACCATCGCATAGGAGCGAATTAGTTTCTTACCCAACTGCGGAATATCCAACTGTCGGGAGAGGGTATCGTTGGGGCATGCCAATATCTGGTGATCCTTGAAATAGGGCTGAATCTGGACATCCCAGCAGGTATAGTTGGTTCCTTCTGGCGGCAGGATCGCCTGTCGGGGCAGGCGTTCGTCGTGATCCTGAACGTAGAGCGCGAATGCCGTGGATATGCCGTGGATATCTGGTGCAGGTTGTTGAGGCAGGCGGAGCGGCGACTGCTTTCACGGCTCCGTGCGAAAACCGGAAAGAGCAGGGCTGCCAGAAGTGCGATAAGAGCAATTACCACCAGCAGTTCAATTAGCGTGAAACCGCGTCGTTCGGTTAGGAATGTCATCGTTTTACTCCTTCATGTAGAGAGACATAGGAGAGCCGCCTGCCTGCCAGACGCAGGAAACAGCCCCGGTGATACTGCCGACGGATACAGACCGCAGCACGGGCCGCGAGCCATCCGATCGGAAACCAGTAGGCGGCCTGGACACCCAGAAACACCAGCCCCATGCGTGAGGGCAGCAACAGCAAGGCAATCCCCAACGAAATCGCGCCTACCAACGCGAGCGCACGGCAGGCCCCGCTCTCCGCACGGGCTGGAGACGTGAATCCGGTGAGCGCCCCTCCGAAGACAGGGGTCATCAGAGTGAGAAGCGTGAGCAACGGCAGGAGTTCTGCCCGGGGATCGTCCACGCTATGTTGCGTCAGCAGCAGCAAGCAGGCGGCGGCAGGCAGGCCGAACCATGCCACGCCGTGGGCCATCGCTGTCCGGGCAGATCGCGCACTGCTTTCGCTCGCATGGGAAGAGAGCGTACGCACCATTCCCTCTCCGACCGTCCAGGGCTCCCCGAACTCCTGCAGGGCTGCGGTAAGCGCCGCTTCTGAGGTCTGCCCTTGTTCGGCCAGCTCTTCAGCCAGAGATTCCAGATGAAGACGCACCTCCAGAGATATTTCCCTGCGTCGCTCGTATGACATTACGCCAATGAGAGGCGCGCAAAGATGATCCAGATAGTCCGCCAGCAAGGGAGCAGGCTCATCGGAGAGAAGCGACGTATCAGGCCGGCTGTGCATCGGGATTATCTCCTGCAATTACGCCTTCCATTGCGGCGTTGAACTGCTTCCAGAGGCGAATACGGTGCGCCAGTTCGCCCAGACCCGCCTCGGTTAGCACGTAGACTTTGCGAGGCCGCTCACCCTCCGCATGTTCCCAGATACCCTGGATCAATGCCTCCTCCTCCAGCGCGTAAAGGACCGGATAGAGCGTCCCTTGTTTGCACCGAAGCGCTTCCCCGCTGCGGCGATTGATCTCCCGGGCAATCGCATAGCCGTGCATCGGGCCGTCGCGCAGCACCGCCATGACCAGCGTGTGCGTATTGCCCCGCAGTAGTTCTCTTTCTTCCTCCATATTCTTCCCCCACAGCATAGCATTTACCAGACATGATATTATACGTGCCGATGTATCAGAGCGTTTCGTTAATTTTTCACGAGTATATGAGAGCAGTTCCATAATGCGACGCCATAAGGGAGTGGACAATGCGAAGAAGCGTTGGTATCAAACGGATGAGTAAGGCCAGCGTAATAGGGTACTATAATTTCCTGGGATACAAGACAGGGAACAGGTGTTGACCTTCAAAGGAGAGAAACAGATGAAGCCTAGACTGCGAAGTATTTGTGCGCTTGCGGGCAGCGTTCTTAGCTCTATTATCGTTTTCAAGGCAGAGGCGCAAGAACCCGCAGCGCATCGCGCTTCCGGGAAGTTACAGCCCTTTACGTACAGGGATGTGACCCTGACGGGTGGGCCGATGGGAATCCAGGCGGCAGGAGCCAGGGCATTCTATCTGGCCCTCTCGGAAGACGACCTGCTGAATGGCTTTCGCAAACGGGCTGGACTGCCTGCGCCGGGAAAACCGATGGGCGGCTGGTACGACCCGGACGGCTTCGCCGGGGCGCACCCCTTCGGGCAGTATGTCTCGGCGCTCGCACGGATGTACGCCAACACGAAGGATGAGCGCTACAAGGAGAAGGTTACCCGGCTTGTGCATGGGTTCCATGAGACCCTGGCGCCGGACGGCTTCTTCTACTCCTCACAGAAGGTGTTCCGTGAGTGGCCGAACTATCTCTACGACAAGAACTGCATCGGGATGCGCGACGCCTTCACGCTTACAGGCAACAAGGAGGCGCTTGTCGTTCTCAAGCAGATGACCGACTGGGCCGTCAAGAATCTGCCCCGCCGCAAAGACGAATGGTATACGCTCCCCGAAAACCTCTACAACTGTTACGCGCTTACGAAGGACGTGCGTTATCTTCAGATGGCCAGGGAATACGACTATAGCAAGGAGTATTACGACCCCTTCGCGAACGGCATCAACGCCTTTACCCCGGATCGCCATGCCTATAGCCATGTGAACACTCTTGCTTCCGCCGCAAAAGCGTATGAGGTCACGGGCGACGAGAAATACTTTAAGGCGATAGAGAACGCCTGGACGTTTCTCACGACGACACAGATGTATGCTTCGGGCGGCTGGGGACCCGGCGAACGTTTCGTGACACCGGGACAGGGTAAGCTCGCTGAGTCCATTGAGAGCACTGACAATCACTTCGAGACGCCCTGCGGCGCCTACGCCAATGTCAATCTCGACCGCTACCTGCTCCGATTCACCGGAGACGCCAAGTACGGCGACAATATGGAGCGCGTCCTTTTTAACGGGATGCTGGCAACCCTACCGATGCAGCCGAACGGCAAAACTTTCTACTACTCCGATTATCGGTCCGGGACGAAGAAGGCCTATTTTAGGGACCCCTGGCCGTGCTGTTCGGGCACATATGCCCAGATAACGGCGGACTATCCGCTGGATATTTACTTTCACGACACGCAGGGCCTCTATGTGAATCTCTTTACACCTTCACGTATCCAGTGGCAGCAAAATAAGCAGCCGATCACGGTCGAGCAGACCACGACCTACCCGGAGACAGACACCACAACGCTGACCGTTCATACGAAGAGGCCGATCCACTTTGCCCTGCGCGTGCGCGTCCCCGGATGGACAACAAAGCCCGTTACCGTGAAGATCAACCAGCAGGTTTCACAGGTGAAGTCTGCCCCAGGCACCTTTCTTAAGCTGGAGCGTGATTGGCACGATGGCGATAGGGTTGAAGTCACCATTCCCTTAACGCTACGTTTTGAGGCAATCGCGCCCGAAACACCCGACCGGAAGGCGCTCCTGTACGGGCCGCTGTTGCTGGTCGCGCTGTCCGAGAAACCCGTTACTCTGGAAGGGGAGAAATCTACGGTCGCTATGGTGCCACAGCCGGGCAGCCTCCCGACATTCCGTACTCAGGACGGCAAGATGACCTTTCTTCCGTTTTACAAAGTGACCGATCAGCGCTATACGACCTATCTCTCCCTTCTCCCCGCTCGGTAAGGGACATGCCATGTGGATTATGTCTGCTCAGTTTCTACCCTGTATCGACTGTTGCGTAGAAAACACGCGGTTCGGGAACTGCGTCTTGCCGTGCGTACTCTTCTGGTGGATCGGGGAGCAACTACTACGACGTCCGTTGCTGGTATAGAGGAACGATTCGGTGAGGCTGCACCACAGGTCAACTTTGGTACACGCTCATTGCTGAATATACACGACCGGAGTGCAACTTGTTCTGGCGAGCGGGACGATTGTATTTTGGAGCGCTTCGCCCTCGCCACCGCATACGCAAAACTTAGGACGGAAAATGACCACCGAGCCTCCAGTAGTCAATAGATTTGAGAGCCGCCAATGGAAGGCGGTTCGTCTTGGACTTAGTATCGCCAACAATAACGTTGGCGCTAATTTGCTCACGTGTGGCTATTTCCTATTCATGATATTTGGCGGACTCGCGGTGGTGGGAATGTTAGTTCTGCACGCATCGCCTGATGCGCCGAAGAGGCTCGAACCCATTCTGCTTTATGTGTTCGTGCTTCCAATGGTGTTAATTGCCGCGGGAACGTGGATGGTACGACTTGGATCAAGGGTACTTTGGTGTTCTATCCCGAACGCTCCGAGAGCTGCGCTTCTCGCAGTAATCTCAGTCGCTGGCCGGCTTTCTGCGCTGGTCGCTTGCGTGTTTGTCGGCCTTCACAAGGGGCCGTTCTTTGCCACCGTCGTGCTACCCTTACCAATAATCTGTGCAGCGCTCGCATGGCTGGGGCTCCTCGCGGAAATTGGCTTCATTTCCGCTCTTCGACTTGATGTGCTGCGTAGCGATCTCACAGGGCTGGCCCCTATCAACTCTACCGCTGATTCTGCAGTGGCAGACCCAGACCGTGCGGAAAGTCAAGCCAAAGCAAATTGGTTCACCTCCGAATACGATTTTGAAAAATGGTCGAAGCAGCGATTTCCTAAGTACTATCGAATCGTTGGCGGCGCGTTGAACTTGCTTGGGTTTTCCGCAGTGATAGTCATCGCCAACATGTCTCATCCAAGAGAAATTCCCGGCGCGATCCTAGCAGTTCTATGTATTGCACCGGTATACTTGCAGATCTTTTCGCGGCCGGGCGGCGCAATTGACGATCTCACGGGTGAACTTGGGACGTAGCTTGGTAGGCTCTCATATTATTTTTTGCCCGTGACACTGCGGATGTAGGCGACTTCTTCCAGGCGATAGGCGGAACCTTCGGGACGGAAGATGTCGTGGAACCAGACGGGCGGTTCGGCAGTGTACTCTTTCTGCCAGGAGTCCCAGGGATAGATCGTCTGTGTTTTGCCGGAGACGAAGCCCCAGTTGTAGGCGGCGACGTTTTGCGATTTCATCAGTCCCAGATTCGGATCAAACTGACTGCCCTGCGGACGGGCCATATACTCCGTGCAGACGATGGGGCGATGGTAGCGGCGCAGGTCGGCGATGCGCTGCGTCAGCTCTTCGGGCTTGCCGTAGTTGTGGAAGCTGATCACGTCGGAGTTGTCGAGGGAGAACTTCTGCATGGGGTTCAGTTTTGAATCGTCGTCCCACTGCCCGTACCAGACATCTACGGTCAACGGCTGCGAAGGCCCGACCTCCCGCGCCCACCCGACGACCTTCTTGAGCAGCATCAGCGCGAATTCCGGCTTACCGGGCAGTTCGACCTTGCCGTAGGAGTTGCGGTTGTCGTTGTCCGGCTCGTTGAAGAGGTCCCAGGCATGGATGCGGCGGTCGTTGCGGAAACGCTTCAGGACGCCGACGACATAGGGTTTCAGGCTGTCGTGACGCGCCGGGTCTTTGAGGATGTCCTGCCCCGGAGCCTGTACCCAACCGGAGTTATGCCGATGCGGGTAGGGTTCACGCTGTTTCCCGGTCTGCGGGAACGGATCCCAGCAGCTATCGAACAGCACGAACATCACGCCGATATGGTGCTTGTCTGCCACGCCCAGAAAGGCGTCCATGCGTTTCAAGAACCCTTTGGAATCCTGATCCCAGAGTTTATTGTGCAGGAACACGCGCACGGAGTTGAAGCCAAGCGATTCGGCCCAGCCCAGCTCGCGGTCACTCGCGGTCAGGTCGAACGTGTCCGGCTGCCACATCTCCAGTTCGTTGATGGCGTAGGCCGGAGAGAAATTGCAGCCCACCAGCCAGCCGTGTTTCTGCTCCCACGCCGCCGCTTTTTCGACAGACCAGGGGCCGGGAAGTTCGGCAGACAGGGCCGTTCGCCCCCCGATAGCACAGAGCAGACACAGAATAGCGCAGGCAATCACTTCGCGGCCTGAATGGCTTCTGGCAAAGACGTTCGAGAACAGAAACATCGTGGCTCCTCCTTTGGAACCCTCGAATCGAGAGGGTTTACAGCGCCCCCTCCTGTTCGTCACCGCGCCCGCAGAACCCTGCTCTCTGGTGCTGCGGCTTCCGATAGGCTACGGGTTGGCCGGGGGTTTTCAACCTCCGGACAAACCCCAGGAGGCCCGTTACTGGACCTACGTCTGGCTCTACCAGTGGTAATCGAATAGCCCGCCCGAAGTACCTGCGGCGAATCGTTTGCGGAGTGGCCGTTGTGGAAACCATCGCCCTTGACAGAGCGTAGTCAGATGTGGTACTCTAGCGTTTCGTGCTTTAGATTAGGAGGGTACTCCATTGAAGGAAATTCAGGGGCGCACCAAGCAGACCCACCACATCACCGAAATCCCCAGCCTCGTTGAACTCCAGCTCAATTCTTACCAGTGGTTCCTCGAAGAGGGACTTCACGAACTGTTCGCAAGTTTCTCACCCATCTACGATTTTACCAACCAGACCTCCATCTCTCTGACCGATTTCACGCTCGGAGAGCCGAAGTATTCTCTGGAAGAGTGTCGCGACCGTGACATGACGTTCGAGGCTCCCATCAAGTCCAAAGTCCTGCTCAAACAGGCCAACAAAGAAGAGATCGAAAGCGAAGTCTACCTCGGCGATCTGCCCCTGATGACGGACAAAGGCACGTTCATCATCAATGGAGCGGAGCGCGTCGTCGTGAGTCAGTTGGCCCGCTCGCCCGGCGTCTACTTTAAAGACAGCCTCGACTTCTCCGGCAAAGTCCTCTTCTTCGCCACCATCATCCCCCAGGAGGGGGCCTGGGTGGACGTGGAGACGGACAACAACAGCCAGGTCACCGTTCGCATCGGGCAGACCCGCAAGTTCCCGCTGACCACGCTGCTGCGTGCGCTCAACGCCTTCCCGCAGGCCTGCCCGCCCATCGAGATGTCCATTCAGGCCATCCTCGACCGCTTCTGGATATACAAGACGGTAGACACCTTCGACGAAGAGGGCAAACCGATGCCCTCCCGCACCGAGAAGGACTTCTTCCTGGCGATGCGCCTGCGCGAGCCGATAGTGAACAAGAAGACGGGCGAGATCGTGGCCGAAGAGGACACCCTCGCCACCGAGGAGTTCCTCAAAGAACTCGCCGAAAAGATCGGCGGCAACACGGTCATCAAGGTCTACAGCCGCATCAACGGGACGACGGACATTCTCAATATGTTCTCGACCCGGCAGATCCTTGAGGCCCCGGACGCCGAGCATCTGCTGCACAAGCGCCCGGTCAACGAAGTCATAGATGACAAAGGCAAAGTCCTTGTCAAGCCCTACCAGTTGATCGCCGACAAGACGACCGCCAACAACGTCGCCAAGGCCATCGCCAAACTGCCGGTGCAGGAACTGGAAGTGCTGGCCGTCAACAAGTACGTCGAAGCCACCCTCGATCAGGACGTGGCGACCGACACCGACTCGGCGATGCTCGACATCTACCGCAAAATTCGCCCTGGTGACCCGGCCACGCTGGAATCGGCCCGCAGTCTGGTGCAGAACATCTTCTTCGACGCCCGCCGCTACGACATGGCGAAGGTCGGCCGCTACAAGATGAACAAAAAGCTGGGAGCGCATCTGCCGCTCGCCGCCCGCTCCCTGACCAAGGAAGACCTGATCAGCATCCTGCGCTACATCATCAACCTGAACGCAGGCGAAGGCACGACCGACGACATTGACCACCTGGAGAACAAGCGCATCCGCAGCGTCGGCGAACTGCTGGCCTCGCAGTTGCGTATGGGCTTCCTGCGTATGGAAAAAGTCGCCAAAGAGCGCATGACCAGCCTCGACAACGACAACATCATCCCGCAGGTGATTCTGTCCGTCAAGCCGATCAGCGCTTCCATCAAGAGCTTCTTCGGGTCGTCGCAGTTGTCGCAGTTCATGGATCAGACCAACCCGCTCGCGGAGCTTGTCTCCAAGCGCCGACTCTCGGCCCTCGGGCCGGGCGGTCTCTCCCGACAGAGCGCGAAACTCGAAGTCCGCGACGTTCACGAAAGCCACTACGGGCGCATCTGCCCCATCGAGACCCCGGAAGGCCCGAACATCGGCCTCATCGGTTCGATGGCGGTCTTCGCACGGGTGGATGTCTACGGCTTCCTGGAAACTCCTTACCGCAAGGTTATCGGAGGCGTCGTTACGGACGACATCGAGTGGATGACGGCAGACATTGACCATAAGTACCATATCGCCCCGGCGAACGTAAAGTCGGACGACAAGGGCAAAATCTCCGAGGCGGAAGTACAGGTTCGTTTCGAGGGGTCGTACCCGCTCGTCAAGCCGAATAAGGTCCAGTACATGGACATCGCCCCGGTGCAGCTTATCTCCGTCGCGACTGCCTGTATCCCGTTCATCGAGAACGACGAGGCGACCCGCGCCCTCATGGGCGCGAACATGCAGCGACAGGCCGTGCCGACCCTTCGCCCGGACGCGCCTCTGGTGAAGACGGGTATGGAACGGCGGGCGGCGGTCGACTCCGGTGCGGTCATTACGACGCGGCGCAGCGGCATCGTCACTCGCGTTACCGCCGATCAGATTGACGTGACCACGCCCGAAGGCCGCATAGACAGCTACCGGCTCATCAATCTGCTGCGCTCCAACAACTCGACCTGTATCACCCAGCACCCGATTGTCAACAAAGGCCAGCGGGTACGGCAGGGACAGGTACTCGCGGACGGCCCCTGCACCGATCAGGGCGAACTCGCCCTCGGTCAGAACGTGCTGGTCGCGTTTATGCCCTGGGGCGGCTACAACTACGAAGACGCCATTCTGCTCTCGCAGCGGCTTGTCAAGGACGACATCTTCACCTCGATCCACATCGAAGAGTTCGATATCGAAGCCCGCGACACCAAGCTGGGGCCAGAAGAGATCACCCGCGACATCCCGAACATCGGCGAGGATATGCTCAAAGACCTCGACGAAAACGGTATTATCCGGGTCGGGGCGGAAGTGCGGCCGGAAGACATTCTGGTCGGTAAGGTTGCTCCCAAGGGCCAGGGCGAACTGACGGCGGAAGAGCGGCTTATCATCGCCATCTTCGGCAAGAAGGCGGAAGAGACCCGCGACGTTTCGCTGCGAGTGCCGCATGGCAACGGCGGGCGCGTCGTGGATGTCAAGGTGTTCAGCCGCTTCAAGTACCAGGGGTCGCGGGACAAACATATCTATAACTACTGCAAGCGGCCCGACGCCTCCATGCGCGACATGGAAGACGGCGAACTGCTGCGCCTCGCCCCGGACGAACTCCCGGCGGGCGTGAATATGCTCGTCCGCGTCTATATCGCCCAGAAGCGCAAGATCATGGAAGGCGACAAGATGGCCGGACGCCACGGCAACAAGGGCGTCATCTCCAAGATTCTGCCGCAGGAGGATATGCCGTTCCTCCCGGATGGAACCCCGGTGGACATCGTGCTGAACCCGCTCGGCGTTCCGTCGCGTATGAACATCGGACAGATTCTGGAGACACACCTCGGCTATGTCGGAAGGCATCTGGACTGCACGTTCGTCAACCCGGCCTTTGAAGGCTCGACCGAACGCGAGATTCTGGAGCAGATGGCGCGGTTGGGCAGTTTCTTCCGTGAAAAAGCCCTGGTGAACTACATCCATAGCGAACTCAAACTGCCTCTCTCGTTCACGCCGAATTCCGAGACCCCCGCGCTGTTCGACCAACTGCGTGAGCATCTGAAGACGCTGAGCGCAGAAGAGCTGGAAGAGGTCGCCCGTACCGTCGCCGCGCCGCCTGCCATTGACCTGGAGGCTCCCGCACTCCCCGCTGGCACCGAGCCTGCGAAGAGTAACGGCGCTCTCAGCGTCGCCGGACAGGAGTACGACTACGAGAAGATCATCGAAAAGGTGCAGGCGAACGTCTGGGCGCGAGTCGGCTACGAACCGCTTACCGGCAAGACCTACATCCGTGACGGTCTGACCGGAGACCAGTTCAATATGCCGGTGACCGTCGGCGTCATCTATATGCTGAAACTCGCGCACCTCGTAGACGACAAAATCCATGCGCGTTCCACTGGCCCCTACTCGCTGGTCACGCAGCAGCCGCTTGGCGGAAAAGCCCAGTTCGGCGGACAGCGGTTCGGAGAGATGGAAGTCTGGGCGCTGGAAGCCTACGGCGCCGCGTATATGCTTCAGGAGATACTCACCATCAAGTCGGACGATGTCCTGGGGCGCGTCAAGACTTATGAAAGCATTGTCAAGGGAGACAACATTCTCGAACCTGGCGTTCCCGAATCGTTCAAAATCCTCGTCAATGAACTTCAAAGTCTGGGCCTGAAAGTCACTGTGCTGGACGAGGCGGACAAAGAGATTGACCTGCGCGACCGGGACGACGACATTGATCCCCACGAAAACCCGGTGAAGGCCGCTGCTCGCCGTGAGGCAAAGAAGATGCGCCTGGACCCGGAACGTGAACTGCCGTTCTAAGTACGCATAGGCAAGGCAAGTCCCTCCTGTTGGTACAGGAGAGGCGAGCTTCCAATTCGCTCGCGGCACGTCGAAATCGTATGTTTCACCATGCGGTTTCGACGTGCCGATAGTGTCGTAAGATGGTTTGGAGGAAGAGAGACAATGGCGGACGCAAGTACGTTTTCTAAGATACGCATCGGGATCGCTTCACCGGACGAGATTCGCACCTGGTCCTACGGCGAAGTGAAGAAGCCGGAAACCATCAACTACCGCACGTTCCGACCGGAACGTGACGGACTTTTCTGTGAGCGCATTTTCGGCCCGGTGAAGGACTGGGAGTGCCATTGCGGACGGTATAAAAAGGTCAAGTACAAAGGCATCGTCTGCGAGCGGTGCGGCGTCGAAGTGACGCGCAGCAAAGTGCGGCGCGAGCGCATGGGCCACATCGAACTGGCGGCTCCCGTCTGCCATATCTGGTACCTCAAGGGCGTTCCCAGCCCGATGGCGCTGATTCTGGACATCACACCCCGCCCGCTGGAAAAAGTCCTCTACTTCGCCTCCTACATTGTGACGGCGGTAGATCGCGCTCAGATCAATGCCCGCCTTTCCGACATTCGGTCGGCAGTGGCGGAGGAGACGGAAGCGATTCTGGAGGAGAAGGCAGGCATCGCCGACCGGCTGACACGCGAATTCAACAAGGAGATCGCGGAGAACCGGGCGAAGGCGGCAGCCAGCGCCGAAGAGGCTGAGGAGCGGGCGAAATCCGAAGAACCCGTCGAACTGGCGGAGGGCGAGGAGCCGGAAGCCGTGCTGCTGCCGTGGACCGATGAGGTCATCGCGCAGAAGCAGACCTATCTGGTTGAGCGCATTCGGCAGGAAGAAAAAGACGCGACCGAGCGGATGGAAGAGCTGGCGGCGTCGCTGCTGATGCTGGAGAAGATCGAGAAGAAGCAGCTTATCTCCGAAGATCAGTTCCGGGCGACCGAGCGCCTGCTGGAAGTCCTGACGCGCCGCCTGGGCGGCGATTGGGAAGAGGTTATTCGGGCCGGTCTGGGCGGCGCGGCCATCAAGGAACTGCTGATGGAAGTGGACCTTGAGAAACTGAGCCGCGAGCTGAAAGTCGAAATCGCCAACACCCAGGGGCCGCGCCGTATCCGCTCGATCAAGCGGCTGGAAGTGACCGAGGCGTTCCTGGCGTCCCGTGCGCGTCCCGACTGGATGATTCTGGACGCCGTCCCGGTCATCTCACCGGAACTGCGCCCGATGGTGCAGTTGGACGGAGGCCGTTTCGCGACTTCCGACCTGAACGACCTGTATCGGCGCATCATCAACCGCAACAACCGTCTCAAGAAGATCACCGAGATTCGCGCCCCCGAAAGCATCGTCAACCACGAGAAACGGCTGCTTCAGGAGGCGGTAGACGCGCTGATTGACAACGGACGGCGCACCCGCCCGGTCGTCGGCAGCAACAACCGCGCCCTGAAATCGCTCTCGGATATGCTCAAGGGCAAGGAAGGCCGGTTCCGCAAGAACCTGCTCGGCAAGCGCGTGGACTACTCCGGGCGCTCTGTTATCGTCGTCGGGCCGCACCTCAAACTGCATCAGTGCGGACTGCCGAAAGAGATGGCGCTCGAACTGTTCAAACCGTTCGTCATGAAGATGCTGGTGGAGAGCGGGCTGACGGGCAACATTAAGACCGCCAAGCGGATGATTGACAAGATGCGCCCGGAGGTGTGGGACGCGCTGGAGATCGTGATTCGGGAGCATCCCGTGCTACTGAACCGCGCCCCGACGCTGCACCGCCTCGGAATTCAGGCGTTCGAACCGATCCTCGTGGACGGAAAAGCGATTCAGGTTCACCCGCTTGTCTGTCACGCCTTCAACGCGGACTTCGACGGCGACCAGATGGCCGTCCACGTCCCGCTGTCGGCCTACGCGCAGGCCGAGGCCCGCATCCTGATGCTGTCGTCGCACAACCTGTTCTCTCCCGCGCACGGCGGCCCGATTGTCGCGCCGATTCAGGACATCATCCTCGGCTCCTACTACCTCACGATGATGAAGGAACTCAAGGCGGGCGAACGGCCCCGCGAGTACGTCTTCTCGTCCCCGGAAGAGGCGATTCTGGCCTACGACACCGAGATGCTCGATCTGCATGAGCCGATCAGCGTTCGCCTGCCGCACCGCCTGGGCTTCGCGGAGGATGCCGAAACGGTGACGGAAGTCATCGGGCTGAAGACATACAAAGATAAAGACGGCAACGATCTGGTTCCGATGAAGAACGGGCTTGTGGATGTCGCGAAGTTCACGACGGTGGGCCGTCTGATCTTCAACGAGATCCTGCCGCCGCGCATCAAGTACACCGACGAGTACCTGCTGAAGACGATGGTCAAAAAAGGCGTCTCGCAGGTCGTTACAGACGTGTACGAGACGCACGGCAAAGAGGCGTGTATCACCTTCCTCGACGAGATCAAGGCGATTGGCTTCAAGTACGCCATGAAGGGCGGAATCACCATCGCGATGACCGACATGGACAGCCCGCGTGACCGTGACGAACTCATCAAACACGCGGACGAAGAGGTGCGAAAGGCCAGCGCTCAGTACAACCGGGGCGTCCTGACGACGGCAGAACGTAAGCAGAAGGTTCTGACGACCTGGATGCAGGCGAGTGACAAGATCGCCAACTCGATCATGGAGCGTATTGACCAGTACAACCCGCTCTATATCGTTACCGACTCCGGCGCTCGCGGCTCGAAAAAGCAGTTGTCGCAGCTTTCGGGGATGCGCGGCCTGATGTCCGACCCGTTCGGCAACCTGATTGAAGACCTGCCCATCAAGTCCAACTTCCATGAAGGGCTGAACGTGCTGGAGTTCTTCGTCTCGACGCACGGCGCCCGCAAAGGTATGGCCGACACCGCGCTGCGAACCGCAGACGCTGGTTACCTGACGCGCCGCCTCGTGGATGTCGCGCAGGACGTGATTGTTCGCGCCGTGGACTGCGGCACGACGCACGGCATCACGGTGCGCGAGATTCAGGACGGCGGCGATGTGCTGGAGAAGATCGGCGAGCGCGTCAAGGGGCGGTATCCGGCGGCGGACATTGTGAATCCGATCACGGGCGAGGTGCTGGTTCCGGCTTCGACGGACATTCTTGACCCGATCTCCCGCCAACTGGATGACTTCCGTATCGCGACGGACGATCTGATTGACGTGAACACCGGTGAAGTGGTCAAGAAGAAGGGCGACGCCTTCACTCTCAAAGAGACCGAGGAGTTGCTGGCGCGAGGTGTGCGGCGGGCGAATCTGCTCAAGAAGAAGAACGCCGCGACCCACATGTACGAGATCACGACCTCGATAACGGTGCAGCTGCGCTCGGTGCTGACGTGCGAACTGCGGCAGGGTGTCTGCGCCCGCTGCTACGGACGCGACCTGGCGACCGGGCGGCTGGTGGACATCGGCGTGGCGACGGGTATCATCGCGGCGCAGTCCATCGGAGAGCCGGGAACGCAGTTGACGATGCGTACCTTCCACACCGGAGGCGTCGCGGGAACCTACCTGACCGGAGTCGCCAACGTCAAACAGAAACAGCGCAACAACTTGCGCGAACTGCACGACGATATTCAGCGCGGCGTTGTCAAGCTGGACGAAGCCGAAGGTTCGGAGCGGGAGCGTGTGCGTTCCATCCAGGCAGTTCTGAAGGTGCTGGAAGATCAGGTCGGCGGTCTGCTGCGGGTCGTGGAGTTGTTCGAGGCGCGAAAGCCGAAGGGCCAGGCGATTGTTACGGAGCATACGGGGTTCGTCTCGGCTATCGAGAACAAGGGCCTCCGCAACGTGGTCATCAATGTGCGGCAGGAACTCAATGAGGCTCTGGCGCATCAGGGACTCGGTACGGACGCGACTTCGGGCGAGGACATTCTGGATGAGAGCGGCGAACTGATCGTCAAGGCCGGGGAAGCGCTGAACGACAAGGTGCTGAAGAAGATCGTGGCGATGGGGATCAAAGAGGTCTCGCTCCGCAAGGTCTACATGGTTCCTTATCGCGGCGACCTCGAAGTGGAAGCCGGTCAGGAAGTCTCTCCGGGCGACCGTCTGACGGGTGGCCCGCTGGACCCGCAGAAGGTGCTGGAGCTTCAGGGTACTCGCGGAGTCCAGGAGTATCTGGTGCGCGAAGTCCAGGCGGTCTACAAGAGTGTCGGGCAGGACATCAACGACAAGCACGTTGAGGTCATCGTGCGGCAGATGCTTCGCAAGCGCAAAGTGCGGCATCCCGGTGACAGCCGATTCCTGCCGGGCCAGGTGGTGGACAAGTTCGTGTTCGAGGATGAGAACACCCGTGTCCGCAAGATCAACGGGCAGGAAGGCACGGCGGACTGGATTCTGCTGGGAATCACCGAAGCCTCGCTGGCGACGGAGAGCTTCCTCTCGGCAGCCTCCTTCCAGAAGACGACCCGTGTTCTGACGGAAGCGGCGGTACGCGGCAAGAAGGACGAACTGGTCGGCCTGAAAGAGAACGTCATCATCGGGCGGCTGATCCCGGCAGGAACGGGTCTGCCCTCCTACCGCAGCTTGGAGATCGCGACACCGGACGGTGCGCCGCTGATCGTCGAGCCGATGAAGCGGGAAGAGACGCGCAAGCCGCTGGACATCGAGGAGGACGACGAGGAGATCGCGCTGCTTACGGGCGGCCGCACTCCGACCCGTCCGAATCCGCTGCCTCTGGACGGTTTCCAGATGGTGGAGGAACTCGCGGTCGAGTCCGGCAGCACGCCCGGTGCCGCAGAACCCGCCGAGGACGATACGGCTCTGGGCGGTTTCGCCGGTTTCGATGCGCTGCTTGGCAGCCTCGCCAACGCCGAAGGCGACGAGGAGTAGTCTCCTCTCTCCCTCACAACCAAAATCCCCTCTCGCCCGTTATGGAAGAGAGGGGATTTTTATTGCAGGGAGGTTTACAGCTTGCCGTCGAGAATGCGAATCATGCGAGCAAAGGCGGGCAGGCGCGTTTGCAGTTCCGATGGCCGGACAGAGCCAAGTAGTACGAACGATCTTTTATTTTTTGTGTAGGCATTTGAGCAGGTACGGGTCGCATGAACAAGAGCGTCCTGTATCGTGTGTCTGTCTCGTGCTTCAAGATCGGTCGTGGCAGGCAAGGCAGAGGTTTGCAGGCACTTTGAGTAGTGATTTTGAAGTGCGGTGCGGTCGGCAACGATCCAGGTTTCCATACAGGTGGTCATCAGGAAGACCTGCGTGTCGTCCGCCTCTTTCGGGCGTTCCCACCCATCACGCCTGCGAAGATGTTCCCAGGGGGCTTCCCCGTCACTCACCGGGTCTTCACTGTCCACCAGTAACCCGACGTAAGCAGAATTACTCGACGTGTGCGCTGTCGTAAAATCTTCATAGGCGGCGTTGCGGCTGCCGGAGGCGATGATGCGCGGCAGGCGCCCTTCAAATCCGGCCTCTGTCAGCAATTTGCTGAACGCTTCACGACAGCGTGTCTGCAACTCCTTGCTTTCGCCACCGCCTTCGACATAGAGACGCTTGTCGCTCACCAGCGATTTCCTCCGAGTTCCCCCCGCGTCCAGAGTTCGCCAAGCCGATACTTTTCCAGCCACACGCTCAGGTTTTCGGCGCTGAGGCGTTCGATATGCGTCTGGCCGTCGCGCTTTTCGCAGACCATCACCGATTCCGGCTGCTCTGTCATGGCATCCACCAGGATATCCGAGTGCGTGGTGACGATTAACTGCGTTCGCCGGGAAGCCTCGATAAGCAGGTCGGCGATTTTGGGCAGAATGTCCGGGTGCAGTCCGAGTTCTGGCTCTTCGATGCAGATAAGAGGCGGGGGCTTCGGGTCGCACAGGATGGCAAGCAGGCAGAGATAGCGCAGCGTCCCATCCGAGAGGCGCGTTGCGGGAATGCTGTATCTTCCCTCCGCAAAGTACACCTGTACGGTGCCGCCCTCCACGCTGACATCGAAATCGTCCGCACCCTCATAGAGGTCACGCAGGCGCGTTAGTATCGCGTTTTTCGCTTCCGGTGAGCGGCGCAGACGATTGAGAAACAGCCCGAGATTAGAAAAATCTTCCTCCATGCGGTCGTTTCGCCCGTCTGCCCGTTGCGGTTGCCGGAATACGGTGTTGCGCCCAAACGACCATTCCCGATAGATACGAATCCGGGCATACTGCTCTGCGACATGCGTGATTTGTGGATACTGCTCCGGGTCCTTTCGTTGTGTGAGAATGGATTGATCCGCTGTTATAGACCCAGACGGCAGTAATCTGTAGCTCTTTCCCGCACCAACGACGGCACTCCCATCGCTATAATGATAAAATAGATCGGACGGAGCGTTTCCACCCTTGTTTTCAATCCTCTCCTCAATTAGTCTGAACGTCTGTTGCTCAGAGCCGAATTCGATCCGGTGACGCAGAGGAAACCTTCCGGGAACATTGGCGATAATGGCGTCAAGACTTGCAGGTTTGTCCGCACTGCCCTTCCATATCCATTCGGTAACCCCTCCACCAGTACGCAGCCTTGCCTTCATATCGCTTGCCGAATCGCGCAGTAGACCAATTGCCTCGATGAAATTGGACTTGCCGGAACCGTTGGGGCCAATCAGCAGGTTGAGCGCTCTCAAGGGAATTTCTGGTGTCTCCGGGCCAAACGACAGCAGATTGACCGGGTGGAGGGCGTGAAGCAACATAGGAGAAGATTCAGACGGCAATTCTGGAAGTGGGGAATTTTTTTCGCGTTGTATCATGGTGAATGCTTCTTTCTCCGCAGTCCAAACTCCTGCTTCACGGAGTTCGTGAGTGAGGCTTCGCCTAAGTAGCCGGACGTAGTTCGTTCGCAGATTTCGTTCAGTGCCACGACGGGCTAAAGCCCTTCGCTGGATGACGCTTTGCGCCAAGTGTCCCTGCGGGACACGAAATCCCAATCTACGAACGAAATGAGGCCGCCTACTT
>JBBRLP010000045.1:0-36648 GCA_038231295.1 Chthonomonadales bacterium
GAACCAGAGTACCGGGCAGATCGCCGTCTGGTTCATGGACGGCCCCACCTTTGCGGGCGGAGCGTTTGTGAGCACTCTTCCCGCCGCAGGCTGGAAAGTGGTGGGGGTGGGAGACTACAACGGCGACGGCTATGCCGACCTGCTCTTCCAGAACCAGACCAGCAATCAGGCCGCTGTCTGGTATCTCAGCAACGGCGTCTTCGCGGGCGGCAACCTGCTCTCGCTCGCCCCTCCGCCCGGATGGAAGATCGTCGGCCCACGCTAACGCGGTCGGATGTGTAGCAACTGAACGAACCTGGAGAGGCCCTGCTGGACTTCACGTCATTAGCAGAGTTTGAGGCATAGCTATTCAATGCACATCGCGGGTTCAACTGTCGGGCGAACTGTAGAGAGGCCACGGAACTGTGTGCCTCATGGTCGAAAGCCGTAGACGCTCAGGCCCGATTGTCCACAGACAAGTCGAATAGCCCCCAACGTGAGAAGACACGCGGACAAGAATATTGTCCGCGTGTCTTCTCTGTTTCACATTATAGGGATACGGGGAATCGAACCCCGGTTACCGAGCTGAGAACCCGATGTCCTGACCGCTAGACGATATCCCCTCAAAATCGGTTGCCTTACAGCAGAATTATTCTATCATAGCCGCCTCTATTTGTCAAGGACGAAACGCGAACAACGCCCCGGCAGGAATGCAGGAATGGGAGAGCGAACAGAGAGCGTAGACCTATGTTTCCTGTTTTGGGTGGCAGGCGGGCAGGAATGGAGCGGCGATGCAGACAGTGGAGTTGACGACACCGGCGGACTTTTCTCTGCGCGAGACGATTGAAGCGCACGGCTGGCACCAACTGTTGCCGTTTCGGTGGGAGCCGAAACAGGGCGTTCTGGAGCGTGTGGAGGCGTTCGCGGACGGGCAGGTGGCGCTGCTGCGGATAGCGGAGCCGGAGGCGGGCAGGCTAACGGTAGAGGTGTCCGCTGCGGTGGACGAAACCGAACTGACGGCGCGGGTGCGGCGGATGCTTCAACTCGATATAGCGCTGGACGAGTTTTATGCGTTCTGCGCCGAGCAGCCGCGTCTGGCCCATGTCCCTGTTCGCAAACAGGGCCGGATGCTGCGCTGCCCGACGCTATGGGAAGACACCGTCAAGGTCATCCTGACGACCAACACGACCTGGGCGCAGACAAAAGGGATGTCGGCCCGCATCCTGAATCACTTCGGCCTGCCCTGCCCCTCCACCCAGGAGCGCCGCGCCTTTCCCGGCCCGGAACGCCTTGCCGCCGTCTCGCAGGAGGAGTTCGCCGCCATCGCGAAGGTCGGATATCGTGCCGCCGCCATCCACAGTCTGGCCTGCGATATTCACAGTGGCGTTCTGCCCCTCGAAACCTGGCAGACAGATACGGACGATGCCCTCACCCTCCGTAAACGCCTGCTCTCGCTGCGCGGTGTCGGGCCGTATGCCGCCGCGACCCTCCTGCTCTATCTGGGGCGCGGCGAACATATCAACGTGGATTCCTGGGCGCGGATGCTGGTCGGGAAGGAGCTTGGCCGTCCCGTCACCGATGCCGAAGTCCATGCCTTCTTCGCCGACTACGCCCCCTGGCGCGGTCTCGCCTACAGCTTCTACGCATGGAAAGAGGAGGAGAAATAGATTCTCCTCCTCTGGTATTGTGCGGCTGTGATGGATTAGGGAAGGCCGTTCTCAGTCGCAGATGCCGTAGAAGGTGCCGTAGAAGTTGCCGTCTGTAGAGGCGTTGGGGTCGGGATCGTCGCTGCGTCCCCCATCCGGGCAGACCACCTGTTTGTCGAAGGCTCCTGCACTGACCACGAACTTCGCATGACCGTCGGCGAAGACGAAACCCGCGCCCCGGCTGTGCCACTGCTGGTAGTAACCGGGGATATAGCCGTACTTGGCGGTTGTGCCAAACCAGGGCATCATTTCGTCGCGCATGATGCGGGTGTCGGAGGGCAGGGCGAACTGTGAGTCGGTGACGACCAGCGTTTTCGTGAACTGCGTCGTATCGTTGTTTTGCGACGACTCGCCTGCCACCACCGAGAAACTGCCCCGGTCGAAGCGGTAACTTGAGCCGTAGCAGGACTGATACGTGGTACGGCCCGGACAGCCATAGGTGGGGTCGGAGATGGAGGGGCCACCCTGGTCGTCCGGGCAGCGGAAAATGTCTTTGTTCTTCGAGTAGGGCAGGATTTCCAGTTCGATGCCCTTGTGCGGCGGGTCGCCTGCCCAGGCCCGTGCGCTCGTCACGGTGTCCTGCGTATTGTAGGCATAGAAGATGGGAAAACTTTCGTCGTAGTCCTGCACATACATCTTGACCGACAGCCCGATCTGCCGCACATTGGAAGTGCAGACGGTCTGACGGGCGCTTTCGCGGGCCTGCGCGAAGACGGGGAAGAGAATCGCCGCCAGAATCGCGATAATGGCGATGACGACGAGCAGTTCGATGAGGGTGAATGCAGGGCGACAAGCCTGTTGGGTGTTCACAAGTTTTGCTCCGTTCCCGGAAGGCAGGCAACAAAAAAGCCGCCTTCACGAAATGGAAGCGGCGAGAAGAGGGCGCGAAGCACTGGCTCGCGTCTTTCCGGTATTGGCCGCTTTCCTACGCCGGTATGATCCGGTTCAGGTACCAGGGTCGGCCTTAAAGCCCTCTCAGCCTGTATTTCAGCAGGCTCCCCTAGCGGTTGGCAGCATCCTTCGACAGATGCGCCATCAACAGTGTACACGCTTTTCCCACGAAATGCAAGCCGTCAGACAATGGTTGGCCCAAAATAACCTTATGCAGACAGGCCAGGCTAACGAAATGTTTCAGCGGACGATCTCAAGCATTGAACCATCCGAGAGTCGGTAGATGTAATAGTCACTATCTACCGTAAACAGACGGCGTAACCCTCTGCTCTCGGCAATGGCAACCAGAGAGGCATCTGCGACATCCATCGGAACATTCTGGTACTGTTCCATGAAAGCATCCATCAAATCGCCTTCCGCAGAGGTAAGTTCCAACAGCGACAGAGTTCCCTCATGGCGTAACTGCCATAAACGTTCCTGATAGCGGTAACCGCCTTCTTCTCCCAAAAGATAGATAGCCTCCGTAAAACAGAGCCACGTTGTGAAGAGCGTTTCATTCGGGAGGGTTCGAATAACAGCAACACAGACGGAATGATGCTGGTCATTTGCATCCAGCAGGGCAATAAGTGGCTCGGCATCAATAAGCATCATAGTTTCCCCTGTTTGCGCTTTTCTGCCATCAATCGAGCGAAACGGCGACCGGTGTTTTGGGAAAGGGGAGAACCTTCGGGATACTTGGTTTTTGTGTCTATGGCGCCAATGTAGCCCGAAAGCGCGTCCGCTAACGTTCTGTCTCCGGCGCTTGGCTTCGCAGCAGAGGCTTGTAGGAAATGTTCCTGCAAGACATCAAGCGTCAGCAGTTCTGCGGTCGTGCCTCTCTGCGTGGCGGCTTCGGTAACAGCCTTTTCCAGTTCGGAAGGGAGGGTAATCGTGACCATCCGGCACCTCCATTGAAAGCAAAGAGCGAAAGCCCTCGTCTGCAGCAGGCAGGAATCGCGTTAGCCTCCTCAGAGGGTGGGAGGGGCGGTACGGCTTTCGAGGACGCGGCGAATGGGGATATTGGCGACCACGGCGACCGCATTATCGGAGCGTTCGAGGGAGAGATCGAGAGCCGATTCGTCTATCTCGACATATTTCGAGAGGACCTGAAGAATCTCGCGGCGCATCTCCTCCATCATCGGCGCAGGGATGTCGGCGCGGTCGTGCATCAGGACGAAGCGCAGGCGGTCTTTGGCGACGTGCTTGGCGGATTTTTCGCCCCGCCCGAACAGGCGGTCAATGAGGGTGTTCAACGGCATAACAGACTCTCCCAGGAAAAGGTTCAGCGAGATTTTGCGGAGAAACGTTTGAACAGCTTGTCAAAAAAGCCGCTCTTCTCTTCCAGGTCCAGGAACGGAACCTCTTCTCCGCGCAGGCGGCGGGCAATGTTGCGATAGGCCTGCCCCGCCATACTGGTTTCCGAAAGCACCGCCGGTTCGCCCCGGTTCGTCGAGGTGATAATCACCTCGTCGTCGGGAACGACGCCGATCAGTTTCACGGAACTGCCCAGCACCTCCTGCACATCTTCCACTCCCAGCATCTCCTGGTTTTTCACCATTCGCATCCGCAGCCGGTTCACGATCAGCATCGGGTTCCGCAGCTCCTGCGCTTCCAGCAGACCGATGATCCGGTCGGAGTCGCGCACGGAGGCCATCTCCGGGTTGGTGACGACAATGGCTTCGGTCGCGCCTGCTGTGGCGTTTTTGAACCCCTGCTCGATGCCTGCCGGACAGTCTATCAGAATGAAGTTGAATCCCTCTTCCTGCAAGTCCGCGACCACCTGCTGCATCTGCCGCGTGGTGACCGCGCTCTTGTCGCGGGTCTGGGCGGCGGGCAACAGCGAGAGGTTCTGATGGCGCTTGTCTTTGATGAGCGCCTGCCGTAGCTTCGCCCGTCCCTCCACCACGTCCACGATGTCGTAGACGATGCGGTTTTCGAGGCCAAGTGCGAGATCAAGGTTCCGCAGACCGATGTCCGCATCCATCAGCGCAACCTTCTCCCCCATAGATGCCAGCGCGACTCCCAGGTTGGCGGTGGTCGTGGTCTTGCCGACGCCGCCTTTACCCGAAGTTATGACGATCACCCTGCCGGTGTTGGACATATAAGAACGACTCTCCTCGTGCGAACGATGAACCCTGCGCGTGCGTATCGCGACAGACGACTAGTATAGCATAAACCCACTAAAAAGGACAGACCGTTTTTGCGCCGTAACAGGCGAGCATGAAAACGGTCTGTCCCCAATTCGCGCAGCGTCGCCTACTCGACGCCGCGTGGATTTGCCAGGGGGTCTACGCCGCGCAGCATCATGCCCTGGCCCCGGCTCTCATGAGTCTTGATGGTGGGCGGGTCTTCCGGGTCGCGCATCTGCACCAGCAGCGTCGTCCGCGCCTCCTGGCTGACATTGATGCCGGAGCCGTGAATGGTGAGGTAGGAGAAAAAGAGCACGTCGCCCGGTTCGGCCTCGCACGGCACTGCCGACTCGATGGGATACTGCGCGAACGGCAGATGCCAGCCGCCCTCGGAACTATGCTCCAGGATGCCGAGCTTGTGGCTGCCCGGCACGACGCGGACACAGCCCTTCTCGACGGGCGCAGAATCGAAATGGATGATGGCGGCAATCATGCTGTGGCGGTCGTGGGGGAAATAGGGCGCGTCCTGATGCATGGGGAACGGCGACCCCTTCTCCGGGGGCTTGATAAACATCTTGGTGTGGTGAAGCTGCACATTCGGCGAACCTATAATATCTGAGGCCACGCCCGTCAGCCGCTCGTCCACCAGCAACCGCGAAAAGGCCGCCGAGAAGAACTGCACGTTATGGCAGTGCATGATCTTCGTATCTTTGGCTTCCGGCATCGCCTCCCGCGCACTGCCCCAGGTGGCATCCATATTCTTGTGGGCGCTCAGTCGCGCCGCCAGGTCGTGGGTCTCCTGCCGGTAGGCCGCCGCCTCTTCCGGGGTCAGCAGCCCCTTCACCAGCACATACCCGTTCTCCTGAAAAAACGCTTTCTGTTTCTGACTCAGCATCGCCATTCCCCCGCATCCGCATTGATACGTCAGTATACCTTACTGCACTTCATACAATGCAGAGGCGGCACATGAAGTCATGCCTTGTCTTCATTTTGCGGCAGCGGGAGCGCGGTGGCGCACGAGGTCGGCGAGAGCGACAAGGACGACGTAGCGCAGATGGAACTCCTCGCCGGGAACGGCGGCGCGGCGAATGGCCGGGGGCAGGCTGTCGAACATATCCTTGCGGGTCTCGCGATGCCGCACGGCGATCTCTTCGGGCAGGGCGGCGATGTCCACATCGAGCGCAACCTGCATCGTCTCCCCGCTTCCGTAGAGTTTCAGCACCGTCCCGGTCATTTTACGATAGTGATTGTAGAAGAGTTGGGATTTGGTGTCGGCGGGGGTCGCGGCGCGATCCACGATCTGCGCCCGGTCGCCCTCTTTCCAGCGAAGCATCAGGTTCCTCCAGAGTCAAAGTAGACGAAAGAGTATACTCTTTCGTCTACTATTATACCCTGTTTGTGAGGCGATATCCACCCCGTAGGGGCGCTGCTGGCTGCGCCCAACCAACGCGCTGTTATACTAACGGCACATCAAAATCACGAGGTCTTGACGTTCGTTCCGGGCGCGTAATCACCAGTTTCTCATGCGCCGTTAGTATAGACGGAGGGCGCAGCCAGTAGCACCCCTACACGCGGTGCGATCAGGCCGGGGAGACCTGGATTTCGCCGTTTTCGATGCGGGCGATCTCGGGGTTCCGGGTTCCGGGCGCCAGAGCGCCGTCTTCCGGGGAACGGGCGATCTTGCCCGCGATGCGTATCTGCTGCGGACGCATATTTCCGGCCACGATGCGGGCCTTCTCGCTGCCACGGCTGCCCGCATGGGCGAGACCGCGCAGGGTGCCGAACACCAGAATATCTCCCTCCGCAATGACCTCCGCGCCCGCATTGACATCCCCACCGACGATGACGGTGCCGGGGTGGTCTATGCGCTGTCCCGAACGCACCGTGTGCGGCAGATAGAGCGCGTTGCTGCCAGGGATCGCCTCCGGGGCCGCCAGCGGCACACTCGTTCCCGGCAGCATGGAGTAGACATTCAGCGCGAGCCGCCGCGCCGACTCCTGCGTGAGCAGTTCCGGGGAGACCACCGCAACCGACAGCAGGCTGTAGTCCACGCGCAGCCGCTCCACCAGTTCCGCCAACGCCTCGAACCCGACCGGGCGAACCCCCATGTCCAGTGTCAACTGCGCCCCGTGCGCCGAGCCTTTGACCCGCGCCTCATCCAGGACCGACTCGGCCTGCGCCAGAGTCTCTTCCCAACTGTCTTCTGCGGGCAGGGTGAGCAGCAGCTCCTTCAAAAGTCCGTTCCGCCAGCTCGTCAACTCCACCATCGCCCCACTCCGTCCTTCCCTGCATCCTCGCCGTGAGGAGCCAGCCAACCCCATATTTCCGACAGCGACTTTCGACAGCAAGGCCCCCGGTTCCTGCTTTTGGAGAGGGGCTTAATGATGCGTGGGGGACTTGAGGTCGGCAAGAAGCTGAAGCACCCGCTCCAGCGCCTCGCTATATTCCGGGGCGTCTTTGGCGAGACGCAGGTAGGTCTCGAAGGCGGCAATCGCCTCCTGCTTCTGATCGTTCGCAAGGAGCGCCTGACCGAGATTATAGTAGCCATACGCGAATTCGGGTTTGACCTCCGTGACGCGGCGGTACTCGTCAATGGCCTCGATCCGCTTGCCTTGCTCCAGCAGGATATTGCCCAGATTGTTGTGGACGACGACGCTGTCCGGCACCAGATTCTCTGCCTGACGTGCCTCCGCTGCCGCCTCGTCCAGTCTGCGGCTTTTCAGCAGGGCGCTGCTCAGATTCAGGTGCGCGACTGCCAGCGACGGCAGAATACGAATGGCATTGCGGTACTCTACAATCGCCTCGTTGGTTTTGTTCGCGCTATAGAGGGCATTGCCGAGGTCAACATGGGTGATCGCATCGGTAGGCTCAAGTTGGAGGGCGGTACGGTATTCGGCAATCGCCTCCTGAATCCGCCCCTGCCGAATGAGCAGATTGCCAAGCGTCGTATGCGCCCCGAGGTTGTTGCGGTCGGCCTGCATCACTTTATGGAATTCCGCCAGCGCCTCATTCGACCGCCCCTGCGCCAGCAGAACGCGCCCCAGCGTGTAGTGGACGGAGATGGAGTTCGGCGCGTAGCGCAGCACCTGGTAGTAGTCGCGTTTGGCGGCCTCATAGTCGTGGGCGGCGGTAAAGCGATTGCCCTCCTCATAGCCCGTAATGGCAAGATAGGCGACCAGCCCGTAGCCGAAGCTAGCCAGAGTGACCACAGACATCAGCAGCGCCAGCAGGAAATTCCGTGTGCTGTTGATGACCGTCTTGTTGCGGAGGAGACGCGGACGCCGTCGTGCGGAACCGTCCGGCTCCGCCGCAACGACATCGGCACGGGCCAGTTCCATCTCTTCCGCATAGGCTTCCGGGTCATAAAAAGACTTGCGTATGTGGTGGCTGCGTATCCACAGGGCCAGCAGACCGAGCAGGCCCACGCCGCACAGCCCCCAACTATAGTAGACCAATCCCCAGCGGGGTTCTGGAATCAGGTTCATCGCCCGTTCTTCCTTCTCCGCCAGTGGCCTGAAAGTACGCGGAAATCGTCTGGCAACGCAATCCCCTTCTTCATGGCGTCAGCGCCCTCCCCGCAGCAGGCGCAGCGTCTCCTGCGCCTGCATGACCTCGCTCCGATACAGCGGTACCTTCTGCGCCCGGTTCACGGCGTCCTGCAAGATAGAGACGGCTTCCTTCGTGCGTCCTTCGCTGCGGAGAGCCTCTCCCAACGCAAAGGAGGCGGGCAGATAGCCCGGATGCAGCGCGAGGGCCTGCTGAAACGCATTGACCGCTTCGGGAAAGAACTTCTGTGCGGCCAGCGTAAGGCCGTACTGATACTGTGTGGTTGCGTCCTGCGGGGTCAGCTCCACGGTCATCAGGCACTGGCGCAGCGCCTCGGAAGTGCGGCCCTGCTCTCGCAGCATGATTCCGTAGTTGAGGCGGGCGGCGGCATTGCCGGGGTTTTTAGACAGCAGGGTATGGTAATCCGCCTCCGCATCCGGGTAACGGCGCATACGGGCCAGCGCGTTTGCCAGGTTCAGCCGCGCTCCCGCATCGGCTGGAGCGGCGGCGACTACCTGCTGATACTCCGGCAGGGCTTCGTCCATGCGTCCCAGCATCTGAAGCGCAATGGCAATGTTGGCCCGTGCCGTCCGGTTGGCCGGAGCAATTGTCAGCACCTTTCGGTAGGCTTGCAGGGCGTCTGCGAATCGGCCCTGCTCGTAGCAGGCATTGCCGTAGTCAATCCAGGCTTTGTCCAGACGGGGATTGAGGCGCAGCGCCGTCTGATACTCCTGCATGGCCTCCGGCATTTTGCCCGACGCTGCGAGAGCCACGCCGTAGTAGTAGTGTACGGTCGCGGCCTCAGCGTCGGCGGCCAGCGCCATCCGATACGCCAGCAGCGCTTCAGGGTAGTGGCCCTGCCGGAAACGCAAAAGGCCGTCCTCGAAATTCGTCACGGTTTTATAGGCCACAATCGCCTCGAAGCCCGCCACGCAGACGATGGCAAGCAGCGCCCCGCGAAAGGCCATCAGGGCGGCTATCCGCTGGCGCGAGGGCTTTTGTGAGAGAGGACGCTTCTCTTTTGAGATGTTTTGCGCCGCTTCCTGGCGCAGCATCTGCGTGATGTAGTCGCTCGACGCTTCCCGTTTGATTCGGAAGCCGCGCTGACCCAGCAAATTCAGCGCCAGCAGAGTCAGCAGGCAGACGCCGCAGAGGCTCAGGGCGATGAAAAAGCGAGGCCAGGCCGGGTCGTGGAAAAAAGTGTGCATAATCTCCGGTGCAATCGGAAGGTGACAGGGCATGGCGGCCTGTCTCCTGCGTGACAGGCGACGCCCTGAAAGATACTGCCGGACGCTCAACATTTGACGAATGAGCGCGTATAGGTTATACTTTGGAAGAGACTGCGGAGAGGTGGCCGAGTGGTCTATGGCACCTGTCTTGAAAACAGGCCGCCCGTAAGGGCGCGCAGGTTCGAATCCTGTCCTCTCCTCTCTTTATTACGTGATTTTTGGTTCTGCCGTTACTACGATGCCGCCTATGTCTTCACGCACTTGTCCTGTCTCTATCTCTCCGCTTTCCGCCACCCAACTGAACGCGCAGGGTCGCTACAGGGAAGCGCTTACGGAAGCGGAACGCGCCCTTCAGCAGGACGCCTCGGACTGCGAGGCGCAGTTTGCGCTGGCCTTCGCCTGCCTGCTACTCAACCGTGCCGAGGAAGCCCGAAGCGCCCTTGACACCCTGCTCGCCCTCTCGCCCGACTATCCCAACGCCGCCTGGATGCAGGCCGGACTGCTGCGCTCCCTGCATGGCGACCATGACCCCCGCGTATTGCCCGCCTACGACGACGCTCTCCGGGTGGATGCCGGGAATCTCTACGCGCTGTGCGAACGCGCCGATGTGCTGCGCTCTTTAGGCCGCTACCACGAGGCGCAGGCCCTCTATGCCCGCCTCTCCACCCCTGCCGGCTGTGCGGAAGAGGCGCTGCGAATCGAAGCGACATTCCACTACGGTTGTGTTGCGCTGGTGCTGAACGAACCGCAGGAGGCTCGAACCGCCTTCGAGACGGTTCTTGCCGCCGCGCCCGACTACCCGGATGCCGGGGAGATGCTTGCGCTGCTCGGCGCGGAGTGACGGGATACGCTACTTCGGCTGGCTGAGCGTCGGGTCTTTCAGATAGTCGGTGCGATATTTCAATCCCGCCACGATCTCCTTCTCATAAGGCGCGACCTCCGACAACTGCGTCAGGTTGTGCGCGGTCATCACCTTCGTCAGCACGTCGGCGAACGGCGCGATGCTGCCCCGGTTCACTTTGCGGTCGAACAGCGTGGCGATGCCCGCCTCGGAGGTGAGGACATCGGAGACCTTGCCGGTAATCGTGCTGCCATTGACGGTGATGGTGAAGGGGTCTTCGGTGGGCCAGTAGTGCGCCTTCGCGACCTTGACCTGCGCCGCCCGGAATGTCAGACTGTGCCGCCCCGCCCGCTGAAACACTGCCACCAGCCGCTTATCGTCCACCGTCTTCTTCACCGCGTCCGGCCCGAGGAGTTCCGCCCCGGTCGTTGGGTCCACGACCGTATAGACCCCGTCCGCCGTCACATCCAGCCCATAGGCATGGAAGTCCTTTGCGAAATCTTCCGGGCGCTCCGTCTTCTCTCGCAGCAGCACTTCGCACAGCGAGTGCTTGCCGTCGTCGAAGGTGATGAACTGGATGAACCCGACAGAGACATAGCCGGTCTCGTAGGTGTTCACGCTCTCGAATCCGCCCTCCAGTTTGGAGACCGCCAGCGCGATTCTCTGCTCAGAGGGGGTCATTCCGGCGGCGGCGAACAGCGCATCTATGTCGGCAGGGGGCAGGTCTTTGAGGCCGGGGCCGTAGGCGACGGTTCCCTGCGGAAAGCGGTAGTAGGCGAAGGCAGGCGGCAGGGCGATATGGCTCGGATAGGCGAACGTCTCGTTGTCCGGGAAAGTGACGGTGGTAAGCAGCGGCGTGACCGCAGAGGCCAGCGGCGGCGGATTACCCGCCGCCATCAGCAGGTCCGGCGGGAGGGGGCCGGGGAAGGGAGGAACCGCCGGGGGCTGTGCGGGCGGCGGCGTGGCGCTCTCCGGTTTCGCGGGGTCGGCGGCGGGCTTGATGAGCGCGGCGTTGGCCGCGTCGGCGGTCTGCTGCGCCAGCCAGCGGTCGTAGGCAATCTTCGCCCGCACCCAGGTCTTCCAGACTTCAACGGGCTTTGCGACAGCCGCCGTCGCCTCCTGAGTGGGGGGAGCCGCCGCCGCGCCTGCCGCAATCTGATACTTCAGCAGCCAGGCGGAGCCGTCTGGCGTCAGGCGCACCTGCCAGGGGCCATGCTGCGCGGTGTCCGCAGGCAGTCCCACACGGGAGCGTCCCGCCTCGTTCCAGAACGTGACCAGTTTCGCCCGCTCGTCCGCCGTAAACAGCCCCTCTGCCTGCACCGCTGCTGTACAGGCCAGCAGCAGCAGAATAAACGCCGTTCTCACTCTTCTTCTCCTCTATCCGCCGCTATTTGCCCTCGATGGTATCGGCGGCATCGGTCGCGGCATCCCGCACATCGCTGTCTTTACTCACTTCCGCGAGTTTGCGGAGCGAAGCCACCGCTCCTTTGTCCTTACGATCACGCAGGGCGTGCGCGACGGAGACCTGAAGGAGCGGTTTGTCTTCCCGCAGCAGGTTCCGCAGGGCGGTGTTAATCGTCGCGTCGTTCGGAGCGACTTCCGCCAGCGCATCTACCGCCTTCGTGCGGACGCGAAGCGAATGCGTCAGTCCGGCAGCGGAGAGCAGCGCAGGCGCCGCAGCATCCGACTTGGTGCGGCCCAGAATGGTCACTACATCGCTGGCGAGACGGTCGTTCGGGGTTGTCGCCGCGATCTGATGCTTGAATGCGTCCAGACTTCCCGCCAGGTCCAGTTTGCTCAGTGCGCCGAGCGCGGCTCCGACCACATTGTAGTAGTCGGTATCGCTCATGGCGGCGGTCTTCAGCAGGGCGATGTCCTCTTTCGTCGCCGGAAGTTGCGCCAGCGCGTTCATCGCAGCAATACGGCGATTCGTGAGTTTCGACTTGACCTCGCCCTCGAAGACAGGCCGCAGGCTCTCCTGTTTCAGTCCGCCCAGCGCGTTCAGGATGGCCGCTCCAACGGTGTCGCCCGGCTCGGTGCGGAGGGCATCGGTCAGGAGTTTGACCGCCGTCGCATCGGGGGCCGCGCCGCCGAGCAGCAGCTGCGTCAGCGCGATACGCCGTTCCAGATGGGAAGGCGCGTAGCGCAAAACCGCTGGCAGTTCGGCAGAGTCGAAAGTCCGCTTTGTCAGGTCTTTGAGCAGGTCGTGGTCGGGGTCTATCAGCACCGCATTGGGCTTAACGGCAGCGGGAAAGCGGAACTCCTGATCCACCGCGTTCAGCGTCACCTTCACCCGCTCGACGTTGCCCGACGAACCCTCTCGCAGCAGTGCGAAACTCAGCGGCGTGTCATAGACGGGGACGCCATCGGCAGTATCCTGCGTCTGCTTGACGTGCGCGACGACCTCTTTTTTGGTGTCGTCATACGTCCAGGCGAAATCCAGCACGGGCATTCCGGGCTTGAAAATCCACTGGTTGAAGAACTGCTCCACGTTGTGACCGGTCCCCTCCTGAAACGCCTGGATCAGATTGCGCGAGTCGACGGGTTTGTAGGCGTTGGTCTGGAGATAGTGGCCGAGGCCCCGGAAGAAGTCGGCATCGCCCAACTGTCGGCGCAGCATGTGTAGGATCACGCCGCCCTTCGCGTAGGTGTGGCCCGACTCGAACATGGCGTCGTTGGATGGATAGAGGGTCGTGGAGAGCGGATGGATAATGCGCCGGGCGGAGTTTTTGTAGGAGTTCGTGTTGCCCTCGACCTCCCCGTCGTAACTCTCCTTGCCGCGCAGATGCTCTTCGTACAGCATCTCGAAGAAGGTGGCGAAACTCTCGTTGAGCCAGATGTCGCCCCAGTCCTTGCAGGTCACCAGGTCGCCAAACCACTGGTGCGCGAGTTCGTGGGAGGTGAGGCTGGAGGAGGGCCAGAGACCAACGCGCCCGTCGGTGATAGCGTAGGCTCCCAGCGTGGTCGCGCTGACGTTCTCCATGCCGCCCGGAAAATCGAAGACGGCGCACTGCGCGTATTTCGGCCAGGCGTACTTGACACCGAGTGTCTTCGAGAAGAAAGAGAGCATATCGGGAGTATTGCCAAAAGTGGCCTTCGCCAGTTCGCCCTTGCCCTTCGGCACGACGTAGTAGAGCGGCACACCCTCCCAGACGTCCTTGCGAATATCCAGTTCCCCGGCGACGAGCGAGAGCAGATAAGTGGAGTGCGGTTGCGTCATTTTCCAGTGGAAGGTTTTGGTATGCTTTGCGGCATCGTGGGTGGTCGGCCCCTGCGTCCCGTTTCCGATCACTTCCCAGTTGTCCGGGACGGTCGTGATGGTCTCGGAAGTGCATTTGTCGTTGGGGAAGTCGTAGCAGGGAACCCAGTGATGGTTGCCGTCCGTCTCGCCCTGCGTCCAGAACTCCGCCGAACGGTCAGGGGCGGTTGGTCGGGGATCTATCCAGGTGACGCCGCCCGCGCCGTTCGCACCGCCGAATCGGCCTGCCGGAGGCATATCGTAGGTGACTTCGACAGCGACCTCTTTGCCGCGCACCAGCGGAACGTTGGGCTGAACCGTCAGTTTCTCAGAGGCATGGGTAAATTTCGCCTCGACTCCATCAATTTTACAGCCCAGGATTTTCAGGTTGTCTCCCGCATCCAGAACGATGCTCGCCAGTCCGTCCCGCAACGGCGCAAGACTGTTCACTGCGACACCATGTGCCGAATGTTCCTTCGCGTTGATGTCGAGGGTCACTTTTAAGTTGCGGACATGATAGTCGCGTGTTCGGGCATAGTGGACAGTGGCGCGGGGGGGCTTAAACGGATTGCCCTGAGCGTGCGAGACGGCAGGGAGGACAGCGGTTCCGGCAAGCAAAAGCATCGCCGTCATGCCGGACGCAGAGCAGAGAGTTCTGGAAGAGTTCAACACGTATCTCCTTGTGGGACGGGGTTCACATTCGCTTGTGGCTATTGTATCACGCTATTTTACCCTGTTGGGGCGAGATTCGCGCCTGTATTGCAGCGGGACGAAGCCTTCCAGGTTTCTACCACTGGAAGGAACGAGCGGAGACTACAGGGCGAACGCACAGGGAACAGGCGGCAAAGCGACAGGCAGCGCCTCCGGGAAAGAGTGCGCTGCCTGTCGGAGAGATTGCAGAGAGAGGAGATGGGCGATTAGTCGCCTCTGGCTCCGGCCGGGCCACCACCGCTCTTGGGACCGCCACCACCGCCACCGCTACGACCAGGGCCACCACTACTACCGCCACTGCCGCCGTTCGCTTCATTGATAGCGAGCATCCGAAGTCTTGGCAGTTCGAAGAGGCTGACCGCAAGGCCAACCACTTTGCCTTTGAGGACAGCGACGAGCAGATGGTACTTCTGGCTGTAGTTCAAAACGACGCCGGGGCCTTGCTCTTCCACGTTGTCAGGCCAGCCGTAGGTACTGTAGACGGAAGCCAGGGAGGAACCCAGGTTAATGCCCCGTGCTGTCGCGCCGCCGCCGAACTTACCGCGCTCGAAGGTGACGAGCAGGCGTACCTGCGCGTTGAACAGGAAGAGGTAGAGACGTTCGGTAATCGGGTAGTGATAGACCCAGACATAGCCGCCGGACTGTCCGAAGGTGGTATTGCTTTCGTCGCCGCTGCCGCCAACGCCGCCCGAGCCACCGCCACCGGGAACGGAGGGGCCACCGCCGCCATAGGGACTGCTGCCACCTCCACCCTTACCGCGTCCGCCGGGCAGACCGCCGCCCTCGTCGCCGCGCGCCGCGCCGGGGGAACCGCCGCCGGGCGAGGTGGGGCCACCGCCGCCTCCCGCTGTCGTCTCAGACAGACTGCGAATGCCGCCGGTCAGGTCACCGTCCGCGTTGGTCGATTCCTGCACCAGGACGGTCTCGCCCAGACGATAGACCCGTGTGGGCGCACCGTAGAGTTTGAGAACCTCTTTATAAGTCTGCAAGATGCGGACTCCGAGTAGGCTCTTTTCAACTCCGGCTGCCTGCGTCGGTTTCGGTGTAAGCGCCAGAAGGCTACACACCGCGACCATGCCGCCGAGCAATCCCATTCCTCTTCGCATAACGATCTCCTCAATGTTTCTGGATGACAACAGTTCGGGAACGACCCGTCTGTGTGACGGATTAGTGGCCCACCGCGACGGTAATGCCCAGCACTTTGTTCTTGACCATCTGGAACGCCACTTTGTCGGATTCGCCGTAGCGCATGATGACGTTTTCGCCGTCGTGTGCGCCGTCGTTACTCCAGCCATAGCGGCCCAGCACCTGGGTCATGTTGGAGCCGAGCATGATGCCCTGACGTGTCTTGCTGCCATGCAGTGAGGACACACCGTACTCCTGAATCTGAATGACCTGGCCCTTTTTGTTGAAGAGGAAAGACATGTGGTAGCCCTTGGCCTTGTTATGGTACCACCAGGTGGTTTCGGTCGCGGGGCCATCGCCCTGATCGCTGCCGCCACTGCCCTCGCCGCCTGCACCGGGCAGGCCCGGGCCACCAGGACCACCTTCGCCGCCCGGTCCGTTAAAGCCGGGAAGCCCCTTGCCGCCAGACGAAGCCCCGCCGGGATAGCCGCTGGAACCGGGACTGCCGCCCGGAGAACCGCTAGAACCGGGGCTGGCCGGATAACCGCCCGCGCCGCCAGGATAGCCGCCGGAACCGGGGCTACCGCCGCCGACCGCTGGACCACCCGTGCCGCCACCACCGCCGCCATCGCTCTTACCGGGAAAACCGTTTTTGCTGGTAGCCCGCTTGCCGCTGCCGCCGCCTGGCCCGCCGGCACGCGCCCCGCCGCCGCCACTGCCGGGAGCCGATGGGGCTCCGCCACCCGCATAGGGACTGCCGCCTCTGCCGCCTGCGAAGCCTCCGCCCGCTCCGCCCGCAGCTGCTGCGACATCTTTCGGAGGAACGGGCAGGAACGGCCCACCGGCCTGTACCTCATCCGGCTGACCGTACTTTTTCATCACGTCACGATAGGTAGAGGTACGCAGTGCGACCCCGAGCAGGTGGTCTTCCGAACCTCCGAACTGACCGGCCAGCACAGCGCTGGAAGTAAACATCACCAGTGCGCCCAGGGCGACAAGCGACCCGGTACGACCGTTGCGAATAGACATTTTCAGGCTCCCTTCTGGAGAGTGGCGTCTCATCTCTGTGAGAAGTGTAAAGATTATATCAGGTTCGGGCGTATCTGTCTATGCACCGAACGAGAAAAAAACGTAGAAGCATCGGTTTTGTTCCGATTCGCGGTCGTCTGACCGGTCTATTCCCCCCGATGGGGCAGTGGGGCCGCACTCGCGGCGGCTTCCTGCGCCGCGCTGCGGCGGCGGGCCAGGGTCTCCACTGTCGCGAAAGCGTAGCCCCGCGCCTTCAGTTCGCGCAGAATGGTCGGCAGCGCCTGAAGCGTACTGGCTTTGCCGTTGTGCATCAAAATAATCGAGCCGGGCCGCACCTCGTTCAGCACGGCGTTCGCGACCTGTTGCGCTCCCAGCACCTCGGAACCGTACACGTCTACGGTCCACATACAGGGGGTCAGGCCCCACTGCCGGACGGTCTGCGCGACCGCGTTGTTCCAGTTGCCGCCGGGCGGGCGCATATATTTCGGCATCTTGCCCGTCACGGTCAGGATTGCAGCCTGCGTCTCCAGCATCTCCCGCGCCACCTCGTCTGCCGAAAGCGTCGTCAGATTACGGTGGGTGTAACTGTGATTGGCGAGTTCCATTCCGGCGTCGGAAATCCGCTTCGTCAGTTCCGGATACTCCATGACATGCCGCCCGATCACGAAAAAGGTCGCCGGAACTCGGGCGTTGGTCAGCATCTCCAGCAGCGGTTCGGTGAGGCCCGGTTTGGGGCCGTCATCAAAAGTCAGGGCGATCACCCGCTCTGTCGGCAGCCCTCCGAAGACAGCGGGTTTCGGTTGTCCGACCCCGCCACAGGCCGCGAGTTGGGCGCGAACATCCCGAAAATTCGGGTCTATGGCGGCGGTGCGGGCAAACCAGTTCCGGGCCGAGTTTATATCACCGCTCGTTCGTGCCAGTGCTCCCAGCAGGTAGGCCGCTTCCCGCCTGGCGGGGCGCAGTAACAGGCTCTGCCAGAGACCGGCGCGGAGGCGTTCTCGCTGTTCGTTGCCCGCTGTCGGCTCGCTGCCGATGTTGAAGACGCGCAGGCGGCGAATCGTATGATTCATCTCGCGGGCGTCGCGGTCAAAAAAAGTGACGGTCAACTCGTGCCAGCCGTTCTTGGCGCGGCGCGTGTCCCAGGTATAAGAGAAGGGGCGGGTGCTTACCAGTCCCTGCGCCTGCCCGTCTATGGCATATGAGACATAGGCGACGGACGCGGACGCCTCTTCCGGGGCCAGAACGACATTGCCCCTTGACGCGGACTCTTTCGGAACGGTCAGCCGACTGCCCGCAGGCAGCGCGGCGGCGCCGCTTGTCAGGGGATGGGCCGGGTCGAAACTCATCAGCAATCCGCTGTTCTGCACAATCGGGTCGCCGGGCAGCGCGGCCAGCGCGGCCTGCATCTGCACACGGGCCTGGATGCGGTCGCCCTGCCTCAGCGAAGTGATGGCCTGAAGTGCGTTCTGAGCGGGAACCAGGTCGGCAGGCAGGCCCGCGCCTCCTACCGCGACGGTCGCGCCGCGGATCCACTCCGCATACCGGCGGGCAATCAGCAGGGCCGTCTTGTCGCCGCCGCTGCGCTCCGACCGGTCAAAAAGTTCGAGGGCGGCGGTACGCTCATTCCGCGCCAGCCGCGCCAGTCCCAGCGCGTAGAGCGCGAGGCTGTCGTCCGGGGCAGCGGTCACGGCGTTCTGCAAAAACGGCAACGCCCCGTTCGTGTTTCCGGTATGCAGCAGGATGGCTGCGCTTAACACGTTGAACGTGGCATCGTCGGGCGTCTGCTGAATGGCCTTGCGGGTCTGAAGGGCGGCTTCCCCCCACGCCTCGGTCTGCATCTGACTCAGAGCGGCTTCCGCCGCATTGAGCGCGGCTCCCGGTGTCTCTTCGGCCCGCAGGCAGGCAGACATGGAACCGCAGAGCATAAGCAGCCCCACAAAGACGATAGATTGCCGCCATTTTGCCGAAATCACGTACTCTCGCTCTCTTCTTCCATTCATTTTGTCGGGAAAAGGCCGGGAAAGGTTCACACCATCACGGGCGCACGTCCCGCAGGGCGGCGTAGGCGTTCTGAATATGCCAGAGGAGCCGGGCGAGGGCCTGGGCGGTCTCTTTTGGAGGCGTGGAGGGCGTCTCCTCCCGCTTCCAGGCGGCCTGCGCTTTTGCCAGGTCGCCGGGGAGGTCGGTCATATTGAGGCTGGCCTGTCGCCAGAGGGCGCGATTGCCCGCCGAGGTATCGTGCAGCGCAGGAGTCTGCCGGGCGGAGGCGGTGCTGTCCACTGTTTCTGCGGCGAGTTTGAGATAACCGGTGATACGCGCTTTGCGGACGGCGGGGACTTCGCCGGGCTGTAGCGCGAGCAGGCGCAGGAAGTAGGCGGGCAGCGCTTCGGCTGGCTGGCGCAGGCCCGGTGTTTCGATCAGGGCGCGATGCGTCCGCAGCAGCGAGGCAGCCAGCGTATTGATGCCGCGCTGAGTCAGGGCATGGCCCGGAGACGACAGCAGCATTCCGGCCAGCAGCACACTCATCCACAGCCTCATTCTTCGCATCGTTTTCCCTCCCTACACGCCATTATACCTGCCGGGGGAACGGCTTGCAAACAGCATTGCAAACCTTTGGCAAACGTGCTAGAATGTAAAGGCTGTATTGCAGCCACATCACGACCCAAAATTTTCAGAATTGAGGTAGAGGAATATGACCACGCAAGCCGGGGGGTTGCGAGGCGTCGTCATCGGCGAGTCCGAAATCTGCGATGTCCAGGCCGAGGGCAACCTGTACTATCGGGGCTACAACATTCACGATCTTGCCGACCACGCCACTTTCGAGGAGGTGGTCTATTTATTGTGGAATGGCGCTCTCCCGAAGGCCGCGGAACTGGCGACGTTTCGGGCAGAGTTGGCCGCGCACTATGCCCTGCCGCAGGAGGTGCTGACGCTCATCCGGCACTTCCCGCGTAGCGCCAACTCCATGGACGCGCTGCGGACGGCGATCTCCGCGCTGGGTATGCTCGACCCCGATCATGGCGATAACTCCGAATCGGCCAACAAACGCAAGGCGCTCAAAGTGCAGGCCGCTATCGGGACCCTCGTCGCGGCCATCGAGCGTCTGAGTCAGGGTCTGGAGCCGATTGCCCCGCGTTCCGACCTGGGCATCGCCGCCAACTTCCTCTATATGCTGCATGGCGAAGAGGCCGACCCGCTCTACGTCCGCACCCTGGATATTGACTTTATTCTCCACGCCGACCACGAAGCCAATGCCTCGACCTTCTCCACACGCGTCACCGTCGCTACCGGCGCAGACCTCTATTCCGGGATGGTTGCGGGCATCGGCACGCTCTCCGGCCCGCGCCACGGCGGCGCGGCGGAAGAGACGATGGAGATGCTGCTGAAAATCGGCACACCGGACAAAGTGGACGCCTTCGTCCGCCCGATGCTGACGGGCGAGAAGCGCACCCCGGTTCCCGGTTTCGGTCACGCCGTCTACCGCGCTCCCGATCCCCGCGCTACCCACCTGCGCGAGATGAGCCGCCAACTCGGCGAACTGCACAACGATACCCGCTGGTTCCAGATGACCACCGCCATCGAAGCCATTGTGGACGAACTGAGCAACACCCCGGAGCGGTTGGCCGCTGGCAAACAGGGCATCTACGCCAATGTAGACTGCTTCTCCGCCTCCTGCTACTACGAGATGGAACTGCCGATGCGCCTCTATACGCCTATCTTCGCCCTCAGCCGCACCTCCGGCTGGTGCGCCCACATGTTCGAGCAGTACAAACCCGGCCAGAAAATCATTCGCCCCCGCCTCGAATACATCGGCCCGAACAACCTCCCCTGGCTCCCCATAGAACAGCGCTGACCTCGTTTCTCCGCAGCAATACAAACGGCCCCGACCATAAACAGTCGGGGCCACTGCGCTTATCTCTTCCTTAAACGATAGTATCGCGGGTTTGCCACAGTTTGGCGCTGTCTACAGCGATCTATTCAATCTCAGTTACCTCGGTAAGTGGCGTTTCGCGCTCGACACGAACCATCTCCATGACGTGATCCATCATATCAGGATCGTCGGCGAAGAGGCCCATAGAGCCGGAGTGTGCAGGCAATGAACTCACCTGCTGCTCCAGAATATTGGCGAAGAGTTTTTCTACCGTGATCTGCTGAATGGACGCCTGAGTTCGTGCCTGGGCGAAAGTCAAATCGTTCAGTTCGAGTTCGATTTTAATCATGCAGATGCTCCTTGAGATGCGCTCTGTCTCAACGAATTATACCATAGCGGGTGTCCCGTTTTTGCGGCGTTCAGGGGCAAGTTTCTCGCGTTGCCGCCGCTCTTAACCCATTCCTTAACCCGGTTAGGGTATAATGGTACGGCACTTACAGAAAAGGAACCCCGATACGTTATGAGTCCTATCAAAACAAGCAAAAAGACGACCGCTGGCGCAGGCAAGACCGCTGAGAAGACACCGGCAGACCCTGCGACCACCGAAGCGGTCGCCCCGCTCGCCCCCGAGACGGTGGAGAGCGAAGAGACCCCCACGCCCCAGGCAGCGGAGCAATCCGCGCCGGAAGCCGCAGAAATTACGCAGCCGACCGAGGAAGAAACCGTTGAACCAGAGGTGCAGGCTGCCGCGTTCCGCGCCCTGAAACTCAGCGAAAACACGATGCGGGCCATCATCGAAGCAGGCTTCGAGGCCCCGACCCCCATTCAGGAGCAGTCCATCCCCATTCTTATGGCGGGGCATGACCTCATCGGGCAGGCACAGACCGGAACGGGGAAGACCGCCGCGTTCGCCCTACCCCTTGCCGAACTGCTCGACCCGCAGGTCCAGCATCCCCAGGCCATTATCCTGCTGCCCACCCGCGAACTCTGTATTCAGGTGGCGCAGGAGACGCACAACCTCAGCAAATACTGCCGCCTGCGGGTCGTTCCGGTCTACGGCGGGCAGCCGATTGACCGCCAGTTCAGGGCGCTTTCGTTTGGAGCGCACATCGTCGTGGGAACGCCGGGGCGCGTTCTCGACCACCTGCGGCGCGGGACGCTCAAGCTGGGCGGCGTGAAGATGGTGGTGCTGGACGAGGCCGACGAGATGCTCAACATGGGCTTCCTCGAAGACGTCGAAGAGATTTTGAAGGCCGCGCCGGACGAGCGTCAGACCGCGCTCTTCTCCGCGACCATGCCGCCGCGCATCGCGGCGCTGGCCCGCACCTATCTGCGCGACCCGCAGCGTGTCACCATCGAGAGCAAGCGCCGCACGGTTGAGCTGGTGACTCAGACCTACTACGAAGTCCCGCCCTCCCAGAAGGTCGAGGCGCTCACCCGCATTCTGGACATGGAGACACCGGGCAGCACGATCCTCTTCTGCCGCACCCGCCGCGATGTGGACGACCTGGGCGAGTCGCTTCAGATGCGCGGCTATCAGGCGGAGACCCTGCACGGCGACATGAATCAGGCGGCGCGTGACCGCGTCATGGCGCGTTTCCGCTCCGGGCAGGCCGACCTGCTGATTGCGACAGACGTGGCGGCACGCGGCCTCGATATTGACCAGGTGACCCATGTCATCAACTACGATATTCCCTGGGACGTGGAAGCCTACATTCACCGCATCGGCAGAACGGGCCGCGCCGGACGCACGGGAGATGCCATCACGCTGGTCTCGCCTCGCGAGCGTTTCCAACTCCGCCAGATCGAACGCTATATTAACGCGCCGATCCTGCCCGCCCGTGTCCCAACGGTCGGCGACATCGCGGCCCGTCGTCGCGAACTGTTCAAAGACCGCCTGCGCCAGACGCTTGCGGAGGGCAACTGCGACGGCTATCTGGTGACGGTCGGGGAACTGATCGAAGAGGGCAAGTACGACGCGCCTCAGATCGCCGCTGCCGCGCTTCAGATGCTGTGGCAGGGCCAGAAGGGCGCGGAAGACTACGACATCGCCGCCGCCGATCTGCCTCAGACCCAGGCGGAGCAGGGTATGACCCGGCTCTTCCTGCTGATCGGTCGGCAGGACGGTGTGCGGCCCGGCGATATTGTCGGAGCCATTGCGAATGAGGCCGGTATCGCCGGAAACGCCATCGGCGCGATTGAGATTCTGGATCGCAGCACGTTCGTCGAAGTGCCGGAGGGTGAGGCGAACCGCGTCATCGAGGCCCTGAACCGCACCAAGCTGCGCGGCAAGAAAGTCTACGCCGAGGTCGCCCGACCCCGCACAGATGGCCCGCCGGAACCGGATCGCGGACGGCCCTTCCGTCCGCAGGGCGATGGCCCGCCCCGTAACTACGGCAATCGCGATGGCGGCAGAGAGTTCGGCGGTAATCGTTACGAAGGCAACCGTCCGGGGCCGGACTCCGGCCCGCCGCGCCGTGACAACGCTCCGCCCTGGGTACAGCCCTACCGCTCCGGGCGCGACGCTGGCCCGGACGATTTCGACCGGGGCGCACGACGCGGCGGCAAACCCGACGCTGGCAAAGACCCCAAACGCCCGCGCAAGAAGTAGTCCTTTAACCTTCCGTCCCCTTCTCCCACAAAATCCGGGAGAAGGGGCTTTTTTGTCTCACACAGTTATTTCCCCGTGCTACAATAGACCATCTGAACCAGATAGAGGGAGGACGCAATGGCGAGTAATCATAAGCTGACGGCAGTCATCAAGGGGCGCACGATTCAGGGAACGCAGAATCAGGACGGGGCGCTGCTGATTCACTTTACCGATGGCTCGACCCTGAAGGTCAAGACCGCCGGAAATAAGAACAGCGCGGTGACGGGCGGAACGATTGCGGCGGTGCGGCAGCAGGACACGACGCTGCATCTCGATTTCACCGGCGGCGGCACGATGGAGATTCCACTGGCGGAAGCGACCTCCAGCGTCATGCTGCGCGACAAAGACAACCACATGGAGTACGCCGACTGATAACGTGGGAGGAATTTCCTTCGGTCAGGAATTGCCGGGCTTGATTTCCCTGAAATTTAACCCGATGGTCTGAACTAAACGCCTGCTTGCGCGTCACTAATAGAGAAGCGACGATGATGACGCGGCCCGAAATAGTGTGTTCTGCAAGCGCAAGGAAAAACCATCATGCAAGACCCATCGCCTGTATCGCGTTCCTCCCGTCCGTGCCCATCCTGTAATAAACCCCTTGGCCGCTCTTCCGAAAAATGCTATAGCTGTGGCTGGCAGCCCTGGTTCGCCTCCGCGGAATTTTTGTGGCTGATTGTCGCGGTGGCGATTGGCGGCCTGTTCGTCTGAGACGCCGTTCACCAGAACAGCGGCTTTACCACCACCGACCAGATGCAGCGTGAACAGCAGTTCGAAGTGGCACGGGAACGCCGGAGCCACTGATCTCTGTGAGAAGCCTGCGGGGGCGTTTCGGGTATAATGACTGCCAACCCTGAAACGCCCCCGGTCACCTTCTGTCCGGCTGCGGGCGCGTTGCGCGAAAGGCGGCACTGGTGCAGTATGGTAGTCCCGGATCGTGAAGAGTTTCTGGCCCGCGCCCGGCGCGGCAATCTGGTTCCCGTATATCGCGAAATTCTCGCCGACCGCCTGACCCCCGTCTCGGCGTTTGAGAAACTGACCGCGACGGAAGAGGCGATGAGCAACGGCTGTTCCTTCCTGCTGGAGAGCGCGGAGGGCGGCGAACGGATGGGCCGCTACTCGTTCCTCGGCAGCAATCCCTCCCTTATCTTCCGCAGCAAGGGCCGTCAAGCGACCGTGCAGGAGAACGGACAGGTCTGCACCCTGACGATGGGGCCGGATGAAGACCCACTCACCCTGGTCGAAGGGCTGCTGGCCCGCTATACCTATGTCGAGTCCCCCGATCTGCCCCGCTTCTGCGGCGGCGCGGTTGGCTTCTTCGCCTACGACATCGTCCGCTTCTTCGAGAACCTTCCCGATTCCAATCCCGATGAACTGGATGTGGACGACGCCTGTCTCCTGTTCACCGATACGCTGCTGATCTTTGACCATGTGCGGCACCGCGTCAAAGTCGTTTGCAATGCCCATATCACCGGGGAGGCTGGCGCGGCGTACGACGATGCCGTGAGCAAAATCGAGGCGCTCATCGCCCGCCTGCGAACGCCCCATCCCGCCGGTCTGCTCGCCCCTCCCTCCCGCGAATCCACCGCCGTAGAAGTCGAATCTCTCTTTCCGCGCCCGGAGTACGAAGCGGCGGTCGAGCGATGCCGGGACTATATTCTGGCGGGAGACGCCTTTCAGATCGTCCTGTCGCAGCGGTTCCGCGTGCCGTTCGACGCCCCACCCTTCGATCTCTACCGCGCTCTGCGCTCCGTCAACCCCTCGCCGTATATGTTCTACCTCAACCTCGGTGAGCGCAAAGTCATCGGGACGTCACCGGAGATTCTGGTCTCCGTCGAGCGCGGCACCGCCCGCCTCCGCCCCATCGCCGGAACCCGCCCACGCGGCGCGACTCCCGAAGAGGACTGCCGTCTGGAAAAGGAACTGCTGGCGGACGCGAAGGAGTGCGCCGAGCATATCATGCTGGTAGACCTGAGCCGCAACGATCTGGGACGGGTCTGCGAGTATGGCAGCGTTCACGTCAACGAACTGATGACGATTGAACGCTACTCCCATGTCATGCACATCGTCTCGGACGTGACAGGTCACCTGCGCCCGGATCAGAACATCTATACCATGCTGCGGGCCTGTTTCCCGCATGGCACGGTCTCCGGTGCGCCCAAAGTGCGGGCGATGGAGATCATAGACGAGCAGGAGCCGACCCGGCGCGGCCTCTACGCAGGTTCCGTCGGCTACATCAGCTACTCCGGCGATATGGATGTCGCCATCGCCATTCGCACCATGCTCGTGGACGGTCAGACCGCCTATCTTCAGGCAGGCGGCGGTCTCGTCGCCGATTCCGTTCCCGCCAACGAGTATCAGGAGTGCGTCAACAAGGCCCGCGCCCTCGTCCATGCCATCGAACTCGCCGAAGCCGGACTGGAATAGAGGCTGCCCGGAGTTTAACACTCAGGGCCAGCCGTAGGAACCACACAATATGAACACGCGGCGCAATCTCTATGGATGCCTGCTGGCGATAATGATGCTGGGGCTGGTCGCGTTCGGGTGGTATCTGTTCGCGAAGGCGGCCCGCGCCGGGGTTCAGTTGAGCAAGCAGGAGCAACTCCTCAACGCAATCGCTGCTGCCGATGTGCGCCATGTGAAGGAGTTCCTGGCGCAGGGAGCGCAGCCGAACGGGAAAAATCTGAGCGGAGAGACGCCCCTGACGATGGCCACCCGCGTTGACAATCACGAAATCGTCCGCCTGCTGCTGGAGAAAGGTGCGGCTGTGGATGGAGCCAATGAGGCGGGAACAACCGCGCTCATGCAGGCGGCTTCTATGGGTGATCTGGCTCTCGTGAATCTGCTGCTGAAGCACGGAGCCGATGTCAAGCGGAAAGACAATGCCGGGGGAACGCCGACCTCCTATTCCCTGACAGACAACGCAGGCAGCCCAGAGGTGCCGAAACTGCTGCTGAAGCTTTCCGGGGACGTGAGCGCCAGAGACGCGCAGGGCCGCACCGTGCTGATGTGGGCTATTCAACATGGCGACAGCAAAATAATCGAGACGCTGCTGGCAAAGGGAGCGAACGTGGACGCCTCCGATATTGCCGGGAAGAACGCGCTGCTGATTGCCCTGGAAACCGGACATCCCCAGCTCGCACAACGGCTGCTGAAAAGTACGACGAATGTCAACCAAAAGGGTCAGGGCGGGGCGACGATTCTGATGTGGGCGGTGGCGCGGGGTGATGCGAAGTTGGTGAAGGGGCTTCTGGACAAAGGGGCTGCCGTGAATACACAGGACGATACCGGCGAGACGGCCCTTATCGGCGCGGCGAAAGAGGGTAAGAGGGAGATTGCCGACCTGCTGCTCGCGCACGGCGCGGACGTCTCGCTCGCCGACTACCAGACCCTCACCGCGCTGCAATGGGCTATTCAGCGTCAGCACACCGACATCGCGCAACGTCTGCGGAGCGCAGGAGCAAAATAGTAGAAACAGTAGGGAAAACCGCTGCCTGCGGCGAACAGAAGAGAGCAAACGACACTATGCGAAGGAGCGGGCAATGAAACTGGTTCGATTCGAGAAAGACGGTCGCGTCGCGACGGGCGCACTGATGGCGGACGGCGCGACCATCGTGGATTTTCAGTTGGTGACATGGGATAAAACCCGGTTTCCCCTTTCGATGAGCGTGTTTCTGGCGCGGGGCGCGGCAGGGATGAAGGACGCACAGGACGTCATAGCAGACCCGCCGACGGGGGCGAAAGTCGCGCTCGATTCCGTGCAGTTGCTGGCTCCGGTCGGCGATCCGGGCAAGATCATGTGCATCGGCCAGAACTATCGTGACCATTGCGCGGAGCAGAACCAACCCATTCCCGAACGCGCCATTCTGTTCTCGAAATACGCCACCGCCATCAACGATCCGAACGGGCAGGTGCGCCTGCTGAAGGTCTCGCCGATGATTGATTACGAGGCGGAACTCGCCGTCGTCATCGGGGGCGAAGGCGGTGGGGGACGCGACATCGCCGAGGCGGACGCACTGCGCCATGTCGCCGGGTACCTCTGCGCCAACGACGTGACCGCCCGCGACATTCAGAAGGGCGACGGCCAGTGGGTGCGTGGCAAATCACCGGACGGCTTTCTGCCTATCGGCCCCTGGCTCGTGACCGCCGACGAGATTTCCGACCCGCATAACCTCGCCATCTCCCTGACCCTCAACGGCCAGACGATGCAGACCTCCAACACGAGCAACCTGATCTTCCGCATCCCCTACCTGATTGCCCATCTCTCGCAGACCATGACTCTGCTGCCCGGCGATATTCTCTCCACCGGGACTCCCGGCGGCGTCGGCGTTTTCCGCAACCCGCCCATCTTCCTGAAACCGGGCGATGTCACCGCCGTTACCATTTCCGGCATCGGTACCCTTACCAACACCTTCGTCGTCCCCTAACTCCTCTGCGCGTCCTGTCCGGCCCGATAGATTTCCCTGAAATCCCCTGTTTTCCTGATCAAGAAAACAGGGGATTTCAGGAACACATCCGCCGCCGCCCGTGCGTTTGCGGTGCCGAGCATTTAGGCAGGAATGATTTCCTGCGCTGGAAAAAGCCCTGCTATGCCCGCCCGTCGTCTTTCTCACTGTTTTGGTGTGATCCGGAAATTCCAGAGTAACCATTCTGTACGGGATTTGACGGTTCTGGGCAGGAAAATGAGAACCGCAAAAGAAACTATCCGCAAGAACAGCGGAACGATCCCGTTCAAAAGGAGAGACGGCAATGTTGACGGCGGAACAGATTCACAGTTTTCAAGAACAGGGTTTTCTGAAGGCGCAGAGTACACTGAGTGAAGGGGATGCGGACAGACTGCGTGAGCGGATGTTCGCGGTCATTGAGGGACAGTCGGCGGGGAAGGCCGAGGCAGTGCGGAACATGGGCGGCAGCGACGAGAAGGTCGTGATACAGATTGTGAATATCTGGGAGGCCGATGACCTGTTCCGCCGCCATCTCTACAATCCGGACGTCACCGCCATGATCGCGCAGCTCATGGGAACAGACACCGTGCGTGTCTGGCACGATCAGGTGCAGTACAAGCCGCCCTTCGTCGGAGGGCCGACCGACTGGCATCAGGATCATCCCTACTGGCCTATCATTCAGCCCGCCGATCTCGTCAGCGCGTGGATGGCTCTGGAAGATGCGACGATTGAGAACGGCTGTATGTGGATGGTGCCGGGCAGTCACCGCTGGGGAGCGCACAAAGGCGGGACTATCGGCACGAATCCGGTGGACTTCTCCCCGACGCCTGACCTGTCGCTGCTGCCGGAAGGGACAAAGATCGAACCCGTTCCCTGCGAAGTCAAGAAAGGCGAAGTGATGTTCCACCACTGCCTCACCTGGCACGGCTCCCCGCCCAACCGCTCCGCTCACGGACGGCCCGCCATCGCCGTCCACTATATGCCGGGCTACACCCGCTACGAAAAAGACCCGGCGAAAACGCATCTGGTCGAACACAACGTCGAAGTCGCGCCCGGAGAGATTCTCAAAGGCCGCCACTTCCCCACTGTGCGCGAAAACGGGCAGCCCGTCGCCCCGTAGACTTGCAGAGAGGACATCACATGAAACTGCTTATTCTGGGCGGCACCATTTTCCTGGGCCACGCCCTCGTGGAATCGGCGCTGGAGCGAGACCACACCGTCACGCTCTTCAACCGGGGCAAGCATAATGCCGACTGGTTCCCGGAGGTGGAGAAGCTGATTGGGGATCGGGACGGGGGACTCGATGCGCTCAAAGGCCGTACCTGGGACGCCGTCATAGACACCTGCGGCTACTTTCCCCGGGTGGTCAGGGATTCTGCGGAACTGCTGAAGGATGCCGCCGCGCACTACACCTTTATCTCGTCCATCTCCGCCTACGCCGGTTTCGCGCAGCCGAACATGGACGAGAGTGGCAAGGAAGCCACGATGGAAGACGAGACGATTGAGCAGGTGACCGGGGAGAGCTACGGGCCGCTCAAGGTGCTGTGCGAGCAGGCGGCGGAACGCGCCTTTCCCGGACGGACGCTCAACATTCGCCCCGGCCTCATCGTTGGCCCACACGATCCCTCCGACCGCTTCACTTACTGGCCGGTGCGCGTGGCGCAGGGCGGCGATGTCCTCGCGCCGCCGCCCGAAGACGGCACTCAGATCATTGATGTGCGCGACCTGGCCGAGTGGAATATCCGCATGGTCGAGCAGAACAAGGTCGGCATCTACAACGCCACCGGCCCCGACTATCGCCTTACCATGCGCGAACTGCTGGAGACCTGCCGAAGCGTGAGCGGCAGCGACGCGACGTTTCGCTGGGCCTCGAAAGCATTCCTCGACGCGAATGAGGTGCAGGGATGGGTAGACCTGCCCTGCTGGGTCGCGGAGGAGGGCGACGAGGCCGGGTTCAGCACCGTGAACTGCGCGAAGGCCATAGCAGACGGCCTCACCTTCCGCCCCCTCACCGAAATCGTGCGTGATACCCTGACCTGGGCGACCGCCCGTCCCGCCGACTACGCCTTGCGTGCGGGCCTCAAGCCCGAACGCGAACAGGAACTCCTCGCCCTCTGGCACACTGGTCAGTAACTCCCCAACGACATCGAAAATAACCGCGAAAAAGGCTGAAACTTCCTGACTACGAACGTCGTCTATAGGCTTGACGACAAACATAGTCAGGAGGGTTGGCCTGTGCGGATGCCCACACCTATCAGCAAAGCCGAACTGAATATACTCAGTTATATCAACGATCATCACCCCGTCACTGTGCGCGAGGTCGCCGAGCATTTCGCGCAGACCAACGAGTACGCCCGTACCACCGTCCTGACGCTCATGGAGCGGCTGCGCGGCAAAGGACATCTGGTGCGCGAACAGGTGAAGGGACTGCACCACTACGCGCCTGCCATCCCGAAGGACGACTTGCAGCAGTCGCTGGTGCGTGACTTCGTGAGTCGGGCGCTCGGCGGCTCGGTCTCGCCGTTTGTGGCGTTCCTCACGCAGGAAGCCCATGTCAGCGATGAGGAACTGGACGATTTGAAGCGTCTGGTGGCGGAACTGGAGAAGCAGCGAAAGGAGGGTTGAGGCGATGTCTTCCGGCATGGAAACGATCAACACGCTGGCAGCGAACGGACTGCCGACATTACTGCGGGCCAGCGGGCAGGGTGGACTGGCGTTCGTGTGCGTCTGGGTTCTCTGCCGACTGCTGCCCCGTCTCTCCGCGCCGACACGCAGCTGGCTCTGGCGGCTGGCCTTCCTGAAACTGCTGCTCGCCCTGCTCTGGCTGCCAACATTAGACCTGCCACTGCTCCCACCGGAACAGCAGGCTCGTCTCGCGTCTGTCTTCCCGCCTGCTCACACTTTGGCGGAATCTTCCGTGCCGGAGGCGGCGTTGCCTGCGACCTACGCCCCACTGCCGGAAGCCCTGCCCACGATGCCTCTGTCCGCATCCGGAGAAGCCGCGCCCGCCGCTCTCTCCTCGGAAGCCGTTGCTGCGCCCTCCGTCGCGCTCACCGGTGCCGCCTGGCTGGGGCTGCTATGGGCCGGGAGTTTAGTCTGGCAGAGTGTCAGAGCGTTTCGGCAGTGAGGGGCGGCGCGAAGGCTGCGGTCTGCCTGCGTTCCTCTCAAAAGTGATACGCTGGATTTCTGGAACGCCATGCTCTGCCACGACCTACGCTTGAAACGTGTGCCACGCCTACTCGCCAGTGAAGCGACCGAGACCCCGCTGCTCATCGGCATTTTTCGCCCGACGATTGTGCTGCCTGCGCGCCTGCTGGAGACCTGCACACGGGAAGAACTGCGCCTGATGCTGGCCCATGAACTGGCGCACGTACAGCGACGCGATCTGCTCTGGGGCTGGCTTCCCCTGCTCACCCGCCTGGTCTGCGGCTTTCATCCGCTCGTCTGGCTGGCCAGGCGTGAACTGAGTATGGCGCAGGAAATCGCCTGCGATGAGATGGCTCTGCGCCTCACTGGAGCCGCCTCCGCCGAATACGGCAGCCTGCTGGTGCGTGTCGCTGCCTTCTGCCGCCCGCATCCGTCCCGTGGCTTCGGCATGGTCGGCATGACCGAATCCTACCGCACCCTGAAAAGGAGACTCTCCGCGATGAAAAATGTGCCTTCTGCCAAACCACCCTACCGGGTCGCCATCAGCCTGATTCTGTTCACGTTCAGTCTGGGTGTCATCGTTCCCTGGCGTGTCTCCGCGCAGACTACGCCCCCCGCGCCCTCTGCACTCACCCCACCGCCTGCCGTCACCACGCCCCCGGCTGCACTGCCGCCTGCCTCTGTTGCGCCACCTGCCGTTACCGTGCCACCTGTTCCTGCGGCTGCGGACCCGACCGCGCCCACGCCCGCTCCGGCGCGGCGTAGTTCGCGAAACCAAAAGAAGCCCCGCACTGCCGCAGACCCTGCCATCGCTCCTGTTCCCCTGCGGTCAGCCACTCCAAAAGCCAGAAAAGGTCTGTCTGCGCCCCCGGTGCCTGCCGTTACTCCCGCTGACCCGTTCGCCTCTCCGGTCACTCCTCCCGCGACCAGGAAAAGCGACGCCCTCGCCCCGGTTTCTCCCTCGCCTAGCCTCACGCCTGCCGACCCAACCGCTCCCTTCGCGGTTCCCGCGCCGAGCAGGAAAGCCAAGCGTTCCGGCAAAAAAGCTCCGCCGACTCCCGCTGTTCCACGCCCAACGGCGGATCCGTTCGCCACGCCTTCCGCTTCCCCGCAGGCTCCCACAACGCCTCCCCCGGCAGAAGGCACCACTCCGCCCCCTCCAGCAGCGTCTGACCCGACGCGAGAGGTTCCCGTACTCTCCCACATACCGTACCTGGGGCATCTTTTTCGCATCTCACCCCCGCTGCCCCCTGCCACACGTGGTGTGCCGTTTCTCTCCGACATACCGATTCTTGGCAGGCTCTTCCGAATCGAACAAGTCGCCCCCGCCGCCCCATCACAACCCGGTGGAAAAACGATTCGCGCCAGCAAATATCTGATTCACCTCGAATACGTGGGGCCGCCAACCGGGAAATACGCAAGATACTTCGGAACGATGCACCGCTTCAGCGGTCATCCCGAGACGGAAATCGTTTATAGTCCGAATACTGTGGTCATTCTCTCCGTGAAGGCTCCTCCCCATAGCGGGCCGTTCGTGCTTTCCTGCATTTTGGAGGAGAGCAGTGTCAACGCAGGCCAGGGGAAGGATGGTTCCGATCCGTTGGATAAACCCTATGAGGCTGGCTTTCGTCCGCATTCAGAGAACGTCTCCACGACAGAACAAAACGAGATTATCTATCTCGAAATGCCCCAGAACGACGACAAGCATACGTTCATATTTGAAGGGTGAACGTTTCCGAAGGAAGCTTGGCAGAAGATCATTCAGCGGAGGAATTAATTCCGCCATCCCCTTGAGGAGACAATTGTGTGTTCGCCCGTGTGAATTGATCTGGTCGAGAGGGACGATGCGAACCTTGTGGCGGGCATCGTCCTTCTTCCTTCCTGCGTCGCTATTCGCCGCTCTGCTGGATGAGTTTGGCGACGAGGCCCGTCCAGCCAGTCTGATGGTTTGCGCCCAGACCTTCGCCGGTATCTCCGTGGAAATACTCGTGAAAGAAGAGATAGTCGCGAAAATGCGGGTCGTTCTGGAATTTGTCGCTGTCGCCGTAGATGGGGCGTTTGCCGTTCTCGTCACGCAGGAAGAGATGGGTCAGGCGGCGGGAAAGCTCCTGCGCGATCTGCCACAGGGTCAGCATCTTACCCGAACCGGTGGGACATTCGACCAGGAAATCGTCGCCGTAGTAGTAGTGGAAACGCTGGAGGGCTTCGATAAGCAGATAGTTGATCGGGAACCAGATGGGGCCGCGCCAGTTGGAGTTGCCGCCGAAGATGCCCGTTCGGGATTCGGCAGGCTCGTAGTCCACGCCATAAGACGTGCCCTCAATCTGGATCGAGTAGGGGTTGCTTTCGTGGAATTTGCTCAGGGAGCGGATGCCGTGCTCGCTCAGAAACTCGTTGGGGTCGAGCATTCGGCGCAGTAGGCGTTTCATGCGGTGACCGCGCACGAGGGCGAACTGACGGCGTTCTCCCGATCCCGGCTGTGTCCAGCGGGAGATGAGGCCCGCAAGATCCGGACGGTTCTGCAGAAACCACTCCAGCCGGTCGCGGAATCCGGGGAACATATTCAGCAGTTCCGGCTCCATCGTATCTACGGCCAGCAGCGGCATTAGCCCGACCAGTGAGCGCACCTTCAGGCGCGTGGCGTTGCCATTGGGCATACGGAGAACATCGTAGAAAAACTCGTCCTCCTCGTCCCAGAGCGCGATGCCCTCCCCGGCCAAGTTGTTCATGGCTCCGGCGATATAGAGGAAGTGTTCGAGGAACTTGGTCGCGACATCCTCATAGACCCGGTTTTCGCGGGCCAGTTCGAGCGCCATGCTCATCATGGTGAGACTGTAGAAACCCATCCAGGCCGTGCCATCGGACTGATCGAGGAAGCCGCCTTCGGGAAGCCTCGCACTGCGGTCGAAGACACCGATGTTGTCCATGCCCAAAAAGCCGCCCTGAAAAACGTTGAGGCCGTTGGGGTCTTTGCGATTGACCCACCAGGTGAAATTGAGCAGGAGTTTGTGGAAAATCTTCTCCAGAAAGTCCCGGTCTCCAACGCCCGTCATGCGCCGCTCGATCTTATAGATGCGGTACGCGGCCCAGGCGTGTACCGGTGGGTTGACATCGCCGAATGCCCATTCGTAGGCTGGAAGTTGGCCGTTGGGGTGCATATACCATTCGCGGCAGAGCAGCAGAAGCTGGCGCTTGGCGAAGCCGGGGTCTACCAGCGCGAGCGGAAGGCAGTGGAAGGCCAGGTCCCAGGCGGCGTACCAGGGATACTCCCAGGCGTCGGGCATGGAGAAGACGTCGGCGTTGTCGAGGTGCCGCCATTCGTGGTTGCGCCCATGTTTGCGCTGCGGTGGGGGCGGAGGCAGGCCGGGGTCGCCGTCGAGCCAGTCGTCTACGGCATAGTTGTAGAACTGCTTGCTCCAGAGCAAGCCAGCAAACGCCTGCCGCTGTACGTTGTGCGCATCCTCGGAGAGGGCGGGAGACAGTTGGGTGGCGTAGAAAACATCGGCTTCGTGCTTGCGCTGCTTCAGGATGGTGTCGAAGTCCATTCCCAGGGCGTCGCTCATCGTCTTATGGGCGTTCAGGCGCAGGCGGACGGTGCGGGTCTCTCCGGCAGAGAGGTTGAGGTGATAGCGCAGCGCGGCCTTCGTGCCGATGTTGTCCGGGTTGACGGCATCGGTTCGCCCCTCGATGAGGTAATTATGGAAGGCGTCCTTGACGTAGTGCGTGGAATTCTGACCATAGGGCGGAAACAGCCGCGCTGCGTTCGTCTCGTTCTCCGTAAACAGGGGTTCGGGGCTGTTCTCCGTCGCGTCGCAGTGCAGAAAACGAATTCCCAGTTCGGAATGCTCGGCCCGCAGGGTGAGGACACCGTCTTTCGCGGGCTGTGGCAGGCTCAGTTTCGGACGGGCGACGACCTTGCCCCAGCTCCAGGTGTTGCGAAACCAGAGATTGGGCAGCAGTTCCAGCATGGCGTCCGGGCCGTGATTGACGACCGTGATCTGAATCAGCATATCTTCCGGGTCGAGTTTGGCGTACTCCACAAACACGTCGAAATAGCGGTTTTCGTCGAACACACCCGTATCCATCAGCTCAAACTCTCCGACCTCCCGCCCACGCTGCGCGTTTTCGCGCACCAGTTGCTCGTAGGGATAGGCGAGATGGGGATACTTGTAGAGGGCCTTCATGTAGGAGTGACAGGGCGTGGAGTCGAGGTAGAAGTAGACCTCTTTCACATCTTCGCCGTGATTGCCTTCCGGCCCGGTCAGGCCGAAGAGACGTTCTTTGAGGATGGGGTCTTTGCCGTTCCAGAGAGCGAGGCCAAAGCAGAGGAACTGCCGCCGGTCGCAGATGCCGAGCAGTCCGTCCTCGTTCCAGCGGTAGGTGCGCGAACGGGCGTGGTCGTGTGGGAAGTAGTCCCATGCGGAGCCGTCCGGGCTATAATCTTCCCGCACGGTTCCCCAGGCGCGGTCACTCAGATACGGCCCCCACTTCTTCCAGTCTGCGACATGGTCCCGCGCTTCCAGAACCCGTTTCTCTTCTTCGGTCATGGTTTCTCTCTTCGCCCCGTTCCCTCTCTGGAGGGTGCAGGTAGGTAGTTTTCCATCGGGTATGGAGAATCGCGTGGAACAGATGCCTGAGACAGCCCCTCCCGAACGCAATCATTATACTCTGCTTTGACCGGTTGTGAATGGGATTGGAGCCGCCTGCTCGGAGTAAAGACCTTTTTGCGTTCGGTGCGTGTTGACAGAATCTTGCAGTGGAGATACAATGTAATTACTTCTGGAACAAGGCAGGCCGCTGATTATGAGCATACTCGTCAAGTCGCATCTCATCAAGATCGGGAATTCACAGGGAATTCGCATCCCGAAACTACTCTTGGAGCAAGCGGGGTTAACCGGGGAAGTCGAAGTCGAAGCGATGTCCGGGCAGTTGGTCATACGCTCGATACAGGCTCGACGTGCGGGGTGGGAGGCGTCATTTCAGGCGATGGCGCAAGCGGACGATGACCGCTTGCTGGACGAGGACGGCCTATCCTTAACGGAATGGGAGAGCAGCGAATGGGAGTGGTGACCAAACGCTTCGATGTCTGCCTGGTGAACCTGGATCCCACGGTCGGCAGCGAAATTCGCAAGACCCGACCGTGTGTGATCCTCTCTCCCGACGAGATGAACCGCCACATTGCTACCGTCATCATCGCGCCCATGACGACTCAGGGCAAAATCTATCCCACGCGAGTATCCTGTAAGTTTGAAGGCAAAGCGGGTCATGTCGTCCTAGACCAGTTGCGAACCGTGGACAAGGTTCGCCTTGTCAAACGTCTGGGGCGACTAAGCGATACAGAGCAAAAAGCCGTTCTCGCAGCCTTAGCCGATCTATTCGGCGAATAGAGTACAGAAGAACTCTCGCAGCAGCCGTTCAAAATTTCTGGATGGCGCTATCGCTGATACTGAACGACGAGTACACGGGCATCGGCTTCTATCTGCCGCAATTCATCCAGAATGATGTCCAGCGATTTCGCCTCGCTGAAACTGCCAGAGCCTGCCCCGATGAGCGGAAACGCGACGGAGGCAAAATCCTGCTCCCGGACAATCTCCATTGCGCTTTGCACGGACTGTCGAATCGAGCGCTCCGACGCCCGCCACAGCATATTGATACCCGCGACATGAATGATGCCGCGAAATGGCAGCGTTCCGGCGGACGTAAGGACGGCCTGCCCGAGCGGAATCGGGCCATGCCGCGCCACTTCGCGAAATGGCGCTAGCCCGCCGCATCTCTTGATCGCCCCCGAAACGCCTTGCGGCAGCAGCAGCCACCAGGGAATGATATTGCGGTTCCAGGCGTTCACAATGACGTCTACCGGCTGACTGAGCAAGTCGCCCACCACGACCTCAACCGCCATGCCCCTCCTCCAGACCAAACAACCGCCATGCCCGAACTCGATTTCAAATGGGTGCGTTCCGTTTCATTTGGTTAATTCTTGTCTACGCAGCGAACCGTAACGGCATTGACGGAGTGTCTACCTGCTCCGCTTTCCAGTATCCATAAACTCCGAGTTGGCGCTGGCGTCGGCGATAC
>JBBRLP010000046.1:0-35528 GCA_038231295.1 Chthonomonadales bacterium
ATGGTGGGCCGTTACCCCGCCATCTAGCTGATAGGCCGCAAGCCCCTCCGAAAGCCATAAATGATTTACTCGTCTAATCATGTGAAAAGACGGACACATCCGGTATTAGCAGCCCTTTCGAGCTGTTGTCCCGGTCTTTCGTGCAGGTTGCTTCCGTGTTACGCGACCGTACGCCGCTAGGGATTGCTCCCCCGCTCGACTTGCATTTCTTAGGCACGCCGCAAGCGTTCGTCCTGAGCCAGGATCAAACTCTCCATCAGATTACTGATGTGAACCCATCTCGAAAGATGGGGTGTTGTTGTTTTGGTGTTCGTACGAATACGAACGTGATCCTCGCTCGATTTTCCAAAGTCACTATGGCACGCAAGACTCTCATTGGACAAAGTCCACACAAATCGTCCTATACGTGATATGAAGGTTCTTTTTTCTACCCGTCCGCGTTTGCGGTATCGGGCAGAGCAGTGTAGTATGCCACACTGCGGAGCCTTTGTCAAGAGAGAATTGAGAACTTTCTTCGCGTCTCTCCAAAACAAAAACCCGGTCGCCTGTGAAAATGTCAGTAGACGGATGTGCGCTTCAAAATGTCTACCTTGTTGTCTGCGGCCTGATTAATATACTCCACTTCCTATCGCTTGTCAAGGGCGATTTGCTAAATAGACTTCTGCGCGGAGGATTTGTGTCGGCATCGGATAACACCATGCGCCCCTGTTATTCGCGCATGGCGTCGGTGGCAAGGCCATCGGCGCGGGGACCTCAGTCCGTCGCAACTCCGGCATGACGCAGAGACGGGGCGGCATCTTGCACACAGCGGAAGCCGATGTTATTGGAGGCGCTGTCGGGTTCGCCCTTGCCGCGAGAACCGGGCATATAGCGGGTGCAGTACTGGTCGGTACAGAGGAACGAGCCGCCCTTCTGCACCCGTTTCTTCACACCGGGTTCGTCCGGGTCGAGGCTGTTGGCTGGCCCGGTAGGATCGTGAATGACCCGCTTTTGCAGGGCGAGCAGGGCATATGTGTCCGGGCGATACCAGTCCGCACACCACTGCCAGACGTTGCCCGCCATGTCGTAGAGGCCATAGCCGTTGGGCGGGAATGCGGTCACGGGTGAGGTGCGGAGATAGCCGTCCGCGCCGGTATTGCGGTTCGGGAAGCTGCCCTGAAACGTGTTGGCGCGGAAGCGCCCTGCGGGTTTGAAGGTATCGCCCCAGACATAGGCTTTGCCCTCGAATCCCCCCCGTGCCGCGAACTCCCACTCCGCTTCGGTCGGCAGGCGTTTGTGCGCCCAGCGGGCATAGGCGACGGCGTCCGTCCAGGCGACCTGTACGACCGGATGCGCGGCCAGTCCTTTCAGGCTGCTCTGTGGCCCGGTCGGATGCCGCCAGTTCGCGCCTTTCACGTAGCGCCACCACTGCAAGGCGTTGTCGAGTGAAACGGGCTTGCTCGTAGGAGTAAAGACAATAGACCCGGCGACCAGTTTTTCACGCGGTACATTCGGAAAGTCCGCCGGGTTCGGGGCGCGTTCCGCGACGGTCACGTAGCCCGTCGCTTTGACGAACGTCGCGAACTGCGCGTTCGTTACGTCCGTTTTCTCCATCCAGAAGCTGTGTACCGCAACCCGAACCGGCGGCTGGGCATCGGTCATGCCCGGATGCGAACAGCCCATTGTAAACTCTCCGCCCAGAATCCAGACCATTCCTGCCGGAGCTTGCGCGTGTAGCGCGGCGCCGGTAGGTTTCGCGCCTGTTTGTGTCGGAGGCTGAGGCCATGCCCGCATTTCCGTTGTACCGCTCCGGCAGAGACCTGTGCAGACAAGAGAAAGGGCAAGCCAGCGAAGTCCGCCTGTCCGTCTTCGCAATATCGGCAGGATTGTTGGCAGAGAACTGTGTGCGGGAGCGGGTGCCATTCGTTGCCTCCGGGATTTGAGGGCGTCGAGTGCCGTCTGTGGTGAGAAATAATCGGAAATACGCCGTCAAACGAATTATAGCAGTTCAGGGGCGCGGCACAGTCATTTGCCGTATCGCGTGAGATGGTCCTGCTTACTCCGAACGTAGTCGTCATCTTCTCTGGCCTGTACGTAGAGTCCATAGAAAACCCGTGCGGCCTCGGCTTTCTCGCTGGTGGCCCAATCCGCTGCCTGATGAAGTTTTTCGCGTTGTGCCGGACTGTCGCGGCTGCCCTGCGGTTCCCTCGGGGCATATTTGTGCCCGCTCGGATGATTGGCATAGCGACGGGCGCGTGTATAGCCCATCTGCAAGAACTTACGGGCCATGTCCATTCCTACGAAATCCCCCGCCTGTTTGTACTCCAGGAAGAGGGCATAAATCTTGTCTGCCGACGCCTGCGCCTCCGCAACCGTCTTGAAGCGCCAGTAGGGGAGTATCTCCGACTTGTAAGGCTCTACCAACAGGACGCCCTGCTCCCCGATGCCGATGCGATAGCGCTCCGGGTGCTGGCGAAAATCCGTGTGCTTGAAATCCTCGGTGTAATCAAAAGCCATAGCGCCTCCTTGAAGGATGAGAACGGCGACCTTTGGCTTGGGAGAGACGAGCAAAACCGGCCACCGTCTGGAAGCCGCCCGTTCGCGCTGCCATCAGGCAGGAAAAGGCGGCTCTTCCTGTGAAAGGACGGCGGACGGCAACTCTACGTTCCGATAGATGTCCATGAGAGGAAGAGTGACGGCGACAGCCTCCAGAACCAGGCGGCCATTCAGTCCGGTTAGCGTCGAGAGCATCCATCTGTCGTCCGTCTGACGTTCGTAGAGGTCTATTCTCGGGGTGTCCTGCGCGATCAGCACATAGGTTTGCAGTGAGGGTAGGGTACGATAGCAGGTTAGTTTTTTGCCTCGATCTACTGCCTCCGTGGAAGGCGACAGCACCTCCATCAAAACCGTTGGGTTCAAAATCGTGTCCACATCGGCCTCGTCCGCCTGTATGTCTCCGCAGACGATCAGCATATCCGGGTAGAAGTAGGCGCTGCATTCCTGCACACGCACTCTTGTTTCCGTAGCAAACGCTTCACAACCGCTGCCCTCCAACAGGGCCGTAAGCCATCGAGTTAGATTTCGCGTGATGCGATTATGGCTGCGCGAAGCCCCGGCCATTCCCACAATCTCTCCATCCCAGTATTCGCTGCGGTATTCCGCCTGTCGCTCCTGATCCAGGTACTGCCGCGCCGAAACATAGGCTTTAGACCTTACTGCCACCATACTATTTCACTCCTCACTTTCCTGGGAAATACGCAGAGCAGAGAACGCGCCTCGCCTGTCAGCAAGCCGATACTGTGGCGCTATTATACGATTTTTCGCAGAACGTGGCAATGTTTTCCTGGACGCTTTCTGTGGGCATTGCCGCTTATCTTGACAGGGGCGTTGTCTCTGGCGAAGGCGCGGGAGGGGAGGATTCGGGAGCGGCGGCGGTGTAATGCGGAGAGGGAGGGCAAGGAGATGCGACAGGGACGACGAGAGTTTGTGAAGGCAGTGTGTGCGGGAGGTCTGGCGATGGCAGGGGTGGGGCAGGCGGCGGACGCGAAGCAGATTGCGAGCGGGGCGCGGGATGTGGGGGCGATTCTGGAGCCGATTCGGAAGAGGCATGACCTGCCTGCGCTGGCGGGCGCGGTCTACTATCAGGGACGAATGGCGGCTTTGGGCGCGACGGGAGTGCGGAAGATAGGGGAACCGACCCCGGTGACGGTGAACGATCAGTTTCACCTCGGTTCCTGCACGAAGTCCATGACGGCGACCCTGGCGGCGATGCTGGCGGAAGAGCATAAACTGGACTGGAACGCCCCGCTGATCACCTATTTTCCCGAACTGCGGAGCAATATTGCCCCCGACCTGCGGAGCGTGACGCTGGCGCAGTTGGCGTGTCATCGCAGCGGAATCACGGCGGAGAGTCTGCCGAAGGGCATGGATTTCAAGGCGTCGCATGAGATTCCTGGCAGTTTTCGGGAGCAACGGCAGGTCTATGCGGAGCGAATTTTGCAGGAGGAGCCGCTGAGCGCACCCGGCACACAGTACCTCTACTCCAATCGAAATTTCGCGCTGCTTGGCATCATCGCGGAGAGAGTGGCAAACGAGGGCTGGGAAGAGCTGATTACGCGCCGTCTGTTCAAGCCGCTCGGCATGAAGTCGGCGGGATTTCAGGCAATGGGAACACCGGGCAAACTCAATCAGCCCTGGCAGCACCGGGCAACGGATAGGCCGCGTCTCCCGATAGGACCGGGCAGATACAGCGACAACCCTGAAGTCATCGGGCCAGCGGGAACGGTGCATTGCTCGATGGTGGACTGGCTGAAATACGCGACGGCGCATACGGTGGGCGAGGGAGGCGGGAGCAAACTGCTCAAACCGACCACCTACCATTATCTCCATACCGCGCAGTTCGGCGGGGAGTATGCGTTTGGCTGGATTGTGACCGAGCGGCCCTGGGGCGGCGGTAAGGTGCTAACCCACTCTGGAAGCAACAATCAGAATTTCGCTGTCGTGTGGATCGCCCCGCTGCGAGATTTCGCCGTCGTCGCAGCCACCAATCAGGGTGGCGGCGGTGCGGACAAAGCCTGCGACGAGGTCGCGGCGACGATGATAGGAACGTTTTTACGATGACGAATGAAGATATCTACGCGGTTCAGACGAAGGCGAAAGGGCCGCTCGGGGAACTGCCCCTGACGGCGGAAATGCTGATTTCACGGCCAAGCGGCGACGTGTTCGCGCTTTCGCAGAACGCAGGCATGGGCTGGAACCCGAAGGAACTGAACCGCCGCGAGTTTCTGCTGCTTAGCACACAGGGCGGAATTCGCGACGTGGACGGCATGCCCATCGCGCTCGGCTACCACACGGGTCACTGGGAAGTCGGGCTGCTGACGGAAGCGGCGGCGAAAGAGATCGCGGCGCAGGGCGGTCTGCCGTTCGCAGGCTACGTCTCCGACCCCTGCGACGGGCGCTCGCAGGGTACAACCGGGATGATGGACAGCCTACCCTACCGCAACGACGCGGCGATTGTGTTCCGGCGGCTCATCCGGTCCCTGCCGAACCGACGAGGGGTGCTGGGCGTGGCGACCTGCGACAAGGGGCTGCCCGCGATGCTGATTGCGCTGGCAGGGGTACCGTTTCTGCCGAGCGTACTGGTTCCGGGCGGCGTGACACTGCCTGCCGAGAACGGCGAGGACGCGGGCAAAATCCAGAGCGTCGGCGCACGGTACGCGCACGGACAGATCACCCTGAAAGAGGCGGCGGAACTCGGCTGCCGCGCCTGCGCCACGCCGGGCGGCGGCTGTCAGTTCTTCGGAACGGCGGCGACCGCACAGGTCGTGGGGGAAGCGCTGGGGCTGTCGCTGACGCATTCGGCGCTCGCGCCCTCCGGGCAGCCGATCTGGCTGGACGCGGCGCGGCGTTCGGCAGTCGCGCTGATGGCGCTGGACGCACGGGGCCTTACCACCCGCGATATTCTGACGGAAGCCGCCGTCCGCAACGCGATGACCGTCCATGCCGCTTGCGGCGGCTCGACCAATCTGCTGCTGCACATTCCCGCCATCGCCCACGCTGCCGGACTGCGCCGTCCGACCGTGGAGGAATGGCATCGTATCAATCTCTCGGTGCCGCGCCTCGTGGATGTCCTGCCGAACGGCCCGACCGACCATCCGACGGTGCGGCTGTTCCTTGCGGGCGGGGTGCCGGAGGTAATGCTGCATCTGCGGGAGCGCGGCCTGCTGGAATTAGACTGCCTGACGGTGACGGGCAAGACGCTCGGCGAAAATCTCGAGGAGTGGGAGCGTTCTGAGCGGCGCGAGCGGCTACGGGAGCGGCTGCGCGAACAGGACGGTGTAGACCCGAACGATGTGATTCTCGCCCCCGAACGGGCCAGACAGCGGGGCCTGACCTCGACCGTCACCTTCCCGGTCGGCAATCTCTGCCCCGAAGGCGCAGTCATCAAAAGCACTTCGATAGACGCCTCGGTCGTGGACGCGGACGGCGTCTATCGCAAAAAGGGTCATGCACGGGTCTTTATCACAGAGCGGGCGGCGATTGCCGCTATCAAAGCGGGCCATAACGACGCCTCCGCACCAGAGGGAACGGAAAAACGGATTCGACCGGGCGATGTGCTGGTGCTGATTTGTCGAGGGCCGATGGGCGCGGGAATGGAGGAGATCTACCAGATCACCTCCGCGCTGAAGTTCCTGCCCTGGGGCAAGACCATTGCGGTTCTGACGGATGCCCGTTTCTCCGGCGTCTCTACCGGAGCCTGCATCGGGCATATCGGACCGGAAGCGCTGGCAGGAGGCCCGATTGGCCGGGTGCTGGACGACGACCTGATCGAGATCGTGATTGACCGCAGCCGTCTGGAAGGCACAGTCAACCTTATTGGAAGGGAAGATACGGAGTTCGGAGCGGACGAGGGAACACGGGTTCTGGCGGCGCGTCCGCCGCGCCCGGACCTCGCGCCCGACCCGGACCTGCCGGACGATTCGCGTCTGTGGGCTGCTTTGCAGGCAGTAGGCGGTGGCACCTGGGGCGGCTGCGTCTACGATGTAGACGCAATTGTCCGTCGCCTTCACCCGGCAGGCGAATAGAACGCCAACAAAAGAGTCTTCCGGGAACAAACCCGCTCGCCTGTACGTCAGTAGTAAAGATAACGCAATTGGCGAGCAGACACAATATTTACGCTGGTTGCAGGCAGACTAAACAACCGAAATGCCTGATCTACAGGCAAGGGAGCGAAAGCAATGAACAAAGATAACTGGGGAAGCAATCTGGTCTTTTTCCTGCTCGGTGCGGCGACGGGCGCGGCGGTCGCGTTGCTCTATGCCCCCCAGGATGGCGAGTCTACCCGCCGCCTGATTACCGACAAGGCTGGCGAGTACAAAGACAAGGCTTCCGATGTGGCTACTACGGTGGCGCAGACGGCCAAAGACAAGTGGGGCCAGGTCGCGGATCAGGCGCAGACCGTCCTCAACCGGGGCCAGCAGAAGGCTAACGATGCGATTGACAGTGTGGCGGACAAAGCCCACTCAGGCGTCAACAACGTCGGCTAACAGGCAGGTTCCTTCCTGCGAAGGTATAACTGGACAGCGCGTCGGGAGTTTTTCCTGACGCGCTCTTCATGCCCCACTTTTGACTGAAATTCTATGCCTCTGTCGAGGCGTTTTAGAGGAGAAGACACATGCAAGAGGTACCGACTTGGTGGGTAGTCGCCTCCGCCATCTATTTTGTCATCAGCATTGTCTGGTCGGTGGTTCTGGTTGTGGGAATGCTATTCCTGTATAAGAAGGTCATGCCGGTACTGACGGAAGCGCGGACACAGGTCAAGCGGGTCAGTGGGCAGGCCAAAGGTATCGCGATGAAGGCTTCCAATACGGCGAACCTCGTGCATGTGCATACGCAGAACCTACTCGGCAACGCCAACAGCGCCGGATTTATGGTAACGAGCAAGGCCCGCACTGCCGGAGCCGCGTTGACCGGCGTTCTGGTTGCCGCCCGTGTCATGAACTTCGTCCGCAAGGTGTTCTGAACAGTTTCCTGAAGATTGTCCAGGGATTTCAACCGCCTGTAAGTTGTCCGGGGGTTGAAAACCCCCGTCGTTAAAGTGCAAACGTCTTCCAGACGGAAATGCCTTGATGGTTGGCAGTGATTTGAGTGCGTTCCCCGGCACAGGAACGTGCCGGGCTGGAAAAAGCGGTCGTCCTACGGACGAAGCGTTCAGTAACTCTCCCTTGTCAGGTTGCCTCAAGGGGCAGAGAGATGGTGAAGGGATTGGGGCATTTCCGTCTGCAAGACGTTTGCTTTTTCCTGCCGGAGGTTTTCAACCGCCGGACAATCTACCAGGGGGTCAACCTCTGGGTGGTCTGCCAGAGCAACCGCCAGCCAAATCGGTTCGTAATGCTAAAAAAGTGTGGGTTAGGGTATACTCTCTATCGATAGGTTTCTGTGCGATGCTGCCGGAAACTACTGCATACGTGTCGCCTCTGCCGCTCGCTGCTCCTGCCGCTCTGACTACGCCAACTTGCCGCCTCTGCCTGCCGGTGAGCCTACTCACTACTCGTTGTAACGACCTACTCCCATATCCACTGCACTGCCCGCGTTTCCGTTTCTATGCCATAACGCTGCGGATGTCTCTCTTAGAGAGAGTTTTCAGTCGCCTTGAGGACGAGGATTGCCCAAGAAGAGGGAGGAGAAACCTCCCCTGCAGGAAGGAGACCTGAGAAATGTCGGATGGAAACACCCCGGTACGTCAGGGGGCATTGCCGAATGCCCATCCCCTGACAACATTGCTTGCTGTCGGATGGGGATTGCTGGCTTCGTATCAATTGCTGATGGCGCTCCTGATAACGCACTCGGTGCGCTTCTTGCTCGTTACCCCGCTGGTACTGGTCATGGTCTGGGCGACACTGGAACGGAAACGCTGGGGGCGTCTGGCGCTGCTCGGTATCAGCGTGACGGCGCTTGCAGGCTATGCGGTGGGCGCGGAGGTGGCGCATGCGGTGGGCGCGGAGGAAGGGCAGGCCGCCCTCGCCCTGGTCTCTGATTCAAATCCTGTGGCAGTGCTGTCGCTGTTGCTGGCGGCCTGTACGGCTATCTGGATGTGCATGCCCGCCGTCGTGAGGGAGTTCGAGCAGGGAAAGCGCCCCGTTCTGCGGGCCGGACAGCGTGGGATCGCTGTCGCACTCGTTGCGGTATGGGGGCTGACGCTGATGCTGCCTGCGCCTGCTATGAGCCGTCAGCGTCATAAAGGCTATCCGATCCAGTCCACGCTCTCCTGTCGGCTGCATGGCGGGGACTATTGGAACGTTAACAGTCGCAATGTGCGCTCTGTCGCCCGGCACAACAGACGATAACCGTCCCGCATAGCCTCTTCCACGCGCAGAGGGCTGTCCAGAATACAGACCGCTGCCGTCAGTCCTTCCGGGCGCAGCAATGTCTCTGCGCCTTCCGCAATGCTGCCTGCGAAGGCGATGACGGGAATGCCCGCTGCCTTCCCCCGCCGCGCCACACCTGCTACGACCTTCCCCCGTGTTGTCTGTCCGTCCAGCCGACCTTCGCCTGTCAATATCAGTTGGCACTCCGTGAGATGGGCATCGAAACCCGTCACCTCCAGCGCCATCTCCGTTCCGGGCTGGAGCGTGGCGGCGCAGAAGGCCAGCAACCCTGCTCCCAACCCTCCTGCCGCGCCTGCGCCGGGAACATTCGCGACCTCCCTGCCGAACGTGCGGTGCAGGACGACGGCGTAGTGGGCGAGGGCGGTGTCCAGTTGGGAGATCATTTGCGGTGTCGCGCCTTTCTGTGGGCCATAGATGGTGGCGGCTCCCTCCGAACCGCAGAGCGGATTGTCTACGTCACAGGCGACACGCACCTTCACGTCTGGCGGAAGCAGACTGCCGTCGGTTTCGATACGGGCGAGCTGCGAGAGGGCGCTGCCACCGGGGGGAAGGTCGCAGCCAGACGAATCGAGCAGGCGGAAACCGAGGGCCTGCGCCATGCCTGCGCCGCCGTCGTTGGTTGCGCTGCCCCCGATACCGAGAATGATTTTGCGGCAGCCCGCCTCCAATGCGGCCTTCATCAGTTCGCCCGTGCCGAAGGTGGAGGCGCGGAATGGGTCATACTCTTCCTCACGCAGTAGGCGAAGCCCGGACGCCTGCGCCATCTCAATGACCGCCGTATCGCGCCGGTCGCCTCCCAATCGCCCCCATGCCGCCTCCACAGGCCGACCGAGCGGGTCCTGCACCTGCGTCGCGTGCAGGGTTCCTCCGGTCGCGTCTACCAGTGTCTCCAGGGTTCCGTCGCCGCCGTCCGCGAGAGGCAGGCAGACCGTCTCGAACGCGCCCACACGGCCAATTCCCTCTGCCATCGCCATTGCTGCCTTTCTGGCAGTGAGGCTGCCTTTGTAGGCGTTCGGGCAGAGCAGAATACGCTGAAAACGAGACGGAACGGACATAAACAACTCCTTACGGACGGAGGGAACGACAGGCGCTCGCTGCTAATCGGGCCGCTTTACCCGCCGACAATGGCGAAATAGTGCGCGAAGAAGGCGGCGGGGTCTACGCTGACGGCGACGTGGTGCGGTTTCTCCTCGCCGGGAAGCGCGAGGGTGAGGCCGGGCGCATGGGGGCTGGTCAGTTCCACGCCGATGTGCGAGGGAGCCAGGGGGCAGAGCAACGGTTCAAAGACCAGCGCGGCGGCGAGCGGGTCGTGAAAGGTGATATGCGGCACCTGCTTGAACCAGACCTCGGCCATTGCCGCGACGGGAGCGAGCGGCCCACCGGCAGCGGAGAAACGGGTGCGGCACTCGTCGCGGGGAAGCTGACATGGCTCGGTCACGTCCAGCCCGACGGCGACCAGACGCGGCACCGGGGCGGCAAAAACGATAGCGGCGGCGTGGGGATCGCAGAGGATATTCCACTCCGTCAGCCCGCCGTTGCTGGCGCGGGTATGATACCGTCCGCCCATCAGGACAAGCTGTTTGAGCAGCGTGGGCAGTTCGGGGTCGAGGGAGAACAGCAGGCCGATGTTGGTCAGCGGGCCGATGGTTAGCAGGGTGATTTCACCGGGACGGGAGCGGATGGTCTCGCGCAGGAAGTTGATGGCGGTGTTCTCATGCGTAAACTTGCGATGCGGGAAGGCATCGGTGAGCGCCTCGGCCTGTGGCGCACGGGGCTGATGCTGTTTGACGAGCAGCGGCTTCTCGACCCCGACGTGAATCGGGACCTCGGTGCGGCCTCCGGCCTGACAGATGGCGTCGGCGAGACTGGCGCGGTGATGCGGCTCCCCGCTGACAGTGGTAATGCCTAGCAGGTCGCAGGCAGGCTGGCGCAGCAGATAGGCAAGCGCGACCGCATCGTCAATATCCGAGCCGATATCGGTGTCGAGCAGCACAGGAATTCTGTCCAAGGTGTCTCTCCAAAAATGGCCCGTCATGGCATGATTTTGACGATGCGGTCGTTCCAGCTATCGGAGATGTAGAGGATGCCCTTCGCATCCACGTAGACCCCGTGCGGCTGATTCAACTGAGCCTGTAGCGGTGGGCCGTCGGTGCCGTCACGTCCTGCGATGCCCGTCCCAGCGATGCGGACGATTCGGCCCGTCCTCGGCAAGTATTTGCGGATGACGTGGTTGTCGGTGTCTGCGATAATCACATTGTCGTCACGGTCTACGCAGAGATGTTTCGGGCCGCGCAGGGTGGCCTCAAGCGCGAGTACATCGTCGGCAGCGGGGCCAGGCTTACCGGTTCCCGCGACGGTGCGTATCTTCCCATGTGTATCCATGACCCGAAGCACATTGCCGTTGCGCTCCAGAATGTAGAGATTGCCCTTACTGTCGAGGGCGATGGCGCGGGGATCGAGGAGCGGGGCGGTGAGCGCGTCGGTGCCGTCTGCCGGGACGCTGGCTTTGCCGTTTCCCGCAACGGTGGTGACGATTCCGGTCTTGAGCGAGACTTTGCGAATGCGGTGGTTATCGAGGTCGTCGAGATAGAGGTTCTGGCGGGCGGTGTCGAGGGCGAGGCAGTAGATGCCGCCAAACGTCGCTTTGAGCGCAGGGCCACCGTCGCCGCTGTACCCAGGCTCTCCTGTTCCAGCAAAGGCCCTGATGCGCCCTGTCGCCGCTTCGATCTTGCGAACACGGTTGTTCCAGGTATCTGCCACCAGCACATCGCCGTTGGGCAGCACAAGCAGATGGTGCGGACCGTTCAGCAGCGCTTTGCGCCCGTCTCCGCCGTCGCCGGAACTTCCCTTTGCGCCCGTTCCCGCAATCACCGTCAGGAACTTATGCGCGGACTTCTCAGGGGTATGGCGGCAGACCTGATTGCCCTCTATCGCGACCGTGTAGTAGTTCCCCCGCGCATCGAACCCGACACCGAAAGGCCGTAAGAACTGAACCTCTCCGACATCCGGGTCCTGTTCCTGTCCTCCCCGCATCAGCACGACCTCCAACCGCTGCGCCTGCGCGACCGCCGAGAGCGTCAACGCCACCGCCAGCAGGAGAAATGTCCTCTGAATCTGTCGAAACATCGTTCTGGTGTCCTCTCCCGGGTTTTGTCTGAACCATGATGCGTCGGATTATAGGATTACCATGATTGTAGACCGCAACCACTCTCAGCGCCACAAAACGTTTTTGTCTGCAAATCCTTCCCGGCGCAAAGGGAAACCAGGTCAGCCTAAAATCACGCCAATCCTTGTAATCCGACGAATCATGGTTCAGACAAAAATCGGGCCGTAGATTACAAAGCAGGGACTTAAATCCGTTGAGATCGTGAGCGACTTTCGACGCAGTTGTTTCATTGTACCTTGCGGTTCTCACAGAATGTTACTGCGAGTAACACATTGCTACTCACAAGTTACAGGAGGGGAACGGGCGGTCGGTCGCGAAATGACGGGGCAAAGGTGTGGAGGCGATGAATCCGTGAAGATAACCGAAGTCAGAGTGATTGTGACGTGTCCGGGGCGGAACTATGTGTTCGTGAAGGTGATGACGGATGTACCGGGCCTCTATGGGGTGGGCGAGGGAACGCTGAGTGGCAGCGAACCGATTGTAGCGGAGGCGATACGCCACATGAGCCACCTGCTCATCGGGCGCGACCCGCAACGCATTGAGGACACCTGGCAACTTCTCTATCGGCAGGGCTACTGGCGCGGTGGCCCCATCTTCATGGCGGCGATTGCGGCGATAGATTTCGCGCTCTGGGATATTAAAGGCAAGCAGGCGGGCCTGCCCGTCTATCAGCTTCTCGGCGGCAAGGCGCGGGAGAGCGTGATGTGCTACAGCCATGCGTTCGGGCGCGACGCCCTGGAAACGGAGGACAGTGCGCGGAAGCTGATCGAAGAGGGCTTCAAGGTCGTGCGGTGCCAGGTGGGAGGCTATGGCGGCGTCGGGGTGATCGGGGAGCATCCGCCCCTGACGCCCGGAACCCCGCCTACGCAGATCTACGAGCCGACGCCCTACCTCCTCAGCGTCCCGAAACTGTTCGCCCATCTGCGTGACAAACTCGGCCCGCAGATCGAACTGTTCCACGACGTTCACGAGCAGCTGACGCCCATCGAAGCGGCGCGGCTGGCAAAAGACCTTGAACCGTATCGCCTTTTCTTCCTGGAAGATCCGCTGATGCCGGAACACCGCGAAAGCTGGCCTCTGCTGCGGGCAGCCTCGACGACTCCGCTCGCCATCGGCGAAATCCTCACGTCGCGCTGGGAATGCCTGCCGCTCTTTATGAACCGCTGGATAGACTTCATCCGCATCAAGCCCCTGCACGTCGGCGGGCTGACGGAGGCCCGCAAAATCCTGACCCTCGCCGAGCCGTTTAATGTGCGGAGCGCGTTTCATGGCGCGTCGGATGTTGGCCCCATCGCGCAGTCCGCCAGTGTCGCCCTGCAATCGGTGATTCCGAACTTCGGCGTTCAGGAATGGACACGCTACCCGGAAGCCGCCTACGAGGTCGTTACCAACGTCTGCGAACTGCGCGACGGCGCACTCTACCCCAACGAAAGCCCCGGCTTTGGCATGGATATTGACGAAGAGAAGGCCGCGCAGTACCCCTACAAGCTCGCCTTCATGCCCCATGTCCGCCGCGCCGACGGCTCCATGCACGTCTACTGAAAGAACTCAAATTATGGACACTTTCCAGCGCCTGAAAAAAGTGATTGTCGCCTCCTTAGATATACCGGAGGAACTGATTAAACCGGAGTCTACGCTCGATGACCTCTTCTGGGAAAAACGAGGCACCCCTCCCGATTCGATGGACATCGTCGAACTGATGATGCACGTTGAGGACGAAATCGGCTTCGAAGTGCCGGAAGACGATCTGAGAAATCTCGCTCCCTATTTCTTTGACGGGACCACAACAGTTCAGCAGATGCTCGATCTGATTAACAAACAGGCGAAGGCGTAGCGGAACAGGCAATCATCAAGGTCACTTACCGTCATGCGTTGCATCTGCCGCACTGACGGCCCTATTCCTCGGTAGAGGCATAGGGACCTCCAAGAAGGCAGCCAATATGAGCGCAGGCGACACTTTATCCATACAATTAAAACTCAAGTTCGGTCGCTATAGAAACCCTCCGATTGTTGAAGCGATTACAAAGGGAAACATAGCGGATGTGAAATCCTTACTTATGGCCGGTGGCGATCCCAACGCCCGGCAATTGTTCACGCCGATACGTCTCTATTTTCTTCCCTTCACGGTGATTGATTCAGATGCGTCGAATGCAATGACAATTTTAATGTTAGCGTCTCAGGCAGGCAGCATGGAAATAGTTGAATACCTGCTGGCAAATGGCGCGGAAATAGATGTCATAACAGCAACAGGTTGTACGGCGTTAAACTCCGCGATTGACAAATCACACATGAATATCGCGAAACTGCTTATCAGCCGTGGAGCAGACGTAAACATAAGGTCTCCTTTCGATGGTGCAACCCCATTACTCCTTGCTACACTCGAGCAAAAGCTGGATTTTGTTAAGCTTCTACTGGAGAACGGAGCTAATGTGAACGCCAGAGATGAATCGGGCTTCACCGCTCTAATGGAAGCTGGGTCTACAGAGATAGTTCAGGTACTGTTGGCCTTTGGCGCAGATGTAAACGCCAAAAATAATGAAGGCGGGACTGCTCTTCAATATGCGAAGGAGCAGAATCTAGAGGAAATCGTCGAACTGCTCATACGGGCTGGCGCGTCTGATTGACAGCCGTTCAGGAAGTTTTGTTCACGTGAAGAAAGAGGCGGTACTAACCTTCACAGGACTTAAAAATTCAGAGGTTGTGCACTCAGAAAAGAAGGAGAATCCGATGCGTTTAACGGCAGAGCAGGTGCGGCAATTTCAGGAAGACGGGGTTTTGGTGGCGGAAGATGTGCTGACAGATGAGGACCTCGCCCCGGTCATCGCGGAGTACGACGCCTGGATAGAGGCGCGGGCGCGGACGTTGCAGGCGGTGGGGAAGCTGACAGACCTGTGTGAAGGAGAGCCGTTTGAGCGGCGACTGGCCTGCCTCTACGCGCAGACGCCGGAGATCACCGAAGGTATGGACATCATGCAGGCACGGGGACAGGCGATGTTCGCCTTTCTGCACAATGCGCGGCTGCTGGATGCGGTGGAAACGCTCGTGGGGCCGGAGATCACCTGCAACCCGATACAGCACATCCGCGCCAAGCCGCCTGCCTCTTCGTCCGGTGCGGGATCGGGATTTTACAACGTCCCCTGGCATCAGGATTCGGGCGTGACGTGGGAAGAGGCAGACGATTCCAATATCGTGACCTGCTGGCTGCCGCTGGTGGATGCGACGGTGGAGAACGGCTGCATGGAAGTCATGCCCGGCGTCTGGAAGGGCGGGTATCGCGAACATCAGGCGGAGGGCGGCACGACGATTCGCCCCGACCTGCTGCCGGAAGTCGCGCCGCGCCCGGTGCCGGTGCGGAAAGGCGGCATCGTCTTCATGCACCGCTACACGCCCCACCGCTCGACGCCGAACTACAGCGACCATGTGCGCTGGAGCCTCGACCTGCGCTATCAGCCGACCGGCGTTCCCACCGGCAGGCCGTTCTATCCCGATTTCGCGGTGCGAAGCCGTCAGCATCCCGAAAGTGTGATGACCGACTATGCGGCGTGGAGCCGGAGATGGGAAGAGGCGCTGGAGACAGCGAAGGGGATGAAAATGCATCGGGTGAAATAGGTAAGCCGTGCTGGGGCGCAATTTTTCGGGAGCGAGGAGAGAAAACGATGGCTTTGAGAGTGGGACTGGTGGGGATGCGGGGCATTGGAACGGGCCATGCCAACGCCTACAAAGACGAGCCGCTCGGAGACCTGGTGGCAGTCTGCGATGTCGTGAAGGAGCGGGCGGACGCGGCGGCGGAGAAGTTCGGTGTCCGCGCCTTCTACAGCCTGGAGGAGATGTTGCGGCACGAACCGCTGGACATTGTGGATGTGACAACAGGCGGCTTCGAGAACGGAAGCTGGCACTACGAGCCTGCGATGCTGGCGATGGAGGCGGGCAAACACGTCCTGGTCGAGAAGCCGCTTTCGAGCGATGTGGGGCAGGCGCGGGAGATGGTGGCGAAAGCGCGAGAGAAGCGCGTCGTTATCGGCTGCAACCTGAACCACTATTTCACGCCCCCGGCAGAGAAGGCGAAGGAGTACATGGACTCCGGGCAGGTGGGGGAGTTGGTCTACTGCCTGCACAAGATGGGGTTCTCGGCAGGGGAAGAGACGTACAGCCCGCCGACCTCTTCGCGGTTCAAAGGCTTTCCTTACGGCCATCTCAAGGCGTTTCTGTCGCACCCGTTCAGCGTTATGCGCCACTTCTGCGGCGACATCACCCATGTGCAGGCGTTCGTAAACCGTCCGGGCTTTCGGCGGCGCGTCGGGGATGTGATGCTCTCGACGGTCAGCATCCATGTTCGCTTCGCCAACGACTGCGTGGGCTACCTGCTGAGTCAGCGCGGCGATGCGACGTATGGACTGGGGGGCTGGTGGAGTCTGGAAGTCGCGGGAACGCACGGCACTTTCTGCATCGAGAACTGCATCGAAAAGGTGACCTTCTGGCCTGCGCCCAGCCCTGCAAAGGCGGGCGACCCGGCGAAAATGTCGGGCGGCGGCCCCGGTAGGCCGGAGGTGACGAGTTCCGGCATCACGGACTTCGGCCAGACCTTCCCGCGCCGCATCCACGCCTTCCTCGAAGACATCACCAACGGGGTTCCGCGGGAGGACATTCGTGCTTCCGGGCGGGACGCGCTGGCGGCGCTGGAGTACACCTGGGCAGTCATCGAATCCTACGAGCAGGGCGGCGCTCTCGTCCGACCCCACCCCCTGCCCCCCCTCTACGGCGATCCCGTCAGCCTACCGGATTAGGTTTCCGAGGGTTGGCCGGAGGTTGAAAACCTCCGGCAATAAAGTGCAAACGTCTTCCAGACGGAAATGCACGAGGCTCCGGGCTGGTTTACCGTCTGTGAAGTATCGCCGCAGTGAACTGCTGCGCTGGAAAAAGCAAGTGGCCGCTTCGCGGGCACCTCGAATTGGCAGGCGGAGGGTTGCCCTGTGAGGCTGTTTGTTCTGTGAGTGCGCGACGGAGCGGACTCCGCCTGGGGACTGCCTTTTTGTCCGAACCATGATTCGTCGGATTAGAGGATTGGCATGATTTTAGGCTGCCCGGTTTCTCGTTGACACGGAAGCATGTGTAGACAAGAACTCTTTACGGGAGTGGGAGGGCTTGCGGACTGCAATCATGCCCATCCCCTAATCCGACGAATCATGGTTCAGACAAAGGACCACTCCGGCAAAGCCGGGTAGCGAGGAGCGAAGAACTCTTTGCGGCCCCCTGTCGGACAACCCACGACGTAACGCCTTGTGAAAACCGTGCCCGCGAAGCGGCCACTTGCTGTTTCCAGCGCAGGAGTTCACTCCGGCGAAAACTCACGGACGGTAAACTAGCTCTTGGCCTCGTGCATTTCCGTCTGCAAGACGTTTGCACTTTAATGACGGGGGTTTTCAACCCCCGGAAAACCTACCAGGGGTTTCACCCCTCGGCCAAACTGCCGGGAGAGTTCAATCGCTGGCTAATCAGAGGAAGAATCTGCGTGTTTGCGCGGAGGGATAGTGAAGTAGATCGCCATGAACAGCGCGAGACCGACGCTGGCTGCCGGGCTGACGAAGGCCAGGGCGAAGACGATGAGGTAGACAATCGGGCCGTAGCGATACGACTTTGTAATGCCTTCTGCGACCTGCCTGTCGTGGTCAAGGGCGAGCAAACGGCCTTCATGGGCGGCGTAGCGCCAGAGACTATTGAAGCAGAGAGCCATAAGCAGATTCGTGCCTGCATAGACGAGAACGGCGGTGCGGGCCTCGGAATGGCGGATATAGGCGGCAAGCAGTGAGGTCGAAAAGGGAACGATGGTAACGGCGAAGAGCAACAGGCCATTCAAAATCAGGAACTTGTCGTCGTTGCGCTTGATAAGGCCGAAGATACGGTGATGGTTGATCCACATAATGAGAATCGTCAGGAAACTCATGGTAAACGCCAGATAGACCGGCCACTGCGCCAACAGTTCATGCCGGAGGGAGAAGTCCGGGTTGTGTTCCTGAAGGGCCGGAACTTTGATGTCGAGGACAAGCAGCGTAATGGCGACGGCGAAGACCCCGTCGCTGAACGCCTCTATCCGACCTGTTACTTTCTCTTCGTTCATCTGCCTGTGCCTCGCTCTAAAAAGTAGCCTCGCTTCGGATTGCGGCGTGCGATCAGTCTATTATACTCTCTAACGCGGCCGCTTCCCAACGGGTGGTGCGGGAACGAAGCGGGGAGACAGGCGTAGGGGAGAGTATGGAAACCGTCAACGAGATCGAGATCAAAGGCGACCCGGAAAAGATCACGCCGCGCATCTTTCAGCTTGCCGCCGACATTCAGAACTGGCCCACACTGCTGCCGCACTACCGCTATATGAGGATACGCGAACGCTCGGAACGGCACAAACTGGCCGATTACGGGGCGTCGCGAGATGGCTTTCCTGTCCGCTGGAGCGCGAAGCAGGAGCTGTTTCCAGACGACAACCGTATCACGTTTCTGCATACGGGCGGCATGACAAAAGGAATGTGGGTCGAGTGGAAACTGGAGAAGCGGCTGGACAGCGTCCACGTCACGATCTTCCACGAACTCTCGTATCCTGTGCCTTTGCTCGGCCCGCTGTTTGCGAAGTACATCGTTGGGAAACTCTTCGTCGAAAACATTGCCGGGAAGACGTTGCGGTGCATTAAGGCCAAAGTGGAAGCGGAGTTCCCTCAGCCGATACGTCAGGCAGGCGGAGCAGTCCCACGTTAACCTCTGGCTGTCAGGCGCATTCGGAGGTCGGAGGGTGGGCGCAGGGTCATGCTGGCCCAGGGCTGCGGTTCTGTGTGGGAGACGGGTTCCAGGCGGAAACGCTGCGCGATAGAGGCCAGCAGTAGAATCGCCTCAACCAGCGCGAAGTTCTGACCGATGCAGATGCGCGGGCCTCCACCGAACGGAAAATAGGCGAAGCGTGGCAAGCCGGAGGTCTCGCCGTTGGTCCAGCGTTCGGGACGGAAATCGTCCGGGCAGGGGAAGTAGCGCGGCATCCGCTGCACGGCCCACTGGCTTGTCAGCACGAACGCCCCTCCGGGAACCCGAAAGCCTCCAAACTCGCACGGCTGTATGGCTTGCCTGCCGGTCATCCAGACGGGGGGATAGAGGCGCAGGGTCTCCTGCACGATGGCCTGCGTGAAGGGTAGATGGGGAAGGTCGGCGTACTCCGGGGGGCGGCCCTGCAAAACGGCTTCTAGCTCAACGCCGAGAGCCTCCTCTGCGTCCGGGTGACGGGCGAGCAGAAGAAAGGCCCAGACCAGCACCAGGGCCGAACTCTCATGTCCTGCGGAGAGGAACGTTTTTACCTGCCCGTGCAGCGCGTTTCCTTTCTGTCCGGTCTCGGGCTGCCGCAGGAGCGTGAGCAGGGCAGTCTGTTTTGTGTCCGGCGGCGCGGCGTTCGTTCGCTCCGCATGACGGCGAATCAGTGCATCTACGACTTCGCTTAACCGGCGGGCGGACTCGCGCTCGGCTCGGCTGGCAGGCAGAGGAATCATGCCGAGCAGACTGCGTTTCGCGGTGAAGCGGGCCATGAGGGTCTCGATGGCGGCTCCCGCCTCTTCCGGCCAGCCTGCAGCGTCCACATCGAAGAGGGTTTGCGCGACGACGGCGAGGGCCAGATGAGTCATGTCCTGGTGCAGGTCGCGGGTCTCTCCGGGCTGCCACTCCGCGAGGGTGCACTGCGCGAGGCGGGAAATCTGCGCGGCATAGCCGTCCATACGGCGCGGCTGAAAAGCGGGTTGGCAGAGTTGCCGCTGCTGTCGCCACGCCTCGCCCTCCGCGTTAACCAATCCCTCTCCCAGCACACGCCGCACTGCCGAGGTCTGAAGCCACTGCGGTTTGATGAAGTTCCGATGTTCCGAGACGAGCACCCGCTCTATGTCGGCGGGGTCAAGCAGGAGGAACGCGGAGCGGTGCAGCATCCGCAGAGGCACGACGCTCCCATACTCGCGAGCACAGTGCGTCAGGAAGCCGAGTGGGTCGGTGCGGAAAGCGGGCAGGTGGCCCAACAGCGGATGCATCGGTGGCTGCATGGGGGAGAGAGCGGTAGGTTTCATCACAACGAATCCTGCCCTCTAAACGCGCCCGAACAGCAGGCAGGCGTTGATGCCACCGAATCCGAACGAGTTGGACAGCACATAGTTGACGCGCTGCGCTCGCCCGGCCGTTTCGGGGATATAGTCGAGGTCGCAGGCGGGGTCGGGTGTCGTGAGATTGAGCGTGGGCGGCAGCCAGTCGTCGCGCAGGGCCAGCAGGCTGATGGCGGCTTCCCAGGCTCCCGTCGCGCCGAGCGCGTGACCGTGACTGCCTTTCGTGCCGCTGATGGGAAGGTGATAGGCGCGGTCTCCGAAGACCCGTTTGATCGCCTCCGTCTCCGAGCTGTCGTTGAGCGGGGTACTGGAGCCGTGCGCGTTGATGTAGTCCACCTGTTCGGGCGCGATGCCGCCTTCGCGCAGGCAGTCGCGCATACAGCGGGCCGTCTGCGTTCCGTCCGGGCGCGGCTGCGTCATGTGAAAGGCGTCGTTGGTGCAGGCGTGGGCGAGGATTTCGCCGTATATCTGCGCTCCTCGCGCCTGGGCATGGCCCAACTCTTCCAGAACAAGCATCGCCGCGCCTTCCGCCATAACAAAGCCGTCGCGCTCTTTGTCGAAGGGACGTGAGGCGGCTGCCGGGTCGTCGTTGCGCTGGCTCATGGCGCGAATAATGGCGAAGGCGCCGAAGCAGAGCGGCGAGAGCGGAGCTTCCGAGCCGCCAGCCAGCATGACATCCGCCCGCCCGGCGCGAATCATATCTACGGCGTGACCGATGGCGATGGGGGAGGCGGCGCAGGAGTCGCCGTTGGCGGTCGCGGGGCCGCTGACGCCCAGCTCGATAGCCACGTTGCACGACCCCGCCCCGTTGAAGACGCTGAGGGCGAGCATGGGATTGACCCCGTGCGGCCCCTTCGCCAGAAACTGCGGGTACTGCTCTTCGGCAAAGGCCACGCCCCCGAGCGCCGTTCCCAGACAGACGCCGATCCGATCCCGATTCTCGCGTTCCACGTCCAGCCCGGCGTCCGTCACGGCCATCTTCGCGGCGGCGACGGCGAACTGCGAAAACTTGTCGAGACGCTTGAGTTTCTTGCCATCGAGGTAGGGCATCGGGTCGAAACCTTGAACGGTCGCGGCGATATGTGTGACGAACGACGAGGTGTCGAAAGCGGTGATGGTATGTACGGCGGAACGTGCGGTGCGAAGTCCGGCGCGGAGACCGTCCACGCCGATCCCGATGGGCGTAATCGCCCCAATACCGGTCACGACGACCCGCCGCCGGGATGCTGAACTCTCGAATTGCAATGCTGCCTCCTCCTGTTCGGCGCGGAACAGGCTGTCTTCTGTGCGAAAAAAATCGTATCTATAGAGGGTACGCCCGAACTCCGGGGAAAGTTCAACGGGGCGCATGGGAGGCTGGATGAAACGTCTGTTGGAGTGGGATACGCCGCCGCGCATTGACGAAGACGAACTGATTGACGACGAGAACCAGCCCTATGCCGACTTTCGCGCCAGCATGACCGATGTTCAGCGGGCCAATCGGTTTCTGGGCGGAACGCCGGTCGTCACACGACAGGCGAGACTCTGGCTGCGGGCGGCAAAGTCCCATCCGGCTTTTGCGGGGCGGCCCGTAACGTTTCTGGATGTCGCGACAGGTTCCGGCGATCTGCCGAAAGCTATCTGTGCGCTGGCAGCGCGGGAAGGTATCGCCGTGCGGATCATCGGGCTGGACTATAGCCCGCCGATTTTGCGGTTTGCACGGGAAGAGGTGGATGAGGAGAAGGCGATTCGGCTGGTGCGTGGAGATGCATTCGGTCTGCCCTTCGCGGATGCCAGTGTGGACTATGTCCTCTGTTCGCTGGCCTTTCACCATTTCGGCTTCGCGCAGAGCGTACTTGCCCTGCGCGAGATGGAGCGGGTAGCGCGGCACGGCTGGTTGGTCAACGATCTACGGCGGGCCTGGTCGGCCTGGTTTCTCTTCCGCGCCGTCTCCACCGTCGCCGGTATGAATCGCCTGACCCGCCACGATGGCCCCGCCTCTGTCCTTCGCGCCTACTCCCTGCCCGAATACCGCGCCATGCCGGAAACGCTGGGCCTGCGTCTCGGACAGGATTTCCATCTGCGCCGAAGCCTCTTTTACCGCGTAGCTGTGATTCGGGATAGAGCGTCTCGCCCATAATCAGACACAGAAACGTACCCGACAGCTTGGCCGGGGGTTGAAACCCCCCGTCATGAAAGTGCAAACGTCTTGCAGACGGAAATGCCCTGTTGACTGTCCGTGTTTCGAGGGCGTTGTCGGAAGGACGTTCCCAACCCTACCAGAACAGGCGCTCCGACGAGAATTGGCTTCTGAAGATTGCGTCCGGAGGACGCCCGCCCTTTCTTGCCGGGTACGTTTTTGTACCCGGCCCACCTGCCAGGTTTCGGAGTGCGTTACCCGGCACAGCAACGTGCCGGGCTGGAAAAGCGGTTGTCCTACGGACGAAGCGATCAGAGGCTCACCAGTGTCAGCTTGCCTGTGTAGGCGAAGAGAGAAGCAAGAGTTTGGGGCATTTCCGTCTGCAAGACGTTTGCACTTTAATGACGGGGGTTTTCAACCCCCGGAAAACCTCCCAATAAACGAGAGAACCAGGAATTTCCGCAACCTGCGTCCGGAGGACGCCCGCTTTTTCCAGCCGGGTACGTTTTTGTACCCGGCCCTATTTCCCGTTTTTCAGCTTCTTCAGCACGAGTGGGGTCAGGTCGGTGGCGGAGTAGACGAGCGCGTTGACATCGTAGACGTGCAGGATGCCTTTTTCCTTCGCGACCTGCCCGACGAGGAGGCGTAACTGCGCGACCTGATCGCGGCGGAAGGCCTGTACGCGCTCGGCCTGGTCTTGCAGCAGGTCTTCCCGCACGGAGGGCAGCACTTTTTCGATGAGGTGACTCATCTCTACGAGCGACCGCATCCGTGTCTTATCTGCCGGAGTCAGTTCGTCAGTCTTCTTGATGTTCAGAGTGTCCAGTTCCGCCGAACGCTTGTCCGAGAGGGTTTTGAGTTCGGTGGCGCGGGTCTGCTGCGCGGGCGTTGGCTGCACCTTTGCCGCCAGTTCCCCGTACTCTTGCAGCTCCTTCGCGTCCAGAAACCGTCCCGAGGCCAGTGTATCCAGACGCTTCTGCGCTTCGATGCCTATCTCTATGGACTTCTGCGCCAGAATTTGCGGCATATCCGAGGCCCCGTAGAGCCGTTCCATGTCCACCATTGCGGTGGTGTCATTGCCGTCTGCGGGAGCGGCCACACTGGGTCGCGCATGAACGATCATCGCCCCGCCGCCTGCCAGCAACGCGAACGCCAGCATCGCCACTGCGATAAGATTTCGACTCGTCATTTCGCTGTTTCCTTCTCTCCAACATGAGTAGTGGTCATTCATTTCGGCATCCGGTACACCGCTTCCTGCCCTGTGTTTGATGAGCCGGACTATCGCCGTTTCCAGGAAATATGCACGATGGGCCGCTGATTTCAGGGTAGAATAGAGTACTGGCCCCTTCTCTTCGGGATAATCACCAATGATTCTGCTCTGCGGGTATCGTTAACCCTTCGAGACAGGAACAGTAATTTGCACAGGATTGGTATTTACAATCTCCACATGAGAACGCTGGGCGGAGGCGAGAAGCGCACACTCGCCATGGCCGATCACCTCAGCAGGACGCATGAGGTCTACCTGATCACGCAGGCCATGCCTGACCTCGCTTTTCTGGAACGTTACTTCGATGTAGATCTGAGTCGGATTCATGTTCTGCTACTGAAGGAGCCTGCACAGCAGAGGCTGAGATTGCCGGGGAGCGCTCCGCTGCAAAATCAGCAGGTACGCTATGCCCATTTCCGGCAGATTCGTGCGCTGAAACTGGATGTGTTCATTAACAATTCGCATGGAAGCCAGCTCCGCAGTCCCGTCAAAAACGCCCTCTATATGTGTATGTTTCCCATCGCAATGCCGCTCCGCTCCGGGCGTTTTCAGCAGATTCCTTCCGCCGTTCGCAGGGTGCAGGGCAGCCTGGGCAATCTTCTCTTACGGCGCGAACTGGACGCTTTTACCTCTTACCCCATTGTGACAGCCAACTCGGAATTTACCGCCTTCTGGGTGGAGAAGTTCTGGGGGCGGACGGCGGAAGTCGTCTATTCGGTTTGTGATCCCATTGGCCCCGCGCCGGACAAAGAGAAGATTATCCTGAACGTCGGCAGGTTCACCGCGCCGAATGCGAGCGAGCATCATAAACGTCAGGACAGGCTGCTGGAGACGTTTCGGAAGATGACCGATCTGCACGAAGCGGGCTGGCGTCTCGTTTTCGCAGGCAGCCTTCAGCAGGAGAATCCCTATGCGAAAGCCTTTGCCGACGAACTGACATCCGCCGCGCAGGGCTATCCGGTCACGTTCCTTTATAATGCCGAACTCTCTCAACTGCGTGATCTGTACCGCCGCGCCTCCCTCTACTGGCACGCGACCGGCTATGGCGAAGCGGCGGAATTCGCTCCCCACGCGCAGGAGCATTTTGGCATCACGACAGTGGAAGCCATGTCTGCCGGGACAGTGCCGGTCGTCATCAATTCCGGCGGGCAGCGGGAGACCGTTCGGCACGGAGACAACGGGTTTTTGTGGGACGACCTCGACAGCCTCGCCGCCCTTACGCGACAGCTCGTCACCGACACGCCTCTGCGCGAGCAGATGGCGCAGAGGGCCATCGAAACAAGCCGAAAATATAGCCGTGCCGCCTTTAATTCCCGGATAGACGAGATTGTGGAGAGAGTGATGACCGGGTGATTTGGGAAAGAAAGACACACCAGGAATGCAGGTTTTAGTGTGGGGAATTGGTTATGTGGGTATAGTAACGGCTGCCTGTCTGGCGCAGGCCGGACACCACGTCATCGGCATTGATATGGACAGCAGCAAAGTCGAGGCCGTCGCTTCTGGCCGCAGCCCGTTTCCAGAGCCAGGCCTGGACACACTGCTGCGTGACACCGTTGCAGCCGGACGCCTCACAGCGTGCCGAGAAGGGACAGCGTTGGTTGGCGGGGCCGATCTCTCCCTCGTCTGTGTCGGCACACCCGGTACGCAGGAAGGCGAAACCTATCTGGGCGATCTAGAGGCTGTTGCCGGGGCCATCGGCGACGGCCTGCGGGACGCCACCGCATTTCACACGGTTGTTCTACGCAGCACGGTCTTTCCCGGCTGTACCCGTCAGCTTCTGCTGCCGATACTGGAGCAGCGCTCCCTGCGACGGGCCGGGCAGGACTTTGGCCTCGCGGTGAATCCGGAGTTTCTGCGTGAAGGCTCCGCCATCGAAGACTTCCTGTCGCCTCCCTATGTGATTGTCGGAGCGGCGGAGGAACGCTCTGCGCTGGGAGCCGAAGCGCTGTATCAGGGTACGAAGGCGGCCCTGCACCGTATCGGCCTCGAAGAGGCGGAGCTGCTGAAAATGGTCAACAACGCTTTTCATGGCCTGAAAATCGGTTTCGCCAACGAGATAGGACGGCTGTGCGAGCCGCTCGGGCTGGACAGTCATGCGGTGATGCGTTTGGTTTGCGCCGATACCAAGCTCAATCTCTCGCCCGCCTACCTGCGTCCGGGCTTCCCCTTCGGCGGCTCCTGCCTGCCGAAAGACCTCCGTGCGTTAAACTTTCAGGCCGACCGACTGAACGTGGAACTGCCGATCCTTGAGGCGATTCTGCCCAGCAATGCCTGCCACCTCGAAGGGTCTTTGCGGAGAGTGCGCCTGCTAAACCTGCGTTCTGTGGGGCTACTGGGGCTGAGTTTCAAACCCGGCACGGGAGACCTGCGGGAAAGTCCTGCGCTGGAGATTGCCTGTCGCCTTCATGCGGAAGGATTCCAACTGCGGCTCTTTGACCCGGATATTCGCTGGGAGACGCTGCCGCAGGGGGTTCAGGATGCCTTGCGATGCCGCCTGCCGGGTATAGAGCAGATGCTCTGCTCCCATATTCACACACTGGTGGAAGAGAGTGAAGCCCTGGTTGTCTGCCAGAGACGCCCGGAATTCCGGGCTGTCCTCCAGTCCCTTACGGAGACGCCGCGCCGTCCCGTTCTCGATCTGTGCGAGTAGATTATGAAGACAGCGCCCCCTCTTCTGACGGCAATCATCGTCACCTACAACACACGCGAAATGACCCTTCGCTGCCTGGAGACGCTCTATGCGGCTCTGGAGGGGCTATCCCACGAAGTCATCGTTGTGGATAATGCCTCGACCGACGGCACGGAAGCGGCAGTTCGCGCCCGTTTTCCGCAGGTCTGCTGGCTGGGTAATACCGAGAACCGAGGGTTTGGAGCGGCGAACAATCAGGCGATGCAGGTGGGACGCGGAGAGTTCTTTCTACTGCTGAATAGCGATGCCTTTCCCTCCGCAGGCTCCATTCAGGCCCTGTGCGCCTATCTTGAGGCGCATCCCGATACTGCCGTTGCCGGACCGCGCCTGCTCTTTGCGGATGGTTCCCATCAGATCTCTTCCCATGCCTACGAGTCGCCTTTGCAGGCGTGGATGCAGTACAGTGGTCTCTCTCATGCTGCCGACCGTCTGCGGCTGACGGACTCCATGAAAACCGGCCCTCTCCGCAACGTCTATCTCAAAGGCGCGTGTCTGCTGGTGAGGCGGGCGGCTTATGAAGCGACCCAGGGCTTCGACGAAAAATTCTTCTTCTACTGTGAGGAGGCGGACTGGCAGAAACGGATTCAAGCGCTGGGCTGGCATATCGCCTATCTCGATACCGCGCTCGTCACCCATCTGGAAGGAATGAGCGGCAATGCCAATCGCCACCGCCTGACCCTCTGCTACTATGCCGCGACTGACTATTTTATCCGCAAGCATCACGGCAGATTAGGACTGTTCGTCTATCGTCTCGCAATCCTGCTCTGGTGTCTCCGCAAGATCATACAGTTCCGCCTGCTCGGACTTCAGGACAAAGCCCCTTATAAAGAGGCTCTGGTCGTCCATCGTTTCCTGCTCCGCAATCTCTTCACCGTTTCCCATAAGATCGTTCTGGCAATACCCCCCGTTCGCAAAGTAGAGATTTCTACGACCTCCGAGAAACTGCTGACGTAATAGTGAGAACAGGAGGTGCCTGCCGACAGACTGCGGCCAGCATCTCTTGTGAGCGGACGCAGCAGTCCGCCTTCCCCTCAGAAGGCCTGACGTTCGCCGTAGAGCAGGGCCAGCCCGCGCACCCTGCGACTCAGTATGGCAGACTTGGAGTTCTGACCGCTTCCGTGTGCGCCGCTGGAACCAGGCGAACCGCCCCCCCTCAATTTCACCCCGTTTCCTTCTCGCCCTTTTTCTGTGGAAGCCCTCCGAAATCGCACTGTGTGATGCGAATCACATTTTCTCGTGACGGGCGTCACCGCCTCCTGCCTGCCTGCCGGGTTACAATGCAGATGGAACGAAAATTCACCTCCGATGTTGAAACGTGCTGCTGACCATTCAGAGTTTGACACTTTTCAATCGTCGCATTGAAGAAACCCAGAGGAAACCACACCATGAACACTGAAATCGCAACGCTCAAAAACGAACTCGAAACCATGCAGGCGCAACTGGCAGAAGCCACCCAGGAATTGAAACAGGCCCGCAAGCAGCACACCGACGCGGCAACGCAGCAGAACCGCGCCGCCTGCCGCGCCCGCGTCTTCGGCGGCCTGGGAATGGTCGCTCTGATTGGTGCGGTCGCCCTTGCCGGACGAGCGCCCGTCGGCGCACAGGGCGGCTATAGCACGACCTTGACCAGTTTGCAAACGCAAGTCAACGCGCTCAAAGATAAAACGCAGTTCATGGTGGCGGACGCGACCGCCAAAACAACGACCTTCACCGGCTGCAACGTCCAGATACAGAACGGCGGCGGCAATACCGGGAGCGTCGTCACCAATAGTCTCGGACAGGGACTCGGCAATCTCATCATCGGTTACAACGCTTCCCAGGGTCTCGCAGATACGCGCACGGGCAGCCACAACCTGATCATCGGTGATTTCAACAACTATAGCAGTTACGGCGGCGCGGTCATCGGCCTGCAAAACTCCATCAGCGCCCGTTACGCTTCCGTTGTTGGCGGCGCCCTGAACTCCGCCAGTAACGATGCTTCCGTCGTCAGCTGCGGCAACGGCAACAACTCTGGCGGCTTCAACTCCTCTATCAGCGGAGGCCAATTCACGGTCGCCAGCGGAGACTGGTCTGCGGTCCTCGGCGGTTATGTCAACGAGGCCGCCGGAAATTATGCCACTGCCAGCGGCGGCTCAAACAATACTTCGACAGGCATTTACGCTTCCATCAGCGGCGGTTCCTTCAACAAAGCCACCTATTTCGATGCGTCGGTCAGCGGCGGCTACAGGAACATCGCAAGCGGTAACTGCGCTTCCATTAGCGGCGGCAATGGCGGTGCAGCCAGCGCAGATTTCAGCGCGATCAGCGGCGGCTCCAACAATGTGGCGAGGGGGCAGTATTCCTCAGTTACAGGCGGGAATACCAACACCGCCAGCGGCATATTCGCCTCGGTATCGGGCGGCAACAACAATACCGCCAGCGGCTCTTATTCCGCCATTCTCGGTGGAACCACAGTCTCCGTCAGCACACTCTTCGGACACAACCCGTAATACGGACGCGCCCTGTCTGCTCCGACCTGGTAGCCCTGATTGGAGCGGTGTTTCTCGCGGGCCAGACACACGTCACCCCCTTTCCTGATTCGCTCTTTCCTCGCAGGGAAGGGGGTGACAAAAGCCGATACATTGTTTGAAGCCTCTCAGAGCGTCTAGAAAAAGTCAATCCTCACGTCGTGGAGGTCACCCAATAGGGCGATTTCGTGCTGTCAAGGTGGCCCAAACGACATCTGGCAAGGCCAAATCAGCCCAACTCAGGACTTTTTCTAGACGCTCTCAGGTGGAGACGCGGGAATCGCCTTGATTTTTCAAAACGCCTGATGTTCGCCGTAAAGAGGATGCTGGTCAAAGGGTTTGCGCGTGTTCTCGAAACGCTGCCACTTGGCGTGTCCGTCCGCGTAGACGTAGTTGCTGCCGCCAGTGTGCCGTTTGCTGGCAATCGCCATCGGGTTGGCGGTGTCGCTGCTGTTTGTGGGCAGTTCGACCTCTTGCAGCCAGGGGTGGTAGTGAACGTCGCAGAAGTCGGTGTTCTTGTTACCCTCACTCCGGCGTTCGACCACATAGATGGCCTGTGCGGGGGTGGGAATCTGCGCGAGCGTCGCTCCGAACAGGTAGTAGGCGTTGACGATATAGCTGCTCAGGGGGCCGGGCGGCGGGGCGCTATTGTTGAGGCAGTTGCCGCTTGCGTCCGTGATGGCTTTGCCGTGCGGGTCGGGGTCGGAGGGACAGACATAGAGCGCGGCTTTGCTGCTGTCCTTGCTTCCCACATACGGCAGGATTTTGTCGAAGGGAGAGCCGTAGTCGTCGGCTTCGAGCTGTGCGGTATTGTCGTCTACGACCGGGTTGCCGGTGGCCGGATGCTCCTGGGGATATTTCTCATCGTAGTCCTGGATATAGAGCATGAGCGCGGTGCCGATCTGTCTGCTGTTGGAGAGGCAGGCAATCGAACGCGCTTTCTCCCGCGCCTGCGCGAAGACAGGGAACAGGATAGCGGCGAGAATTGCGATAATCGCGATCACGACGAGCAACTCGGTGAGCGTGAAGGCGCGTACAGACGCACGGCCACGATGCAGGGATGGCATGGAAAAAGACCTCCGAAAAAAGTGTGCTGACAGGATAGAAAGAGACGGCGCTGTCAGGGCACACGAGGAGGCTGGTCAAGAAGGTCGGGAGAACGCAGGCACAGCCGAGAAAAGTAGACGGGGAAGCGCGGGACGGCGGCAAGCGCAAGCGGGCTGTTTGGAGTGGGAACGGACGGCAGCAGAAACGTCAGGCTTTTGTCCGAAACGGATGGAACCGCCGCTGGAGCGCTGCACAGGGCCTCCGTACAGGAAGCGAATCCAGAGGTTTGGGAGCGAGGATTGCCGGGGCAGTGTGCCATACGGCACGAACCGGATGGGCAACAGCAGGCGCGGAGAGCAGGTGAAAATCCGCCTTTGACCGGGGAAGCGTGAACAGGCGACAGCGAGAAAGGCCACAGACTCGCCAGTACACACAGGCTCACCAGAATTCCCAACCAACGACACGGACCGATTATCGTCTTCATCCTCATTCAGGCGTTACACGCAGTATACCCGCAAGGTGAAAGAGTTTTCTCTGTGGCTTATGGCTGGACAGTGGCGAGGAAGTCTTTGCTGGTCGTGCCGTTGGTGTCCAGACCGGAATATTTGCGGAACTTCGCACTGCCGTCGTAGCGCAGGCCATTGAAGCCGTCAGTATGGCGATCCGGGTAGTGGGTGTGCGGCGGCGAACCGGTCTGGTCTTGATCTACAGGGAATGGTCCACGCATTCCCGCCACATTCGACGAAGCAGCGGCATTGGTTCCTGTATTGGCGCAGCCGGGAGTGCGGCGGTGATCCCAGACGAAATAGACGGTCGGATTGGAGATGGCGGCATCGGGGAGTCCCATCGGGCCGTTGAAAATGTAGCTCATGGCATAGCCGACCTGTCCCTGCGGATAGGAGGGACAGCGGAAAATCTGCTGGTTTTTGATGTAAGGCTGGAGAAATCCCGCTTTCACTCCCACATAGTTTTGCGGCAGAGGCGTGGGTTCCGGTCCCAGCGCGGTGTCGTAGGGCGCCCACCAGGATTCGTTCGGGCCGGTCAAAACGGTCGGACTGGCGCTGACACACAGAGGATCGACGGCGTTGTCCGGGCAGAACCGATAGCGGGCATTGACCTCATCGTAGTCCTGCCGGTACATATTGAGAGCCAGACCGATCTGATGCTGATTGCTGACGCAGGAGGTTGCCCGCGCCTTTTCCCGTGCCTGTGCGAAGACCGGAAACAGGATGGCGGTGAGGATCGCGATAATGGCGATAATCACAAGCAGCTCAATCAGGGTGAAGGCAAAGCGTCGCATCGGGTATCCTTTCTTTGTAGGAGAGAGGCTACTCTCTGAACTTAATACGCATCTGTGATGCAAATGTATTCGACATAGAGTTAGAAATACCTGCATCCGTTGTGTGAGGAGGAGATGTGAAGGAAGGCAAGGGGCTGCAAAATCAGTTGAAGGCAATTCGCACACGGCTGGGTATGAGCCAGCAGGACCTTGCGGTGGCGGCGGGCATCGCCCGGCAGACGATAGGGGGTATCGAGGCCGAACTCTATGCCCCTTCCGCGCTGGTGGCGCTGCGGCTTGCGAAGGCGCTGGGCTGCCAGGTCGAGGAGATTTTCTGGCTGGAAGAGGAGGGTGTCACTCTGGAGGCCGTCGCTGCCGCCGGAATGCGCCCCGGCGGCCCGGTACGTCTTTCGCTGGCGCAGATCGCGGGCCGCTGGGTGGCGCATCCTTTGACCGGGGAGGGCGCGTTTCGCTCCGAGATGATTCCCGCCGATGGGGTCGGCCTCTGGTCGGAGGGCGCGGAGACCGTCTCCGTGCGTCTGCTCGATGAGCCGGAGACCCTGGCGCGAACCGTCGTGATCGCAGGCTGCACCCCGGCCCTGTCGCTGTGGGCGCGTTCCGCCGAGCGGTGGTTTCCGGGCCTGCGCGTCCACTGGCAGCACGCGAACAGCATGACCGCGCTCCACAGTCTGGCACGCGGCGAAGTCCATGCAGCAGGCATCCACCTCTGCGACCCGGTGACCGGGGAGGTCAATGTCCCGTTTGTGCGGCAGCTTCTGCCGGGCCGCGCCACCGTTCTCGTCCACCTGGGCCTATGGCAGGAGGGGCTTGTCGTACCGCCGGGCAACCCGAAACAACTGCGCGGCGTGGCGGACCTCGCGCAGAAGCAGGTCGTTCTGGTCAACCGGGAAGAGGGAGCCGGGGCGCGTCTGCTGCTGGATACGCTGCTCGCCGCTGAGGGAGTCTCCAGCACGGATATCGCCGGCTATATGCATCTGATGGGCAGTCATCAGCAGGTCGCCGCCGAAGTTGCGCGAGGACAGGCAGACGCCGGAGTGAGTACCGAGGCGACCGCCCTGACCTATGGCCTCGGATTTGTGCCTCTGCGTCAGGTGCGTTACGATCTTGTCTTTCTGGAGGAATCTTTGCAGTTGGAACCTGTGCGCCAGCTTTTAAGCACCCTTCAGCACCGCTGGGTACGGTCGCAGCTCGCCGCGATGGGCGGCGTAGACACCACGCAGACGGGAGAGTCGCTTACAGTTCTTCCTTGATACGACTGTTCGGTCGTGTCAGTCCGATGTAGAGGACTGCCGCCGACGGTGACAGGGGCTTCTGTGGCCGTTAAGAGCCTCTCTTTCCCGGCACGAATTGGGCAGACGGGCCGTAGAGAAGGAGAAGCGCGGGCCGAACACGAAGTCTGAGAGATGAAGTCTATAGAGATATAGGCTGTCTCGGCCCATTCTGTTTGAACTCAAACTGCCGTGTTGACGGGAATGCCCTCTATGGTCTCACGCGAGTTACTCCCTACAATGGACTATCGCACACTCTTTGCGGCCCTGCCTGGCCTCTATCTTGTGCTTTTGCCGGATAGCCCGCATTTCACGATCCTGGAAGCCAGCGACGCCTACCTCCGTGCGACCAATACCGTGCGTGACGCCATTATCGGGCGTGGACTCTTCGAGGTTTTCCCCGACAACCCGGATGATCCCGAAGCGACCGGTGTCACGAATGTGCGTGCCTCCTTGAATACTGTTCTTGCCTCCGGCGCTTCCCATACGATGAAGGTGCAAAAATACGATGTACGCCGTTCCGAAAGCGAGGGGGGCGGCTTTGAGGAACGTTACTGGTCACCGGTCAATGCGCCTCTTCTTGATGAGAGAGGCGATGTGAGACTCCTGCTGCATCGGGTTGAGGACGTGACCGAGTTCGTTACGGTTCAGGTGCGCGGCGCGGAGGAACGCCGTCAGGGTCTGGCCCACCTGGAGGAGAGCGAACAACGGGCGGCAGAAAACCTGTTTCGCGCCGAGGGGCTTGAAGAAGCCAACCGCCGGCTTCGCGCCATCATTACCGAGCGCAAACAGGCGGAGGAGGCGCTGCGGGAGAGCGAACAACGGTTCCGGGGGCTGGCCGACAATATCGCACAACTTGCCTGGATCGCCGATGGGACGGGCTGGCTCTTCTGGTACAATCAGCGCTGGTTCGACTATACGGGAACCACGCTGGAGGAGATGCAGGGGTGGGGATGGAGCAAAGTGCATCACGCGGATCACCTGGAACGGGTGACCGCAAAGTACAAACGCCATCTGGAGACGGGCGAAGCCTGGGAGGATACCTTCCCGCTGCGAAGCAAGGACGGGGAGTTTCGCTGGTTCCTCTCCCGCGCCGTTCCGGTGCGCGATGACGCGGGGAAAGTGACCCGCTGGTTCGGCACGAATACCGACATCACCGAACAGCGCACAGCGGAAGAGATGTTACTGGCGCGGGCGCAGGAGATCGAGCGGCTGAATGTACGCCTCAGCCGCGCCATGAGCGAGACGCATCACCGCGTCAAGAACAACCTTCAGGTGATTACCGCGCTGATCAGTATGCAGGCGATGCAGTATGAAGAGACGGTTCCGGTAAGTGCGCTGGAGCGGCTGAATCAGCACATCATGGCGCTCGCCACCATTCACGATCTGCTGACGCATCAGGCGAAGAAAAATGTGGGCATGGATGACCTGTCGGTTCAGGAGACGCTGGAGCAACTGGTGCCGATGCTTCAGGGAATGATGAGCGGGCGTTCGCTGCGCCTGCGCGTGGACGACCTGCGGCTACCTATCGGACAGGGAACGACGCTCACGATTCTGGTCAATGAACTCGTCTCGAACGCGGTCAAGCACGGGCAGGGCGACATAGCCATTGTCTTTGATGTCCGGGACGGCTTCGCCTGCCTGCAAGTCGAAGATCAGGGCTGCGGTTTCTCCGCCGATTTCCATCCGATTTCGTCCGCGAACACGGGCCTTGAACTCATTGAATCTCTGGCCCGCTACGACCTGCAAGGCACAACCCGCTACGAAAACCGTCCCGAAGGCGGGGCAAGTATCCTCATTCGGTTCCCCCTCCCAAAATCCTCGCAGCCTGCCGAATAGCCTTCCCGCACGCAGTCCCCCGCCCGGCCTTACCCACGCAGACCTTCATACCGACGAACGACGGTAGAGTTTGCTGTCCTGGTCTTCCGCGCCCTCCTCTGGTCCGCCTTTACCAATGCCATTCAGACCCGTGAGAGACAGATCAGGCTGTTTTTCAAGCAGAGGCAGCGCCAATATATCCGGTATGGGATGAATAGACATCCGAGCGCGGTTGTCGCCATCTACGGTGGAGCGGTCAATAAGCCGTAGCGCCTCTCCCGCCGTTACAGGCAATGGATCCACATAGTAAGGCTGATTGCCGCGTATCATCGGGTCATAGAGATGGGCATCGTGCAGAAACCGGCTCCAAATATCCGGGCTTTCGACGATAGACCCTGCGACCTCAAGCCGCGAAGAAGCCTCCACAATTCGGAAACTTGCTGCCTCGACGCCGTCCGCATAAACACACGTCACCAAAAAAAGCATCGCTCTCTTCCTCTGCCTTTCGGTCCACCGAACACACTACCCCACTAAAGATTCCTGTCGCTTGTCAGAAACATGAGAATTCCCAGGATTTTGTCCAAATGCTCAATATAGTAGGTATGTGAGTCTATCCGTATAGTGGCGCCTCCAGTTCCATAAACTGCCACTTCTCGCCGATTGTGACGACGCCATAGGTCTTCTCGGTAGAGCTTCCTTTCTAACGGCAGCAAGTGACTGAGAGGCAACAAAGACGATGCCTGGGTGACATCTATTTTTGTATACGTCGTGCCGTGCGTTTTGGCTTCTGGTTTGCGGCGGCCAGCAGGGGCGCGGTCAGGGCTTCATAGAGAGTGAGGAGGTGTTCGGCACGTTCGCGGTCATCGGCGAAAGGCTGAGGGCGATACAGTTTCTCGACCGCCGTATCCAGTGCCTGATGCGCTTTGCGGAGGGTGGGAGGCATGGTCAGGCTGTCGTAGAGGTCGGCGAGTGACGAGTCGGGAAACGCGGTGCGGGCATCGAGTACCTTCTGCGCGAGAGCATCAAGGCGCGTCTTTTCTGTCGCCGACAGGGACGGCAGAGGAAAGTTGTTGTAGACGACATTGATGGAATAGCTATAGTCGCTTTTTAGTCTGCCGCCTATTGTACGTAGCCATGACATATTCATCCGTGAGGTGAGTAGACCGAAGAGCCATAGTGAGGAATCCGTTGTCAGTCGAATCTTATTGCTTGGAACGACCGGGGGTTCGTAAGCGTCTAATATTTGCCACCTTCTCAGGTGGTCCGTAATTTTGTAGAATGTAAGCATCTCAAATCGGAGGTGCCTTCCATGACTGCCAGAGAAGCCTTGGCCCAAGAGTGGCGCGATCGTCTCGAAGATTTTGCG
>JBBRLP010000047.1:0-35338 GCA_038231295.1 Chthonomonadales bacterium
GGAAATCCTCGTTGGAGGCAATAAACGGCGGTTGACAAGCCAAAATCAGTGGCTCAGACCCCGGATTCAGGCCGAAATCTGGGCTTTTCCAGGCTATTAGCCCAACAGAATGCAGTTTACTGCGACCTTTCCGAATCACAGTTCGTGGCAATCGAGTGGATGGAAATTGAGCCTTTTGAGCGGATAGGGAGTGAAGGAGCAGAGAGGCAGGCGGACTGCACTGTCGCCCTGGAGGAGCATCTACACTCCTGTCAGGTTCCGTTCACATGGCAGGAGGGTGTGATTAGTATCGTCGGGCATCAACGCAAGTCGTAGCGCAGTGTGACCGTGTGCTTTGTGTGGCCGTCGCTTGAGGACAGCGAATAGTTCGAGACGAACTGCGGCATTCAGGAGACCGCTTCGCCTTCTGTCTCGATGGGGAAGGTCACGCGGACGCTCGCGCCTCCACCGGGCCGATTCAGGAAGGCGATGTCTCCGCGCAGGTCGAAGCGGCTGATTGTCTCCACAAGTTCCATGCCGGTATTCGCGGTGGTCGTGGGATCAAAGTCGGGCGGAAATCCCGGCCCGTCGTCAACGACTGCCAACACTCCCCGGTTCCCCTCCACTGTGAAGGACATTCCAATCTCCCCGCTGCCATGCTTCGTCGCATTGCTTACCAGTTCGTTGGCAAGGACAGCGAGCGAGGTCACATGGCGGATGGGCAAAAGGATGTCCGTACAGTGATAGTGAAGAGGGCGGCCGCAAGTCATTCCATCCAGCAGCGGGACAAGACGATCCAGCGTGGCGCAAGTCGAAAGGCGTTCCGCTTCCCCACCCTGCTTGGTCTGATGCGTGAGCAGGTCATGGATGACTGCCAGCCCGCGAATATGCTGGCTCAGGCGGACAAGTTCCGAACTCGGGACGATCTCGCCACCGGTTTGCAGTTGAATATCTACCAGCGCGGAGATCACCTGCAAGTTGTTTTTGACGCGATGATGGGTTTCCGTCATGGCACGCTGAAGATGGTGGTTGAGGGCGACGATTTGTACCTGCTGTTCGCGCAAAGCCTTCTCCGCCGTCTGACGTTCGGTAAAATCGCGAAAGACAAGCACTACGCCCAGAATCTCTCCCGAAAGGCTGCGAATGGGAGCGCCGCTGTCGTCAATGGGGCAATGTGTGCCGTCCCGCGAAATCAGTATCGTATGATTTGCTAGGCCGACAACCCGCTTCTCGCGCAGGACTTTTGCGACCGGACTCTCCACAGAGAGACCGGTCTCTTCGTTGAAGATGATAAAGATTTCGTCCAGCGGCCTGCCCAGCGCTTCCGATTGCCGCCAGCCCGTCAGCGCTTCCGCCACCGGATTGAGGAAGACGATTTTGCCCTCCGCATCTGTCGCTATCACCGCATCCCCGATACTTTGCAGGGTCGTCGAGAGCCAGAGCCGCGCCTCCTCAGCCGTCCGCCGCGCCTGCAAAATCTCATCCTCATAGCGGCTGCGCTGATGCACCACCATGAACACACAGTCGTTGACAGCCACGCCCTCCTGCGTCCGGCGAACGGCGTTCACCAGTACCGGCAGGTCGCTGCCCTGGGTTGGCCGCAGAGTCATGTACACCTCTTCGACTTCGTTGGCGATCTTCAGAAGAGGAAAGAAGTGGGTCTGATAGAAGATGCGGCTTGCCACCGGAAGGAGTTTCTCTACCGATTGGCCGATCAAGGCCCCCTCCGCACAGCCAAGCCACTTCCGCAGTGTGGCATTCGAAGCGAGGATCGTACCGTCGTCGGAAAAGGAAAGAAACCCGCAGGGGGCTGTGTCGAGAAGAGAGTCCATGCCGCCTAGTTACCAACCGGGGCAGAGCCGTTCAAATACGCTTTGATTGCCCGAATAGTCTCCTCGGGATGGCTCATGTGCGGACAGTGGCCCATCGCGTCCAGCATGACCAGCGAACTATGAGGAAGGTGGCGATGGAGATACCGGCCTACCTCTACCGGCGCAATCAGATCCTCGGTACACTGCAAAATCAATGACGGCACCGGCACCTTCGGCAGATCGCTGCGGTTGTCTCCAAAGAAGGTGACCTGAGCAAAGCGCCGGGCAATCACAGGGTCGGTCGAACAAAAGCTCGCCTCCAGCTCCTGCTTCAGCCCCGGTTGTTCAGGATTGCCCATCACTACCGGAGCAAGATACTGCGCCCATCCCATATAGTTCTTTTCCATCATCGTAAGAAGCCCCTCGATGTCTGCTTTCTCGAAGCCACCCACATAGTCAGGCTCCTCGTTGAGATAACGTGGCGAAGGGCTGACAAGGATCAGATTCGCAAACCGTTCCGGCTCCCGGATGGCGGCGAGCATCCCGATCACGCCGCTCACGGAGTGTCCCACGAAAATCACGTTGGTAAGGTCCAACTCGGAACAGACATCGAGAATGTCCTGTGCATATCCGTCCAGACTGCTGTAGCGTTCCGGGCTGTAGGCGGTCAGGTCTGACTTGCCGGAGCCGACATAGTCCAGAAGCACAATCTTGTAGTCCGCTTCAAACGCCGGGGTGATAAATCGCCACATATTCTGATCGCACCCGAAGCCGTGAGCGAAAAGCATTGCCTGTTCGCCGTTGCCAAGCACCGTAACGTTGTTTCTCTCCTGAATGGTATGCGCCATATCCCCTCCTTCACAGTCATTACTTTCTCTTTCTACGGAAACAGAAGGCTAACGTGCGGCAGTATTTCACGTTCAGAACACAATAACGAAAGTCTAAACGTCAAGGGGTTCAGGGAGCGAACACTGTAAGAATGTGATTGACCTGATCGCCGCCTGCTACCAGGGAGCATGGGCGACCGACCGGGAGAAGGGGGGAATAGGGAGGAGAAGCCCCACCAAGCCGGCGACCGAACACTCAGCAGAGACCTGGAGTGAGGGGCGACCGGCTGGAAGAATAGGGATTTGGGGAGAGTGTCTATACCCTATTTGTGTGAGGCAGGGATGCCGCTGGAAATAATGAACATTCTGCCGGAGTGGTAGCCGTGAATGCCGCTCCAGGCGGAGGTGATGAGAAAGTCAGTGGTGCCGTCACCGTCTATGTCGCCCATTCCTACCGCATCGAAGCCGAAGGTTTCCCCCGGAATGCGGCAGGTATACGTCTTCATCAGATGCCCGTCCTTGCCAGAATAGAGGGTGGCGCGGCCTGCGGAAGTCGCGACGGCAGCGTACTGCCATGACCCCACGATCAGGTCGTCGTGATGGTCGTGGTCTACGTCCCCGGCAGAGGCAGGGCCGATGCCGAAACCCTCGCCTGCCGTCTGACCGGTCAGGGTCAACAGGCGGTGTCCATCCTTGCCAGAGTGGACATAGATACGTCCGGTAGAGGGGCCAAGCGCCCCATTGGAAAAATCCGAGGCATAGATGTCCGGGACACCATCCCCATCCACATCGCCAGCCACGGAGACAAACATCGCCCCCAACGCCTGCCCGGTCTCGTCTGAGTCAATCACGAATTTCGGCTTTTGCGACAGGCCGTCGTAGACATAGACACGGCCTGTGTGTTTCGGGCCAGCGGCGGGCGCACCCACAATCAAGAAATGATGCTTGCGGTCTGCATATCCGGCGACCGTGTTGCCGAAGCCGTCTCCCGCACGCTCGCCCGTCAGCGTCAACAGCAGTTTCCCATCTTTGCCGGAGTAGACATACGCCCGCCCCGCGCCTGCTCCGCCCACATTGTTGGCAGGCGCACCAATGAAGATGTCCGCATAGCCGTCGTGATTGACATCGCCTGCGGTCGAAACGTGCCGTCCAAAGGCGTCCTGTTTCTCCTCCGCCTTGAACGTCCGCAAAATCTTGCCATCCTTGCCGGAGTAGACAACCGCCCTGCCGCCGCCGGGCGCACCCGCCACCACATCCGGGATGCCGTCGTGATTGGTGTCTCCGGCACACTCCACGCCTGTCCCGAGGCGGTCACCGGGTTGTCCATCCGCCTGCCAGAGCAGTCTGCCGGTGCGAGTCGAGTAGACATAGACACGGCCTGCATTCGCCCCGTTCGCGCTGCTCGTAGGCGCGGAAGTCACCAGATCGTTGACCTTATCCCCGTCCACGTCCCCCATATTCCGGGCGATCCAGCCGAATTGATCATTTGCCGACTCGCCATCCCATTCGCGCACGATCTTCACCGGCTCGACAAACGGGTTGGCGAACTCCTCGGGTTTGGGCAGCAGGGCGTGGAAACGGGGGTCATCGTGCAGGGAGACTAGGTCAGGATCGGTTTCCACAGCCGTCATGTCGAGTTTGTGCGTCGCTTTCGCCTTGCCCAGCCAGACAAACGCCTGCTCTCTCTCCTGCTTCAGGGCATACGCGACCCCGATATTGTAGAGCGCGGGCGGCGAATCCAATTCAACCTCCAGAGCCTTCCGATAGGAATCTATCGCCCGGTCGTACTCTTTCGATTTGAGCCGGACATACCCGAGCAGCCGCCAGGCCCGACCGTTTTTGGGGTCTCGCGTCGTCACCGCCTCCAGGATCGTCACGGCTCCGGCCCGGTCACCGCTCTGAAATTTCGCAAAAGCCTCTGGCACACCCGGCAACGGCGGAGTCTGTGCTCTCAGGACGCCCCCCGTCACACACGCAACTGCCAGCAGGGCGAGAAGGGATCCCACCAACAGGCCCACCACTTTTCTCCGCTGGCCTCGCTTCGGCAATCTTTTTCCGGGCATACTCGTTCCTTCTGAGGGGGGTTCTCACCGAAAGTCAGGAATTCCCTCCAAAAATGCGGGGTAACCCTCAGTCTACCCGCCCATTTTCTTTTTCACTTCTCGAAAAACGCTATTTTGCAGCCTGAATCCCTTCCTCGCTACGTTGGAGGAACTTTACACTTCCTTCCTCTGTCTGCCTGTTTACAAACAGCCGTTCGGTATGAAGCGGTTGTCGTTTGAAGATACCTACCCCTTGCGGGCTAAGGAGACAACACCATGCCCGTTCGGGCTTATCTGTACGACGCGACAGCCACCGATGGCGAGGTAGCCCTCACTTCGCAAACCGTCGCGGCGCTGCACGACCGTCAACTATTATGGGTGGACGTAACGGAGTTTGACAACAACGAACTGCAGCTGTTGGGGCAGACACTCTTATTGCAGCGTGACTCCGTCCTGACCCTGATCCAGAAAGGCCGACGACCGCGCCTCGATCAGTATCCCGGCTACTCCCAGTTCAATCTCCAGACTATTCAACAGGCCAACGGCAAACACGAACTGATGGAGGTTGATTTTATTCTTGGGGCAAACCTGATCGTGACTGTGCATCGGAAACCCGCCGAATTTCTAAACAGTTTCGACAAGCGCGTCAAGGGCGACAGTGACCTGGGAGAACTCGACGCCCCGGCTTTCCTGGCGGCCCTGCTCGACTGGCACGTCACCGGCTATTTCCGCCTCCTCGAAGATCTGGAGATCGAGGTAGACAAGATTGACGCCCATGCCCTGCGGCCTCGTCATTCGCGTGATCTGCTGACAGAACTCACGAAACTCCGTCAGCGTGTCGCCTTCGTGCGCCGGATACTCACACCGCATCGCGAAGTCTATGCGGCGATGGCTCGTCCGGATTTCCAGGTCATCGCCAATTCCACATCGGCGCCCCATTTCCGCATCCTCGCCGACCGGCTTGACCGTGCGATAGAGGCGGTGGAAAACGCACGTGAACTTTTGGTCGGCTCCTTCGACATCTTCTCTACTCAGACTACCCTGCGGACCAACGAGGTGATCAAAGTCCTCACCCTTGTCTCTTTTGTCTGGTTTCCGGCCAGCGTCATTGTAGGCATCACCGGGCTTCTCCTCAAAGTCCCGGTCAACCCCACGTCCTCACACGGCTTCTGGTTCATGCTGCTCAGCATCGCCTTCATCGGAATCGCTACCTTGATCCTGGCCCGTTGGAAGCGTTGGATTTAGAGCTGGCGCGGTGCCAAACAGAGGCAAATTGACCCCGGATGTGTAATCTATCCGCGCACACTCCGGGCATAGGTAATGCTGCCTGGAGCACACGAAAGGGAACGGATGGAAGCTCTCCCAACGCCTGAACGCATCACACGCCTGATTCGCGCTCTCAACGATCTGCAAGTCTCTGTCGTCTGGAACGCGACGCGGGAGTTGGCGCGTTATGGGGCCGCATCGGCGCAGGCGTTGCCCGCCCTTCGAGCCGCTCTGGAGAGCCGCGACAGCGCGTCCCGGCTGTGGGCGCGATACGCCATCGCCCGCATCACCAACGATCTGCCTGCCCATCTGCCCTACTTCCTGGCCGCCCTCGATGAGACGACCACGCTCTTTCCCGGTATGGCCGCCTCCGTCCTGACCGCGTTTGGCCCCGCCGCACACGAGGCCGTCCCCCGCCTGATCCGGGAGTTCGACAAAGCCGATTCCGCCTATCGCTGGGGCGCAGCGGGCGCACTGGCCGCTATCGGTCCCGCAGCGGCGGAGGCTGTCCCGGTTCTCACGCAGGCCCTCAACGATGCTGACGAGAAGGTGCGCTGGTATTCGGCCTGGGCATTAGGCGAGATCGGAAGCGCCGCCTCCCCTGCTCTCTCCGCGCTTCTGGACAGACTGAACGACAGCGACGAAGATGTGCGGGGCTATGCGGCCCGCGCTATCGGACGCATCGGCGGACCGGAAGCCAGAGCCGCGCTGGCTGCACTGGAAGCGATGCAGAGCGAAGACAACGAGAACCTTCAGGCCGTCGCGACAGAGGCCATTTCCCGTCTGCATCCAGAATCAATTCATCAAAGCGAGACCGCCCCATGAAGCCACTCCTCTGGCATGAACCGGCAAAATACCGACGGGCAAAATTTCGACAGCGCGAACGCGGTAACCCGATGGAGTCGGTCAAGTTAGCCGTCTTTACGTTTCTCTTTATTCTTGGCCTGCGCGGTCTGGCCGGAATACACCCCGCCCCGGATGCCCACCCGCCCGACTGGACGGCCACAGCAGACGTTGCGTTCGGCATGGCGATCTTTGTCCCCTACATTCTGCCCCGCTTCATCGGCCTGTTCGCGATCTCCATTGTCACCCTCTCCGAAAAAGGCGTCAACAATAATATCATCTCGTTCGGCGTGACCCTGCGCTTCTGGCCCTGGCAGAATATCGCGTTCGGCTATCTCTGGACGGAGGAGCTTTATGGAAATGCCTACCGTGTCCTCTCCTTCTGCGATTCCGAGAGTATCGTCCTGACCACAGTCTGCCTCAGTGCCGCAACGACCGAGAACGACATTCAGCGCGTCCTGAACACATACAACATTCCTCTCCAGCGCGATCCCGCTCCTGCTACCCCTCCCCTCTCTTGATTCAGCAGGAGAGAAATCTTTCGCCCATAGCCTGTGAATTTCGTCTCATGTCCCTCCGAAAAGCTATGTTATAATCATTTCCAGTACGGTTCCAATCCAGTTTTGATGCATTCCCACACTGTGACAGGAGGGACCGAGGTCAAATGATTCTGGAGGAAAAAATGCGACACTGGAAATGGCTGCTGTGCGTTCCACTCTTTGCTCTGCCAACGCTCCAATCGGCCCACGCGCAGTGCTTTGGTCTGGAAGCAGGCAAACTCAGCTACAATGGGGAAAACGATGTCACGGATATCTCAGGATTGACGCCCTTTCAGGAGGCGGCCCTGCGGGATGGAGCGCGGCAGTTGAACGCCCTTATCGGGACGAATGTGCGGCTGCGCTGGACAAGCGCGAAAAACGCCTTTGCCACCCCGAACGGCGAAGTGATTATGGGAACCGATCTCGTGCAGGAGGGCCTGCGGAACAGCGGCAACGAACGCATTGGCCTCGACGCCGCCGGTTTCGTTCTCGCGCATGAGTTCGGGCATCAGTGGCAGTTCAAGAACATCGGCCCGGATCACTTCAAGTCGGGGCCGCAAACCGAACTGCAAGCCGATATGATCGGTGGCTATATGCTCGGCCTTCTGGTGCCGCGCTGGCAGCAGGCGACATTGAACTCCTTCGCGACAGCCTGCCGTTCCGCCTTTGCCGTTGGCGACTTCGACTTCAACAGCCCCTCCCATCACGGCACACCGGAGGAGCGCGTGAAGGCCGTTCAGGCCGGTCTGATGGCGGCACGGGACGGCACATTCGGGAGAAGCATGGCGGCGTGGAAGCTGAACGGAGGAGCGTACAACTGGAGCCTGAGCAAAATCGCCGCCCTGCACAAAGAGAATTCGGAAAGCGAGCAGAAGCCGGAGCGGGGTACAAAGACCGAGAAGGCTGACAGCCCTTCGGACAGCCGGAAGGAGCTACTGCTGCGCTTCATCGAAGAGGCGAAAACGGACTTCGAGGCGATCCGAGGCAAGCAGTTAAGTTCCGAGGACGGCAACACAACGTATGCGTCGAAACTTAAATTCCCCGGCGCGGCAAAAACGCAGATCATCGAGAGCGACACGAAAGACCTGGAGGTGACGGTCTACTCCGGGGACGACCAGGAAGAGGCTGCTCACCAGTACGACACGCTAATGAAACTCATGGACGCCGCCCTGCCTGACTACAAACCCATCGCCACCCGTCCCAGCCGTATCGCACTGAAGAAATATCATCTCAAAGCAAAGGGAGAGCCGAGCGTATCTCTGTCTCTGCTGAAACTCGGCGAGGATCATTTCGAGGTCGTGATGACCGTCCTCTGGATTCACTGAGAACCTTCAAGCAGAGAAGTCACTCCCCTGCCAATGAGACTCTTTCGGCCCGACAAAAGAAACATTGTCGGGCCGAAACGCTGCGGGTATGAAGGGTCAGTACTCAACGGTGATGGGAACGCGGCGCGTGGTGTAGTCCGGGTAGGCGTCTACGCTGAGGGAACGGAGGGCGGCGGCCTTATTCCCGTCGCGGAGGGCGATGGTGACAGCATTCTTTTTGCCCCCGAAGTTTAGCCAGCACTCCGGCAGATAGAACTCGGTCTGCGGGCCACGATCCGAATAGCGGCCCACGAGCGTTCCATTCAGATAGATCAAGGCCTCGCCTCCCGCATCGAGCTTGAGTTTCCAGGGCGCGGTGTAGTCACCGGGTTTCGCCTTCGGGAGCGCGAACGTCGTGCGGTACCAGTGGACAGTCTCGGAACGGGTGGAAGACGCTTCCGGCAGAGAGACGGTCTTCCAGCCCCCGCCGGGCGTGACGGGCCAGTTTTGCCGCTGTCCCTCCAGCCTGTCCGCGAGTTCCCATTGCCCAACCGAATCGCCTGCGGTCGCTTTTGTCAGCGTGACGGGTTTGACCACCCCGCCCGGCCCATCCGTGTTCTCGACAGCAATCGCGATGGTGTTGTCTCCGGCATGGAGCAGGCTCTTCGCGTCCAGGCTAAAGGGTTCGTCCCAGCCGCGATGCTCTCCAAGACGCTGCCCGTTGATGAAAACAATCGCGTTGTCGTCCACCATCTCGAAGTAGAGCGCCGTGCGCCCCTGCGCGAGGTCATCCGCACTGACGCTGAAATTTGCCCGATACCATCCCCATCCTTTGTAGCCGTTGAACTCGTCCACATTGCCGATCCCCACCTTGCGCCAACTGCTGTCATCGAAGGTGGAAACCGCCTCTGCCGGAACGGCCGTCGGCAGTCCGCTCTTATGGAATCGCCACTGCGGTATCGCCATGCCGGGCGCGTTGTCCGCCACCAATACCGCTGTTTTGACCCCCTTGCGGCTCCAGTTGCCGAGACCGAAGTTCGTCCGTCCGGTGTTCTCGTAAAGCAGTTCTACGACGTTCTTTCCCGGTTTCGCCAGCCCTGTCAGGTGTATGTGGGCGGCAGTCCCGTTGGTCGGGACGGTCGCCTGCGCCGGTTTCCCATTCACCGCTACCAACACCGGGTCTCCCGAGAACAGACTCACCAACAGCTCTTTCTGCCCCTTCCAGTCGAACTGTCCGCGATACCGGGTGTAGCCGTTCTCGAACACGCCCTGTTCGTCGAGCGGCTGAAAGAGCGCCGGTTTCCAGCCCCCGCCCTCGCCCCACTGTTCGGTCTTGCTCTGAACGGAAAGCGGCGCGATATGGGCCATGTGCGCGGGCGGTGGGGTCAGAACGAACTGCGCCAGATTGTTGTCGGCTACGGTGAAAGCAATGTCCTTGCCATCCGCCTGTATCTTCTTCGGCGCACGGGGCAAGGGCAGACTGACGAAGTGCGCGGTAGGCGTGACTTCCGCCTCGATGGTTAGCCGTTCGGCTCCGACTGTGGCGCCTGCCAGCCGATAGAAGCCACCGGACACTGGCCATGACCCCATGTTGTTCGGAAACTCACTCATCCGCGCTGCACGATTGGTAGTGGTGAAGAGGACGAGCGGTCCGCCGGGAATGGAGACAAGCCGATCGGGGTTGGACGAGGCATCCAATGGAATGACGGCCGTGGCTTCTGGAAGTGTGCCGAATGTGGTGACGACCGTCGTTCCTGGCTCGCCGCAGACCACGATCAGGTCGCGGTCGCCTGCCATTTTGTAAGCGCCTGTGATCTCCCCGGAGGTCTTCACTATCGTCGTCAATCCTACCACCGCATTGATCGGCAGAACCTTCGCTCCTCTGGGTTCCAGAGTGACGTCCACGCTTAGAGAGATGCCCGACGCCGTGTCATTGACCGTAACGGTTCCTTTTCGCACCGTATCTCTGTCGTTGCGGAGGAAGAGGAAGCCGGTCTTGCCGTTGGTGCGGAGCGCGGAAAAGACACCCTCCATGTCGGTTTTCGTGGCTCCGGCCACGGCTTCGGCGCGGGCGAGTTTGGTACCGAACATCTCCGCGAACTTCCCTGCCGCCTTCACGACGTAGTATTTGTCCCAGAGGCCGCCCGGTTCGCTCATCGGCGCGGCGTAGTCGTAGGTGCTCGTGATATTTTTCGCACCCCAGTAGCCGAAGTTCGTCCCGCCGAACAGCATATAGTAGTTCGTAGAGGTCGCGCCGCCCGCCCAGACGGTCTTGATAATCGCGTTCTGCTGCGAAGCGGTAACGTCTTTGCGATCTCGCGACAGCCCGCCCCCAAATTCTGAGAACCAGCCACCTTGAAGTTCCGTAACCATCAGAGGCGCATCCGGCTGCTCACGCCGCAGTTTCGCCAGTTCGTCCACCGTGTAACCGACATTCAGGCCGGGGTAGAAGTTGCACGAGTCCATGATCTGTTTCATGTCGGGGTCGGCGCGATTGCGAACCACATGCGTCCAGGAGGTGATGAGCGGAATCGTCAGCCCCTGCGCCTTCGCCATCTTGAAGAGGCTGCGGACATACTCCGTCTTCTCTTTGTCATTGGTGCCGGGGTAGAAATCGTATTCGTTCTCCAACTGGCACATAATGATCGTGCCACCCTCGTGAATCTGGTGCCGCTTGATGATCGGCAGCACGGCATCGTACCAGTACTTCGACCATTTCAGGCTGTCGGGGCCGTTGTCGCGCAGGGTTTTTATCTTCGCGGGCAGCCAGGTCGGGAAGCCGCCCTCATCCCACTCCGCGCAGATGTAGGGGCCGGGCCGCGCAATCACATAAATTCCCATCTGCTCACACAGTTTCAAGAAATCCTCAAACTCCTTGAGGTCAATCTTGCCTTCCTGCTGCTCATGCCAGTCCCAAGCGATATAGGTCTCGACGCAGTTGAAATGGGCCTCCCGTATCTTCAGCAGACGGTCTTTCCAGAGAGGCTGTGGGCAGCGAAAGTAGTGAAACGCGCCGCTATAGACGATCATATCCTTCCCATTGACCGTAAAACACTGCCGGTCATAACTCACCGTGCCTTTCGAGGCGACTTGCTTTGGAGCGGGCAGGGTCTGTGTGAGCATCTGCGCCCACAACGACAGAATAATGGGAAACATACGTCGGTTCTCCTCAACGATGGGATTCTCTACAGCGCTGTTTTCCCTCTCGGCAGGAAATATTCCTGCAAAGAGGGAACTGCGAAGAGCCTCTGCACGAGCAGAGCGCTGAATCGGGGGAGCCACTATGAGAGTCTTTACAGGGATAGTCGTCTGCCTGCTTGGTCTGGCTGTGGCAAGTGGAGCGCAGGAGAGACCGCGCCGTGTGCTGGAGGCGGATTTCGCGGTGACGAAACCGGAGGCGGTCGTGGCGGCGGATCATCTGGGAAACGTTACGCTGACGACAGAGCCGCAGGAGATGGTCGGGGGCAAACGTTCGCTGAAGGGCGACTCGCAGGCGCTTACGTCGGAGTGGAACGAGTTTTTCCATTCACGGCAAGGCCTCTTCGCGCCAAAGGAGGCGTACCGTATCTCGTTCGACTACAAAGTGCTGGCAAGAGAAGGCAAGGCGAAATTCTATACCCTGCTGCGGCGCAAAGGCAGTACGGGCAGCGAAGGCTGGAAGGACTGGACAGGTGAACCGGGGGCGACAGGCCACATCGAGACGGCGTTCGCGACCCATCGCGCCGACGACTTCACGCTTATCATCGGCATTCAAAACCGGGGTGCGCTGGCAATCAACCATCTCGTCATCGAGACAGACCCGGCAAACCGTCCGCTGGAGGCTGTGCTGCCCACGCCGAAACGCACCTGGAAATCCCCCGGTCACCGCGCCTACTACCTCGACTCCGTCCGGGGCGACGACAGTGCGGACGGCATGGCTCCAACGCACCCTTGGCGAACGCTGGACAGGGTAAACTCCGGTGAGTTTGCAGCGGGCGACCGGATTCTGCTGCGGGCGGGTTCCGCCTGGACGGGGTTTCTGGCTCCGGGCGGCAGCGGCGCGACGGGCGCTCCCATTCGTATTGAGAGCTACGGGAACGGGCCGAAGCCGCACCTGGATGCGGTAGGGCAGGCCCTCGCGACCGTCTACCTCCATAACTCCGAACAGATCGAGATGCGCGACCTGGACATTGCCAATACCTGCAAGGTCCGACAGCCCCATCTAGCCGGGGTGCAGGTCTCGCTCTCCGATTTCGGAACGGCGCACCATATCGTGCTGCGTGGGCTGGAAATCCATGATGTGAGCGGCAGTCTGGTGAAATCGGAGGGCGGTGGGAACGGTATCTACTGCGACTGCGGTGGGGAGAAAGTCAAGAGCCGCTTCGATGACCTGCTCATCGAGAACTGTCACCTGAAGCATACTGACCGTAACGGCATCACGATGGGCGGCTACTGGTCACGCAAAGACTGGTTTCCGAGCCTGCACGTGGTTATCCGGCATAATCTGCTGGAAGACATCGGCGGGGATGGCATTGTGCCTATCGGATGTGACGGGGCGCGGATCGAGGCGAACACCCTGCATGGCGGCAGACAGCGCTGTGACGACTACGCCGCCGGTATCTGGCCCTGGAGCTGCGACAATACCGTTATCGAGCGCAATGAAGTCAGCGGGATGAAGGGAACAAAGGACGGTCAGGGCTTCGATGCGGACTGGAACTGCCGCAACTCCCTGTTTCAGTACAACTACAGCCACGACAACGACGGCGGCTTCATGCTGATCTGCAATGACGGCAGTTCCAAAATGCCCTGGAGCCTGGGCAATATCGGCACCGTCGTCCGTTACAACATCAGCCAGAACGATGGCGAGCGCACGTTTCAGATCACCGGCCCCTGCCGCAATACGCGTATTTACAACAACACCTTTTTCGTCGGCAGCGGGCGGACGCTCTATGCCGTTCAGGCTGGGAATTGGGGCGGTGACTGGCCGGAGAATACGCAGTTCGTCAATAACATCTTCCGTGTAGCCGGCAAAGCCACCTTCGATTTCGGCGGAATGCGTCAGAGCGTCTTTGAGAACAACGTTTTTCAGGGCGAGTTTGTCAACCGCCCTACAGACGCGGATAGCCTCCTCGCCGACCCGCTGTTTGTCGCGCCGGGAACGGGCCGGGAGGGAATGGCTTCGCTGCAAGGTTATGCGCTGCAGCCCGGTTCGCCACTGCGCAGCAGGGGCAAGCCCATCGCCGACAACGGCGGACGGGATTTTGGCGGCAGCCGCGTCTCGGCGAATATGCCGCCGGACATCGGAGCCTGGCAGTCGAAACAGAAAGAGAGATAGTGCCTGTGCAGACGATTGAGACGCTGTTGGAGAAGCGGTATGGAAACGAGACGCCGCCTGTTCGCGGGGAGGCCAATCCGGTCATCGCGGCCCTTTTGAGCCATAAGTCGGTGCGGCATTTTCGGGAAGAGCCGCTGCCGGACGGAACACTGGAGCAGATCGTTGCGGCGGCGCAGAGCACCGCGACCTCCTCGAATCTCCAGACGTGGAGCGTCCTTGCCCTGCAAAACCCCGCGCACAAAGCGGAGGCCGCGACCCTGTGCGGGGATCAGGAGTTCATTCGCAAGGCCCCCCTGTTTCTGCTCTTCTGCGCCGACCTGAACCGCCTCACGACAATTGCGGAGGAGAATGCCCTGCCTGCGGAGGGACTGGACTATTTCGAGATGTTCCTCATGGCGACGATTGATGCCTCGCTCGCCGCGCAGAACGCCGCCCTTGCCGCCGAATCGCTCGGTCTGGGAATCTGCTATGTCGGGGCCGCCCGCAACAAGCCGCGTGAACTCACGGCCCTCCTGCATCTGCCGCCGCGTGTCTTCGCGCTGTTCGGGATGGCTGTCGGCTTTCCCACCGAGACCGACCCCTCCGCTGTCAAGCCCCGCCTGCCCCAGCCCGAAGTCCTGCATCGCGAGACTTATGCAAACACCGAACGCAGCCAGTGGGTCGCCCGCTACAATGCGACAATGACGGACTTCTATATCGCCCAGCACATGAACGTCCACGGTGATTGGGCGCGTCACTCCGCCAGACGGGTCGGCTCCGTCGAAGCGTTGAACGGAAGACATATTCTGCGTGAGTTCCTTCAGAAGCACGGTTTCGCCCTCAAGTAACCCTGCCAGCACAACGGCGTCTCGCTTTCCATGGAAAACGAGACGCCGCGATGTTTTCAGTAACTCACCTTACGCGGGCGGACATGCAATGTATTTGTCGGACGAAATCGGCGGAGTAAACTCCTCCGCTGAATGACCTGCGGCCAAGTTTCCTTCGGAAACGTCCAACCTGTCAGGGCCACGCATCCCATTCCACGCCTTTCGTCCGAAAAACAATCCAGCGGAGCCGCGTAGCGAGGGGTGTCAACCCTTTGCTATCCCCTTGCTTGCGTAAGGGGAGTCAGTAAGTCGGGCCGACACTTGTGCTCAGTCGAGAGGACGGTTGGTGCCGGGGATGACCTGCGCGGTGGCGAAGGAGCGGCGGACTTCCGTAATGCGGACTTTCGCCTTCTGCCCGACCATCTTGTAGCCGTCGTCGAGGTCCACGAGGTAGCCGTCGGCCCAGCCGATGCACTTGTTCGGCTCTTTCAGCAGGGACCGCACCACCCGACACTCCACGACCTGAGCGCGTTTGTAGGCCAGCCGCGTCTTGTCCAGTTCGTTGATATCACCGCCTTCGATACTGTACTTCTCCATGTGGGCGCTGTGGTCGCAGCGGATATAGAGCGCACGCTGAATCTGCTGTTCCAACCAGGCGGCGTTCGCGCCCTCCTGCCCGATGATCAGCTCCGCGACTTCCGGGTGACAGTTGATAACGAACGCTTCTTTGCGGGCATTCTTGACATCGCCGGCCTGCCGCCGCAGATCGCGCTCGATAACCAGACTGACGCTCTCCGCCGAGGGCAGATGGCCCCGCCCCTTGCAGTAGGGGCATTCGTCGGTCATAAAACCCGTCAGCGTCTCGCCGGTGCGCTTGCGGGTCATCTCCACCAGGCCGAGCGGGCTGATGTTTGAGATTTTGGTGCGCGAACGGTCCTTTTTCAATACCAGTTCCAGCGTCTTCAAGACGGCCTGTTTGTCGCGGGCGTTGTTCATGTCAATGAAGTCAATGACGATGATGCCGCCGATGTCTCGCAGGCGAAGCTGACGGGCGATCTCCCCCGCCGCGTCCAGGTTGGTCTTGACGATAGTCTCTTGAAGGCTGCCGCCGCCGGTGAACTTGCTCGTGTTCACGTCAATGACCGTCAGCGCCTCCGTTTCGTCAATGACGAGGGAGCCGCCGGTCTTCAGGAAGACTTTGCGGCGCAGCAGGCGATCCATCTCCTGTTCGATTTTGAAATGGTCGAAGATGGGAACCGCGCCGTCGTAGAGATGAATGCGACCGCGCAGGTTCGGAGAGATACGCTCCAGCAGTTCGTTCGCCTTCTCGTACTCCGCCGGGTCGTCAACCACCAGTTTGCTCACATCGGAACCGAACACATCCCGGATAGTCTGATAGAGCAGCGTCAGGTCCTGCTGAATGAGCGCGGGCGCGGAGACGGTCTTGTACTTCTCCTGAATCTGCCGCCAGTTCTGCATCAGAAAGTCCCAGTCGGCGCGAAGTTCCTGCTCAGTCTTCTCCTCGGCTTCCGTGCGGATAATCATTCCGAAGCCCGGATCGCGTAGTTTATCGCCGATTTTCTTCAGGCGGTCGCGCTCTTTCGCGTCTTCAATCTTGCGAGAGACGCCCAGGTTGTCGCCTTCCGGCATCAGGACGAGATAGCGCCCCGGCATCGAAATACGGGTCGAGACACGGGCGCCTTTCGTGCTGCGCGGGCCTTTAATGACCTGTACCAGCAGCTCCTGCCCGACTTTCAGCACGTCTTTGATGCGCTGTTGGCGGAGGGCGGAACGGCGGAAATTGCGGCGAGGCGCAGACGGCCTGCCGCCTTCCGTCTCTCCGGTGGCCTCTTCCGGCTCGTCGTCCTCGTCTTCCATCAGGAGTTCGGCTTCCGCCGCCGCCTGGAGGGCATCGGCTTCATCCAGCGTCGGTTCCTCTCCGGTCTCTTCGTGAGCAGGCTCTTCCGAAATGGCGGGAACACCGGAGGCAATGGGTGTCTCGGCGGCGTTCGGGCGACGATCCCGCCCGAACCGGGGCGGGCGATCCGCGCTCTTGCGGGGGCCGTCGCTCTCCCCGGAAGACGAAGCATCGTCTCCGGTCGGAAGCACATCCCCGACATAGAGAAATGCGTTGCGCTCCAGACCGACATCCACGAACGAGGCGTCCATTCCGGGCAGGACGTTGGCGACACGGCACTTGTAGAGGCTGCCCACGACGCGCTCGGCGCGTTCCACGTGCATCTCAACTAGCTTACCGTCTTCCGTCACGGCGATGCGCGTTTCGCGCTCGCCCACATTGACAATGATCTCTTTGGACATGGAGGAAACCTCCTTTCTGTAAAGTTTGGTTCCGAAGCCTCTGCTTCGGGCGAAAAGGGGTGATGTTCGTTCGCGGGGCGGGCTTCAGACGGCTGCAAGGGCCGAACTGAGCAGACGAGCGCGGTGCGAACGGCGTAACGTGAGACCGGGGATTCTCTCCGCGACGAGCGCGATGATCTCCGGAGGCTTGGCGTTCCCCGCCTCTCCTATCGCGACCGTCATCGCGAGGGTGAGGCGATTGGCCGTTAGTGAATCGGGAACCAGCGCAAGCGCGAACAGATAGGGACGAATGTCCAGAGTGCGGGAGCGGCCTTCCCGCGCCCGCACGACTTCCCATTGAGGCTGCGCCAGCAGGGAGCAGAGCGCGGCCTCCACCTCGACGGCCCCGGTGTCGGGCGGGCAGGCGCAGACGACTTCGTATTCGGCCCGGTCGAAACCGTTCAGCAGGTCGCGTGAACCCGCTTCCGGTATCTCCCGGCACTCACCGACGCGAATGCCGGGAGGGAGGGCCGCATTGATGTCGCTGAGAAGCAAGTCGGTATCTACGGTATCGGTCAGTTCGACCACAGCCGGTTCGGCCCCGGCGGTGACGCCGGTGCTGAGAGCGGAGGCGAAGGCGATACGTTCACGGGGATTGAAACCGGTGGAAAAGGCGACGGGAAGCCCGGCGCGTCGGATAGCGCGTTCAAAGGTGCGGAGTATGTCGAGGTGGCCGAGCCAGCGAACGGACTCGCTCTTCTCGAAGATGAGGAGGTATTTCGGCATCGAGCGGTAAGCAAATTTTCAGAAAAGAGTTATGCCAAAACGCGCCTTCGGATGTCAGCACGGGGAAACGGCGACGGAACGAGGCGGCAGGGCGCACACAGCGGTTCGAGTAATACGGTGGGAGGGGGAGAAATCAGGCGTCTCTCCCCACTCGCATTCCAGGAGAGACTAGCTCTTTTTGGCTTTCGCGGGAGCTTCTTTCTTGGCGATGGCGGCGACTTTGGCCTTCTTCTCTTTGTCGGAGAGTTTGGCGAACTTGCCGTCGCATCCGCCGCAGCAGAAATGCACCGTGTAGTTGCCGACGACGGCGGGGGTTCCCGCGCCCTTATGGTCCGCGATGGCTTCGCCGGTGATGGGGCATGTCCACAGGTCGGTGGTCTTCATGGCCTTCTTGGTTCCCTTGGCGGGCGGGCCGGCGAAAGCGGCGATGCTGGTGAGGGTGGCGGCGACGGTAAAGAGAGCAACAAGCTTCTTCATGGGATAATCTCCTGGCCTCGTTGGAGGCGATAAAACTGCGTGTCAGAGTGTGAAAGAGGATCAGGGCAGCGACACGTCTGAGTGGTAGGGTCAAGGATGCGCGACTGGCTCATGCAGGAAGCAACCCACACAAGACCCTCGCATCCCGGTAACTTGCACGTATCCTATTGTACCGTACCTCCCCGGCTTTGTGTCAAGTTCCCACCTCTGATGCGAAAATAGCCGCCCCCCGGCCCCCAATTCTGGGGGAGTGAGAACAGAGATGCCCCCGGCCCCCGATTCCGGGGGAGTGAGACCAGAGACGCCCCCCGGCCCCCAATTTTGGGGGAGAAGGGATTTTCAGGCGCCAGGGTGTCCGCAGGGCATGGAAGGCGGATGCGAAAAGAAAATGGCCGTCAGGTGTCTCAGGGCGTTCCAGAGGGCGTGTCCGGGGCCGGGGTGTCGGCAGGAGCGGCAGCGGGTGCCGCGTCGGCGCTCTTGTGCTTCTTCCGCTTCTTGCGGCGATGATGGGATGACTTCGGAGCGGGGCCGAGTTCGGTGCCGGGCGTACCGGGCGGAATAATCATGCTGTCGGCCTGAGTGTAGGCGGTGAGAACTTCGGGATCGGTGGGCTGTTCGACGGCGCCGGTGAGAACAATAGCGTGCGGCACGGCCCGCGACGCCAGCCCCGCCGAGGTATGCCCGGTGACGATCACCTTGCCGTTGTAGCAGAGCGAGGTCGAGAAGCCCGAATCGAGCAGCACCGCCTCTTTCGCCCCGGCCGCGGCGGCGGCCTGCGCCAGTTTCGCCGTATCCACGACATCGAGCGATGCACCGAGAATGATCTCTCCGCTCTCCGAAATCCCGAAGAAGGCCCGGCGGCGCGGGTCGCTGAAATCCCCGGCGGAGTAGGGCTGCATCTCCTCGGTCGTGCGCGGTATGCCCGCATGGACGATCCAGGCTCCGGCCAGGAACAGTTCCGTGTAGTCGGGCATGAAGGCTTTGAAGGGGTCGGCGGAGTTCATCGTTCCCGGCTGGAACGGCACGATGGCGATCTTCTTCGGCCCCCAGAGGACGATAGGCCGATTGATGAGGCGCGGCAGACGGTCTTCGGCGAGGTCGGGTACGAGGGTCGTGTCCATCGGCGTCTGGCTGGGGCCGATGAGGGTGGTATCACTGCCCGCCAACCGCGCATCCGCGAAGAACGTGCCGTTGATACCCGCCACGCCGCCGGTCACATCCGCAATGAACTGCCCGACGCTTTGCCGCACAGGCGAATGGTGTGTGGTCGGCGTTCCGCCGCGCACCAGGCCGAGTTTCACTCCCCCGAACTCCGCGATCTCCATTTTGACGGGCGTCGGGTTCAAGTCGAACTGCGCGACGGCGGCAGGCGCGTAGAGTTTGGCGTCCTGGCACTCTTTCCAGACCTTTTGCAGGCGAGTCTGAATGGTGCGGTTGACGAGCAAAATATCGGGAGAGGCTTCCGCCGGGCCGTTGTCTATGGTGAAAGCCATCTTGTACCCGACTTTACGCGCCAACTCTTTCGTGACTTTGTCGCCCTTGCCGTTGGGATAGGCGAAGTAGGGAATAGGATGCCCAAGCTGCTTTTCCAGAATCTCCTTCGCGCCAGACATCTCCTTCTCCTGTTCGTCGGGGGAGAGTTTGGTCATGTCGTCGGGATGCGAGAGCGTGTGCGATCCGATGGTGAACAGCTTTTCCGATTCCAGTTGTTTGAGCGTCGCCCAGTCCATTTTCGGATGGTCGCTCTTCTTATCCCCGACGTAGTTGGTATGCACGAACATGGTCGAAGGGTAGCTCAGTTTTTTGAGGATAGGATAGGCGTTGTCGTGGAAGCCCTGGTAATTGTCGTCAAAGGTCAGCACGATGGCGTTTTGCGGCAGCGCGTCTCCGTCGGTGAGATGTTTGTAGAGTTCGTCCAGCGTAATGACGTGCGCTCCCTGCGCCGAAAGCCAGTTCATCTGCTCCTCGAACTCCGCTTTCGTGCAGTCAAACCAGACCGATTTCGGCCCGCGCTTCACAATCACATCGTGGTACATAATGACCGGGACACGATCCGCCTGTGCCTGAATGGAGATGTTGTCGTAGGAAGGCGGCGCAGGAGCAGGCGCTGAGGTAACGGGCTGGATCGGGGGAGGCGGCACGGTATCCGGCAACGGCTTCTGATTGCACGCCGCTATCCCAAAGGCCAGCCCGATTAAAAGCACTGCTCTGACCGGATTGTTGAAAAACCTGAGATTCAATTGTCTCTCCTTGAGGATTGCACCCTGTATGTTATGATTTCTGACACGCGAACTGGTTATCGTGGTAATGGTCACGTCGTCGAGTTTGTGCAGTTGGGTAGGCGTCCCAGGGGTTGCGCCAGAATGAATTATTGGTGTGAAGAAGCCCCGGTTTGCCCTTCGGAATGAATTCCGGGGCTGTGGGCCTTCGCCAGGTGTCCGCAAGCGGACACACGAACTCCCTTGTTTTCGGCGTTGATGTAAGTCCTGCCAGACAGGCAGACGTTTGAGTAAGCCGGAAGAGTACCGGATTAGGTGTCCGCTTGCGGACACTTGGCCGAAGGCCCACAGCCCCGGAATTTATTCCGAAGGGCAAAATGATGGGCAAACCAATGGTGATCAACGCTCGACACTCGCGCTCCATGCACGTCACTCGCGCTGCAAACTGGCGCTGCATACCGGCGTCTGTACCCGGTCATCCCGGAAATCCTTCCGAAGGGCGTTCCGGGGATTTTGCGCTAACAACTATTTCCCGACGCAGAAGTCATGGAAGATGCGATGGATGATTTCGTCGGTGACGGTTTCGCCGGTGATTTCGCCGAGCGCGTCGAGAGCGCCGCGCACGTCTATGGCGATGAAGTCGCCGGGAAGCAGATCGCGAGTCGTTTGCAGCGCGTGGGACAGCGCGGCGCGGGCGGTTTCGAGGGCCAGCGCGTGACGGGCGGCGGTCACGACAACCGATTCGGCAACGTCGGTCTCGGAGGACAGATAGGGTCGCACCAGTTCCGCTTCGAGAGTTTCCAGTCCGGCTCCGGTCTGTGCGGACACGGCAACAGCACGTGAGGCGTCCACGCCGAAAGCATCCTCCGCTTGTTTCCGCAGTTCCGGCAGCAGACGAGATTCTATAGCGTCACACTTGTTGAGGACGACGAACAGCGGAGCAGAGTCCAGGGCGGAAAGCTGGGTGGCGGTTGCGCGGTCCTCTGCCGTCACGCCAACCGTCGCGTCCAGAACGAGCAGGGACACATCCGCGCTCACAGCGGCGTCCTGCGCCCGCTGTACTCCCATACGCTCCACCACGTCGTCCGTTTCGCGTATTCCGGCGGTGTCGGTGAGGACGACGGGCAGACCGGAGAGGGTGGCTGTCTCCTCCAGGGTGTCGCGGGTCGTTCCGGCGATGGGGGTGACGATGGCGCGGTCGGAGCGCAGCAGCGCGTTCAGCAGCGAGGACTTGCCGACGTTGGGCCGCCCGACGATGGCGACTTGCAGCCCCTCCCGCAATATCCGGCCTCGTCCGGTCGTGTGCAGGAGACGCAGAACCTCCGTCCAGACAGCCCTCAGCCGAGTCTCAAGCGGCGCATAATCCAGTTCACCGACCTCTTCGCTGAAATCTATGGTCACCTCAATGGCCGCTAGAATGCCGATCAGTTCGTCGCGCATCTCGCGCACCACATGGGAAAGAGCGCCTTCCAGTTGGCGGCGGGCCTGCCGCCGCGCCGCCTCCGTGCGGGCGCGAATGACATCGGCCACGGCCTCCGCCTGCGCCAGATCGAGTTTGCCGTTGAGAAAGGCCCGCTGCGTAAACTCTCCCGGCTCCGCCAACCGCGCCCCCGCCGCCAGCACAAGTTGCAGCACCCGCGCCGTCGTCGCCCGCCCGCCATGACACGACAGTTCCGCGCTGTTCTCGCCGGTATAGGAGTGGGGAGCGCGAAATGTCGTCAGCAGGCCGTCGTCCGCCGCCTCCCCCGTTGCCGCGTCCACAAAGCGCCCGTAGCGCACCCGATACCCCGCCTGTTCCTCCACGCTGCCGCCCGTCTGCGCCCGAAACACCCGTGCCGCCACACGCAGCGCGTCGGCCCCGGAAATCCGCACGACCGCGATGCCACCCTCGCCCGGCGGCGTCGCCACCGCCGCAATCGTATCCGTCGCAAAGACCGCCATCAGTCCGCTGCCACTTTCCAGAGACGGTCTTTCAAGAAGAAACTGAGGTGTTTTCCGTCCGGCATCCAGCGCAGACTCAGCTCTTCCGGGGTGTCGAGGATATTGGGAGAGGCCAGAGCGGAAGCCCCGCTCTGGCCTCCGGACGGCATAAAGCTGGAGTAGTAGATCGGGTCGTTGTAGTTACGCACGTCTATGTGTCCGATTTCGTGCATCTGTGTGCCGTCTCGGCGGCTTACCCAGACGGACGCTACAGAACGACTCTGAAGCTTCACCATCGGCAGAAAACGGTGGAGGTATTTTGCAAACGGCGGCGTGTAGGTCGTTTGCAGCAGCCAGGCGATGCGGTCTCCCTGCGGGGAGAAGAGAGCGGTATTGATGATGCCGGGCGAGGGCATTGCCACCGTCGTTTTCTTCAAGAGATGTACGGTCTTATCGAGTCCGACTTCCACGATCTCGTCCTTTTTCGTGTCCTCTTCGTGGCAGGCAGAGTTGGAAATCAGGCGATTGCCATCCAGCGCAAACGCACTCGTCAGACTGAAACAGGTGTCGGGGCCGTCAGGTACCAGCGCATTCAGAGGAAGATGGGTGACCTGCGCGGGCTGCTCCCGGTCGCAGACATCCACGCTGGTCGTGCGGTTGGTGGCGGGGTCAACCCGTGCATTAAACCAGTGCCGACTGTCGGCGAGCCAGTTACAGGAGCGGTATTCGTTTTTGCCCAGTTGCCAAATCTTGTGTTCGGAACCATCCAGCGCGATACAGTGCGCCCGGAAGCCGTCCGCGTAGGCGCTCCAGAGCGCATACTTGCCATCCGGCGACAGCAGGATATCACTGGCATCGGAATCTGTCTTGTTGAGCAGCGCGGAGAGAATTTTCAGTTCCGTTTCCGAATGCGTTTCAAGGTCGTGCCGTGCGAGGGTCCAGGTGCCATTGCCATTCCGATTAGCCGGCTCGTCCTTATAGCGCGACAGCAGCAGTTCATGATCCGACAGCCACCAGTAGGACATCGCGAATCCCTGATTATCGCAGTGCAGGAGCGGCGTGATGGCTTTGCCGCGCTCCAGCAGGAGGCGTTCGCGGGGCCAGAAGAAAACGCCGAGGGTCACCAACCCGACCACTGCCAGAACTGCCACGATTCCCCGCGTCCTGATTTTGCGCTTCGGCATCGCTTCCTCCTGTGCTGTGGGAGACAACTCTTCCGGTATTGTAACGGGTAATTGGCGCGGCGTCAACCGGGCGGGGGTATCGTGGAGGCGGGGAGATTTGGGGTACTATAAAATACGAGGACGTAGGGAGGGAAACCTGACGATGGTAGAGATACGCGAAGAGAGCGCACAACTGGTGATTCGCATCGGCGGACAGGAGTATACGCGCTACCAGTTCGGCCCGTCCCGCTGGAAGCCCTATCTCTCTCCGCTCCGCGCCGCGAACGGACTGTCGCTGCTGGCAGATGAGCCGAACGATCACCGGAACCATCACGGCATCTGGATCGGGCATGGCCGCGTCAACAACGACGATTTCTGGCTGGAGCGCCCCAACAGCGGGCGGATTGTCCATGTCGCGTTCGATAGGCTGGAAAGCGGCGGCGAACAGGCCGCCTTCACCGGTCGCAACGAATGGATTTCCGCGTCAGGCGAACTGGCCCTGACCGATACCCGCACCTTCACCTTTTACGACCAGCCGAGCGAAGCCCGCGCTTTCGATCTCGATTTGACGCTCATGGCCCCGGAAGGCGAACCCGTCGAACTCCATCCCACCAACGAGGCGGGCCTGCCGCATATCCGGGTCGCCGAGGGCATCAACGTCAAGAACGGCGGGCGCATCACCAATGCGGAAGGCGGCATCAACGAGCGCGGAACCTATAAAAAACGCTCCGCCTGGCTCGACTGCTCCGGGAAATTGGGCAGGCAGGAGTGCGGTATCGCCATCTTCGATCACCCCGCCAATCCCTTCTTCCCGACGAACTGGTTCACCCGCGACTACGGCCCCATCGCCCCCAACTACGGCTTCTTCCAGGAAGACCCTATCGTGATTACGGCGGATACCCCCCTGCGCCTGCGCTATCGCTTCTACACCCACTCCGGCGATGTCGAAACGGGGCGCGTGGCGGAGGCGTGGGAAGCTTATCGGGCCGAAGCAACAGGCGAGATTTAGCGTGAACGCAGAGGAGAACGCGGAGATGATTTCGGGCGAGAACGAGGCCCTGCCGGCTCTTGAACAGACAGCGCAAGAAGCCGCGTTTCCCGGCTTTACCCCCGAGGATTTCGCTATTTTCGAGATCGAGGGCTTTGCGGCGCGAATGCCGCCGCTACGTGCACAGATCAAGCCGAAACTGATTCAGATCGGAGCGGCTCTGACGGGTCGCCTGTCGGAAGTCGTCGGCGAAACTCTCTACCCCCACGTCGCACAGCACCTGCGCCGCACCGTCAATGCGCCCGTCGAGACCTGGGTCGCCTTCGCCCGCAACAAACGCGCCTACAAACCGTTTGTCCACCTGCGCTGCGGAATCAGCGCGGACAAGGTGCGCGTCACCGTCTTTGTGGAGGACTACGCGGACGAAAAGCAGCTCTTCGCCGACAATCTGGAGCGCAACGCGGAACCGCTCGGCCACTACCTGGCCCACCATCCCACCATTCTGGGCTACGAAATTCGGGATGGCGACGGCGTTCCGCAGCGCGGTCACGCCCTGGGATCGGAGACCCTGCGGGAGTTCGCCGCCCGGATGCGGCGTGTCAAAGGCCAGCACGCGATCTTCGGCATCGCGTTCGCCAATACCCACCCGGTTGTACAGAGCGGCCCGGAATTTCTGGAGGCGGTCGTCGAGGCGGCCCGCACCCTGAAACCCCTCTACGACTGCGGCGCTTCTGCGGACTACACGTTTACCTACACCCCCGAAGTCCTCGCACTGTAGGGGCTTCTTCTTTCGAGCAGACAAAGCGAGACCAACAATGACGGTTCAAGAGTATATCGCAGGCCAGACGGAGCGAACGGCGGAGTTTTTGGCGCATTTTATCGCGACGACACCGGCGGACAAACAACAGTGGCAGCCGCAGGTGGAGGGCAGCGCCCCGACCCGTTCCGCGCTGGAACAGGCCGAAGAGTGCGTCAGTGTCAACCGCAGGATCGCGGCGGTACTGCGCGGTGAGACGCCACCCGCGCCAGACCCGGCGGCCCCGCCCTTCACCATTGCGACGGCCGACGAAGCCAAAACGCTGCTGGCAGAGAGTGCGGCGGAACTGAGCGCGGTCATTCGCACCCTGACCGCAGAAGGCATGGCGAAGACCTACACCCTCCGCAGCGGGCAGTTCGTCGGCGAGAACCTCATCATGATGCCCCTGCGAAATATGATCTACCATGTGGGACAGATCAATCTGATTCAGATGCTCTGCGGAGACCCCGAATTCCACCTTCCCCCGAACTGGCGGTAATCACGGCAGATGCAAACCCGTCCCGACCCCTTTGTGCTGCTGGAGCGCACCGACAAATGGTATCTGGGAGGCGGCAAAGCGGCTCTCTACGCGCCCGCCTTCCCGAAGCATCTTGACACGCCGGGCTTCTGGGACGAATCCTACTTTGCCGACATTCGCCTCGAACGTCTCTTCTGCCTCATGCTCCTGGATGAGAACGGCAACCCTCTGCCCCTGCACTGTGTGATACGCCGCTGGACGCCCGACCGACTGACTCTGCTCTATACCGTTGAAGGCCGCTCCGGCTTGCGGGTGCAGGAGGAGCGCGTCGTCACTCCCAATGACACCCTTGCCTGCCGCCTCACTTTCCAGAACACCAGCGGCCGCGCTGCCCGGTTGAACGTGCTGCTCTGGAGCCTTCAGGAGACGCAGACACTTTCGCCGGAAGACCCACGGACGCTTTCCAGCGCGGAGGCGGTCGAACGCGCTCCCGATGCCCTCTCTTTCGCGCATCGCCTTCACTACGGTACAACATCCGATACGCCCGCTGAGGTCTATGGATGGGGCGAACGGGAAGCGCAGGCATCCCCGCCGCCCGCCTCGCCTGCGGTCTATGTCGCGCTGGGCGGCAGCCGGATGCCCGATTCGTGGACGGTCAACCTCGCCGAGCGGACGGAGACGCTTCCGCTCTGGCAGATTTCGGTTTTCCCGGAGAAGTTTCGTAACGGCACCTTGGCAAAGGAGATGCAGCCCGAAGCGGGCTGGAACCCCAATGGCCTGCTGCATCTCGCCCTGCACTACTCTGTCGAAGTCGCAGCGGATTCGTCGGACAGTCTGACTTTCGGCGCGGCGCTAGCGCTCGACAGAGCCTCGGCGCTGGCGCATCTGCGGGAAGAGATGGCGAGAGACGTGGTTCAGGCGAGTCGGGCAGGCTGGGAGCAGTATTTCGCCTCCGTTCCCGCCTTCTCATGCAGCGATCCCTTTCTGGAGACTGCCTACTGGTATCGCTGGTACGGGCTGCGTCTGATGACCGTAGATGTGCGGGCCGGGCAGTTGCCCTATCCTTGCGTCTTCGAGGGCCTCGGCTCCTTCCGTTCTCACATCACCTACTCCGCGCAGTGCCACCTGCGCGAACTCTCCTGGAGGCACGACGCGACGACCGCACAGGGCTGCCTGCTCAACTTTCTCGCCGCGCAGACACGCACGGCAGACGAACAGGGCGAGGACGGCTTTCTGCCGGGCCATCTCTATCTCTGGCGACGTGACCGGGGATTCTATCATGCCAACTGGGGCGCGGCGGCGCTGCAGTTGTTCTGGCTCACTGAAGACGCCGATTTCGTGAGACGGGTGTATCCCGGACTCGTGCGTTATGCGGAGTATTTCGACCGGGAACGCGATCAGGAACAGACGGGGCTGTACGACGTGCTGGATCAGGGCGAGACCGGGCAGGAGTATATGAGCCGCTACCTCTTCGTGGACGAGTCGGCGGATGCCTGGCGCAAGATTCAGGTCAAAGGCGTGGACGCAACCTGCTATCTGTATGAACTTCAGCGGGCGCTGGCGGTGTTCGCCCGTGTGCTGAACCTCCCGGAAGATGGCGACTACTGGGACGAGCGAGCCGAGGGAACCGCTGCCGCCGTGCGGGAGATGATGTGGGATGAAAAGGCGCGTCTGTTCAAGGATGTCCATGCCGAATCGTTCGAACTCTCGCCGTTCAAGGCCGCCGTCGGTTTCTACCCGTTCCTCTCCGACATCGCCACCGGGGAGCATCTCTCCGCCTTCGCCCACCTCACCAATCCGGCGACGTTCGGGACACCCTGGCCTCTCCCCGCAAGCAGCGTGGACGATCCTTACTTCGATGCAGAGGCAGGCTGGAAAGGCAAGCGCACCAACTGCCCCTGGAACGGACGCGCTTGGCCGATGACGAACTCCCACGTCGCGGATGCGCTGGCTCATGCCGCCCGAACGCTGGCCTGGGAACTTCGCCCCGTCGCCGCCGACTTCATCACCCGCACCATTCGTCTGCTGTTCCACGACGGCGACCCGAAACGCCCCAACAGCTACGAACACTACAACCCTTACACCGGCACACCGAGCCTCTATCGCGGCGTGGACGACTACCAACACTCCTGGATTGTAGACCTGATTATCCGCCATGTCGCTGGGATTCAGCCGGAGCCGGAACCCAACGGCGCTCTCGTGATTGATCCCCTGCCGTTCGGACTGCGGGAGTTCCGCATCGAGCGGGTTCCTGTGCGCGGGCATTTCATAGATGTGTCCTGGAGCCTGATAGACGGGTTCGTGGTGCGGGTGGACGGCAGAGAACAGATGCGGCTGCCGGAGATCGCCCGCGTCGAAGTCCGTCTGCCCTGACCCTGCACGCCCATCGAAACCTGTGAAAGTTGAGAAACACATCGCAATGACCGATTCACCGCTGACGCTGACGCTGGATATAGGCACCTCTTCCACCCGTGCACTGCTGTGGGACACGCAGGGCCGTGAGGTGGAGGGCATTAAAGCGCAGATTCCCTATGAGATGAATACGACTCCGGACGGCGGCGTCACGATGCCCGCCGAGGAGATGCTGGTCTATGTGGGCAAGTGTCTGGATCAGGCGCTGGCTCAGGCAGGCGACCGTGCGGCGTCCATCCGGGCGGTCGGTATCTCCACCTTCTGGCACTCGCTGCTGGGAGTGGACGCACAGGGCAAGCCCCTCACGCCCGTCTATAGCTGGGCGGATACGCGGTCGGGCGCGGTGGCGATGCGGCTGCGAAAAGACCTCGATGCCGAAGCGATTCACAAACGTACCGGCTGCGTGATTCATCCCTCCTACTATCCGGCGAAATTGGTCTGGCTGCGGGAGACTCAGCGCGAACTATTCGACAGCGTGAAGCGTTGGGTCTCTCCAAGCGAGTACCTGTTCGCCCGCCTGTTCGGTCCGGACGCCCTCTGTGTCTCGGTTTCGATGGCTTCGGGAACAGGGCTGTTTCATCAGGCAAACGGGGTGTGGGATGCGGAGACGCTCGAGACGCTGCTGATTCCGCAGGAGGCGCTCTCCCCGATTGTGGACCTAAAGCAGAGTTCGCAGGGGCTGACGGCGGAGTTCGCGCTGCGCTGGCCCGCCCTGCGCGACGTGCCGTTTTTCCCGGCGGTGGGAGACGGAGCCTGTGGGAACGTCGGCAGCGGGTGCGTGACGCCGGATCGGCTCGCCATCAATCTCGGCACTTCGGGCGCGATCCGGGCGGTCTGGGAGGAGCGGGATGCGCCGGAATCCACCAGGGCCGCTGTTCCCGCCGGTCTCTGGCGCTACCGGGTAGACAGCCACCGCCCCATCATCGGAGCCGCGTTCAGCGATGGAGGCCATGTCTACGCCTATCTGACCCGTATCCTCCAACTGCCGCAGGGCGACGACCTCCAGCAGCAGCTTGCCGCGATGCCGCCGGGCGAACACGGCCTGACGTTTCTGCCGTTTCTCGCCGGGGAGCGCAGTATGGGCTGGAACCCGCAGGCGCGGGCGGCCCTCGTCGGCATGAATCTGGACACGGAGCCAATCGAAATTCTGCGTTGCGCGATGGAGGCGGTCGCGCTGCGTTTCGCGCTTGCCGCCCGCAGTCTGGTTCAGTTCTTCCCGCAGGCCAATCAGATCATCGCTTCCGGCGGCGCGATGGGCCACTCGGCGGCCTGGGCGCAGATGTTCGCCGACGCCCTCGGGCAGCCCCTCACGCTCGCCGCCGAAGCCGAAGCCAGCAGCCGGGGCGCGGCCCTGCTCGCGATGGAGGCGGTCGGTCTCCTCTCCGCGACGACCGACGCCGTCGCCCGTACCGGTCAGACGTTCCAGCCCGATGCGGCCCGTCACACCCCCTACCAGCAGATGCTCGACGCCCAGCAGCATCTCTATTCCCAGATCGTTCCCTCCCCGGAATAGATTTCAACCGACGTCGGAGAGTTGGCCGTCGGGTTCGAGGAGGGCGCAGTAGCGGCAGAGAGATTTCATGCGGTCGGAGAAGGCTTCGTAGGTGGCGCGGGGGATTTTCATGCGGTAGGGTTGGCCCTCGAAGCGGAACCAGCCTCGTGAGTATACCAGCGCCAGATTCGGGCGGGAGCGAGAGCCATTGCTTGGGGTTCCACGGTGCCAGACGCGGGCGTCGCGCAGCAGGAGGTCCCCCGCTTTTGGCAGCAGGCGCACTGAGGGCATCTGCGCCGCCAATCGCTCCAGGTCTTTGGGCTGCGCGATCATGTGGGTTCCGCCCGGCCAGAGTTCCAGCGGCCCGTTCTCCTCGGTGAAATCCACCAGAGGCATATTCAGCACGACGCTGTAGACCGGAACGCCGAAGGGGGCTTCGGGGAATGGCAGGCGGCAGTCGAGATGCACCTTCTGGTAGTCGGAGCCGGGAAAGGGCGTGTCTGAGGCGAAGTAGGTGAGAATCTGGTCCGCACCGAACAGATTTTCGGTGATTGCCAGGATGTCCGGGTTCTCATAGAGCAGCGGATCGGCGAAAGGTGGCTCGAAGGGCAGGTGCATCTGGAAGCGATTCGCGCCCCGATTCGTCGACTCCTTCACCCGCTTCGCCTCCAGCAGCACGTCGAACCGCTCCAGCATCGTCCCGATTTTCTCCGCAGAGAAGACATTCGGGATCAGCGTATAGCCGTTCATGCGAATCTCGTCTGCCTTCGTCTGTACCTCTTCCGGCGTTATCATCTCCAGCCTCCTTCACGTTCCTGTACCGTTAATAGAGCAGCCTTCCATGCCATCCCGGCGCCCTATGGTATGAAAATGCCCGCTCCCCCAGAATTGGGGGTTGGGAGTGGCTATTCCCTGCGTCAGTAGATTCGATTTCCGAGCGGAACTTCACGCTCCAGCGACAGCAGCACGACATGGCCTGCCAGGTCTGCCGCGCCCATCACCAGCACCTCCGATGCGAAGCCCGCAATCAGCCGCTTCCCCAGATTGACCGCACAGATTACCTGCCGTCCGACCAGTTCTTCCGGTGAGTAGAGTTCCGTTATCTGGGCGCTGGAGGTCTTTTCTCCCAGCGGGCCGAGGTCTACCCAGAGTTTGTAGGCGGGTTTACGCGCCTTTGCATTGAGTTCCACCCGCACGATCCGCCCCACCCGCATCTCTACCAGCCCGAACGCCTCATACGGAGTCACGCCCGTTGCCGCTGCACTCTCCTCCTGCATCTCTCTGCTCCCTCTCTATTGCCGAAAACAAGGCGCGATTCCTGTCGCCCATTGTACCCCACAGAACTTGTCCAGGTGGCAGCAGCGCGAGCCTCCTGTCGGGACGCACCTTCTGCGGCGCACCGAACGTAATAACGAGAGGAATAGAAACGAGGGAGTGGGCGCAATGCACATAGCAGTGACAGGGGCGACAGGATTTGTAGGCAAACGACTGTGCGGCCAACTGCTGCGGGAGGGCCATACGGTCATTGCCCTGTCACGTAGCGCCGAGCGGGCGAAGGGACTTCTCGACACCGGCATTACGTGCCTGTCCTGGGGTACAAATGACGACACGGCCTGGAAGTCCGCCCTCGGCAGCGTGGAGGCGGTCATTCATCTGGCGGGGGAGTCGGTGGCGGGAGAGCGCTGGAGTCCGGAGTTCAAACGCAGGATTCACGACTCTCGGGTTTTGCCCACACGAGCGCTTGTCGAAGCGATAGGGCAGCAGCGGACAAAACCGTCCGTACTGCTCTGCGCGTCCGCTGTCGGCTATTATGGCGACCGTAAGGATGAAACCCTCACCGAGGAGAGCCTGCCCGGTTCCGATTTTCTGGCCCGAACCTGTGTGGAGTGGGAGGCGGAAGCGCAGAGGGCCGAGACCTTCGGACTGCGCGTCGCCCGGATGCGGATCGGTATCGTGCTGGGCGCAGGCGGGGCGCTGGAAAAAATGCTCTATCCCCTGCCCATTCCTCTCTCCCCGTTCAAACTCGGCTTCGGCGGGGCGATGGGCAGCGGCAGGCAGTGGTTCCCGTGGATTCATCTGGACGACGTGGTCGGAATTTTCGTCTATGCCCTGAAGACACCCGGGCTTTTCGGCCCCGTCAATCTCACCGCGCCGAACCCGGTCACCAACGCCGCCTTCGCGCAGACGCTGGGCCGCGTCCTCCATCGCCCTGCCTTCGCTCCCATTCCGGCTTTTCTGCTGCGGGCTATGGTGGGTGAATTCGCCGAGACGCTGCTCGGCGGGCAGCGCGTTCTGCCGACCGTAGCGCAGCGCGAGGGCTATCGCTTCCGTTTCGAGACCCTCGAAGCCGCGCTCCGCACACTCCTCGATTCGCCGGAACCGCCGCGCAGTGAGCCTCCACGCCCTGCCTGAGAGCGCAGACTGCAACAAAATCGTTCCGGGGGCTGTCGGATAGAGTGAGGGGCTTCTGAACCTGATTTGCCGCTTTTTGGCGCAGGAGTCGGGTTTGCCGGTGTCGAAAAGGTCTCAAATTTCACCGCATTTGCGGGCCATCAGGAGAGCGCTTGAGTACGAAAGCCATCGTTCGCTATCGAAAACAGGAACGCATCCAGCGTCAGGCCAACCAGCGCATCATCGAAACTCTCAGCGGAGACCAGCGCCGTGCTCTGCGCCTCTCACGGGAGGGCTATACGCCGGGCGAAATTGCCCGCGAACTCGCCCTCAGCCCGGAGTACACCCTGCATTTTATGACCGGCCTGGTGCAGCGGCTTACCCACGACGGCCTGATTCCTTCCCCGGAATGGCGCAACGTGCTGCTCTGGGCCGAAAAAGCCAACATCCTTTGATGCCAGCCTGTCTGATGCTGCCACGCCCGATTACCAAGCAAAACAGAGTGGCCCCATAACGCAAGGTTGTGGGGCCACTCTGTTTTGACCTGAAGAGAGATCAGGGCTATTTGCGGCGCAGGCGGCGGCGCATCAGGGTTGTCCCTGTCACGCCCATGCCGAAGAGCATCGCCCAGGTGCCAGGTTCCGGGGTCCCCGCCAGAGCGGTACTACCGAGAACACGGGAGCCGTAGCCTCCGGCGCCCCCCAGTGTTCCGGGAGGAGAACCCGGGTTGAAGTCGGCGACGAGAGCACGCACCTGAAATTGCGAACCATCTGAGTAGGCGTAGTTCAACACTTCCGCCGGACCGCCGACCGGGAATGCCCCAGAGGTATTCACGATGTTGTCGAAGGTATTGTTCAGGTTGTTCAACTGCTGGGTCAGGTTGCCGGTGAGCGTACCCGTCAGCGTTTTGGTCTGTGCAGTGGTGCCAGGGATCGGCACACCGAACGAGTCCGAGGGCTGCATAGTCACCGAGATCTGGTAGGGGAAGTTGAACGTTCCCACCGAACTGTCGGTCGAGGTGGAGGAGCTGTTCGTGACGAACGTCAGCAGGTCGGTATTGGTGCCGCTTCCTGCCGCGAATATTCCGGTGTTGTTACTGGAGTTCGTGATAACAAGCGACGAGACAAGGTCGGTCGAGTTGACCGTCGTGACTGCGGTGCCGCTGCCATTCCGAAAGACCACCGAGTAGTCGAAGAACTGCGCGTGGGCCGCAGGAGCGGAAGCGAGCAGTGCGAGTCCGCCCAGGACAACAGTACGGGTGAGGAAACGAGTGATAGTCATGGATGCATTTCCTTTCGTGGCAGGCCAATCCCGGATTCAAGTCGGGAAGGTGGCTGCCATCAAGCGATTGTGTCTACTGCATATTTACAGACACCGCTGGTGAAATTGAGGACCGGCGTCCCCTCTACAACATAAGTACTGTTGCGTCGAACAGATGCTCTTTACGCGCTCTCAAGAGACCCGGAGGTGATAGGTCCGGTTTCCCGTCTGGAGGAAGACGCGAAAATTGCACGGCAGGTTCCCAAAATTAGGGCGCGAATTTCAGGGATGCCTGACAAGGGGATAGGTGCATAAATCGTGCCATTCACTCGTAAACCGCGCCATTTCCGCAACTATTTTTTTATTTCGATGCAACTACGAGCAGCCATATAAACATGCACGTTCGCTAATATCGGTCTTTAGTATTAGATTATAATAAACTACAGATAGGGGTTTTTATCTACCTTCGTGTACAGATCAAATAGCCACTATCGCAGGAGTTTTTGTTATACGCCCAAAATGCCCCTTCGTGTGTTGCTATGCAAAAAGAGCCGCCCCCCAACCCCCATTCTGGGGGAGCAGGCATTTTCATGCGATAGGTTTCCGCAGGACATGGAAGGCTGCTATGCAAAAAGAGCCTCGGAAACCGTGTCGGTTTCCGAGGCTCTTTCATTTCAGGCTTCTATCCGAGGCGCGGGATACTACTTGCGGCGCTGTCGGCGACGGGCGAGAGTCGCTCCCGTCACGCCCATTCCGAAGAGCATCGCCCAGGTACCGGGTTCAGGCGTCCCGGCCAGAGCAATATTGCCCAGCACACGCGATCCGAGTTGGCCGGTACTGCCCAGGCCACCGGGAGGGGAACCAGGAGAGAAGTCCGCGACCAGCGCACGCACCTGAGAGACTGAACCGTCCGAGAAACTGAAGTTCAGAACCTCGGCCGGGCCGCCTACCGGCGCAGCGCCGGGGGTAGAGACGATGTTGTCGTAGGTGTTAGAGAGGTTGTTCAACTGCTGGGTGAGGTTGCCGCTGAACGTACCGGTCAGCGTCTGGGTCTGAGGGGTTGTTCCGGCAATCACGACACCATTGCTGTCCGAGGGCTGGAACGTCACAGCGAGTTGGTAAGTAGAGTTGAACACGCCGACGGAGGAACTGGTGGACGTAGATGTACTGTTCGCCAGGAAGGAGATCAGGTTGGTGTTGGTGCCCGTCGCGCCCGAAAACAGCCCTCCGTTATTGGAAGAGTTTGTGATCGTAAGCGTTGAAAGACCATCCGTAGAGGTGACTGTGTTCGTAATGACACCCGCGCCGGTTTTGAAAACGACGGAGTAGTCGAAGTACTGCGCGTGCGCCGCCGGGGCGCAGGCAGCCAGGGCGAGTGTTCCCAGCACAACGGTGCGAGAGAAGAAGCGTGAGATCGTCATGGATAACTTCCTTTGCATACTTAGGGGCAGTCAAGTGAATAAAAGCTGGCTGACTGCCTGTCTGAGAGAATGGAGCCTATCGGCTGCTGTCGTTGGTAACGCACCATGTCAGCATCCTTTTCGGATGAGGGAGAGCGACTTCCCTGCATTAAACTGCTGCGATGCAGGCGCACAGTTTTTGGAAATTCTGAGAACCCATACTTCGGATGGCAGAGAGATTGCTCCTGACGAGGCGCACCAAGAAAACAAAGATTGCCTCTGCCAATAGGTGGATGCATTTTTACACCTTAAGATACATTAAGTATACTGCACAAACCGTGCCATAACGGCATAAAATCACTCAAACCGAGCCTTTTGCAAAAGTCTCTGTAGTTTAGCGTTTTAGTCGTAGAGGAGACGGTAGTTCTGGATTCGTATAGAAGAGATAACTTCTCGCCAAAGGAGGTATCTCTCATGAACCCATTACAACCGTCTCCCGAATGGGAGGTTCTTCTCGAACCGTTCCA
>JBBRLP010000048.1:0-35067 GCA_038231295.1 Chthonomonadales bacterium
AGGCGGTCTGGGCCGCCACGAGAAATTGAATGTAGTCGAGGTCTTCGACTTTGGGTAAAGTTGCCATGCCAAATTATCGCCAACCACTCAAAGCTTTGTCAAGAGCAGTTGACCCTGAGCAACATCCGCGTAACTCCTATTCTACCAGTAAAGCATCGCGCTTAACTAATAAATCTTGGAGAGAACCTATCGCCTGGTGGTTTAACCAATTCAAGAAGTATCCTTTGCTTGATGTGGAATCCGAAAGGCACACTGCGTCGGCCGCATACGCAGGAGATGAGTGTGCTCGCGAAAGACTTATAATGTCGAATTTACGGCTGGTTTATAGTATTGCCAAAGAATTTGTATCACCGCAACTATGTCTTTCTGACCTCCTGCAAGAGGGTCACATTGGATTGATACAGGCAGCCGCAAAATTCGAGCCTGAAAAGGGTTTTCGTTTTTCTACTTATGCAACGTGGTGGATACGCAGAAATATCGGCCGTGCTCTCGATAATCAGTCTCGATTTGTTCGCCTGCCTGTTTATGTATCTGAACGCCTGACTTCAATACGTAAAATAGGTGGTTCGCTTTATCAGCAGAACGGGGTAGTTCCTGACATCGAAGAACTATCAATTGCTACTGGCTATAAAAAACCATTTCTTGTCTTGCTTGAACAGGTAGCATCCTGTCCGCTATCCCTTGATTGCTTGGACGATAGAACACAATACAAGTCCCGTTCTGCATACGGTTTTTCGCCTGCAAGCCACGAAGCAGTTATCGAAGAAATGGCAACTGCGGAGCGCTTGACACGCGCACTCGCAGTTTTGTCAGAACGTCAAAAGCAGGTATTTGAACTGAGATATGGAATCCTTGATGGGAATCCCTTGACACTGGAGGAGGTTGGGCAACTGCTCACGTTAAGCCGCGAGCGTATTCGTCAGATCGAGTCGGCCGCTCTCAAAAAATTAAGAGGCATATACCCTGATGTCGAAGATTATCTCTGCCGCGATCACCGGAAAACGTGTCAAGGTTAACTTCTCGGCAGATAAGATGTTATCGCTTCAGCAATAGGGCAATAGAGATAGTTGAATGGCGATCACTTTATAACGCACCTTATGTAGGCGGAGATACAATTTGCCTCAAACGAGGGAGCAAAGGGTTGACACCCCTCGCTACGCGGCTTCGCCGGATTGTCCTTCGGACAAAATGCGTGGAGTACGAAGAGTGGCCCTCACAGGTTGGACGTTTCCGTAGGAAACTTGGTCGCAGATCAAGCAGCGGAGGAGTTCACTCCACCAATTTCGCCCGACAACCCAACTGAATGGTCGCCTGCATAAGGTGAGTTCATAAGACTCTCCAAAGCACTGAGAGAAGAGAAATATGCCCCACATAATGGAACCGAACGCGTCTTTGATCGCACAGATCAAGCGTGATTTACTTGGGAGAACTCAAGCGGATGTCGCTCTGGGACAGTTTTTTCTGCCGGAACTCAATACCATTGTTGAGGAGTGGAAGACACTGAAGCGAGTACGCCTGCTCGTGGGCAGCAATGGGGAGCGCCTGGACAGCGCCGAACTGCTGATGCGTCAGGCGCGACTCAGCCCTGCTAAGCAGGCGATGGAGGCGGAACGCTACGCCGCATTGCCGGAGATGCGCCAGCGAACTGCACGGATAGCCGAGACGATGCGGCGTACACTTGGAGGAATGATGCAGTCAGAGGCCGATGCTCGCCTCATTGCGTCTCTGCTTCAATTGCTGGACAGTGGAATTTTGGATGTACGTGGTTTCGTTGAGGGCCGTTTAGAATCCAACCTTCTTCTGGCAAGAGATATGCGGGGTAAGGGTACTACAATCCTGGGTGGCGGGAATCTGCTTATTCCCGAACTGAATGGTGGGATGAGTTTCACGCTGCGTTTTGATGAAAACGAGGAGCAGTCAGCCTTTCAAGAGACGTTTGAAGGCCATTGGGCCACCGGACAAAACTTCAAGGAGCCGTTCGGCAGGGTGTTGCGCCAGAGTTGGGCCGCACAGCCGACAACGCCCTATCTACTCTATTTGCTGGTGCTATACAGGCTGGTGGCAGAGCGCTTGCAGGGTGATAGCGCTGAACCAACAACGGAGTGGTTAGAGGGCTTTCCGCCGCTTGCGGACTTTCAGGAAGTAGCAGTTCATCAGGCACTCTCGATCCTGCGCCAGCATAACGGCGTGTTCGTCGCGGACGTTGTGGGATTAGGGAAGACCTATATTGGAGCGGCAATGCTGAAACGGCTGCTCCTCGAAGGGCAACGAGCGACTATTTTTTGTCCTCCCTCGCTGGTTCCGATGTGGCAGGAGTTCAATGACGTGTACGGCCTCTCCGCTGTCGTCGTCTCAACAGGAAAACTTCTGCGTGAGAATGGGATCAATCTCGATGCCGCAGAATTTCAAACGACGGATCGCCAGATCGTTCTGATTGATGAAAGCCATCGCTTCCGTAATCGGGATATGGAACGCTATCGCCTGCTTAACCGCTATACGCAGGGACGGCGCTGCATTCTCCTGACAGCGACTCCGTACAGCCTCCGGCCCGCCGATGTCTATAGTCAGATCAGGCTGTTCGCCGACGATGACCTCGATTTAAATCTCAATCCTCCGCGTCTCAACGAATATTTCCGCCGCATTGGGGAGCAGCAGGCCTCGCTGGTAGATGTTCTGAGGCATCTCCTTATACGCCGCACGCGTAAGCACATTCAGAAGCACTATCCAGACGCTTGCATAGCCGTTCGACAACCGGATGGAACCTCTCTTCGCAAGCCGCTGACGTTCCCAAAGCGCGAGAAGCCAAGTATTGTTCAGTACGATGTCGAAGGCGTCTATGGAGGCGGACTCTATGATCTAATCATCACTAAACTCGGGCAGCCGCTGGCAAGGCAGACGGCGGGATTGCCCCCAGAGTTTCGCGCAGGCGAGATGACGTATGCCCGTTATGGGTTGCATAACTATGTGCGCTCGGAATTCGTTCGGCAGGAACCCTATGTTAATCTACAGCGAACCGGGCATACCGTGCGTGGATTCATTCGCGTCCTGCTTTTTAAGCGTCTGGAGAGCAGTATAGAGGCTTTCCGCAGAACGACGCGCAAGATGCTAGAAGTGCATGAGCGGTTTCTTCTAGCAATAGAAAACGGACATATCCCCGCAGGGGATCTGGCGCAGGGCCTGCTTTACGAGCAGGAGTGGGAGAGCGATAACTCCTTGTTAGAAGCGCTCTCGCAGTTGGATGGCCGCTATAATATCGAAGCGTTTGATCAGGAACGATTGCAGCGAGACATTCGCAACGATAGGGATGTTTTGCAAGAACTCGTCGGGTTGTTGGAACCGATAACGCCACAGGCTGACGCGAAATTGCAGACCTTACGTGACCTCTTGCAGACTGAGTTACAGAATAAGAAGGTACTCATCTTCACACAGTATGAAGCAACGGCGGAATATCTGTATAATCACCTCTCTGATTTGCCGCAAACCGCCTGGCTGTCAGGCCGCCATCGTTCCGCCGGTCAATCGTTTATGGCAACTATCGCCCGATTTGCTCCCCGTGCCAATCCGCGATTTGTGCGCCCCGACGCCGAACCGATCCTGCGGCTTATCGCAACGGATGTGCTTTCGGAAGGGTTGAACCTTCAGGACTGTTCTATCGTGATTAACTATGATCTGCATTGGAACCCTGTGCGATTGATTCAGCGCATAGGCCGTGTAGATCGTATAGGTTCCGAGGCGGAGAGCATTCGGTTGTTCAATTTCCTGCCAGAGCGAAACGTCGAAAAAATATTGAAAATCGAAGAGGTGCTGCGGCAACGTATTATGGAGATACACCGGTTTATCGGGGAGGACAACGCCATTCTCCATCCGGACGAGCAGATCAACGATGCGGAACTTTACAATGCTTATCTCCAGCCGGTAGAGGAAGAAGGGGACAATGCTGCCACACTGGCAGTGGACTATACCGAAATAGAAGAGCGAATGCGTCAGATACAGCGAGGACAACCGGAACTGTTTCAGGCAATGCTGAATCTTCCAGCGGGTGTTCGTACTGCCAGACGTGTGGCAACCGGAACGCATACGGGAACCTTTGTCATGCTGGACGCCGATGGGTATGAAAAGCTGATCCTGTTGGACGCACAGGGCCACGAAACAGAAGCGAGATTAGAACAGATGTTGGCCTGCCTGGAGTGCAGTGATGCAGAGCCTTCTTGTACCCTTCCACCCCGGCACAATGCTCATGTTTCGGCGGCAGTACAGCGTTTTGAAGAGAACGCTTCACAGCGCAAAACAGACCGCATGACCGGACCACAACTGACAGCAGGTCAGCGTTATGCTCTCAAACACCTGCATATATCGCTAAAAGACGAGATGAGCGAAGACCGTCGCCATACGCTCAGTAATATCGAAAAAGCCTTACGAACGCGAATCCCAGAAGCCGCTCTAAAAGAATTGAATACAGTCCGCAGGCTTGGGTTGATTGGTAATGCTCTGGAGCAACGGCTTTTACAGGCGTACCGCGACCTTGATCTCGGACGCTACATACGGCAGACAGAGGAAATCTCGTTGGCTCCAATGGCGCATATCGTGTGCAGTGAAGCCTTCCTTCCGGCTGAATCCTCGAAGGTTTGATGTAGAATGGACTTCGCCAATTTCACCAAAGGAACTGGGCGAAAGCCTATTGGAATTTTCCTTTTCTCTTATCTTGACAAACTGCGGGGGGCCGTGCTATCATAATTTCACTTCTGGTGAATGCCAGCAAGCGCATTGGGATAAAGCGTGATCCCTGTTAGCTCAATGGTAGAGCGTTCGGCTGTTAACCGAAATGTTGATGGTTCGAGCCCATCACAGGGAGTAGGAAACCTATCCGTCTCCACCTTCAAGAGAGGAGTCGCCGAAATTTGAATTCGGCTGCTTCTCTCTTTTTGTGCGTGGGGGGTTCTCGTCCGGTAAGGGGCAGAGGCTGTTATGGCCTCCGAGGTGGTGTGGCGTTCGGGCTACCGAGGGTTGCTACTCTTCTTCCTGCTGAGCTCGTTCGTAGGCGAGTTTTGGAATCTGGGTCGCCAGTTTGCCGCCGCTGATGTCAATCAGAGCGCCGGTGATATAGCCTGCGAGGTCGGAGGAGAGGAAGCAGATCAACTGCGCGACATCTTTTGCCTCGCCCCAGTGGCGCAGGGTTAGGGTGTCGAGCAGGCGATTCTGGCGTTCGGGAGGCAGCTCCGTAAAGTGATTCATCTGCGTGGGGATCATGCCGGGCGAGTAACAGTTCGCGGTAATGTTCCAGGGGCCAAGCTCACCGGCCAGAGCGCGTGTAAACAGGATGACGCCCGCTTTCGAGGCGGAGTAGGCGGCGGAGCCGACAATCGGCACAATCGCGCCGAACGAGGCGGCATTCAGGATGCGCCCGCTGCGCTGTCGCTTCATCACCGGCACGACCGCTTTGCACATCAAAAAGACGCCTTTGAGGTTCGTATCCAGGTTCAAATCCCATGCGGCTTCGTCCAGCGTCTCTACCGGCCCGCTTACCGCGACGCCCGCGTTGTTGACCAGAATGTCTATCCGCCCATACTCCGCGACGACCTGCGCGATCATCTCCTGCACCTGATCCGCCTGCCGCACGTCGCAGAGAAAGGTCTTGCCGGACCAGCCCTGTTCGCCAAACTCCCGCGCCAGATCGGCCAGCGTAGCGCCGTCTATGTCGTTGGTCACTACCACCGCGCCCTCCGCTGCCAGTGTCCGGGCGATCACGCGGCCAATTCCTCGCCCGGCCCCGGTCACCACAGCGACCTTGCCGTGTAGATCAATCAGCATTCTTCCCTCTCCCTCCCCATTTTTCGAGCCTGCGCCCATCGCCCGTCTTTGCGATAGGATACCTGATAGCGCCGCCCGCCTGCGCTGTAATCATTTTGCCGTTCCTGCGTAGAGAGGAAGCAGGAAAGGGCGTTCCCTGTGGGGAAAGCGCGTGTAGCCGGAGGGAGCGCACAGATCGCTCCGGTCGGAGAGGAGAGGCGGCACGAGATGCAGACGGAAGTGGGCATTGTGCGCTGGGAGGGCGACACCGCGCAGACCGCACAGGACTGCCTGGCGCTCGAACAGCCGCTGGAGATCGTGGTCAATTGCAGCAGTCTCGCCGTCACCATGCGGACACCGGGCGACGACAAAGCCCTCGCGGCGGGATTTCTCTATGCCGAAAGCGTTGTGAGGGAGCCGGGCGACATTGCCCTGATGCGAAATGTGGGCGCGGTGAAAGACCCCAATCGGCAGAACGTCCTGCACGTGAAACTGACGCCTGCGGCGGGATTTACTGCGAAAGAGGCGCGATTGCAGCGCAACTTCGTCGCGACTTCCAGTTGCGGAGTCTGCGGCAAAGCGAGCCTTGCCGCCACGCAGTGTTTGGCCCCGCCGCTGGAAGAGACAGGCTTTGCCGTGACGCCTGCCGTCCTCCGCACCCTCAACGCGCAGATGCGGGCGGCGCAGCGCGTTTTCGACCGCACGGGCGGTCTCCACGCCGCCGGACTCTTCGATGCCGCAGGCCACCTGCTGAATCTGTGTGAAGATGTGGGCCGTCATAACGCCCTGGACAAACTCATCGGCACGGAGTTTCTGGCAGGCCGACTGCCCCTCGCAGAGCGCATCCTGCTCGTAAGCGGACGCTCCAGCTTCGAGATACTGCAAAAGGCGGCGATGGCGCGAATTCCCATCGTCTGCGCGGTCTCCGCGCCGTCTTCCCTCGCCGTCCAGCTCGCCTGCGACCTGAACATCACCCTGATCGGATTTCTGCGCGGTGAGTCGATGAACGTCTATACCGGAGCGCACCGCGTTCGGTGTGCCGTGACCGGGCATCGCGCCTGAAAATAAGGAGTTTCTGAATGACCAGACAGCCTCTTTTGTTTCGCCCGCGCCCCGCCGCGCCTGTCCATCCGCCCCAGCCCTACAGCCCGCAGACCCTGAACAAGCACTCCCGGCTGACCGGCGCGACCCTGACTCACAGCACCTGCCCCTACTGCGCGGTCGGGTGCGGCCTGAACGTCTACACAAAAGCGGGCGAAATCATAGACATCGAGGGCAACCCCGACAGCCCCATCAACGAGGGAACCCTGTGTCCCAAAGGCGCGAACACCTACCAGCTTGTTCGTAACCCGCACCGCGTCAAGACCGTGCTGTACCGTGCGTCCTACTCCGATGCGTGGGAGCAGAAGCCGCTGGAATGGGCAATGGAGCAGATCGCGCTGCGCGTCAAGGAGACACGGGACAGAGGCTGGACGGAAAAGTCGGAGGACGGCCTGCTGCTCAACCATGTCACCAACATCGGGACGCTCGGCGGGGCCACCCTGGACAACGAAGAGAACTATCTGATCAAAAAACTTTTCTCAGGAGGTCTGGGAGTCGTCTCTATCGAAAACCAGGCCCGCATTTGACACTCCGCCTCGGTGCCCAGTCTGGGCGCCACTTTTGGCCGCGGCGCGGCCACCACCTATCAGCAGGACCTCGCGAATAGCGACTGCATCCTCATCATGGGTTCCAACATGGCGGAGGCGCATCCGGTCGGGTTCCGCTGGCCCATGAAGGCGAAAGCAAAGGGCGGCAAGATCATCCATGTGGACCCCCGCTTTACGCGCACGTCTGCCGTTTCCGATGTGTATGTGCCGATTCGGGCGGGCAGCGACATCGCGTTCCTCGGTGGGCTGGTCAACTATGTCCTGACCCATGAGCGCTGGTTCAAAGAGTATGTCCTGGCCTATACCAACGCCGCCAATCTTATTGATGTCGAGTTCCAGGACACCGAAGAACTGGACGGCGTATTCAGCGGCTACGACCCGGTGTCCCGCGAGTATCAGGCCAATAAAGCGCATTGGGACTACGAAAAGCCGCCGACCGACGGCCCCTCCGCAGGTGATGATGAGGAAGATAGCGATGGCGGTGCGGGCCAGGGAGCCAGGCACGAGGAAGGCGCTCACGGAACACATGGCTACGGCCTCATGGGTGGGGCGAGCGCCCATACCACGCGCCCGAAGGACGTAACTCATGCGCCGCGTGACGAGACCCTCCAGGACCCGCGCTGCGTCATGCAGATTCTGCGCCGCCATTTCGCCCGCTATACCCCGGAGACCGTGTCGCAGATATGCGGCTGCTCGCCGGAGCAGTTGATAGAGGTCGCGGAACTGCTCTGCGACAATTCGGGACGCGAACGAACCGCTGCCCTCTGCTACGCGGTTGGTTGGACACAGCACTCGACCGGCGTCCAGATCATTCGTGCGGCCAGCATCCTCCAGACGCTGCTCGGCAATATTGGCAGACCGGGGGGAGGCATCCTCGCCCTGCGCGGCCACGCCAGCATTCAGGGTTCCACCGATATTTCGACCCTGTACGACCTGTTGCCCGGCTACCTGCCGCAGCCCATCGCCGACCCGCGCCACGAGACACTGGACGGCTACTGCGAGATGGAAGGACTGCCGACGGGCTACTGGGTGCATTTCAAAGAGTTCGCCGTCAGTCTCCTCAAAGCCTGGTATGGCAGGGAGGCGCAGCCCGAAAACAACTTCCGGTTCCAGTGGCTGCCGCGCATTGACGGGGACTACTCGATGGTTCCTTACTTCGACAAGATGGCGAAGGGCGAGGTCGAAGGCTACTTCGTGCTGGGGCAGAACCCCGCTGCCGGAACCTCGAACGGCAAGCGAGTCCGCAAGGGCCTCCGCAGCCTGAAATGGCTTGTCGTCGCCGACTGGTTCGAGACGGAGACCGCCACCTTCTGGCGTGACGATCCGCAGGGGCCACCGCCTGCCGAGGTCGGCACGGAGGTCTTCTTCTTTCCCGCCGCCTCGATGCCGGAAAAAGAGGGCAGCGTCACCAATACGCAGCGTCTGCTCCAGTGGCACGACCGGTCCGTGGATCCGCCCGGCGACTGCCGCTCCGATCTCTGGTTTGTCTATAACCTCGGCAAAAGGCTCAAGGAACTCTATAAAGACAGTATAGACCCCCGCGACGCGTCCCTGCTCAGTCTGACGTGGGACTATGGGTACGAACATCCCCTGCGCCTGCCGGACGGCACGATGAGCCGCATCGCAGACGAACCGGACGCGGATCGCGTCCTCCAGGAGATCAACGGCTGGCACACGGACAAGACCGACACGACCACCGGCAAGCCCCTGCTTCTCAGCGGTTTCTCGGACTGCAAGGACGACGGCAGCACGGCCTGCGGCGGCTGGGTCTACAGCGGTGTCTACCCGGAGTACGGACATAACCGCGCCCGTGACCGCGAAAGCCACGACAGCAACCCGGTGCATCCGAACTGGGGATTCGCCTGGCCGCACAATCGGCGTATCCTCTACAACCGGGCCAGCGCGGACCCGCAGGGCAATCCCTGGTCCGAGCGCAAAAAATATCTCTGGTGGGACGCGGCGAAACGCACGTGGACGGGGTACGATCAGCCGGACTTTCCGCCGGACAAAGCGCCCGACTATCGGCCCGGGCCGGACAGCAAAGGCATGGACGCGATAGGCGGAACCGATCCTTTCATTATGAAGCCGGACGGTAGGGCGTGGCTGTTCGCGCCGGGCGGGGCGAAAGACGGCCCGCTCCCTGCGCACTACGAGCCTATCGAATCGCCGCTGCATAATCTGCTCCATCCGAAATACCAGGACAGCCCGACGGTGCGTTACTTCGAGGGGCCGGACAACCCGATAGCCCACACGCCTGAATCGGCCTACCCGATAGTGGCCTGCACGTTCCGCATGACCGAACACTATCTCAGCGGCCCGATGAGCCGCTTCAACAGTTGGCTCAACGAACTGATGCCCGCCATGTTCGTGGAACTCAGCCCGGAACTCGCCGCCGAGAAGGGCATCGTGAACGGCGGCTGGCTGACCGTCCGCAGCCCACGTGGGGAGATCGAAGCCCGCGCTCTGGTCACCCGCCGCCTGCACCCGCTCCAGGTGCAGGGGCAGACCGTGCATCAGGTCGGCATTCCCTTCCAGTGGGGCTACGCGGGCGAAACGGTCGGCAGCAACGTCAACGACCTGATCGCCATGTCCGCCGATGCCAACGTCTCCATGCACGAGACGAAGGTCTTCGCCTGTCAGATCGTCGCGGGTCGGTCTGCCCGGCAGCCGACGGAGCCATCGGTACCGACAGCCCGGTATGCGAACTGGGAGCGTATCCCGGATACCCCCGCGGCCGCGCAGCCCGAAGGTCACATGAGGAAAAATTCATGATCGAACCGCTACGAAACGTGATGCAGTTGGTAAGGCCGGAGGAGATCGCCGCCGTGCAGCGGGACGCGAACGGCGTCCGGCCCGCGATGGGTTTTTTCACCGACACGACGCTTTGCATCGGCTGCAAAGCCTGCGAGGTGGCCTGCAAACAGTGGAATCAGCTTCCTTCCGACGGCTTTCACTTCACGGGCAACAGCTACGACAACACCAGCCACCTGTCCGAGACGACCTGGCGGCACGTCGCGTTCGTCGAGCAGATAGACAGCGGTCAGCGCGAGAAGAACCGCTGGCTGATGATGAGCGATGTCTGCAAACACTGCGTGGAAGCGCCCTGCCAGGAGTCCTGCCCGACCGGGGCGCTCATCTACAACGAGTTCGGCGATGTCTATATCCAGCCCGACATCTGCAACGGCTGCGGCTACTGCATCTCGGCCTGTCCGTTTGGCGTCATCGGTCGGAGCGCGGAGGACGGTCATGCCCACAAATGTACCCTCTGCTACGACCGCCAGAAGGACGACATGACGCCCGCCTGCGCCAAAGCCTGCCCCACCGCCAGCATCCAGTTCGGCCCGGTCGAAACGCTGCGCGAACACGCCCGTCAGCGCGTGGAAGAGCTGCACGTCCGGGGCGAGACGGAAGCCTATCTCTACGGCGCGGACGCGACCGCAGAGTACAGCCCTCTGAACGCCTTTTTCCTGCTGACCGATCATCCCAACGCCTACAACCTGCCCGAAGCCCCGAAGAAGCCCACGACCGGGATGACGAAGCGCTACGGCTGGAGCCTGCTCGCAGGGGTCGCGCTCACGGTGTTTTCCGCGCTGGCGTTCGGAACCGGAGGCCGTAAATGAACCCGGAGTCGCGTCCCGAAACAGACTTCGCCGCACAGCCAATCCATCAGACGCCGCCACTGGAGGGCGGCATGGCGCTCTCCCCACCCGATACGCAGGAGCCGAACAGCCTCACCACTGCGTCGGAAACCACGCCTGCGCCGCGCCGCCGGAAGCAACAGGAAGAGGCCCCTCGAAGCTACTACGACGTGTCGATGCTCAAACCGCCGGTCTGGAAATGGGAGATTGCCACCTACTTCTTCCTCGGTGGGCTGTCGGCGGGGGCCTACATCCTGGCGCGTATGGCGTCCCGGTTCGGAGGGAAGCGTTATAGGGACATCGAGCAGGCAGGAACGTTCATCGCCGCTGCCGCGCTCGTCCCGTGTCCGCCGCTGCTCATCCGCGACCTGGGCGACTGGAAACGCTTTCACTACATGCTGCGGGTCTTCAAGCCGAAATCGCCGATGAGCGTGGGAAGCTGGACGCTCACCGGCTACGGCGCGTTCGTCACGCTGGCAGCCCTGAACGAATGGCGCAAGGCGAAGCGGACAGCGAAGCGCCGGGGAAAATCGCGTCGGTTCTCAGCGCACAAACCCGACGATTCTACGCCACTGGACGGGGTCATCAATGCGGCTCTGGACGGGGCGGGCGTTCCCCTCGCGCTGCTGCTCGCGGGCTATACGGGCGTCCTGCTCAGCACTTCCGCCAATCCGCTCTGGGCACGCAATAACTGGCTGGGAGCGCTGTTCAGTGCATCGGCCCTCAGCTCCGGCGCTGCCGCGATTGAACTGGCCCTCGAACTCCGAACTCCCAACGCGGAAACACAGCCCTCCCGCAAGCCGCTAAAACAGATCGAGGCCGTCGCCCGCGTCGCGGAGGCGGTCACGCTCGCGGGCTATCTGACCGAAGCGGGCAAACTCGCCGCGCCCATCACGAAGGGCAAATACGCGCCGCATCTGTGGGGTGGGGCGGTCGGCGCAGGACTGGTCGGTTCCGCGTTGCTCGGCGCGGTTCCGGTGAAGAATCCAAAGACGCGCCGCGCTCTCCGCATCGCCGGGGCAGTCGCAGGACTGGCCGGAGGTCTCGCGTTGCGCTGGGCCATCTCGCAGGGCGGGCATATCTCCGGCAGCGACCCGCAGGCGGCCCGCGACTCCAGCCGCGCTGTTAAGCCCGATGCTGGGGAGACCGATTCTGCCTGACACTCTCCGTCAAAAATGCGGCAGGAAGTGGGGGCAGTGTTCTCGAAAAGAACGAAATCGAAAACGCACGGAGAAACGAGGCTTATGCCGGGAGTATTCGGCGCACACATTGCGTATAAGAAACAACGATACGATGCAGAGTTCACTGCGTCGAATAGTTTAATGCGAATTCGTCCTCGTCCCACTCTCAGCAATTTTCTGCCTGTCAGGTCTGCTGTAGGCTATCCGGGGCGCGAGGGAAGGTAAATACCTGATGATAAGACGTAAACCGTTAAGTATCGCTGTCGTCCTGGCGTTCTCACTGGTGGGATGCGGATTTGTGGCGCGAGCGCGGGAGGGTGACACCGTCAGTCGGTTCCCCAACGTGACCCTGACCCCCACCGAAAGCTCGCTGGTTGCCCAGAACGGGCCGACCGGTCTGCCGACGAAACTGAAGCCGGGGCCGGACGATGCCAGCGTCGCCGAAGTCACTGCACAGCTTTTCGCGCAGAGCCACTATCTCAAGCATCCCCTTGATGCGGAGATTTCCGGCAAGTTCCTCGACGAGTATCTGAACACCCTCGACCCGCGCCACTTCTACTTTGTGCAGACCGATCTCAAAGAGTTTGACGTGTGGCGTCCGCAGTTGGGCAAGATGCTTCGCAACGGAGACACCTCTCCTGCCAACGTGATGTTTTCCCGCCTGCTGCAGCGCGTGGACGAGCATGTCGCGTATGCCACCAATCTGCTGAAAACCGAAAAGTTCACGTTTGATGGCGGCGATACGATCGCTCTCGACCGCAAGACCGCGCCCTTCCCGAAGGATACCAACGAGCAGCACGAGCAGTGGAAAGAATATCTGCGCTATGAGTATCTTACGGAGAAACTGAACAAGAAGAAACCGGAAGAGATCGTCTCCACGCTGACTCGGCGCTACAATCGTCTGGCCAAGACCTTCCACGACTATGAGTCCGGCGATGTGTTTGAAATCTACCTGAACGCGCTCGCCCATGCCTATGACCCGCACTCCGACTATATGGGCAAGTCCGCGCTGGAGAGTTTTAATATCCAGATGCGGCTGTCGCTGTTCGGCATCGGGGCGTTGCTCCAGTCGGAAGACGGCTACTGCAAGATCATGGAACTGACGCCCGGTGGCCCCGCGATTAAGAGTGGCAAACTCAAAGTCGGCGATAAGATCGTCGCGGTCGCGCAGGGCAATAAAGAGCCGGTAGACGCGGTGGATATGAAGATTGACAAGATTGTGGAGATGATTCGCGGCCAGAAAGGTACGGAGGTTCGCCTGACGGTCATTCCGGCGGATGCGCCCGACACCTCAACGCGCAAAGTCGTCGTCCTAAGCCGTGACGAGATCAAACTGTCGGACTCGGAGGCGAAGGGCAAGATCATTGATATGCCCACCGCCGACGGCAAGAACTTGCGCCTCGGCATGATTGACCTGCCGTCCTTCTACGCCGACACCGATTCGCGCAACGGCAAGGGCAAAAGCACGACCGCCGATGTGGCGAAACTGATTCGCAAATTGAAAGCGGAGAACGTGCAGGGCATGGTCCTCGATCTGCGCCGTAACCCCGGTGGCTCGATTCAGGAGGTCATCAAACTGACCGGACTGTTTGTGAAGCAGGGGCCGGTCGTGCAGGTCAAGGACTCGAACGGAACCATTCATGTAGATGACAGCCACGAACCCGGCGTCCTCTACAACGGCCCGCTGATCGTTCTCATCAGCCGTCTGAGCGCCTCCGCTTCGGAGATTCTGGCCGGAGCCTTGCAGGACTACGGACGCGCCCTCATCGTCGGCGACACGGCGACGTTTGGCAAGGGCAGCGTTCAGATGGTCGCGCCGCTGGGCGACATCATGTCCAGCAACGGCATCGCGCTCAAGGGCGATCCCGGTGCGCTCAAACTGACCATTCAGAAGTTCTACCGGGCGAGCGGAGCCTCCACGCAACTGCGCGGCGTTCCCTCTGATATCGTGCTGCCCTCCCTGACGGATTACATTGACGTGGGCGAAAAATCCCTCGACAATGCGATGCCCTGGGATACGGTCACCTCGTCCTCGTATGAAAAACTTAATCTGGTGCAGCCCTATCTGGCGGAACTGAAACACCGCTCGGAAGCCCGCATCGCCACCGACCCCGACTTCGCCTATCTGAAAGGCGAGATCGTTCGGTTCAAGAAGACGATGGCGGAGAAAACCTTCTCGCTGAATGAAGCGCAGCGCCTCAAAGAGAAGCAGGAGGCGGAAGCCCGCCTGAAGGTCCGCAAAGCGCAGCTTCTGGCCCGATCTGCTTCAAAGGAGAAGGTCTATCTCATCACTCTTGCCACAGCGGATCAGCCCGGCCTTCCCGCGCCGCTCGATCCGAAGGCAGAAGCGAAGAAGATGGCCCGTTCGTCCGACGGCCCGATCGCGACCACAGAGACAGAAGGCCTGCCCGCCATTGACACTACGCTGACGGAGAGCGAGCATATCCTCGCCGACCTTATCAGCCTGATGTCTGGCTCCCGGCAAGCCGCTATCCGTCACTAGGCCGTACCCGAACAAAGAGGGACGATGCGATTTCGCATCGTCCCTCTTTGTTTTTCTGGGGGGGCAACCTCAAACAAACGATTCGGTGATGTAGAGGCGGCTTTGTGGGTCTCTGTGGAGGGGGCCGAGCAGGTTTTCGCGCAGGTCACAGCGGTGAAGGGTGGCTTCAGCGGCGTGCGTGGCCTGGAGGCCAACACCGCCATTGCGGAGAATACGGCAGTCCTGGAAAATGGGGTTGGCGGACTGCGTCAGGCGGACGCCGCCGAGGGTGTTGCCGGTAATGTCGCACTCATCCAGACGGCCTGTACCGCCGTCCCAGAGGAGCAGGCCGTACTGTTTTCCCTCGTAAAGACGGCAGTGGCGCATATCGAGCCTGCCACGCTCTCCGATGGCCGCATTGGGCATGGTGTTGGCGAAAAGCTCGCAATGCTCCATGACTGCCTCGCCGCCATGCACCAGCAGCCCCGGATAGTGGCCATGATGCAGCCGACAATGCCGCAATACCGGCGTCCCTCCGATGGTCACATAGACCCCGGCCTGCGCGTTGGCGTAGATGTCGCACTGCTCCATCCGTCCGTCTCCCGCGAATAGAACGCCCGCCTCGCCTCCGTCGTGCAGCAGGCAGTCGCGCATCAGCAGATAGCCATGCGTTTCGACCTGGGCATTGGCCTGGGCGTTGGTGTGGAGGTCGCAGGCGGTGAGAGCAGCGCGGCCCTGCGCGTGAACCACGATTCCGGCACGACGGCCTCCCGAAATCGTACAGCGCAACAGGACGGGACTGCCGCCCTTCGCGACTTTGATACCCGCGAAGGCATTGCCAGAGACTGTGCACTCCTCCAGAAGCCCCTGCCCGCCATCCGAGACGGTGAGACCGTTAGAGTACCCATCACGCAGGGTACAGCGGCGAAAGGTCGGGTTGGCCTGGTGGGTAAGGGTAACGCCGGTGAGGACATTGGCATAGATGTCGCACTCCTCGAAAAGTCCCTGTGCGCCCGTTTTCAAAAGGATTCCCGCCTGCTGCCCGTTGTGGATGCGACACCGGCGGAAGTGTGGCGCGACGCCGTCGCCAATCTGAATGTTAGGCCCGGTATGGGAATGGATGTCGCATCCCTCGAACTGTCCTTTCCCGCCCTCCCCGATGACGACCCCCGCCTCGCGTCCCTCATAAATACGGCAGTCACGCAGAATCGGGTCTGCGCCTGTCCGCAGCAGTACACCCGGCCCGCCATTGGCGAATATCGCGCAGTCCTCCAGCGTACCGCCCGCCCCCTCGGAGAAGACAATGCCGCCCGTTTTGCTGTCGTGGATGCGGCAGCGGGAGAGGTGAGGCTTTGCGTTCGCTCCCTGCACGTTCACGCCCTGCTGTGAGGTGCAGAGAATATCGCAATCTTCCAGACGTGGCTCTCCGCCGGTGATTTCGACCGCATAGTGCCGCCGAGCGTCCACGCCTCCGCGACTATGCAGCGTCAGGCCACGCAAGAGGGGAGCGCCGCCCCGCACTGCCAGACAGGCCGCGCCTTTGACCTCGACCACGACGGAACCCGGCTCCCCATCGGCGGCAATCTCCACCGCCTTGTCTAGCAGCAGGGTTTCGTGATACTCGCCCGGACGGACAAGTATGCGTGTTCCCGCCGGAACCGAGCGAACCGCCTCCCCGATGCTGCGATAGTCGCCTTTCCGGTCGAGCGAGACCACCACTTCGTTCATCGCTGCCGCCACGGTATCCGGTGTGACCGCGTTCAGACGCTCGTAGAACTCAGGATTGAGTGGCCGTGAAACCGAGGGAGGCGCATTGGTATTGAGCGTTTCGAGAACCTGTGCGATGCTCCACCGCTGCGTGGGACTCCGTTGTAGGCACCCGCGCAGAATCAGGTCGAAGGGGGCTGGCAGGTCGGCGGGAAAACTCGGCTCCTGGCTGGAAATCTGGATGCGATACTGCGCCGTCGTGGTGGCGTCGAACGGCAGCCTTCCGGTCAGGCATTCGTACAGCAGTACCCCGAACGACCAGACATCCCACGCAGGCGAGATGCCCCCCTCATAACTCTCCGGCGGCGCATAGGCAGGAGTCCCGACCAGCGCCTCCGCTGCCGCGCCTGCCTCCGGGACAGACCGGAGCAGTCCGAAATCGCCCAGTTTCCAGTTCTCCCCAACGCGCAGAATATTCCCTGGCTTCACGTCGCGATGAATCAGAGGCCGCGCCCGCGAGTGCAGGTAGTCGAGCGCACTGCCGACCTGTCCTGCCAGCGCCCGAACGTCTCCCGCTGCGAGCGGCGGACCCTCCAGCCTCTCCGCCAGCGAACCCTGCGCCAACTCGGCGACCAGATAGAGCAGCAGCGTCTCTCGAATGTGGGCCTGACCCGGAGCGATACAGCGCAGCAAGGCCGGATGATCGAGATTGGCTGCCGCAATGAGTTCCGCAAACTGCGCGTCGGCATGGCGGTCAGCCGGTTCGATCAATTTGACCGCGACCTGCCGAATCAGCCGATCCGCCACCACTTCGTCCGCCTGAAACACGGCCCCGTAACTGCCGGTCCCGATAAGGCGCTGAAGATGGTACTTGCCATCAATCTCTTCGCCTTCCCATTCTCGCCACTTCCGCGTCTGCATCATGCCACAGCCTTCCTCAACAAATCGCCACTACCGTTATTCTACCCCGCGAACCCTGGCGCCGTTCTCTCGGTTGCGTCGTTCCCGAAAGGGGGGCAGCGAGAATCTATCGAACCGGGGAAGCATTTGCAGAAGGTATGGCCTTAAAGCAAAAGGAGGGACATTTGTGAGCGGTTATAGCGTTCTACCATCTCATATGCCATCGTCAAAGGATGCTACACTCAAGATGTAATCCCTTCCTGACCCCTTGCACAATCTGACAGCGCCCTCGAGAGAAAGGCATTTTGCCGTTTGACAGTTCTGAGATGGATCGGATAGACTGCTTATTTCTCTTTGCCGTCGTTGATAGTGCCTGCGAGATGGGCGATGGAAATGGCGAGCAGGAGGCATAAGTCACTGGAGAAAATAGATATACGTCTCATTGGGAGTGAGATTGATGCGCCTAGTTCGGCTTTTGGTGAATTCCAAGGTGCCGAATTCCTGCTGAAGCGTCCTTATCTGTCTGGCATCCGGCTTGAGCAGGCTGATATTAGAAACGGAAAAACCGTCTGCTGTCTCCTCGGGGAAACTGTTTATCAGTTCCTGAAGGCGTGAGTAGGCCGCAATGGAACCTGACGTCTCCACGAGCGGAGTAGCGATATAGAGCCGCCACCTTTCGTAATCCGGTAGATACTGCCAGTAGGCTGCGGTCATAGGAAAGTTCTCTTGTTTCAGGGCTTCCAGAAGCTGCCAGGCGGCTTCCCTTTCGGTCTTCACCAGTACTGCTGTATCCATGGTAACACTCCGTCTTTTTCGTCCGTAATTGCCGTAATGAGCGCCTGTGCGTCACTCTGAGCGCTTATCTCATATCGGCTCTGCTCTGACCACTCTTTCACCGTACCCCAATTTCCTGCGAATGCTGCGCTGACGCTTTCGGCTCTATCTCGATCCTTTTTCAATCCTGCCTGTGCGACCAACTCCTCAAGATCGTGCGAATACATTTTCTGCACCGCTTGCGCCTTCGGGGGCCAGTCTCCCGCTCTTGTTTGCCTGGCAATACACGCCTTGAGAGCGCACTCGACAGCGTATCCCGCCAGGTAGTACGCTCCGCTGGCATTCCTGCGTGTTTTCAGCAGTGCCTGTGCATCCCGAATGCGGACAATCGCCAATCTCTTAAAATCGTTTCGGTTCACCTTTGTCATCCCGTTCCTTCAAGAGAACACAAACGAAATAGGGAGCAGGAATGTGTCCTGCTCCCCTATTGTACCGTATTCCGTTTTTGAGAACAACGGCGGGTGGGTTACTTGTCGCGCTCTTTGCCGTCGTTGATGGCGGCTTGCGCGGCGGCGAGGCGGGCGATGGGAACGCGGAACGGTGAGCAGGAGACGTAGTTCAGGCCGAGCTTATGGCAGAACTTCACGCTCTCCGGTTCGCCGCCATGCTCCCCGCAGATGCCGAGCTTGATGTCGGGGCGGACAGCCTTAGCGCTGTCTACCGCCATCTTCATCAGCTTGCCGACGCCTTCCTGGTCAATGGTGTCGAACGGGTCGGAGGGCAGAATCTTCTTCTCGACATAGGGGACGAGGAACTTGCCTGCGTCGTCCCGCGAGAAGCCGAACGTCATCTGAGTCAGGTCGTTGGTGCCGAACGAGAAGAACGTCGCCAGCTCCGCCAACTGATCGGCGACGAGGCAGGCGCGGGGAATCTCGATCATGGTGCCGAACATATACGGGATCGCCACGTTCTGCTCCGCGACCACCTTCTTCGCGACCGCTTCCAACTGCGTCTGCACCGTCTTCAGCTCGTTGACATGGCCGACCAGCGGGATCATGATCTCCGGGTGAACGTCCTTGCCGGACTTCTGCACGACCGCCGCCGCCTGAAGAATGGCCCGAACCTGCATCTCGACGATGCCGGGGAAGACGATGGAGAGCCGGCAACCGCGCAGACCCATCATCGGGTTGGCTTCGCGCATTCCCTCGACCGCCTCCATCAGAACCTCTTTCTTGTGAAGCTCTTCCGGGTTGTCGCCCTTCATCCGCAGTTCCGTCACCTGTACCAGCAGCTCGTCGTGAGAGGGCAGGAACTCGTGCAGGGGCGGGTCAATCAGGCGCACTGTCACCGGCTTGCCTGCCATCACCTCGAAGATGCCCTCGAAGTCCTTCTGCTGAATCGGCAGGAGGCGGTCGAGCGCGTTCTGCCGGGTGGCCTCGTCCTTCGCCAGGATCATCTCCTGAACGATGGGCAGGCGATCCGACTCGAAGAACATGTGTTCGGTACGGCAGAGGCCGATGCCTTCCGCGCCGAGGTCAATCGCCTGCTGTGCGTCGCGAGGGTTATCGGCATTGGTGCGGACTTTCAGAGTGCGGATGCTGTCCGCCCAGACCATCAGTTCGCCGAACGCGCCGCTGACTTCCGGGGCGATCAGTTTCAGGCCGCCGACATAGACATGACCTGTCGAGCCGTCCATCGTGATGATGTCGCCTTCGCGCACCACGACATCTCCGACCGTGACGGTCTTCGTGGTCGCGTTGACTTTCAGGCTCTCCGCACCCGCCACGCAGGGGATACCGAAACCACGCGCAACGACCGCCGCGTGGGAGGTTTTGCCGCCGCGAGCGGTCAGGACGCCCTGCGCCGCCAGCATACCGTGTACGTCATCGGGGTTCGTCTCGTCGCGAACCAGCAGGACTTTCTCGCCAAGGCCGCCATTCCGTCCGAGTTCCGCTGCGGTGTCGGCGTCGAAGACCACTTTGCCGACCGCCGCGCCGGGCGATGCGGCCAGGCCCGTCGCGAAGATTTTCGCCGATACCAGAGCTGCCGGGTCAATGCGCGGGTGGAGCAGTTGGTCTACATGGGAGCCGGTCACACGTCCAACCGCTTCCCGCTCGGAGATCAGGCCCTCATGGACCATGTCAACCGCCATCTGCACGGCCGAGGGGCCGGAGCGCTTCCCGACACGACATTGCAGCATAAACAGCTTGCCATGCTCGATGGTGAACTCGAGGTCCTGCATATCCTTGAAGTGATTTTCGAGCGTGTTCGACATCTCGATGAACTCGGCGTAGATGGCAGGACTCTGTTTTTGCAGTTCGGAGATCGGAACCGGGGTGCGGACGCCCGCAACCACATCTTCGCCCTGCGCGTTCATGAGGTACTCACCGAACATCGCCCGCTCGCCCGTGATGGGGTCGCGGGTGAAGGCGACGCCTGTGCCGCAGTCGTCTCCGGCGTTGCCATAGACCATGCTCTGCACACTGACGGCGGTGCCGATGTCGTCCGGTATCTTCTCCGTCCGGCGGTAGACGATGGCGCGGTCGGTGTTCCAGGACTTGAAGACGGCTTCGACCGCGAGGCTCAACTGCTCGAAGGGATCGGTCGGGAATTCGCGTCCGGCGTGGGTGCGAACATGATCGAGGAAGAGGTCGCAAATCGTTTTCAGATCTTCCGCGCTCAGGTCGAGGTCGCTGACCGCGCCGACTTTCTCTTTGTACTCCTGAAAAATATGGTTATCGAAATCGTGTTTGGAGAGGCCAAACGCTACATCGGAGAGCATCATGATGAAACGACGGTAGGCGTCGTAGACAAAGCGGGGGTTTCCTGTCTCAGCGATGAGGGCCTGAAGGGTGGTCGGGTTGAGACCGAGGTTCAGGACGGTGTCCATCATGCCGGGCATGGAGAACTTCGCGCCGGAGCGAACGGAGACAAGCAGCGGCTTCTCACTGCCGCCAAACTTGCGTCCCATCTTCTGCTCGACGGCAGTGACAGCGGTGTGTACGTCGTCCATGAGGCCCGCAGGCAGCACTTTTCCGGCGGCGTAGTATTCGTTGCAGGTGGCGGTGGTGATGGTAAATCCGGGCGGGACAGGCAGGCCGATCTTGGTCATTTCGGCCAGGTTTGCGCCTTTGCCTCCGAGGAGGTCGCGCATGGATTTGTCTCCCTCTTCAAAGAGATAGACACGTTTGGACATGGGGTGAGGCTCCTTCTTCTATGTCGCGTCGTTGCGCGTGCGGGTGCTTTAGATCAGTTCAGGGGAGTAAAGTCGAATGCAGAAACCTTTTCATTGTACCCGATACCACCGCGTTTTTCCGCATCCGTTGCGCTCTGCGGAGAAGCCTTTGCAGGGTAAAATGACGTACGGAAACCCATTGAAGGAGGAAGACAATGGTTCAGTCTGCGGAAACGTTCCTGTCGCCCGAGGAGTACCTTGCATGGGAAGAGGATCAGGAAGAGAAGCACGAATATTTCAACGGACGCATCTACGCGATGTCAGGCGGTTCTCTCGAACACGCTACGATTCTCCAGAACCTTAGTCTTGCATTCGGAAACAGAATGCGAGGCAGAAGCTGCCGTGTCTTCACCAGCGAACTGCGCGTACAGGTGAGAGAAACGGGACTCTATACCTACCCGGATTTTACGGTTGTGTGCGGAGAGATGCAGTTGGATCGAACGACAAAGTCGGTGACACTGCTCAATCCCACGCTCATCGTAGAGGTGCTGTCGCCCTCAACGGAAGCCTATGATCGCGGGGAGAAGTTCGCCCACTATCGTCGCCTTACTTCGCTTACCGACTATGTTTTGATCTCCACGAAATCACCGCTCGTGGAACATTTCCGAAGGAATGGGGAGGATTGGAATTTATCCCTACGCTCTGGGTTAGAGTCCAACCTGGAATTAGGCACTCTCGGCATCGAATTGCCGCTGAACGAAATCTATGAGCTCGTCGAGTTTCCTCTCGTCCCGACTCTGATATCCCATTCCAGTGCCCCAGAAGATGTATAGCGTTCCTCGGAGAGACACCTTATCACAGGTTTGCTGATTCTCTCTGCATTTTCCTCTGTGAACCTCCGTGTTCTCTGTGGCCTCTAGCGAAGCGGGTGGTGGAAACTCGTCTTCTTACCTGTCAGTCTGGGGGGAGGGTGAAGACGCGCAGATTCTCGAAGACGGTGCAGCCTTCCTGAACGAAGAGGCCCCATCCGCCGGTAGAGAGATTATAGAGGCGGGCGCTGAGAGCGACCTTGCCGTCTACATAGATTTCGCAGACAGTGCCGTCTACGAAGACCTGGAGGGTGATCGGGACATTCGGCAGGAGTTTCAGAGGGCGTTCGAGTTCGACCATGAAGGGGATGTCGCCGGGGCGCGGCCAGGAGTCGAGGACGAGCCGCTGCCGTCCGGGTTCGAGACGTATCTGATAGCCCGTCTGCCGGTCTTCGCCGGTGCGAAGCAACAGGCCGCAGCCGCGTGTGGGAGAGGAGAAGGCCAGGGTCGCTTCGAGGCGAATCCGCTGTGTGGAGATGTCGGTTTGCAGGGATGCGAAGGTATCGGTCGCTTCCAGTTCAATACTCCCGTCCAGGCCGTACTCCTCGCCGAACTCATCGGTCAGGGTACAGGCAACAGGCTGAGAGAAGGCGCTTCGCACACTCTCCGGGACGCAGACGTTCAGCGCACCGTCCGCCTCCTGCACCAGTTCATGCACGACGAGATTGCCGCCCCACTGCCAGTTCCCCCGGTAGTCCTTCTCGGTATCGCGGGTCGGGTTCCAGCCAAACATATAGCGCCGCGTGCCATCCGAGGCCGATTTCGCCGCGTAGAAGGCCCTGCCATCAAAGGTGTCGTTTTCCGGGGCTGTCCAGGGGCCGTCGAGCGAACGGCTCATCCGGTAGCGGGTCACGACGCGCTCCGAAAACTCCGACCAGACGAGATACCACCACTCGCCCATCTGGAACAGGTCGGGGCATTCGTGCGTGAAGTAGAGCGCAGGTTCCCAGAACGGCTCCCGCACCTGCCAGGTCTTCAGGTCGGTGGAGGCGCAGAGCGCGACACAGCCCCGTCGGCGCGAGACCCCGCTCGTGACACGGGCCGCGAGCAGCATCCACCACTCCTTTTTCTCCGCATTCCAGAAGACAAACGGGTCGCGCCAATCGTTCGGCTCGTAGCCATCGCTCGGCGCGAAAAACGTATCTTCCGGGACTTTACGCCAGTGTAGCAGATCGTCGCTGACGGCGTGCATCACCGCCTGCACGGGCTTCCCTAGCTTGTCGAAATGGGGATTGTGGCCGGTGTAGAAGATGTGATGCTGCCCCTCCGCCGACACCACACAACCCGTAAAGACGTAGAGGTCCTGCTCCGCCTCGCTGCCCCGCGCCAGCATTTCCCCATGCTCCTCGAAATGCACGAAGTCGGTGGTGCTGATCTGGTACCAGGGCGTTCCCTCGCCATGTCCTTCCTTATCGCGCCAGTCCAGCAGATAGAACAGCCGAAACCGCTCCCCATCGTAAAAAGGGATGAAGTCCGCCGCCCAAGCGTCCGTCGGACGATAAAAGAAGTCGCGCATCAGGGTTCTCCTCATTGATTCACCAGTTGCTTCAAACTGCAAATTCTCTACTGCTCATCATTGGAACGGAAAACGCTTTCCATATCCCTGGCTCCGTGCAGGACACGGATAACCCGCAGTTCAGAATCAGTAGTGCGATAGAAAATCAGGTGTTTCGGGAATCCAGGGACAGGCCACATCCGCATACCCTTTAGCGTCTGGTTTCCGAAGTCGCGTATAACACCGATACCGGGCATTTCAGCAAGCCGCACATAAGCAGAGTCAACAGCCTCAACAAAGCGATCAGATGCTTCCAGGCTGTCTTCTGCAATGTAATAAGCGATTTCAATCACGTCATATCGGGCTTCATCATGGATGGTGATTATCCGGCTCATGGGTTTTGTTGTTTCGCTGCCAATCGTTCACGTACCGCCTTTTTGACGTGATCAACGTCATCTTGAGTCCATTTTGTCACCGGTGATTCCAGTCCGCGCAGGAGAAGCGTTTCCAGTCGCTCTTCCGCCTGCCGTTTCTGATCCGAACGCACGAGGTCACGGAAATACTCGCTCGTTGTGTTGTATCCGCCTTCACCGATGCGCTCCTCGATGTACTGCTTCATCTGATCGGGCAGAGAGATATTCACGATTGCCATAATGCACTTCCTCCACTGAGTAACTCACCTTACGCAGGCGAGCATACAATTTGCCTGCTATGAGGGAGCAAAGGGTTGACACCCCTCGCTACGCGCCTGCGGCGGATTGTCCTTCGGACAAGACACCATGCCAGAAGAAGGTTCGGCGCGTAGGATGGCGTTCTCCACACTTGCAGCAAGGAATTTCGTCCGAAGGACGCTCCGGCGAAGCCGCGTAGCGAGGGGTGTCAACCCTTCGCTGCAACCTGGCAGGAACCCAACAGCATTTTGCCCCAGGTGAAACCTTCTGCTTCCCTTCGGGGAGGCAGACTGTATGTCCGCCTGCGTAAGGTGAGTGAGTAATACACGTCATTTTAACACAAACCCCATGTTTTTTGTTAATGTAAGGTGAAAAACAGTAGGTCAGGTGCGGGCAGTCCAACCGTAGGGGACGTATTTCCAGGTGAGGTCGTCGCCAGAGACGGTGACGACGGTGAAGCCTTCGGGATGGACGCCGAGACGCTTGCCCTTCCACCAGTCGCCGCAGATGGCCCCGCCGGTGATGTAGCGGACGCCCAGATAGCTGATCTCTTCGACGATGTGAGTGTGGCCCTGAAAAACGGCCTTGACGTTGTGAGTCTGGATCATCTCTTTGAAGGTCTTGCCGTTCTTGACGATGTTGCCGGGTGGGGTGGCGAGCGTTGTGCCTTCCGTATACATCGTAATGGCGGTGAAAATGGGGAAATGGGTGAGGAAGACGAGCGGCATGGTCTTCGGGGTATTGCGGAGCAGGTCGTCGAGCCAGGTGATCTGATCGGGGTCGAGGAAGCCTTCCCAGGTGTAGTCCGGCGTGATTCCCGCCGAGTCGAGGCAGACGAACCGCCAGCCCTGATGGTCGAAGGAGGAGTAGGAGCGATTCAGACCGAGACGCTTTTTCCAGAGAGCCTTGCCGAAATCGGGGTTCTCGGTGGCGGGTTTGCTTTCGACTTTCAGGCCGTACAGGTCGTGATTACCGATGGTGTAGTGCAGGGGCAGATGGAGCGCGGCGGCTTCCCGCTGCCAGAGGTCGAAGACCATGTCGGCGCGGGAGTGCGGCACCAGCGCGGCGTCCATGACGAGGTCACCGCCGACCAGTCCGAACGCGGGTTTCTGCGGCAGGGCACGAATGGCGGCGAACGCTTTCTGGACTCCCTCGGTGGCTCCGAGTTCGGGCTGAATATGGACGTCCGTGATGTGGACGAAATGAAAGGAGGGCTTCGTCGCGGCGGAGAGGGCTTCGGGCAGCAGGACGGTTCCGGCGAGGGCTGCTCCTCCTGCGAGGAGATGGCGGCGGGTCAGCGTGTTCATGGCGCGTCGGCTCTCTTTCTAAAAACGGCAGGCTCGGTAAAGGCGGGGCGGTCAGTCTCCGGGCGTCAGCAGGCCCAGGGCGGTCGCATGGTGGTTGCACTCGTGCGTGATAAGCTGGCGCATCGGAATGGCGGTCAGGCTCTCCTTTGCGGGCGAGGCCAGCGCGTTGACGGCATCGAGTGGCGACAGAGTGCGGGTGGCGACTGCCGTTACCAGACGCACGATTTCCGCTTCTTCGGCGATGGTGGCGTAACCGTTGGCATTGAGGAAGGTCAGCAGGGCGATGAAAGCGGTGCGGCGGTTGCCGGAACCGAATGGCGCTCTGGTCAGGAGGCGATCCAGCAGCGTGGCCGCCTGCACGGGAACGTCCTGACTGTCTCCGTAGCGGTACTGTCCGGCCATTGCGGCTTCGAGGGCGAAATAGTTGTAGGGATTGACCGTACCGGTGACGATCTGGTTGACCCAGAACAGATCGTGGTTCGTCAGATACTCCATGCTGTGCGATACTCCTGCGGAAATTTGGGAAGTGGCGGCCCGAAAAAACCGGGCCAAAAGGCCCTCGCGCAGCCATTCTAAAGTACCTGATAGACCCGCCGACTGTCAATTCCGCACCGGGATTCCGTGAGCGGAGTTCATTTTCGGGTACACTGAAATGTTCACCGCAAGATCGAACGAAGGAGGCCCTTCCCCGCATGGCGTACAACCCCGAGAACCCGTTGATCGTTCAGTCCGACCGCACCGCGCTGCTCGAAGTGGACAATGCCCGCTACGAAGAGTGCCGCGACCAGCTTGCCGGGTTCTGCGAACTCATCAAAAGCCCGGAGCATATCCACACCTACCGCCTGACCCCGCTCTCCCTCTGGAACGCACGTGCTGCCGGTCTCTCCGCCGAGGAGATGGTCGCCATCCTGAACGAGTACAGCAAATACGACGTTCCCGGCAACATCCTGCACGATATCCGCGACTATGTAGGCCGTTACGGGCGGCTCAAACTTTTTATGCAGGACGGTAGCCTCTACCTTCAGGCCGATGACAACCTGCTCATGACGGAGATCAAACACAACAAAGCCGTCCAGAAATACCTGCTGCGCCCCATTGACGCCCGCACGGTCGAGATCGCCCTGCTGGAGCGCGGGCGCGTGAAGCAGGCCCTTCTCAAACTGAACTTTCCCGTCGAAGACCTCGCGGGCTACACGCAGGGCGACGCGATGGAGATACGCCTGCGCGAAGTCACGCTCGGCGGCAAGCCCTTCCTGCCCCGCCCCTACCAGGAAGACGCCGCCAACGCCTTCTGGCAGGCCGGCTCCGTTACCGGCGGCAGCGGTGTTCTCGTCCTACCCTGTGGCGCGGGCAAGACCATTATCGGCATTCAGGGCATGGTCAAGGCGCAGATGCAGACCCTCATCATCGTCACCGGAATCACCGCCGCGCACCAGTGGCGTGACGAGATTCTCGACAAGACGAATCTCTCTGCCGATATGATCGGTGAGTACAGCGGCGAGCGCAAGGAGATCAAGCCCGTCACCATCGCCACGTATCAGGTGCTGACCGCCCGGCGTGACCCGAACAAGCCGAAGAAGGGCAAAAAGGGCGCGGTCGTGGAGGTGTTGGAGCCGGAAGAGAGTGAGTTCGCAGAGGAGGAGACGAATGCCTGGGAGGAGGCCGCCGTTCTGGGCAAAGACACCAAACAGCAGGCCGAAGGCTATCTGAACCTTGACCTGTTCAACCGTCAGAACTGGGGTCTCATCGTCTACGACGAAGTCCACCTGCTGCCCGCCCCGGTCTTTCGCATCACGGCGGAGATACAGGCCCGCCGCCGCCTCGGTCTCACCGCGACCCTTGTGCGCGAGGATGGACGCGAGGACGACGTGTTCTCACTCATCGGGCCGAAGAAAGCGGACGTTCCCTGGAAAGTGCTGGAGAAACAGGGCTGGATCGCCACCGCCATCTGCACCGAAATCCGCATCCCCATGGCCGACGACAACCGCCTGGAATACGCCATCGCCGACCCGCGTGAGAAGTTCCGGCTCTCCTCCTGCAACCCGCGCAAGGAGGAGGTCATCGCCGCGCTCTTCGAGCGGCATCGCGACGACAACGTGCTGGTCATCGGGCAGTATCTCGACCAGTTGGAGAGCATCACGCAGCACTTCGCCGCGCCCGTCATCACCGGCAAGACCCCGCAGCGCGAACGCGAGAAAATCTACGATGCCTTCCGTAAGGGCGAGATCAAACGGCTGATCGTCTCCAAAGTCGCCAACTTCTCCATTGACCTGCCGGACGCCAATGTCGCCATTCAGGTCTCCGGCACGTTCGGCTCCCGACAGGAAGAGGCGCAGCGTCTGGGCCGTATCCTGCGCCCGAAATCCGACGGCAGCATCGCCCACTTCTACGCCCTCGTCACCAAAGAGACCCGCGATCAGGAGTTCGCCACACACCGCCAGCTCTTCCTGACCGAACAGGGCTATCGTTATGAGATCATAGATGCGGAGACGATTCTAGGAGAACCAACAGAGTAATTCACTGGTCTGTCAGGAGGCATCGGGGGTGAGGACTCCACGCAAAACCGTGACGGCTTTGCCTCCGAGCAGCACCCGGTCGCCCTGCACAGTGACGCGGATCACGCCACCACGCTGCGAGACCTGATGCGCGGTGAACGTATTTTTGTGGAGACGTTCGCTCCAGAAGGGGCCGAGGCAGCAGTGCGAGGAGCCTGTTGCCGGGTCTTCGGGGATGCCCATCTGCGGCGCGAAGAAGCGGGAAACGAAATCGAATTCCGAACTCTCCGCTCGCGCCGTCACGATTACACCGCGCACGGGCAAGAGCGCAATCTGAGCAAAGTCCGGTTTGAGGGCGCGGACAGCCGCCTCGTCCTCCAGTTCCACAATCAGATCGAAGCGGTTCTTGCCGACATAACGCGGACGCACTCCCAGCGCGGCGAACAAAGTCAGCGACGCTTCCACGGCCGTCTCCCGCTCCGCAGGGAAATCAAGTTCGATCCATTCCCCACGCCTGTCCGCAGTCAGCAGTCCGCTTCGGCTATAGAAACGCGCCTGCGCGTCCGGAGCGAGCCTTCCGGTCTCCCACAGAATATGGGCGCTCGCAAGGGTCGCATGACCGCACAGGTCCACTTCGACCGTCGGGGTCAGCCAGCGCAGATTCCAGCCGTCGTCCTGCGGCAGCAGAAACGCGGTCTCAGCCAGATTCATCTCCGCCGCCACATTTTGCATCCAGACATCGGAACGCGGCGAATCGAGCGGGCAAACCGCCGCCGGATTCCCGGCGAACGGACGGTCGGTGAACGCATCAACCTGATAGATTCGTTGTTCCATACCCCTCCTGACAAAATCGCGCCCGGTTTAGTTGCACACGGAATTCAGGGATTCGTCCGCATGTCCGTCAGGAAGTCTGTTATTTATGGCTGCCGGGAGCGCGTTGCTGCACCGAGGCGGTCAGTTTCTTCCAGTGCGGATTAAACCCGTACTTTCGCATCTCTTTCCAGGTCTGGTCGAATGTCCAGCCCTGCTGCGTCTCGCGCCAGATACCGATCATACAGCCTGTGCGGTCCGCGCCGTGCTGACAGTGAACGAAGACCGACTCCTGCGGCGCACGTTTCAGTGTGGCGAGCAGCGTCGAGACCTGTTTCGTGGTCGGCGGGTCGCTGCCCATCGGCAGATTGATCCACTGGAAACCAAGCTGCTCCGCCTCCTCTTTTTCTTTTTTGACCTGTCGCGGCGAGATACGCAGATCAATGATCGTGTGAATCCCCTGCTGTTTCAGTTTCTTCAGGCCAGCGGATGTCGGAGCCGCCCCACGATAGACGCCCGGCACAACGTTATGGAAATTAGGCAGGTCTTCCCCCGCAGCCCACACACGCATCGGCAGCAAGCCCTGCATACAGATCAATACAAACATCGGCAGCCATCGAACCGCCGATCCTATCTCTTTCATCACCATTCCTGCTTTCCTTCATTCCTGCCTTCCTGCTGAAACCTCTCCCCAATTCACTCTTCCAGTTCAGTATACACGATACCGTTCCTCATGCATCCAGAACATAGATACCGGTCGTAGAAACCTGGGAGAGGTGCCGTTCCAGTTTAGATTGAGAAAAAACGCACAATGTAGGTTTGTGGGGTACAATAAGAGAAAGTTCTGGTGGGAGCAATAGACATGAACAGGCAGCGGTTCTCCCGATACGTTTGGGGAGTTCTGGCCTATAATCTGGTAATCATCCTGTGGGGAGCCTTCGTACGAGCCTCCTTCTCAGGAGACGGGTGCGGGGCGCACTGGCCGACCTGTGGCGGTCAGCTCATCCCGACCTCTCCGAGCGTCGCGAAGATGATCGAGTACACTCACCGTCTCTCTACGGTCGTCGTGGTTCCGCTTATCATCGCACAGGTAATTATGGCCTTTCTGCTCTTTCCAAAGGGTCATAAAGTCCGGGTCGGTTCGATAGCCTGTTTTTTGTTCACGTTCTCCGAAGCGCTCATCGGAGCGGTGCTGGTAAAATACAAACTGGTGGCGCACAACCCCTCGGTCTATCGAGCGGTCGCCGACTCTACGCACCTTATCAACACCTTTTTGCTGGTCGCCTGTCTCACACTGACCGTCTGGTGGTGCGAAAATAATCCGCCGATTCGCCTTCGCAATCAGGGCGCGATTGTTCCCGCTCTGGCGGCGGTGTTGGCGGGAGCGTTGCTCGTGGGCATCAGCGGCCACATCGCCGCACTCGGAGATATGCTCTTCCCAAGCGCGACCCTGATGCAGGGCCTGCGCGATGACTTCGCTTCGACCGGAAGTTTTCTCGTACACCTGCGGCCCATGCACCCGTTCCTGTCCGTAGGTCTGGGCCTGTATGCGATCCTGCTCAGTCGTGCCATCAGCCGGCAGCGCCCGGAGTTGCAGACTCCGCGCTTCGCCCGCTACTGTGTCTGGCTGTTCGGAACGCAGATCGCGGCGGGCTTCCTGAATCTGTTTCTGAGTGCGCCTATCTGGATGCAGATCATCCATCTATTTCTCGCCGATCTGCTCTGGATCAATCTTATTCTGCTGGCAGCGTCCGCGCTGGGACAGACCGTTTCCGTTCCGTTTGTCGAGCCTCCCGGCCTCGAGGTGACCGTTCCATGAATGTTCCGCTGGCAACAACGAAAGCCGTTCCCGCCGCCGCGACCTGGCGCGACTATCTGGCGCTGACCAAACCGCGCATCATCAGCCTGCTGCTCTTCACGACGCTGACGGCGATGTTCGTCGCCGCCGACGCGCAGCACCGGGTCACGCCCCTGCTCTTCCTCGCGGTGGCAATTGGCGGCTACATGGCGGCGGGCGCGGCCAACACCCTGAATATGATCTATGACCGGGATATTGACGAGCGGATGAAGCGCACCTCCAAACGCCCGACTGTCACGCAGACCATCCCCGTCAGCCATGCGCTGGCCTTCGCCATTGCCCTCATCGTCGGCTCCGTCGCCTTGCTCTGGGGCTTCGCGAACCTCCTCACCGCCCTGCTCTCGATGGCAGGACTGGCCTTCTACGTCGTCGTCTACACCATGCTCCTCAAGCGCCGCACTCGCCACAATATCGTGATCGGCGGTGCGGCAGGAGCCTTTCCTCCGCTCGTCGGATGGGCTGCCGTCGCGGGACATCTTAGCCCCATGGCCTGGCTGCTGTTCGGCATTATCTTCATGTGGACGCCCGCGCACTTCTGGGCGCTGGCCCTGCTCATCAAAGACGACTACTCCGAAGTCGGCATTCCCATGCTGCCCGTCGTGCGCGGCGCTCAGGTGACCGTCACGCAGATCGTCGGCTACACTCTCCTCACCATCGCCACCACCTTGCTGCCCCTCGCCCTCCACACGACCGGAGCCATCTACCTGATTGCCGCCGCGCTCCTCAACGCCGCCTTCCTCTTCTACAATCTGAAACTCTACTTCAAGCCCGAACGTCCGCAGGCGATGGCCGCCTTCCACTTCTCCATGATCTATCTCGCCCTGCTCTTCCTGATGCTCGCCGTAGACCGCTCCCTGCACCTTTAAATTTCAGCCCGTTACTTGTTCATTCTCCACTGCTATTTCCAGGCAAGATAAGTGGTAGGTTTGAGCCGTGTTGACACCAGAGTTAAGTCGGTGTTGACAGACAAGAGTCGCATTGTTATAATGTCACTTCACTCACCTTACGCAAGCGGACACTCCGCTGAGATCAACGAGGCACATTCGAGTGTCAGCGAAAGAGAAAAATTGATCTCGTGAAAAGCTCGGCTGCGTAAGGTGAGTCACTTAATATGCGCGTACTGGAGGTTAGCCATGCATCGCTGGTCAGATGATGACAATCTTATCGCCTACTGCCTTTATCGTCTCGGTAATAAAGAACACACTTTCGGTATAGAACCGAACGATTTAGGGAAGATCCTGGGCATGGGAAACAATAGTCTCAGTCTCAAAGTTGCTAACTTCAAGTCGATTGATGGTGCAGGAGGAATGGAAGGCTACTCAAAGCAAGCCGAACGAATTGAGAAGCAATACAGGAACATGTCCGACAGCGAGTTATGGTTGACAGGCAGTAAAGCCGTTCAACGTGCGCTGGACAGATACACCAATGGCGTATAGCTTTTTGTGGTCTGTCCACATATTGCGAAAAGCAAATCAGGTATTTTGGCGGCCTGCCTGACACTATGGAAATACAGTAAGAACGAAGCTTTTGTTGAGATGCCGGAGCAAGCAAATGCAGGAGTTGTGAATATGTCACTGGCTGAACTATTACCTTCGTTCATGTCCTGCCCCGTAGCGATAAGTTTCGTCTCGTCCAAGAACTGATCGCGGAACTCGCTCAAGAAGAGGGAATCAGGGAAGGTGAATATCCTGTCTGGTCTCCTTCTGATGCTCATGAAGCGGCGGTAACGTTGCTCCAACTCCTTGAAGCGGAGAAGACGAAGGCAGCATGAATAATCCTATTCTGGTTCCTTTTGTAGATGCCGATCCAGATCAACTCGGGGCAAGTTTGATGCCGCTCCTGGCATTGACTTTGGCGAGCGGTTCAAGGTCTGTGGCGGTTTCGGGATTGCTGGATACGGGAGCATCCGTTAATGTCCTGCCCTACTCTCTGGGCGTAGAACTTGGTTTCGTCTGGGAGGAGCAACGGACTTCCATCGTGTTGTCGGGAAATCTGGCGCGGCTACCTGCACGAGGCATCATTGTTTCGGCGGCTGTCGCTTCCTTTACTCCTGTGCGCTTGGCGTTCGCATGGACACAGAACGACAATGTTCACCTCATTCTGGGACAGGCAAACTCCTTTTTGGAGTTCGATGTATGCTTCTTCCGATCTCGATCAGAATTTGAACTGAAGCCGAAAGATCAAGGTCAAAAGCTGGGTACTCACCTCCGTACTGCTTCCCCATAGCCTCGGCACCGCACATCAAGTACGCACAATACTGAACATATCCCTTTCCTCCCATGTCTGTATCTATGATCCGCTCGTGTCTGCGGATGCTGCTCTCGGAGCAGAAGAGGAAAGGGAATCTCATGAAACAGAACATTAAAATAGGCTGGCTGTCAGCCGTTATAACCCTTATTTTCGGCGTCAGCATGGTCGGTGCTCCGGCACAGGCGCAGAGGGTAAATGCCGAGGATTGGGGCCACAGGGTTCTTCGCGACAGAATCCTGCACGATGCCCACGATCGCTATGACGTTCAGTTTTTGTCAACCAGAGTAGAACCTCTGGGCTATACGGATCGTGGAGTCAGTGGAAAAGGCGTTTTCCTCCGTCACGGCAAAAACCCACAACGGTTTACCTATCACGTCCTTGTCAAGCGTGATGGTCGTGTGTCCGATGTGGGCTATAACATTCGCTGAACCCAGCGTCAGTGTTTCCCGGAGACAGCAATGGCGGTCACTTTCCATGCGGAAAGTGACCGCCATTTTGCTAGCCCTATATAGTAAATCGCGCCGAATTTATGCTTTCTTTCTGTCCATGAACAACCCTCTCAAGATTTGCGGGCGCGGCGCAGGACGTTCTCGACCAGAATTACCGCCAGCCCCACGAACAGAAGCGGTGCGCCCCACTGCTGACTCCCGGACAGGCGCGGAAATAGGAAACCGACGACAGCGACCCAGACAATAATGCCGACTGCCAGACTGCCATCGTCAATGAACAGGCCGATGAACTCTTCCCAGGCGGTTTTCAGGGCGTTCATTCCCCCTCCTTCACTTCGGGCGTCAGGATCGGTTTGCGGCGGGCCAGCGGGATCGTCGCGAGGCCGACGATCAGGAAGGCCGCGACCAGCCAGAGCAGCGACAGGTCTTCGCCCGGCCAGGACAGCCCGACGCCTTCGCCCGTCCAGAACGTTCCGAACGCCGCCAGCAGCACCCCGACCGAGAACTTCAGCGTGTTTTCCGGCACCGTCGCCAGCGGGCGATGCAAAACGAGGCCGAGCAGGACGACCAGTAGTCCCGCCGCTGCCGCGCCGAGGGTCGCCGCAGGCAGCATCTTGTGAACCGCTCCGGTCGCGATCACGATGAAGACGACCTCCAGACCCTCCACCGTCACCGCCTTAAAACTTGTGGTGACGGCGATCATGTCCAGACTGCCGGAGGTCGGCAGTCCGAAGGCTTTGAGGGTCTTCATCTCCTGCTCGTACTCCGCCGCCTCGTCGTGCAGTTTCAGAACGCCTGCAGCCCGCAGAATCGCCTTCCGCAGCCACCGCAGCCCGAATAGCAGCAGCAGCACCCCGAGAATAAGCTGGAGGGCATGAATGGGAACCAATTGCAAGGCTGGTCCGAAGATAAGCACCAGCAACGTCAGAAACGCGACGCCGCTGAACACGCCGATCATCGCCGACCGCCAGCCGCGCACGATCCCGACAGCCAGCACGATGGTCAGCGCCTCGACAAACTCCACGAACGAAGCCAGAAAGGCCGCTGCGATAGTCGGCCCGGCATGAGTCCAGTTCAAAATGCGTTCTCCTTACTACAGACTATCCGAGGCTGTCCCGTACCCGGAAGTTTGGCTGAAGGTTGCCCCCTCTGGCAGTTTGGCCGGAGGTTGAAACCCCTGTGAGATTTTGCGGGGGTTGAAAACCCCCGTCATTAAAGTGCAAACGTCTTGCAGACGGAAATGCACCAATCCCTTACTCCATCTCTCTTGCTATTCATTACAACCCGACAACCAGCGCCTTCCGAAACCTTCGTCCGTAGGACGACCGCTTTTTCCAGCCCGGCACGTTCCTGTGCCGGGCAAACGCACTCGAACCACTACCAATCAGCAGGGCATTTCCGTCTGGAAGACGTTTGCAATTTAATGACGGGGGTTTTCAACCCATATGCGCTAACTTACGCACTTTGAACGATATGCCCGGCTGCCAATTCGTATCCTGTTTGAACGTGGACTGATGCCGATAGCAGGAAGCAATACCCGCGCCAGAAGCCGTAAGTTAGCGCATATGGG
>JBBRLP010000049.1:0-35025 GCA_038231295.1 Chthonomonadales bacterium
CCTTATTGCCGGGTGAAGTTCGGAAAAAGAACAGCCCGACAGCCCACTTGCCGAAAGGAGTAGCGGCGCACAGGCGCACAACACGGTACTTCAAAGCAGACAAACAAGGTATCACGACATGATTTCACCGGAAACTAAAGTACATCTGCGTGACAGGAACATCTGTTTGTTACAACGGTGGGGTCAGGAGAAGGAGGAACACCGCCAGCCGAAATCGGATGGAGTTGTCTTCCGATTCAGACAGCAGCAGACCCTTCTCTTCGAGGAGAGCGAGATGGGAGAGCAAGCCGGGGTCTTGTGAGACGGTTTCTGCTTCGGTCAGACTCCAGACGGGAGGGAGAGCGGCGAGAGAGTGGAGCAGGCGCAGGAGCGGGGGAGAGAGATGACGCAGCGCGAGCAGCGCTTCCGGCGCGGAAGCCGCTGTGTGACACTGTTGGGCAAGCGCCTGGAGAGCAGGCGGGGGGGTGTCGGCGAGTTCTTCCGCCAGCAGGGCCGCATAGGCGTGGAACTCTCGGAGCGCCTCTTCGGGCAGGCCGCTCCAGAGAGACAGCGCCATCCGCAGTGCGCGTGGTTCTTCCGCAAACGGATCGCCCTGCACGGCACGCAGAGCCGCCTCCCGCGCCCGCGACAACTCGCCCGAAGCTGCCGCGAGACGGGCGAACCGACAGAGGGCCTTATTCTGAATTTGCGCCAGACGCTCCCGTTCCCGAACGATGCCATCCTCATAACAGCCGGGCAGCAGCGGACTATGCGCCAGCGAGAAAGCCCGTGAGAACGCTTCGATGCGCTCGTCGAGGCCGGGCAGCACCCCGGCAGAATGCAGAGAATCGAGAAAACAGGCGACATCCGTATCCCAACTTCCCGACAACAAGGCAATGCCCATGCCGTCGGAGCGGAGAATTTCCGCCCCGCCCGCGTTCACCGTCTGCAGGGCGCGGCGCAAAACCGCCAGTTCCTGCTTCAGGCGGCTGCGCCCGGTGTCGGGGTCGGTATCCGGCCAGAGACGTTCGATAAGTTCCGTGCGCGGGAAGACGTGACCGGGCGAGAGGGCGAGGAGGGCAAAAAGGGTCTCCGCCTGTCGGCTTCGCAGGCGCACCGTTTCCCCCTGCCCACCGAGCAGCCGCAGCCCCCCGAACATCGTAATTCGCATCTGGCGCTTCTGACCCTCTCTACCGGAAAGACAGTAAGGCAAGGACAGCAGAATATAGCCAGAGACCAGCGCTATTTCGCCGCGCTGCGGCGGGCTTCCAGCTCTTCCCACCGGGCGTAAAGACGGGCGACGTGGGCCTGAGCCGCATGGAAGGCATCGGTGGCCTGCTGAAGGCGGCGATGGTCGGCGGCGACGGCGGGGTCGGTGAAGACCGCCTGTTTCGCCTCGATAGCAGCCTCCGCTGCCAGAATAGTCGCTTCCATCTCGTTGAGTTCGCGCATCTCGGCGGTGGAGAGACGGCGGGGCGCGGTAACAGGCTTCGGCGCGGCTTTCGGTTCGGGCTTCCGCGCAGGAGTGGCAGCGGCCTGCCGTTCGCGCTCTTTGCCCTCCCACTGCGAATAGTCCGCGTAGTAGGCTCCCGACCCTTTGCCATCGAGCGCCAGCAGTTCGTCCGAGATGGAATCGAGCAGGTAGCGGTCATGGGTGACCAAAACCAGTGCGCCGGGAAACTCGTTCAGGCTATCTTCCAGCACGGTCATGGTGGGGATGTCGAGGTCGTTCGTCGGTTCGTCGAGGATAAGGATGTCTGCGGGCTGAAGCATCAGGTTGGCGATGAGGATTCGCGCCTGTTCGCCCCCGGAGAGCGAGCCGACGGACATCTCCATGCGGTCGGTGGAGAAGAGAAAACGTCTGGCCCAGGCCGCGACGTGCATCGTGCCGCCCTGAAACCGCACGGTGTCTCCGTTGGGGCAGAGGGCGGTACGCAGCGAGATGGATTTGTCGAGGGTGTCCCGGTTCTGGTCAAAATAGACGACCCGCAGATCGTCCGCACGGCGGATGGTCCCGGCGTCCGGTTCGAGACTGCCGGTCAGCAGGCGCAGCAGTGTCGTCTTGCCGCTGCCGTTCGTGCCGAGCAGGCCCAGACGCGACCCCGGCGACAGCGAGACGTTTAGATGCTGAAACAGCGTTCGCCCGCCCAGCGTCTTCGCGATGTCGCGGGCGACGAGAAGCTCTTTGGTCTTGCGCTCCGTACCGGTGAAATCTATCGCGGCGGTGCGGTCCGTAGCGTTGCGCCCTTTTACATCCGACAGCTCCCCGATAAGCCGGTGCGCCGCCTGAATGCGATAGTCCGCCTTGGTGGTGCGGGCCTGCGGGCCGCGCCGCAGCCACTCGACCTCCCGTTTGACCTGATGCTCCAGGGCGTGCTGTTTGTTGGCCTGCGCGATCAGGAACTCCTCGCGTTTCGTCAGAAAGTCGCTGTAGGTTCCGTTGACGCTCAGGTAGCCTTCGGGATAGGAGCGGTCGAGTTCGATGACGCGGCTGGTGACATTTTCGAGGAAGTAGCGGTCGTGGCTGACGAGGACGAAACCGAATTCAGCGCGTTTGAGGAGGTCTTCCAGCCAGAGGACGCCTTCGAGATCGAGGTGGTTGGTCGGCTCGTCGAGCAGCAGCAGATCGGGCTGCTGCACCAGCGCCTGCGCCAGCGCGAGGCGTTTGCGCCAGCCGCCGGAGAGCGTCTCCACGCGCTGTGCCGCGTCTACGAACCCGACGTTTTCCAGCACGATGGTCTTGCGGGCAGTCCGCTCGTACTCCTCAAGCGGGAGGGTGGCAAGCGTTTCGTCCAGCACCTCGGAGATGCTTTGCCCCGCCGGAAACGTCTCTTCCTGCGGCAGAAACACCATCCGCAGATTGCGCTGACGGGAGACCTGCCCGGAGTCCGGGCGCTCCTCCCCTGCCAGGATACGGAGCAGAGTGGACTTGCCGGAGCCGTTCGGCCCGATCAACCCCAGCCGCTCGCCTTCTGAAATGCCGAGCGTGATGTCCGTAAACAACGGACGATGACTGTACGATTTCCCCACCGATTGACAACTGAGCAACAAAGCCATAATACAAAGTTTACCCCACAGCCGCCCGAATTGCGGTCCTCAGCGCCTCTGTTTCGGCAATCGCCTGCTCCAGCGAGAGACAGCGACCGCGCTCCCAGGCGGCGGCGAAGGCGGCGGGAGCGAGGAGAAGGCGTGTCTGCGCGACCCGCCGTTCGTATTCGGCGCGGTCTGCCGGGGAGATCGGAATGCCGAGAAGGGTACGCAGTTCCTGCGCGACCCCCCATAGCACGGCGGCGTATTCCGGCTCGCGCAGCCCGACGAACACGGACGCCATGCCTTCCAGTGATTCCAGAATACCCGTTCGATTCCACTGCTCCTGATAGATTTTCAGGCATTCGGCGAATAGGACGGCAGCTTCCGCGAACTGCTCCTGCGCCAGCGCGACCGCACCGAGATTGATGAGCGCCGTCGAGACACCGCGTCCCTGCCCGATACGGCGCGAAAGCTCCAGGCTCTCCGTATGAAGCTGCCGCGCCTCCTCAAAATCCCCCTGCACACGGGCGACGATGCCAAGATTATTGAGGGAGGCGCTCAGGTCGTCCGGGTTGCCGAGGCGACGGCGAATGGCAAGGCTCTGTTCCTGCAAACTTCTCGCCCCGGCGTAGTCGCCGCGTACCCGCGCCACCACCGCGAGATTATTGAGCGTGGAGGCGATGCCGCGCTCGTCGTTCTGCTGTTGGAAGAGCCGCAGCGCCCGTTCGTAGAGACTTTGCGCGGCCTCATAGTCGCCCTGATACCGCGCCAGCACCCCCGCAGAGCTGTAGGCTTCGGCCAGCGCCGGTGCGGACACGCCTTCGGTCTGTTCGAACAGGCGGGCGAACCGCCCGCGCCCCTCCGCCAGATGGCCCCGGATCGTCCAGAACAGCCGTAATGCGGTCGCGAGGCGCAGTCCGGCCTCGATCCGTTCGGGCGACGTTGGCGGCTCCAGACACCAGTCCAGCGCGGCCCGCAGGTTGTCATGTTCCGTTTCCAGCCGCTCCAGCCAGGGGGTTTCGTCGCGGGTCAGTTCACGCCGTGCGGTCTCTGCCATCGCGAGAAAATGCAGGGCGTGGTGACGGGCCAGGGTGGCCTGACGTTCCGGGGAAAGCTGCTCCGCCGCGTAGTCGCGCAGCGTCTCCAGCATTCGAAACCGCATCTCCCCCGCTGCCCGAACGCCCTCTTCAGCGACTATCAGCGAACGCTCCCGCAGTTGGGCGACACTCTCCAGGGCGAGCGGCTCTTCACAGATCGCCTGCGCCGCTTCCAGAGTCCAGCCGCCCCGGAAGAGGGAAAGCGCCGCGAAGAAGGCTTGCAGGTCGGGAGAGAGCAGTTGGAAGCTGCCTTCTATGGCGGCCCGCAGACTACGATGCCGGTCGGGTACATCGCGCTGACGGCTCACCAGCAGATCAAAACGCTGTGCCAGCCGCTCGCGTATCTGTGCGACCGTCAGGATGCGTACCCAGGCAGCCGCCAGTTCCAGCGCCAGCGGAATGCCTTCGAGCCGGTTGCAGAGCGCGGCGATGACCGGGGCGTTCGCCGTCGTCAAGTGGAAATCACTGCGTATCGCCTGCGCCCGATCCATAAACAGGCGGACACTGGCAAAGGTGCTGAGATGCTCCGGCGTCTCCGGCCCGGAGAGACGCGGCAGCGGCGGCACGGGAAACTCCACTTCACCGCGCAGGGCGAGGGGCTGGCGGGAGGTGGCAAGACAGCGCAGGCGCGGCACACGTTCCAGCAGGGTATGCAGCAGCAGCGCGGCATCGGCAAAGGCAGGCGGGACGGAGGATTTCGGGCGGTCGGCAGGCGGCGGGGCGAGCAGATGTTCCAGATTATCCAGCACCAGCACCCCTCCCGTCGGCAGCAGCCACTCCACGATCTGCTCCACCGGGTCCTGTCCCGGTACGCGGGCGAGACGGAGACCATTGAGAATGACATCGGGCAGCAGGAGCGGATCGGTGACATCCGCGAGCGGCAGAAAACGTACTCCCTCCACGCCCGCCGCTGCCAGACGCGCTGCGACTTCCAGCGCGAGGCGTGTCTTCCCTGTCCCTCCCGGCCCCGTCAGCGTCACCAGGCGCACTCCGCCGCTCTCCGGGGCATCTCCCAGCAGACGCTCCAGACGCGCCATCTCCTCTTCGCGCCCGAAGAAGCGCGTCAGAGTCTGGGGAAGACCGGGGCTCCCTCCCTCCACCGGGGTGCGGGAGTTCTCGGGCGCGGCGACCGCCGCACGTTTGCGGGCGAGCCGGACGACTTCGTTCCGCAGGTCTTCGCGGCGCGGAAACAGGTCAGCGGCGCGGCGGGCAGACAGCGCCGCCTGCTCCCAATCCCCGGCGCGTTCGTGGCAGGCAGTGAGTTCGCGCAGCGCCATTAAGCAGGCTTCGGTAAGCCGTCGGCGTTCCGCTTCGACCCAGGTCTCGGAAGCGCCGGGCAGCAGTTCTCCGCGATAGAGCTCAACGGCTTTCTGAAGGCAGGCGACACGCTCCGCGCCTTCGGCGGCATACGCGGCGGCAAGCGCGGCCTGAAAAGCGCTAACGTCGGTGGTGACGGCGTTGGGCTGGAGGCGCAGGCAGAAGCGATCGGCGTAGAAAACAGTACCCTGAGTGTCGTCCGGCTCCAGCAGGCGGCGCAGGGAGGCGAGTTCCTGGCGCAGTCGGGGGCGGGCCGCGTCCAGCTCGGCATCGGGCCAGAGGAGGTCTATCAGCTCTTCACGGGGATGGTCACGATGGGGAAAAAGGGCGAGACGTGCCAGCAGCGCGGCAGCCTGCCGGGTGCGAAATCGGGTGATATGCTCTGCGCCCCGGCTTGCCCGTAACGGTCCCAGCAACTCGAGGTGCCACATTCCAGACTGCATGGGGGTCGGCTGCTCCGTCGTCAAAGGAAAAGAGAAGAATGAACGGGCGGCGCATCTCTGTCGCCGCCCGTCGCCGGCAGGCCCGCACGAGGCGGCTGCCGTCCGTTGCACACTACTTCTTGTTCTTGCCGCTGTCTTTGGCGACTTTGCGGGTAATGACGCCTGCCGCGATTCCCGTCATCACCGGGTGACGCTGGGCGAAGTTCTTCTTACCGCCTGCCTTCTCCCGGTTTTTACCGGTCGTCTTGGCAACCTTATAGGCCGCGACGCCCGCCGCCATCCCGGTCATCGTCGGATGTTTTTGCGCGAAGTTCTTCTTTTTCACCACCGTATGGGTCGTGGTGGGCTTCCCCGACTGCGCCATAACCCCGGTGGGCAGACTGATCGCTCCTGCCATAAACACAAACAGCAGCATAAAGGCACATACTTTGAGCCATGCCGTCTTTACCATCGTTTTTGTCTCCTGAGAGTAGATTAGAAAGTGGGAAGCGATCTCGCTCCCTGCGTGACTACGAGGCACCGGCGGGGTGCGTTTCGTCCAGCGGGGCTGGTGTCTGGTTCCGCATACGACAGCCATTTTCCTGCCCACATCTGGCTTATCTGTTCTCTTCTGGGCGTATTGACAACCCCCAGAGAAATGTCTATAATGCGACAGGAGCGGTATCTGCTCCGAAGCGTATCCGAAGGAGCTGCTATGCGACACAGAATCATCTATTCCGCGGCCCTGCTTGCGGGGCTGGTTTCTCTCGGCTGGTCGGGACCGGAGCGCAATGCCGCCTGGGTAGATCAGCGCATCGAACAGTGGCAGCCGACGGCGCGGGAAAAGCGCTGGGAGGGCATCGGCTGGGCCGGCAGCCTTCAGGAGGCGCTGCGCCTCGCGAAAACGCATCAGCGCCCGGTCTTCCTGTTTACGCACGATGGACGCCTGAATATCGGCCGATGTTGAGGCGGCGCGTTCGCGCTGAGAGCCGGGTCGCTCTCCAACACCAGAGTCATCTCCCTCCTGAATCGCTATTTCATTCCCGTCTACGTCTCCAATGAGGACTATACGACCGGTGGCTCTGCCACTCCTGCTGAGAAAGCCGAACTGCATCGCATCTTCAGCGAAGGCTATGCCGCGAAGATGTCGGTGGGCAGCGTCCATGTCTATGTGCTGAATCCCGACGGGCATCTACTGGACTCGCAGCATGTGGCGCAGGCGGCGAAACCAGAGGCACTGATCGCCATGCTGGAAAATGATGTGAAGCGGCTGAAGGTGCCGGAAGGCCCTCCCGTTCTGAAGCCCACGCCTCCCTCCACGCTTCGCCCCGAACCGGACACCCTGACCTTGAATCTTGTCTCTCGCTATCTCCAGCGCAAAGGCGATGACTATGTGCTGACCGGACAGGAAGCCGACGGCACGGGCTGGGCCTCCCTGCCCTCGGAGGATCGCATTGTACTGTCGCGCAGTCAGTGGAGTGGCCTGCTGCCACCCCCCGGAACTGCTGTCGGACAGAGCCGAGCGCTGGATCCAAAACTCGCCACGACGCTCCTGACTCACTTCTATCCCCCGACCGAGAACTGGGATCTGACTACCAACCGCATAGACGAACAGGCGCTTACGGAGACCGTCCTTTCTACCAGTCCAAATCGGGTGCGCTCCCGCCTGAACGGTCACCTCAAGATGAAGCATCCCTTTTACCACAAAGACGACGACCGGTTCGTCGAAGCGGACATCATCGGGTTCCTCGAAACAGACCCGACGCGCAAGAATATCCTCTCGCTGCGAATCGTCACCGATCAGGCAGACTACCGGGGCCACGATTCCAGTCAGTCGTATGGGGTTGCCGTTCGCTCGATTCCGTAGCGCCGAACAAGGCGTCTGCCTCGATGGCTCATCGCAAACCGCCTGCTCCTCTGAACGGAGCAGGCGGTTTTGCTGTCTGTGAGTTGTGTCAGTCGGCGTCTTTTTTGCGCGGACGGGAGGTGACAGGGAAGAGATGGCGCGGGGCGGGAAGGGGCGTATTCGCGCCTTTGATGCTGTGCCAGAGAATGTCGTTCAGGATGCCGTCGGGAACGCGGTCGGCCTGGGAGAAGTCGAGGCGGCGGCTGTCCTGAGCGCGGTAGGCGGTGGGCGCGTTGACTTCGGCGATGATCTCCTTTGCGGGCAGAAGGGCGTCGTAGGGATCGGCATTGACGGGCGTGGAAGCGAAACCGGGAAAGAGCGGGGCGGTCGCGACGTACTGGTTCAGGGGTGACAGACCGAGCAGTACCTCCATCGTGTGCAGCACACTGTCGGTGTTGTAGAAATGCTGGTCTACCGTGCCGCGTGGCAGATGGGAACTGATGACGAAGCCGATGGAACGGTGGGCGTCCACATGGTCTTGCCCGTCCTGCGCGTCGTCCTCCAGAACGAAGATGGCGGTGTCCTGCCAGTAGGGGCTGTGGCTGACCGCCTCGACCAACTGCCCGACGGCGTAGTCGTTGTCGGCGACCATCGCACGGGGAGAGCGAGCGCCGGTCGAAGTGCCGGAGGTGTGATCGCAGGGGAAGCGGATCATCTCAAACTGTGGCAGATTGCCGTCCTTCACAAACGCGTCGAACTCGCGCTTCCACTCGGAATAGCGGCTGGGCGCATCGAACTTGCCGTACTTCGTGACGAGGCCGGGCGTCGGGCTGTTGTGTTTCTGCCAGGCTTCGCTGTCCGGGTAGGTCATGGAGAAGCGCAGGAAGTTGTCGTCGCTATGCCCGATGAGAGCCTTCTTCTGCGGCGCGTTGGCGGGAACGACCAGGTTGCCTTTAAGGTCTTTGACGTCGGCGAAGGCGGTAAAGCAGCCGTAGGCACGGTAGGTGCGGCCCTGCTTGCGGCACTGATCCCAGAGGTAGCCGCCGGGCGCTTCCGCCACATCCGGCATTCCGAGCAGGTCTACGGGGCTGCCGTTCGTTGCCCCCTCAAAATCGTAGTCGCGTCCGCGCCCGCTGTAGTTGAAATGGACGTTTCGGGCGGCGTATTCGCTGACCATGCCGGAGGTGGACCAGTTCCATCCGTCTGCGGAGACTTCGGCGCAGTCGTAAAAGTTGTCGTAGAGGCCGAACCGTTCGGCGAGGGCGTGCAGGTTAGGCGTAACGGCGCGTCCGAAGAGCGTCAGGCTCGGATCGCCGTTGCCCTGTGGCATGTCGCCGAGAACCTGATCGTAGGTGCGGTTCTCTTTGATGATGTAGAGGACGTGCTTGATGCCGCTGTGCGCGAGGCCGGTCTTTGCGGGGTCATCGGCGATGCTGCCGTCGGGAAGCAGGCGGTTGTTGGCGAGGGTCTGCGCGGTTCCGGTCTTGAGGGTGTCGGCGGTCGGCGTGGGCAGGGTCGCGACGGCGCCTTCGAGAATGGTTTCGATGTAGGTGTCGCGTTTGCTGTCGGCTTCCGTCGGTTTGTTGGGATTGCGGACTTTGTCGCCCTTCGCGCTGGAGACGAAGAGACGGCTGCCGTCCCGGCTGACGACGACGGCGGTGGGATACCACCCGACCGGAATGTAGCCCGTCACGGCGTTGTTCTTGAGGTCGAGGACGGCCAGGGCGTTCCAGTCGCCGAGCGTGACATAGAGGCGGGATTCGTCGGGGCTGAGGGCGAGGCCGGTGGGGGTCATGCCGGGGAGACGGCTGCCGTTCGTGGGCCGCAGGGGCAGGGTGCGGACGATGCGGTCAGTAGCGGTCTCGATAACGGTGAGGCTGTCGCTGCTGGCGTTGGCGACGAAGAGCCGCTGCTGCGTTTTGTCAAGCAGCAGGGCCATCGGGTGATCGCCGACCTTGATGTCTTTTGTTCGCGCTGGAGCGTCCGGTTTCACCACGTTCAGCACGGAGACGACGCCGTCCCGCTCACTCGCGACGTAGACCTTTTTGTCGGCGTTCGGCCCCTGGGTCACGGCGGCGATGGCGTAGGGAAAGGCGGCGGTGGTAACTTTGCCGAGCGGCTTGCCGGTCGCGGTGTCGAGTACGCTGACGGAGCCTTTGTAGTCGGTATAGGCGCTGGTCTCGTTGTGGACGGCGTAGCAGCGGCTGCCGTCGGCGCTGAGGGCGAGTCCGGCGAGGAAGTTGGGGCGGGCCGATTTCGCCTCGGCGGGCAGGCTGGAGGGGTCGTCGAGGCTGCGGTTGGCGTCCGTCAGGGCGCCGTCCGCGCCGAGCGTATAGAGCGCGACCTTATCCTCTGGGCCACGCGAGGCGTAGAGGGTCGTCGTGCCGTCCGCGCTCGTCGGCCCGAACGCCAGCCCCACATAGAGCGCGGGCTGATTGCGCCCCGAACCGGTTCCGAACGCCAACTGCGAGACCTTCTGCCCGGTGACCGCGTCCAGCACGGTGAGGAACTGCCGAAATCCGGTGTTGGTGACGACGATCCATTTGCCGTCCGGGCTGAGGGCCATATTCGCGGGGAAACTGCCCACCTCCGTCTGCTGGCCCTGCGGGGTCAGATACTTGCCTGTCGAGAGCGGTGTGTCGGCGTTCTGCCGTCCCCCATGCGCCCCCACAATTCCCACCACTGCCATCGCCGCCACACCGAGCAACAGGCTTCGCTGCACCTGGAAAGATCGTTTCATGTAAGCATAGTCCTCCGTACGATAGTTGCTCTCCCTACCCGACGCCCACTCCGTTACTCCCATAGTCTACCGCATAACCGTCCCGCCTGAAAACAGGAATGCGCTCGTCCCCCGCCGAATTAAGCCTCAGAACTCTGGCGTTCGCACCTACAACGCCAACAACCAGTTGACCGGCGCTCCTCCGACGGGAGGACTGCCCGGAGCGAGCGGCCTCCAGTACGACCCGGCAGGCAACCTCGCCGGCCTCAACGGTCACAGCCTCGCCTACGACCCGCAGGGCCAACTCAGCGGCGTAGACAACAGCGTTTCTTACACCCACGACGCCTCCGGTCACCTCACCAGTCGCACGGCAGGCGGACAGACGACGTACTATCTCTATGACGCCGACAGCCTCGTTGCCGAACTCGACGGCAGCGGTGCGGTCACCCGTTCGTATACCTGGGGCGGAGGGGGTCTGCTCTCGGTGCAGGCAGGCACACAGTCCACCTTCACGCGCTCCGATCCGCTGGGCAATCTGAGCGGAATGACGACGGCTCTGGGGGCGGTGGCGCAGGAGATGGCGTACAAGGCGTATGGCGGGACTCTGGGCGGGGACACGGGCAGTATTGTGTTCAGGCCGTCTCCCAGGAGGCACCCAGATGGAGTTGCTCGGCACGCTCTCGGACGAGTGCGGCGAGCGAGGGAATCTCTCCCGCTTCGCTCAAACGATCCTGTAAATAGTGGTAGAAGTTCACACCTAACTTCGCCGCTGTCGCCGAGAGCGTCATAAACGTGTCCCAGCAACGTTTGCCCAACTCGCTACGAAGACCGAAACTCACATCCCGTTTGCGAACCCGCCTTCTTGCCGCCAACTCCGCCGCATTGTTGTGCAGCGGGATATCGGGATGAGAGAGCATCATCAGCAGTTCCACTTTTAATCCGACGAATCAGGGTTCAGACAACAGGGACGATTTGGGAGGGGGCGCATGACGCGCTTGTACTGGAGGCTGCGGGCGCCGAAATTGAACAGGAGGCCGACTTCGAGGCCATAGGCTTCGAGGTAGTTGAGGGACTGCGCGAGATGCACGTCTTCCAACTGAACGAGCGCCTTGATCTCGACCATGACGCGCTCTTCGACGAAGAAGTCTACCCGGCGTGTCCCGACTTCCACGCCTTTGTAGAGGACTTTCATCTCGTGTTCGCGGCTGTATTCCAGGTGCCGCGCCGTCATCTCCATCGCCAATGCCCGCTGATAGATGATTTCTTGAAATCCGTTGCTCAGGACTTTATGCACTTCCATTGCGGCCCCGATGATCTTGTGCGTCAGGTCGGAATAGGCATAGCGTTCGTTGGTCAGCGGCATCGGTCGTCTCCTTTTTGTCTGAACCATGATTTGTCGGATTAGGGGATTGGCATGATTGCGGCCCGTAAGGCTGCCCTTCGCCACCAGGCGTTCGTGGCTGCCCATCCGATTTTTGTCTGTCTATGATTTGTCCGATTAAAGGAGGGGCATGATTGCACTCTTCAAGCCCTCTTCTTCCCGTGCAGGGTGCCTGGCTGCACATCCTTTTTGTCTGAACTATGATTTGTCGGATTATAGGATTAGCATGATTGCAGACCACAAGCCCTCCCATCTCCGTAGAGAGTTCTTGTCTACACACGCTTTCCGTTTCAACGAGAAAGTGGACAGCCTGAAATCATGCCAATCCCATAATCCGACGAATCATGGTTCAGACAAACATCACAGCCCGTACAGCGCCGCCACCCGCGCATTAATCTCCCCCTCCCACGCCCCACAGTCAACCCCCTTCGCGTCCAGGCACTTCTGTACCAGGGCCGCAATGGCTGCTCGTTCCGTATCTGGGGCGTTAGGAATTGGGAGTTTGCTGACAAAAATGCTCTGCAACGTTAATCGTCCACCTTTGTTCTCGTCCCCAAGAACAGAACAGACATTTTTTAGATACTCCCAGGCGGCGGAGGAATTAAGGACGCCCAATAGATATAAATCGTTAACGGGAATTGAGAAAGCTGTCTTGAGCGGGTAAGTTCCATGAATATCGAAAGCAAAACGCTCTTCCTTTGCAATCTCAGGATACATTATTTTCGGCTTATCGAATGCATTGTAATAGGCGCAGGCGCGGAGTTCCCAGAAGTGGTTGCCTTGATCGGCACGTTTTTCCAGTTCGGGCTGCCATTGGCAAAGGTGTTGCATGATGGCGGGGTAGCGGGCCATGTCTACGCCTATTTTGGTGACAATAAGCCATCTCTCTTTCGACTCGATGCGCCAGCGGCGGACATCGTCGCCGACGGCGAGGGGTTTGATGATCTCTGCGCTTTTCGGGTCTTTCGCGAGGAGTTCGGCGCGTTTGGCCCCGGTAAGGACGAAGGCCGTATTGAAACCTGTTTTGACCCCGTAGTAGATTTGCCCGTTGACGTATTTGCCGAGGGGCAGGCCCGTCTTTTCCATTTTCCGCAGACGGTCGGCAGAGACGCTGTCGGTGAGTGTCCAGTCTGCGCCCCTGATAGCGCTGGAAGGCAGTCTGCTTCCGTCGCGCTGAATGAGGGCCAGAACATCGGGGTAGGGTTCCGCCAGAGATTTCACCTGCGTGAAGAGCGGTTCATGGCTGCCTGCTCCCTTCTGCGCGACGAAAATCATCGGGAATGTTGCGGCGTTCTCGAACACAGGCAGTTCACCGAAATCGGTGATGCTGTGGATGCGGCACTGGTCGGCGATATAGCGGCGAAAGTTTGCACCGTAGCCTGCCCGGAACCACTTGTTGGGGGAGATGAAGGCGAGAGTTCCACCAGGTTTGAGCAACTGAACGGCGCGGGCGTAGAAATAGCAGTAGAGATCGGCGGTGCCATTGTAGACGGCGGAATAGGTCTTTTGCAGGACGGGTTTGAGGTCTTTGATGAGTTCCTGCCGCACATACGGGGGATTAGCGACCACGATGTCGAAGCCGCCGGGAGTATCGGGTTCACCCAGGGTGACGCCGAGGTTCAGCCCGCCGCCCATATCGGCAGGGGCGACGGTCGGGCGGAACACTTCGCCGAACTCCACGCGCCAGTCGAAGGCCCCGGTCGGAACCTTTTCGCCCTTATGCGTCCACTGCGCAATCTCCGCCTTCTTCGCCTGGATATTCGCGAACAGCAGGCTCTTCTTCCCCGGATAGCCGGGGTCGCCAAAATCGGCCTTCATCCGTTCGCACTCGTCAATCATCTCGAAACGGAACAGGTCAATATCGCCCATGTTACTGGGGTCGGGCGAAGAGATACTGTCTCCCTGTTCGATTTTGAAGTCCAGGTTCGGCAGAGGCTGCGGCCTGTCTCCCGGATATTCGACCGCCAGCGACAGCCAGAGACGCAGGCGAGCGATATTGACCGCGAACTCGTCGAGGTCCACGCCATACAGGTTGTTCTGGATGATTTTGAGCTTGCGGTTGTAGTCGTCCTGCGCGTCGTCCCGGCGGTTCGGGTTGAACAGCAGTTTCCGCAGTTCCACCAGTTCGTGCAGCATCCCCAGCAGATAGGCCCCACTGCCGCAGGCAGGGTCTACCACCCGCACCCGCTGCAACGCGCTCAAGGCTCTCTCGAAATCCTGATCGCCAAACTCCGCCGTACTCCGCTCATCCACAAACTTCGCCACCGCCGCACGCTTTCGTTCCTCTGCCGCCGAGGGGGAAGGAACGCCGGACGAGGAGGGCGTCAGGGCCGCTTCCAGATAGTGCTTGAGGCTTTCCCGGCACATGAACGAGACAATGCCGCGCGGGGTATAGTACGAACCGCTCTCATGCCGCCCCGTCACCAGCTCCTCGAACACCTTGCCGAGCATCTCTGGGTCTACCGCAACCTCCACATCGAGCGGCGTACTCTCCGTAATCGTGAAATTCCACTTGCCGAACAGTCCGTGCAGAATACGCTCGAAGGCCCCGTTCGGAATAGTCACCGCGTCGAGAACATCCGAAGATTCGACCTCCGTCGCGCCATCGCGTACCATCTCGAACAGCCCGCCATTCAGATAAGGCACGTCGCCCCGTAGTTCCTTCAGTTTCTCCGCATCGTGGAGACCCTTTTCGCTCGTTCCAAGCCCATAAAAGAACGCCCAGTAGAGCCGATCCCGATAGAAGTTCTCCCCGCTGCCGGAAGCATGTAGGAACATCTTTGCCAGATAGTCCGTCGAGCCGTCGAGCCGTCGAACCGCAGCCATCCGCGCTTCGACAGAAACTGTATGAACATCAATCGGTTGAAAAGCCGCTGTGTGAACAGCCGCCAGTCCCGCTTTTGCGTCGAGTTGGTCGCCGCGATCTGCTGCTCCACAAACTCGAACGTCTGTCGGTATTCGCGGAAGAAGTCCCGCGTCACCTTCTCCACATCCCAGGCTTCCTGCCAGCGCGACTGCTTCCAGTCGTACTCGCCAAGCATATTCGCAGGCGGCATTTTAAGCGCGGGCAGGTTGAAATCCTGAAGCGTCCGCGTTCCTCCCGGCTGTCCGTTGTCCCATCCGAACAGGCTCATCTTCGGCTGCCGCCCGTCCTGCTCCTCAAACCGCACAAACCGAATCCCGCCGTAGGTCTCTGTAGCGCAGACAAAAATGATCTCGTCCAACTTGCGCCCCTGATAGGCGGCACGCTTGCGTATCTCCTCCCGCATCTTCTGAAGGATGGTTCGCAGGTCGGTACGGCGGAAACCCGTCGCAAACTCCACCAGCATGATCGTGAACGGATCCCCGGTCGTAAACGGCACGATCTGACTGACCTCGGCACGGGCCGCAACAGTACCGTGCAGTTGCGGACCCTGATACACAAACGTGTCCTCCGGGTCAACAGGCCAGTCCAGCGCATCGCGCAGAAAAGCAAACAGCGAAGCGCGATCACGAACCGCATACAGCGCATTTTCCATTATGGACATCCAGATTTCCCTTCCTTTTTGTCTGAACCATGATTTGTCGGATTAGGGGATTAGCATGATTTCAGGCTATCCACTTTCTCGTTGAAACGAAAAGCGTATGTAGACAAGAACTTTTACGGGCAATGGGAGGGCTTGCGGTACGCAATCATGCTAATCCTCTAATCCGACAAATCATGGTTCAGACAAAAACGGACTTGCCTCCAGGCATCCTGCACGGGAATAGGAGGGCTTACAGTCTGCAATCATGCCAATCCCATAATCATGAAAATCATGGTTCAGACAGAAAACATCCCCTAATCCGACAAATCATGGTTCAGACACGCAGTTCCATCCAGCAGACGAGTTTGGGCAGAATGGTAGACGGCAGACTGATTTCGCTGAATTGGGTTCGCACGGCCTCTTTCAGCTTTTTGAGGCGCAGGGCCAGTGCCGCTTCGTCGGAGGGAGTGGCGGAGGGCGCGTCCGGCGTGGTGGCCGCAAGCAGGGTGAGAATCGCGCCTGCATCCGTCAGCGGCAATTTCCCCGGCTGCTCCAGAATCAGCACGGGGCGGCCCACGACAGCGGCGAAACGCTCCCGGTCAGCCGCAGTCGCCTTTGGTGTCGGCTCCATCGTGAAGAGCGCGAATAGCCCGGCCTGCGGCGCGTTTCCCCACACGCCGAATGCGCCGGGAGGAATGGCTTCCAGCAGGCGGCGCGTCTTCTCGTCCGGCGGCTCCACGGCGAGGCGGGCATAGGCGTTCAGCGCCTGATCGGTCGCCGTGATTTCGCCTTCATAGGCCGAATTGAACTCTTTGAGGTTGCCCGCCGGGTCATCGGACTTGAAAAACGACACGTCCAGACCGAGCGCGTTGCTGATTCGCAGCGTCCGGTTCTCCACCGTCCCCACCAGATGGATGATGTCGTTGATCTCGTCCGGCGGCAGCACATTGATAATGTCGAACTTGTGATCGTGCGGCGTGATTTCGGGGTTCAGGCGGCGATCCACGCGCCCGATGCGCTGAATCAGCCGTACCGGGTTCCAGTGAATGTCGTAGGAGAGAATCGCTCCCGCCTCCTGCAAGTTCACGCCTTCACTCAGCACATCCGTTGAGATCAGCACGTCCACCCGCTCCGGCACCGAGTGCGCCCGTGCCTTCGGATTGTAGCCGGGGCAGAAGGCATACAGAATAGCGGCGCGGGTACTCTCCACGCGGCTGTCAATCCGGGCCACGTTCGCCCCCATCAGCCGCACACGCAGTTCCCGCTCCAGATACTCCGCCGTCCGCTGCGACTGCGTGAAGACCAGCGCCCGCCGTCCCTCCGAGACCAGTGACTGAATCTGCGGCAGCACATCGCACAGCTTCGGGTCCGGCTGCGAGCAGGCGGCGAGCGTCGCCGTGTGAATCTCCCGCAGGAAGCCCAGGTCGGCAACAATATCGTCGCTCCAGCGGTTCACGTCGAACGTCTCCGTATTGAAATCTCTCAGCTTTTTCGCCAACTGCCGCGACTTCACCGCCTGCGCCAGCCAGGCATCCGCCTCGTCGCCGCTTGCATCCAGTGAATCCCCGTCCTCCTCAATATCCACGTCCACGAGCGTCTCCGCATCGGCCTCCTGTTTCGGAAAGAGCGGCGTCCGTACCCACCCCTGATGCTCCGCAATCACCGCCTCCGCCTCCTGCCCGCAGACGAACTGAAGCCGTGCGATCAGACCGACGCCCAGGCTCTGCAAAATGCCCTGAAACGCCGCCGGACTGCTCTCCAACTGTTTCAGCGCGTTTGCGAAGACAAGTCCCGCCAGATGCACCTCATCCAGATAGGTCTTTTTGCCTTCCGCAGGCACGAGACGATACTGCTCCAGCAGAAACGCGGCCAGCTTGATACCCTTCGCGCCCTTCATCAGTTTCACCGCCGAGATAGGCTTGCCCGTTTTCTCCGCCTTCGCGATCTCCGCCCGCATCAGCCGCAGCAGTTCGACTCCCGGCTGAAACCGCTTCTCCGCCAGCTTGATGAGGTCGCGATACAGGCTGCTCTCCGCCCCGATCTTGACCTGAATGCACTGCGGGGCCGAACGCACCGGGAAATGCACGATCTTGCCCTGCGCCTCCGCCAGCGCCTTCACCGTAGCGCGGCTGCGCTGAATTACCACGCTCTCCAATACCCGGTTCAGCGCCTCGTTCGGCGTATCCACCAGCCCCAGCGTCAACTGCCCCTCCGCGCTGTCGGCAGGCCGCTCCTTATCCAGCAGGTTCGCGTATCTTCTGATCTGCTCGATGCCGTACCCCGCGATATTCCCGCTCTCGTGCGTTACCAGCGCCAACTGATTCGAGATGTCCCTATACGCGGTATTGATCGGAGTCGCGGTCAGCAGGATCACCTTCTTCCGCCCCCGGTAGGGCTTCACAATCTCCATCAGGTTCTTGTAGCGCGAGGCGTTGCTTGTGCGGAAGTTGTGGCTCTCATCCACCACGAGCACATCCGCCCGCTCGAACAGCCGATGCACCAGCTCGCGCTTCTCCTGCAATGCCTGCGGTGTCTCCTCGTCCGCATCTCCCATCGGGTCGAAGCCAAGTTCCGTCATCGGTATCTCAAAGATACTCCCGAACGGCTGCCGGAACCGCGACAGAAAACGGTCCAAATACCCATCCCACGACGAGACCATAATGCTCTTCGGCGCAATCAGCAGCACGTTTTGCCCCAGGCGGCAGTAGTGTTCCATCAGCGCGAGCGCGACAAACGACTTGCCCAACCCTACGCCGTCGCACACCATCACGCCATGCTGCTGTTCCAGAATCCGCACTGCCCGCCGAAATCCCTGCTCCTGATGCGGGTCCAGCGCATCCAGCAGTTTTGTGCGCCCCAGCCCCGGCGTCTCCGCCTCCTGCGCCGCCCCCCACGCATACAGCGCCTTCAGATACAGAACATACGGCTCATACAGGTCAATCTGCCGCCGAATCTCCGTCAGCACGTCCGCCGTGACGACATCCTGTACTGCCTCCGCCCACCGCGCCTCAAACCAGACATCCAACTGCTCCGTCTGCTCCGGCGTCAACTGCACATTCAGTTCGATATTCTGCGAAAGACCGGGCCGCGTGAAATTCCCCGAACCCAGCACCCCCATCCGGGGCGGATAGATCGCCGGGCGGTCTATCAGATACGCCTTCGCATGAAACTTCTTCGCCGTGTAGCAGCGTGCCTCAACCTTCCCCGCCTGAAACAACGCCTCGATCTTTTTCAGCGGCGACAAATTCGGCATCATATCCCGCTGCTTGAGCAAATCCTCATCCGAACGCTCCCGCAGCATCTCCAACAGGCGCACCCGCTGCTTCGCATCCGCATCGTCCCCAAACAGAATACGCAGCTTCTCACACTCCCCGAGACTTCCCGCCAGCATCATCAACCCGTCCAGCGAAAAGAAAGCGGTCGCGATCCGAAGTTCGCGCCCGCCCGCACTCATCAGTTGCAGATTATGCAGCAGCGTATTCCCATCCCGATTATCAATAATGCTGGACATGACCCACTCCTTCACCAACAAAGTCTCATCCTTCTCGCTCATATTCACCACAGGTACGCGAAATCCTTGTCTCTTCGTCTTTTCTGTTTTCTGTCTGAACCATGATTTGTCGGATTATGGGATTAGCATGATTTTAGGCTGTCCTGATTTCCCTTGCATCAAGCGGACTTGTAGACAAGGAGGTTTCATAGCGAAGGGAAGGCTTCTGGACTGCAATCATGCTAATCCTAATAATCCGACAAATCATGGTTCAGACAAACAGCGGGCTGTTGCGATGCGAATGGTTCCTGACGACGAGCGGGCTTGTGGTCTGAAATCATGCTAATCCCATAATCCGACAAATCATAGTTCAGACAAAAAAGACAAAGAAATAGGAAAAGCCATCCTCTTTGTGGAACCTCCAGACCAGCAACCTACACTATTCAATCATTCAGAGGAGTAACCCCATGTTAGCCGGAGTAAACCGCCTTGTAGATTTAACGGGACCCGCATCCGCCGACGAGGCGGCACTGCACACAGCGGTACAGAGCGCCGATATAGCTGCACTCGCGGCGAGTGACGGTCATTTTGCGGCGGTAGCGCGAGAGGGGCAGACCGTGCGATTGGCGCGGACGATTGGCGTCCCGCTGCGCTATTTCGTCGCGAAGATGTTTCATGGCCCGTTCCTGATCGCCGCCGACCGGATAGATACGCTGTTCGAGTGGTGCCAGCAGGAGAAGATCGGATGGCAGTTCGATCCGCTCTACACGCGCATGGTTCCCGCGCACTACCTCGTCGAGATAGACCAGATCGGCTGCCCCGACCCCGCGCCCCGCTACCATCGGTTTTTCAATCCGAGCATTGGGACGGGCGGCACAGACCTCGAAGAAGCGGGCGCGGCCTATGTCGGGGCGGCGTATGCGGGCCTGAAAACCTGGCTGCGCGGACTGCCGGACGGCGAAATGATCGGGCTGGCGTTCTCCGGGGGCATAGACAGCACCTCGGTCTTTTTGCTGGCCCGCCATGCGCTGCGGGAGCTGGGGCGTGACCCCGGCTTGCTGCGGGCGTTTACACTGGACCTCGGCGGCGGGAAGGATGCGGCGCAGGCGGAAACGGTCGTGCGAGAACTAGGACTGGAAAACCAGTGGGAGGCGATCAAAGTCCCGGCGGAGCGCGTGAATCTGGAAGAGGCCATCCGCGTGATCGAAGACTACCACCCGCTCGATGTGGAGTGCGCGGCGGTGGCGCTGTGCCTGCTGGAAGGGGTTCGGGAGCGCTATCCGAACCTGAAATATCTGCTGGATGGCGACGGCGGTGACGAAAACCTGAAATCCTATCCGCTCGAAGACTCCGACCTGACCCTCTCCAGTGTCCTCCGCAATCCGATGCTCTATCAGGAAGGGTGGGGCGTCGAGAACATGAAGCACAGTCTCACCTACTCCGGCGGCCTGTCCCGGGCCTACGTCCGCACCTACGCGCCCGGCAAACACTACGGCTTTGAGGCGTTTTCTCCCTATACCGTGCGCCCGGTCATCGCCGCCGCGCTCGCCATTCCCTTCGAGACCGTCTTGGACGGCAGCGTCGAAAAGCTTTATAGCCTGAAACAGACGGTCGTACAGGCGGGGATACAGGCCGTCACCGGTATCGAGATGCCCGCCTACCCCAAGCGACGGTTTCAGGACGGCGCAGGCGGCGAGACCTATAAGGGATGGCGCGTCAGCAAAGCCTGGTGCCGCAGCACCTTTCTCAAGCAGTGGGAAGAGCGCCTGCGTGAGGCGTGGGACCCGCAGAGCGAACGACTCTCCGGCAACGTCGTCCCGGCCTCCCTCCAGCCCACACGCTGATGCCCTCCACAACAGAGCCAACGGCAGCAGCGGTCTACCCCGACACTGCTGCCGCTCGCACCCGCTGGATTCTAGAGCGGCGCGGCCCGAAGAATGTTCTCGACCAAGCGATTCCCTATGCGTCTCTGTGGGAGGAGGAGCGCGGCACGTCCGGCGAAATGCTCTCTACTGCGACGCTCTTCCTGACCAATCGGGAATGCCCTTACCGCTGCCTGATGTGTGACCTCTGGAAAAACACGTTGGACAGCCGGATTGCGCCCGGCATGATTCCCGCGCAGATTGCTCACGCTTTGGAGCGTCTGCCTATCGCCCGACAGATAAAGCTCTACAACGCCGGAAGTTTCTTCGACAATCAGGCCATCCCGCCCGAAGACGACGCCGAAATCGCCCGTCTGGTCGCAGGGTACGACCGGGTGATTGTCGAAGCCCATCCGGCGTTTATCGGCGAACGCTGCCTGCGCTTCGCTGAGCAGCTGAACGGCAGGCTCGAAGTCGCCATCGGGCTGGAAACCGTCCATCCCCCCACGCTCGAACGGCTGAACAAGCGCTTTACCGTCGCGGACTTCGAGCGCAGCGCATCCCTGCTCGCCCACAACGGCATAGACCTGCGCGTCTTTCTGATGCTTCGCCCGCCGTTTATGACCGAGGCGGAAGGGCTGGAGTGGGCCTGCCGCTCTCTCGAAGTCGCCTTCACCTGCGGCGCGACCGTCTGCTGTCTCATTCCCACACGCGGCGGCAACGGCGCAATGGAAGCCCTCGCCGCCACCGGCCAGTTCAGCCCCCCATCGCTCTCCTCCCTCGAAGCCGCACAGGAGTATGGCATTGGACTGCGACAGGGCCGCGTCTTCGCCGACCTGTGGGACATCGAGACGTTCTTCCGGTGCGCCTGTGCGCCCGCCCGCGCCGAGCGTATCGCCACGATGAATCGCACCCAGCAGATACCTCCACCCGTCGCCTGCTCACTCTGTCTGAACCATGATTTGTCGGATTAAAGGATTGGCATGATTTCAGGCTGTTCACGCTGCTTCTGCATCAATTGGACTTACAGACAAGAACACTTCCCGGCGAAGAGACGCCTTCTGGACTGCAATCATGCTAATCCTTATAATCCGACAAATCATGGTTCAGACAACAGGGGAACGTACATGAACCGACAAAATCTGAGGCTGCACGGTGCGGTTAAGGCCGATGATATGCCGCAGGTGCGTCTGTTGCTGGAACAGGGAGCAGAACTAGACGAACGGGATGTATGCGGTATGACACCGCTGCATGTCGCCGCGACCCTGGAATCCCCGGAGTGCATCCGTGTTCTGCTCGACGCCGGAGCCGATAGAGACGCCTGCGAACAGTCTGGTATGACGCCGCTTGTTATCGCGGCCTGGTACGGACGGGTGGAAGTCACACGCCTGTTGCTGGAGCGCAGCGTGGGAGCCGATGCCATAGACCTCCAGCGGGCGATGCGAATGGCGACTTTTGAGAACGGTGAAGCGGTCATTCCGGCGCTTGAGGAGTTCGGAGCGAAGATCGGACTGATAGAGGCGATGTATCTCGGAGACGAGGCAGCGGTACGCCGTTTTCTCGCCGAGGGAAGCGATGTAAACCAGCTTGACGACGGCTCTACTCTGCTTATGCACGCTATTGCCGCCTATCTGGGCCGACTTACACACAACTTTGTGCCGCTGCTGCTGGCGTCTGGAGCTTGCCCCAATATGCCCTGCGCGGACGGCTCTACACCGCTGATGATGGCGTCGAACTGGGGAATGACAGCGGTGATGAATGCACTGCTTGCTGCGGGAGCGGACCCGCATATTCTCGGCCCGCACGGAGAAACCGCCCTCAGTCTGGCTCGACGCGACCCGGAACATAACGCCCAGGCCATCGAACGCCTCTTGCAGGTCATGGCAGATGAGAGGGTGCGAATGAGCGTGGGTGCGTCCACAGAAACGACCCCGTCCCGTTGAGGAAAACCACCTATGAACGCAAATTTTGACCTCGCGATTATCGGTTCCGGCTTCGGTGGCTCTCTGCTGGCAATGGTCGCCCGCCGTCTGGGACTCTCCGTCGTCCTCATTGAGCGCGGGATGCATCCCCGCTTCGCTATCGGGGAGTCTACGTCGCCGCTGATGAACCTGCTCATCGAACAACTGGCCCACACCTACGACCTGCCCCGACTGCTTCCCCTCACCACCTACGGCTCCTGGCAGCGCACCTATCCCGACATCGTCTGTGGCCTGAAACGCGGATTCACCTACTTCCACCAAACGGCAGATAAGCCCTATTGCCCCACGCCCGACCGCTCCAACCAACTATTCGTCGCGGCCAGCCCAAACGATGGGGTGGGCGATACCCACTGGCTGCGGTCAGACGTAGATGCGTTTCTGATGCGGGAGGCGGTCGCGCTCGGCGTGGAGTACCTTGACGAAACCCTCCTGCTCTCCGGTGCGTTCGGAGAGAACGGCTGCACTCTCACAGGCAAACGACAGGATAGAGAGGTCAGCATCCATGCCCACTTCGTCATGGATGCGAGCGGGCCGGGGGGATTTCTGTCGCGGTGTCTCGATCTGCCACGCGGTCCCTTCCCCGACTATCCGCCGACCCGCGCCCTCTACTCTCATTTTACGGGCGTGCGCCGCTGCGAGACGATGCAGAACTATCAGACCGGCGCGACGCCCCCCTATCCGATGGACGACGCGGCCCTGCACCATGTCTTCGACGGCGGCTGGATGTGGGTATTGCGCTTCAACAACGGCGTGACGAGCGCGGGGTTCGCGGTCGAGGACTGGCTGGCGGACGAGCTGCAACTGGAGGGCAGCGCGGCGGCCTGGGGGCGTTTCCTGCGCCGCTTCCCGACCGTCGGGGAGCAGTTCGCGGAGGCCGTTCCCGTGCAGCCGTTTGTTTACACGCCCCGCTTGGCCTCACGAGTACAGACGGTGACGGGGCCGGGCTGGGCGCTCCTGCCCTCCGCTGCGGCCTTTGTAGACCCCCTCTTCAGCACGGGCATGCCGCTGACCCTGCTGGGCATCGAGCGTCTGGGGAAAATACTCGCAGAGACCTGGGGAACGGAAGTGTTTGCGGAACGCATTCAGGAGTACGGTACAATCACCCGGCAGGAGGCCGACTGGACCGCCCGCTTCCTCGCCGGAGCCTACGCCGCGATGCCGACCTTCCCGCTCTTCGCCGACTTTTCCATGTTCTACTTCGCCGCCGCCAGCTACGCCGAGATGGCCCGCCGCCTGGAAAAAGCCCCGCGCCTCCAGCGCTTTCTCGCCGCCGACCGAGCGCCCTTCGCCGCCGGACTGACAGAATGCGCCTACCTGTTGCGAAATCAAGCCTGCCACGGCACACAGATTGACCCCGCCACGTTCACGCAGCAGGTAAGCCGGAGCATCGCCGATCTGAACATCGCCGGACTCTGCAACCCGAACAAGCGCAACTGGTACGGCGTAGAGATGCAGGACGTGATTGACGGCGCCGCGAAACTGCGAATGACCCCGGAAGAGATGCGCGAGGTGATTGCGACAGCTCCCTGGGCGCAGGCAGCCGTTTGAGGGCAGTCCGGCGCAGCGTTTAAAACACTATAGTGAACGAAAATTAGAAGTGGCCGGAGGTTGAAAACCCCCGGCCAATCCGCTTTTCCCCGTCGGGTCAGTTCCTGTACCCGGCATGGGAATCAGGCGGCGTAGAAGAAGGTCTCTTCGACGATTTTGCCTTCGCTCACGGTATAGAGCGCGATTTCGTGCATGGGGTGGCGGCTGCCGGTCGCTTTCTCCGTGACATCGTAGTTGAACTCGACCGCGAACTGGTCGCCGTTGATGAACGGCCCGTTGACCACCGAACTGTGTAACTCGAAACTGCTTTTGAACCACTCCGTTTTGTGCTGAATGGCCTCTAGCCCTTTGGTCATGGGGTTGGGTCCCATCGCCTCTTTGCTCACGATCTCTTCTGAATAGAAGTTCTTGATAGCCTCTGCCTCCTTGCCTGAACGACAAAGGGCGATCAATTCGTCTGCTATCTCTTTGACTGTCATACCGTTGCTCCTTGTGCTGAAGAAAAAATCTACGTCTGTGTCTCATTCGCCGTACAGCCGATCACAACACCAGTATACCTCAGAATGAACAAAATATGTAAACAGATGACTCTGTTTTTTTGACGGGGTATATGCTTCACTTGTTGGGTTATCTGCGGTGCTTGTACACCCACACACTGCCTGAATGGGCAGAGCGCTTCCGTTGGCTTGACAGCAGAGGGTACTATTAGGATGCCCATTCCATCGTAAAATTGAATCGTAGTCGGTGGCGTAGGGAGAGTAGGGCTTTAGAATAGCGCGCATGCCCTGGGCATCGGAGGAATACGGACTGTGGGGAACCCAATGGAAATGTCGCAGGCGTCTCTATATCCGGGGAAGATTCAGGAGATGCAAGAACCCGTATGTCTGGTCTGCGGATGTACTGAACCTCGGTACGTAGGGCCAATTGTGCATCCTGAGGTGCCGCTGGTGGGAGGCATTCCCATTGATCTGAAAGGCATAGATTTTCGACTGCTGCGCTGTCCCCAATGCGCGTTTCAGTTCAAATTCCCGCCTATCCCGGAAGAAAAGATGCTCGCATGTTATGCACAGGTTGAACCGGGTCACTGGGGGCTGACCGTAGATTCCCATCATCGCCGCTTCGATATCATGCGCGATCTGGTCGAAAAGCATAGCAGAGGCCGCCGTATTCTGGACATCGGCTGCTTTAACGGCGCGCTGCTGGACTATTTTGGAACCTCGTGGGAGCGTTACGGAATCGAGCCATCGGTAGGCGCTGCGGAGGTGGCACGCGAGCGAGGTGTGGAGATTCTGGGAGAGACCATCGAAGACCTGGAGGGAAGTGAACGCCGGTTTGATGCCGTACTCGCCATTGATCTCGTCGAGCACCTCGTCGCTCCCGTACCGTTTTTTGAGCGCTTGTCCGACTGCATCGCACCGGGAGGAATCGCGCTTATTGTCACGGGAGATACCGGCGCACCAAGTTGGCGTCTGCTCGGAAGCGCCTACTGGTACTGTTCGCTGCCGGAGCATGTAAGCTTTTATAGCCAGCAGGCGATTGCAGAAATTGCGTCCCGCTGTGGAATGCAGACAGTCGCCTATCGCCGCCTCAGTCACAAAAGGATGCGTACGCTGCGGATATTCAAAGACCTGACGGCAAACTCCGGCTATCTGGTGGGAAAGAGTATGGGGCGAATGGGGATTGAGGCGCTGCGTAAACGGTACGCTCACCGTGGAGCGCCCTACTGGTTTACAGCGCAAGATCACATGTTCTGCGTCCTGCAGAAAAAATAGGGCCGTCACTTCGCATTCCGGCAATGCGGCAAAGCCGCTCCTCTGGCTGGGAAATGGTATGCACTACGTTCTGCCCAACTCGTTAAAAGGTTTAGGCGGGAGGGTGTGTTCGGCACAGCGAATCTAGCTGAACACACCTTCCCGCCTATTTCACGTTACGCAGCCGAACAATCAGTTGGCTCCTCATGGGCGCGACGGAAGGGGTACAACGGACTGAAGTCCCCGCTATGTGACCTGTGGCCCAGTTTCCTTCGGAAACGTCCAGGGTGTAAGGGCCACTCATCGGCCTCAAGAACCTTGTCGCACCATGTCTTGTCCTTCGGACGATCCGGCGAAGCCGCGTAGCGAGGGGTCTCAATCCTTTGCCACAACTACCCTTTGCCGGTCTTAAATCCCGACGTGTTCGACCTGGGAGACCGCGCCGTTATTGGCGGCGGACTTCCAGGCGGCTTCCGTCAGTTCCATGACGCGCAGGCCCCAGATACCCGTAGAACCGATCTCCTGCTCGCCGCGCACGGCGGCGATGAAGTTGTCGTCCGGGTTGTTGCCCTTCGGCATATCCTCGACCGCCGGGAAATGGCGTTTGCCCACCGCGTCGCTCACTTCCAGCTTGCCGTTGCGGAGGTAGAAAGCCCCTTTGGAACACCAGATGGTGATGTCCTCATAGAAGGAGGGCGCGTTGCCGACAATCGATATATTGCCCATTGCGCCCCCGACGAAGCCGATGGTAAGCGCGGAGTTGATGTCTACGGGCACGGTCATGTTGTCCATGAACGCGGTAACCCGATCTACCGTCAGCCCGGTGACGAACAGCAGAATCGAGAGCATGTGCGAGCCGGAGTCATTGATCTGCCCGCCGCCGCTCAGGGCAGGGTCGTGCCGCCAGGAGTTGGCGCAGGCCCGCAGCCACTCCTGCCCCTGGAGGCCCTGCACGAACTGCACCTCGCCGACCTCGCCGCTCGCAATCTTGTGCTTGATGTAGAGAAACTCCGGCTGGTAACTGCGCTGGTAGTTCAGAACAAACACTTTGCCGCTCTCGTCAATCTTCTTGAGGACCGTGTAGGCGTCCGCGACGGTGCAGACCATCGGCTTCTCGGAGAGGACGTGCAGGCCCTTGTCGAGGCAGGTCATGGTCTGCTCGAAGTGGGTGGTGTGCGGGGTGCAGATAATGACGCCATCCACGTTCCCGGCTTTAATCAGGTCTTTGTAGTCGCTGTACTGCGGCACATCTTTGACATCGGGATAGCGGGCGACGGTTCCTGCGAGCGCTTCGGGACGAATGTCGCACAACCCTGTGATTTCGGCGTTCGGGTTGGCGAGCATACGGCGCACATGGCCCTGCGCGATGCCCCCGGTTCCGATGATACCGACTCGGACTTTGTCAGACAAGGAATTGCCTCCTGGAAATTTTCCGGCCTGCCTCTGTAGGAGGCCGGTGCTACGACAGGACAATCCGGCAGAGCGGCCCGCAATTCCTCCCCAATTGACGGCGGAAGCGGAATATTCCCGCTATTCCTCCAGAAGCCGCCGGACGCGGGCCAGGTCTTCGGGGGTATCCACGCCGATAGGGGCCGCTTCGACGCGGGCCATGCGGATGCGATAGCCGTTTTCGAGGACGCGCAACTGCTCCAGGGATTCGGTGAGTTCCAGAGGCGTGGGCGCGAGGCTGGAGTAGGTGGCGAGGAAGTGGCGGCGGTAGGCGTAGAGGCCGACGTGCTGGAAAACGAGTGTCCCGGTGGCGTTACGGGGATAGGGGAGACGGGCGCGGGAGAAGTAGAGGGCATCCCCGTTGACGGCGCAGACGACCTTGACGCAGGCGGGATTGTCGCGGTCTATTTCGGGGCAGGGGCACATAAGGCTGGACATGGGCAGCGCGGGGTCGTCGAGCAGAAGCCGCACCGTCGCTTCGATGGCGGCGGGGTCGAGCAGCGGTTCGTCGCCCTGAATGTTGACCACGATGGCGTCGGAAGGCAGAGTGAGGAGGGTGGCGGCTTCGGCGAGACGGTCGGTGCCGGAGCGGTGGGCCGGGGAGGTCATCACGACCTCCGCGCCGAACAGATGGGCAGCGGCGGCTATCTCCGCGTCCGGGGTCGCGATGGCGACACGCGTCAGGCTCGGAGTGCGGCAGGCGCGTTCCCAGACGTGCTGAATCATCGGCTTCCCGGCGATCTCGATGAGCGGCTTGTTCGGCAGGCGCGTGGCCGCGAGGCGGGCCGGTATCAGGCCGATGCAGAGCGGCGGCGTGGGGGAAACGGGCATGGGCGGGTTCTCCTGGAAAGCGCAGATGGAGCCATTTTACCATTCAACGAGGAGGAGTTACGATGCAGCGACGAGATTTTTTACAGGGCATGGGTGCGGCGGCACTGAGTCTGGGCCTGTCGGCGTTTCCGATGGGTTGGGCCGGGGCGGCGGGCGCACCGAAGCGCCGGATTCTGTTCTTCACACGCTCGCAGGGGTTTGAGCATTCGGCGATCAAGCGCACCGGGGACAAACTCGGTTTCGCGGAGCAACTGCTGACCGATCTTGGCGGCAAACACGATTTTGAGGTGACCTGCACGAAAGACGGCGCGATTTTCACGCTGGAGAACATCGCGAAGTACGACGCCTTTTTCTTCTATACCACGGGCGACCTGACGAAACCGGGCAAGGACGGCACCAACCCGATCACCCCGGAAGGCAAGGCGGCCTTTCTGAACGCCATCAAAAACGGCAAGGGCTTCCTCGGAACCCACAGCGCGACGGACACCTTCCACCCCGACCCGGACGACCGCTACGCCAACTTCGGCGAGAAGGTGGACCCCTACATTGCTATGCTCGGTGGTGAATTCATTCACCACGACGCGCAGCAGGAAGCGAAGATGATTGTCACAGACACGAAGTTTCCGGGCTGCGAGGGGCTGACGGATTTCAAGATGCGGGAGGAGTGGTACTCGCTGAAAGACTTCCGCAAAGACCTGCACGTTCTGCTGGTGCAGGAGACGGCGGGGATGATGGGGCCACACTACCAGCGTTCGCCCTACCCGGCGACCTGGGCGCGGAAGCACGGCAAGGGGCGCGTCTTCTACACCTCTATGGGCCACCGCGAAGATGTCTGGTCAAACCCGATGTTCCAGCAGATTCTGCTCGGCGGTATTTCCTGGGCGGTCGGCAATGTGAACGCCGATGTCACGCCGAATATCGAAAAGGTCGCGCCGAAGTGCTGGGAACTCCCCGCCAAACCCGCCCCCAAGCCAAAAGCCTGACTGAACCGCTGGCTCACCTTCCTCCTCACCGAAGCCAGAACCCGTCTGCGCCGATAACTGTCCCTGCCTGCTTATCATTGGCAGGCGGAACAGTCTCGTTACCTCCAGGCTACCTGGTGGCTTCCCGCATCAATTTCTTTGTTGGGTATCCCCAAATAGATAGCGTCCGCTCCGGCAAAATCGAGTATAGTAGAATCGCCCGAAACGAAGAAAGACCGCAGAACGGTGCAACGTCCTACGGTCCACAACCGAACCGGGTTAGAAAGGAGAAAGGATATGACACAGTACTGTCACATCCCGGACCTAGCGTTCTACACGCTTGGGGCTGCCTACTATGCCGTTCAGTTGTACCTGATATGGCATAAAGGCCGAGACAAGTCTAACTTGATAACCCCAGGGTCCGCTGTCCCCGTTCAGAGTTGACCCCTCTGGGCGGGGCGGCTTCTCCGTATCCAATTCCATTATACTCAATTTTCGGCGAAAATGTTCGCCGCAAGGAACATTTTCGCTGGAGTGCTCCGCCTTCAACAAAGCGGTTTCTCATTCGTAGGAAGAGGGGAGGGTGAGTCATCCCGATATCGTTTGTTGTCTGTTACAGGAGAAAGACTTATGAGTAACATTGAAACCCGCGCTCTGGGGCGCGGCGGCCTTCACGTCTCTGCGCTGGGACTGGGCTGCATGGGAATGTCCGAATTCTACGGAGCGGGCGACGAAACCGAGTCCATCGCGACTATCCATCGGGCGCTTGATCTGGGAATTACTTTTTTGGATACCGCCGATATGTACGGTGTCGGGCGCAATGAGGAGCTGGTCGGGAGGGCGATCCGCGGCAGCCGTGACCGCGTGACGCTGGCGACCAAGTTCGGGAATGTGCGGACGCCGGAGGGCGGTTTCGCGGGCGTCAACGGAAGGCCCGAATACGTGAAGCAGGCGTGCGATGCCAGCCTGAAACGGCTTGGCGTGGACGTGATTGATCTCTACTACCAGCACCGGGTAGATGCGGAGACGCCGATTGAGGAGACGGTCGGGGCCATGAAAGCGCTGGTGGAGGCGGGCAAAGTCCGGTTCCTCGGCCTCTCCGAAGCAGGCCCGCAGACGATTCGGCGGGCGAATGCTGTGCATCCCATCGCCGCACTCCAGACCGAATACAGCCTCTGGTCCCGCGACCCGGAGGATGAAATCCTGCCGACCTGCCGCGAACTCGGCATCGGGTTCGTCCCGTATAGCCCGCTGGGGCGCGGTTTCCTGACGGGGCAGATCAAAACGTTCGACGACCTGGCCGCAGACGACTACCGCAGAAACGCGCCGCGCTTTCAGGGAGAGAATTTCCAGAAGAACCTCGACCTGGTGGAGCGCATCGAGCAGATGGCGAAGGAGAAAGGGTGCAAGCCCTCACAGTTGGCGCTGGCCTGGGTGCTGGCGCAGGGCAATGACCTCGCGCCCATTCCCGGCACGAAGCGCATTGCCTATCTGGAGGAGAACGCCGGGGCCATGAACGTTCATCTCACACCGGACGATCTAAAGCGCCTGGATGAGATCGCGCCCAAAGGCGCGGCAGCGGGCGACCGCTATGCGGCCCCGCAAATGGCCCGCCTTAATCTATAGTCTGTAAGCATTCAAAAAAGAATAGTGAGACAGACCACTTACCGAAAGGGGTGGCGGAACACAGGCGTAAAACGCGGTATTTCCAGGCAGGCAAACAAGTCATCACAACCTGATTTTACCGGAAACTAAAGGCTTTAAACTCGTGGGATTCAGGCGCTGTGCAACTGAAGAGAGAGAGCCTCGCTCTCTACCCGGCAACGTGCAGCGCCCTCCAGATCACCGCATCTTTCCAGCGTAGTCGAAAGTTTGTCCAGCACTTCGGCGATACGATAAGTTTCGTTGATCTGGCGATACTGTATTAGGCTCTCCTCAAAATAGGCACGTGCCTGCGCCCATTTTTCCTGCGCTTGTGCCAAAGCCCCTAGATTTTGTAGCGGCCAGGCTTCGGACATATTACAACTCTTATGGAGATGCAAACACTGCTCCATATGTTCCTGTGCACTTGGCCAATCTTTTAGGTTCAGGGCGACATAGCCTAAATTGCCGTGGATCGTTGCCGCCATCCCGTCGTTTTGAAGGGTCTCGGCCCATTGGAGCGCCTGCAAAAAATTTTGTCGAGCCGCGTTCGAGGTACCCCTTCCCAGTTCCGCACAGCCCATTCCATTCCAGACATGCATTTGCTTGTAACTATCACCCAAGTCCGTAAACAGAACTAAGGCTTGCCGATAATAGCCCAGTGCGGTTTCCATATCTTTAAGCAAGAAGGCCATCAGAGCCGCTCCATGACAGAGAATTCCGTATAACTCCGGATAGGCGTTCCTGTCGCGTTCTAGACCGACTTCCAACGAAACAAGACCTTCGCGCCACCATCCGCGTGCTCGCCAAAACCGAACCAGGCCACCCAGCAGTTGGAAATAGAGTTCTTCGTGGGCAGGCTGTGATCGGGCCCAGTTATGCGCCGTACGGTCGTTATCCTGCTCTGAAAGCTGGAAATCGTTCCGTTTCAATCGCTCCAGACACCAGTGTGCATGCTGCTCCGCTAATGACGCACGCTCTGCCTCGCATAACTGTTCCCAGGCGAACTCGCGGAGCGTCTCCAGCAAGCGAAAGCGCACCAGTGGCGCTTCTCCGTTTGGCTCTATCTGCTCTTCCGCTTCCACCAGCGACCGATGTCGCAGGGCGCGTAGATAATGCAACGCCTGCGGCTCTGCACACACAATCTCTGCCGCCTCGACAGTCCATCCTCCACGAAAAACAGCCAATTGCGCTAGAAACTTTTGCAGTTCAGGAGCGAGAAGATGATAACTCCAGTCAAGAGCGGCACGCAGCGAATGGTGACGCGAAACGCGTCCCTTCCTGCGCCCAACCAGCAGATCGAAACGGCGTACGAGGCGTGCCTGAATCTGAGCGGGGGAAAGCGTCGAGACCCAGGCCGCGGCCAGTTCCAGGGCCAGTGGCAGACCTTCCAATTGCGCGCATAACCGGCCGATTACCTCAGCGTTCTGAGACGTTAATTGGAAATCTGGCTGCGCGAGTTGGGCACGATTCACAAACAGTTTTACACTGGGAAACTCCAGCAGACGTTCCGGCGTTCCGCCATGTGCAGGTGTTGGCAGTGGACTCACCGGAAACTCCTGCTCTCCTTCCAGATCGAGACTCTGTCGCGATGTCACCAGACAGGACAGCACTGGCACACGCTCCAGCAGCATCTGCACAATCGAAATAGCCGTCGTCTGAGGAACGCCTTCTGAAGTTTCGATGCTATCGTTCGCAGGAAGCAGTTGTTCAAAATTATCCAAAACTAACATTCGCGAGTACTCCGAAAGCGCCTGTATCACTTCCTCCAGTAGATTTTTTGCCTCCAGGGACGGCAACGCGAGGGCGCGTGCAATCGCTTCCAGAATGCGATCCGGCTCCATAACATCGGCCAGAGGCACAAACGTGACGGGCAAAGCGACCTCCCTGTTGAGATGGCGTGCCACTTCGATAGCGAGGCGCGTTTTACCCGTTCCGCCTGGTCCCGTTAGAGTCACCAGTCGTTGTGCCGAACAGCGCTCTCTGTCATACCGCTCATCTCGCGCAGGGAAGAGCAGGCGAACAACCTGCATTAACTCCGTTTCGCGCCCAAAAAACCGTGTTAGAGGCACCGGCAGACAAGCGATAGGCTGCGTGTCTCCAGGCTTTAGTATTTGTTCCTGGACAGCAGACGCCATTTCAGAAGAGGCCGGAACAGGATTTGGCGCGGTCGTGATGGAGGAAGCGATTTGCGAGGATGGAAAGTTGAAGAGGGACACAGGTTGAGAGGGGACACGAGAAGGAGCGATCCCTGCCAGCAGATGGCGTGTGGCGGCAGAAGGCTGTGCGCCGACCTGTTCGCGCAGACGCTGCTCCAGTTCCTGATACTGACGTTGGGCGGCAGCGACCTGACCGGCCAGAAGATAAACACGTATGAGGAGCTGATGGCCCATCTCATCCAATGGATCCAAACCGACGACCCGATGCCCATAATCCAGCGCTCGCTCCAGATTGCCGGTCTGCATCAGGGTCTCGATCAATTGGTGCAGGCCCTGCCGATACCTCTCTTCCAATCGGGACTGCTCCACCGAAACCCAATCTTCATAAAATCCCGCCAGGAGACGTCCCTGATAGGCGTCGGCGGCGCAAATCAAATGGTCACGCCGCTCACTCGGGGCGGTCGTCTGTTCTGCGGCTTTGAGTGCGCTTTCGAACAGAAACACATCCGTCTGGAAGGCGGCTGGATGTAGGCTTAGGGCATCGCCATCCGTTACCAGCACACTGCCGTGTTCCACGCCAGGTGGTTCGAGTTGCTTACGTAGTGAGTTGAGCGCCAGACGCAGGCGCGGGCGACCCGTTTCCAGTTCCGCCTCCGGCCAGAGCATATCAATGAGTTCTTCGCGAGGATGGGCGCGATGACCATAGTAAGCCAGATAGGCCAGCAACAACCCCGCCTTTCGCGTACGGAACCGTTGGATAGATACTTCCCCCTGACTAGCCCTCAATCCACCAAAGAGCTGAAGGCGCCATCGCTCGGCTAACATAAGTCCTCTCCCTGTTGCAAAGTCCAACGTGTTTCCTGGACTTCGTGACACATGGATTTCATCAGGTTCTGTTAACGTTTCGTTAACGCCTCGCCTGTAGAATGTTTTTGGTTGGGAAATGCGGGTGTCAGACGGCTCTTGAATCCGGAAAGGGCCGTCGTACCCGCGCCGTTTTCCCTCCACACGTATCTACTCTTACTCGTGCGAAAGGATTTCCCAACTATGTCTACGATGTGTACGCAAAAAGCGCGAATCTTTCAGTTAATCGCGCAGGTCTGCCTCTTTACGATCGGATTGATCGGAGTAGGCGCTGCGGCAGAAGCGCAGGTCACGTTGAACTTCAACGACCTGCCCAATCCTAACAGCGGCACTGGTTTCAATGGTCAGTCTGTTGCCAACTATCAGGGCTTCACTCTTACCGATACTGGCTCTACCTTCGGAGGACTTCACAGTGTGTCTCCCGACGGAGCCAGCGGATCAGGCGGCTCTTACAACTACACCGGTTCGGTGGCGCTCTTTAACGGAGCGGACGGTGGTGCCGACACCCTCACGCAGGACAACAGCAATCCCTTCCGTATCCTCTCTATCGATATCGCCAACCTGGTTCTACAATCTTCCAGTCCCGGAGGCGTCACAGTCCAATTTACCGGTACGTTGGCGGGCGGCGGAACTGTTACGCAAAGCTTTACCCATGCCGCCAACGACAGTCTCACCACCGTCACTTTCGACAGCAGTTTCTCCAATCTAAATGCATTCACCATCAGCCAGGGCGGTCTTTTCAACCAGTACGATAACATCGTTATAGCGGGTCCCGCCGCCGGCAATACCCCCGAGCCGGGGAGTGTGGCTCTTCTGAGCGTCATGGCTACCTGTGGCCTCGCTCTGAGGCGCTATCGCCGCCGCAAAGCCTAAAAGTGAAGAGACTCCCTGCGTCAATCCAGCGAGTGAGTTTCAACCATTATACAAGCAGCGAGGCCGACAGGAGATTTCTTGTGGCAGCCTCGCTGCTTGTATCCCCTGTACTGCCTCCCACCAACAGCAAGGGGTCTGCTCACGAAACGGACAATATCGTACACTATAAATAAATGGTAACTATTCACCCAGCCTTGCCAGTCAACTTGGGGAAACTTTGTCTCCCCCTTTTGCGATCTAAACCGTATGTTGACACGCGAAGAATTCCAGATCCTCTATGACCAGGGACCGGATGCTATGTTCGGTCTCGTTTCGA
>JBBRLP010000050.1:0-34413 GCA_038231295.1 Chthonomonadales bacterium
CCTTGTGTTGGCCGGTGCGCAGGATGATTTCGAGTTGTTGCCGTTGTTGGGGAGTGAGGGTAAGGGAAGTGTGTTTGTTCATACCCTCAGTTTACCCGACAGTTGCGCCGCATATAAAACTTCAGTTAACTAACGACTAGTCTCTGCGAATCAGCATATTTTGAAATCGTTGAGGGCAATATTGTTGTTTGCAGTCCATGACACAGCGTGTTTGGGGAAATTGCAAGCCCAGAGAGGCGAAGTGCAATATACAACGGAGAAAATTACCTGTCGGCAGAAGTTGGATGGGGCGTCATGGCCTTCGCGTTGCTGCTTTGTTTACCTACGTAGCAAGAATCGTGCCAACTGCTCGATTTACACAGAAAAAGCGTCCTGTGGCATAATATACAACCATCCACTTATAAAAATCCCTTCTGATTGTCAGTGCGGAACGGCCTCAGCGATCGGGTACAATGGAGAAAATACCGGGGAGAAGACAAACGTGGTAGAGCATATCGTGCTGTTCAAATGGAAACCGGAAGCGACCCCGGAACAGATCGCACAGGCGGCTGACGGCCTGCGCGAACTCAAGGGAATGGTGCCGAATATCCTCGACCTGAGCGTCGGCGAGAACTTCACGGAGCGTGCGAAGGGTTTCACGCACGGTCTCGTTGTCCGCTTCCCTGATAAGGCCGCTCTGGATGTCTACGGCCCGCATCCCGCACACCAGCACGTCGTGCAGACTCTCATCAATCCCATCCGCGAGGACATCCTGGCCCTTGACTACGAGTTCTGAAAAACCTTCTCCCCCTGAGCAGTAGGAATCTGTCCTGGTTTGGACCTCATCCCCCAACCCCCTTCTCCCGGGCAGTCGCAAGCTCCCTGGGAGAAGGGGGCTTTTCAATCTCACCCTGTTTCCTTCGCCCTGAGCGTTCGGTCGTTGGATTGGGGTGGACCTCATCCCCCAACCCCCGTTCTCCCGGGCGGTCGCAGGCTCCCTGGGAGAAGGGGGCGATCAGGTTGACTAATTTCCTACCGTGTTTGCTCCCAGGAGAAAGACAGGTGAGGGAGAAACAAGTTGGTTGTTCTCTCCCGTCACTTTTCAATGACCAACATTAATCCCGCATTTGCCCCTCTATCAGGTTTTTTGGGAGAGGGGTGGGGGTAAGGGCCAACTCCAGGCCATTCACCGAACGCTCATAGAGAAACGGGATAATGGTGACCTTGATAGCCCCCTTCTCCCAGGGAGCTTGCGACCGCCCGGGAGAACGGGGGTTGGGGGATGAGGTCCAAACCAGGACATCCTCGGATATCTGTCAGAAGCACTGATAATGGTGAGAGTAGCAGCCCCCTTCGGGGAGAACGGGGGCTGGGAAAAGCAGTCACGTACCCACCGGAGTCACCTGGACTTCGATGCAGGGACGATAGACACGCACCAGGCCATCGGAGCCGGTGGCAGTGAGAGTGAAGACCAGCGTGTAGAAGCCTGCCGGAAGCCCGGAAGTCTCCAGCGCGAACCAGACACGCGGGGCCGCCTGCGCCCCGACATCGAAGCCCGTCGCCGCGATCCCATTGAAGCCGCTCACCACGGCTCCCGTTCGGTCATACAGAATCACCGAGGGGCCGGGTACAGGCGCAATCGTCAGCGTTCCCTCCGCCGTCGTCAGTTCGCCATATACCGGCCGTCGTTCGCCCTGTCGCATCCGCACAAAATCCTCCGGCATCTTGCTTCCCCTTCTCCGCCCTGTCTGTTTGCGGCCCTCTCGTCATCCTGTCCCACCCGTCACCGTCACGCCATCGCCGCTCGCCCCGGTCTGCGCCGTCACCAGCGTCGTAAGCGCGGCTGTCGGGCCGCCATATCCCTGACTCACCAGCCTCCCGGCCTGCCGCAATCCCTGTAGAACAACACTCCCCATTCTGCCCTCCACACGGAAACCGAAATCCCGGCGTTCAGACGCGGCTCGTCGGGCTGGTCGCATCGTTCAGCGTGAACGTCCGCACCACCGTCGTGCCGTCCGCTGCATAAATCGTCAACGCCGTCCCTACCAGCGCCCAGCGTCCGAATCCCTGCGCCCTGGCCGCGTTCAGCGCATCTCCCACCGTTTGCCCGGTATTGGCCGCTGGAACCGCCTGCCCCATATCCAGTTGACACCCGCTCGCCCCGATGCCCGTTTGCACACGGCTGCTGTCGCGGGTCAGCAGCACGTCTATGTAGCGGTCGGAGGCATTCGGAACGCTCGCGCCCGCATCTATCTGCCCTGCCGCCTCTCCACTCGCCTCCGCATCGAACGCGAACCGATACTGCCCCTGTGCGATCTCGGTGATTGTCGGCGGGGAAGAGATGTCCGCCCCATCGCTCAGGCGTTTCAGAAACACCCAGGTCGGCGACAGTCCCGTCTTGCGGTTGTCTCCCGTCGTCGCGCTCGTATCGCGCACCGCGAATGTCTGCCCCATGCTCGCCATCGTTATCCCCCTCCCTCCGCCAGTTTCAGGCCCGCATCTTCCAGCGTCCGCTCCCACGTCCAGGCGGCTCCCACCGCCGTTGCTGTCGTCGGGCTGTTGGACTCCAGCAGATGCCCGGTCGCGGCGTCCATCCGCCAGAAGCGCACCGTTTTCAGCAGCCCCCGTTGCGCCACGCTATTCATTGCGAGGTGCATGGCCTCCGTTGCCGCCGTCACCGCGCCGTAGTGGGTCGGAGACGCCTGCGGATCGGTCTCCGTCCGGGGCAGCAGCGGCAGCAGAAACGTGTTCGCGCCGCCCCGATCCGGGTCCATGAGCGCGGCCATGCCGTTCGCCAGTTCCCGCTCCGCCGTCGCCACCACGAGATGCAGTTCATAGATCCAGCGCGTCGCCATCGTCTCTCCTTAATACAGCGCCCAGCGCGTGTTCAGCCACTGTTTTACCGCCGTCCGCTCGTCCGTCGTCAGGGCGCGGTCGTAGAGCAGAATCTCCATCAGCCAGCCGCCCAGATAGACGCTCGAACCCACTGAATTGCCCACGCGCAGCGCGGTCGCATCCGTCGCCGCTGTCGTGACCGTGCTGCTGACAGCGGAGGCGTTATCCGCCGACAGCAGATGCGTGGAACCCTGACGCATCGAAAGCATCAGATGCGCGGCGCCGTCCGTGAAGGTGGTATAAAGCCCGTAGCCTCCGCTTGTCTCCTCCACGCCTCCGCCCCACGAGTTCGCATTAGAGCTACTGCGCCCCAGCCAGAATCCGGTCGCAAAGCTCTTATCGAGCAGCCGCTCGTAGATGCCCGCAACCCCGTCGTCCAGGAACACGACAAACACGGTGAAATCATGGAGCAGATCGGCCAGCGGCGTATCCATCCAGCGCGAGGTTTGAAACCGCAGGGCGGGCCGGCCGTTCTGTACGCTCAGTTCCAGCCGGGGCTTGCCTGCCGTGCTGGTCTGGGAGGCATCGTTGCCCGCTCCGCTCCCGTCGCGCCACAGTCCCACGACATCGCCCGTATTGACCGCCGGATTCGTTCCCGCGCTGTCCTGAAACACGCCGCTGTCGGCCCGCAGCCACAGTTTCAGCCCGCTCAGACCGTCCGGTGTGAACGCACTCGTGGGCCGCCGGTGTCGTCGTGGCAGCAGTTCGCGCCTCCGCATCATCTGCATCTCTGTCCCGCCTTTCTCCCGCGGTCCTGCCGCCAACACAAACGCCTTCCGCCTCTGGAGAAGAGGCAGAAGGCGTCCTATCCCTGCCGATGTGGCTTTTTCTCAAAGCGGCCTCGTTTCGGGTATTATAAGCACAATATACCGTTCCTTGAAACGAGTCCCGAACCATGACGCTTGACCCGGCGGATGACGCCGTTTTCTATACCATGCTGGAAGCGCAGGCGCGTTATGCCTACGACGCTGCCAACACTTTTTATGAGATGACGGCGGAGTTTCCCACGATAGCGGAGCATCTCCTGCGGCTCGAAACCATCGAACACGAAGCCGACTCGCTGACACACGCCTTCGTCAATAGGGTCAATACGCGCTCCGAGACGCCGATGGACAAGGCCGACCTGCATGGCCTGACCGACCGCCTCGACGACACCGTAGACAGCATCGAAGGCGCAGCGGTCCGCATCGGCCTCTATCGCCTCGCCGTCCCCCGCCCCGACCTTCAGCCGCTTGTCGGCCTGATTGTCGCCATTACCCATGAGAACCACCGCATCATCTGCCAGTTGCGACAGGGCTTCCATCAGGACGAACTCGCCGCCATGATCGCCGGAGTCCACGCCATGGAGACCCGCAGCGACCGCGCTTTCCGGCAGGCCATCTCCGACCTCTTCGCAGACAACGTTCTCGATATTCGCCTCCTCATCCAGTGGAAGGACGTCTACGAGCGCATCGAAAGCGCGGTCAACCGCTGCGAAAAGCTCGCCAGTTTCGTTGAAAGCCTCCTCGTCAAATACACCTGAGAATTCTCGGCTTCTGCCTCCGCCCAAACGCAGACCGCCCTCTTCTCACCGTGAGAAGAGGGCGGTCTCGTTTTGCCTTTCAAAAAGTCATCAAGCCTCCACGCCTGGCTCATGCCGTTGCTTTTCCAAAGCGGCCTTGCGTTTCTGGAACACCTCCCAGGCACGCAGCAGTTCGGCGGCAAGCGTCGCGGCGCTGATCGGCTTGATCAGGTAGCCGCAGGCTCCCAACTGCCGCGCCTGCGCCTGAAAATTCTCGTCGGAAAAGGCGGAAATCACCACAATACAGGTGTCGAAGTCGGCCAGAATACGCCGGGCCGCTTCCAGTCCATCCATGACCGGCATACTAATATCCATCAACACCAGGTCTGGCTGCCTGGCAAGCGCCAGTTCCACTCCATCCTGGCCGTTATAAGCCGCCCCGGCAAACTGCATTCCCGCCAGCGTGACCGCACGCTTGAGGTGCATCTGTACAATGCCCTCATCCTCACAGATCAAAACGCATTTGCCCTGGAGCGCAGAGGAAGCAGTCTCCGGTGTGAGCTGAGTCATGACAAAATCGCCTCTCCTCAATGATCCGTCCTGTAGACTCCTGTCACGGTGTAGGTATTGGCGCAGACTGGAACGAACTCCCTTTGAGATCTCGCCCAAAGTTATCGCGGATTGAGTGTAAGCCCGTTGTATCCGCCATCTGCACGATGAAGAACTGAACCGTAAAGTAGAGGACGGCGAGCGCCACCGTCACGACCAGCCAGGAGATACGAGGCGGCTTACCCCAGTAGCGCTTGGGAGCCTTTTCCCAGCCGCAGGTAAAGCACTTGACCGCATGGCGAGTCAGCGGGAGCCGGCAGCTCGGACAGGGCTGCCACGACGGCCCGTATTTGCGGAACTTCCGTACCCGCTTCGTACGCAGCAGACGCACCACCGGATTTTTGATGGGCGGCGTCCAGCCACAGACCAGACACATCTTCGCTCTGGGAGTCATCGGGACATGACAGACGCTGCATTCGCGCAGGGAAGTATCATTCGCGGCCCCACGCAGTTTGATCTCATGGACGAGGTACTGCGCCGCCTCCAGAATGCTCTTCTCGCGATCCGGCTCCCAACCGCAGATCATACACTTCTTATCGGATGGCGGCACCAGAATGTCGCATTCCGGACACCAGTCGCCAGCCGGTGCAATCTCCTCATTGCGCTGAAACCGCTCCAGCACTTCGCCTTTGACTTCTGCCAGCGCATAGCCCATCATGGCGATCTGCCCGGTCTTGCGGGGCCGCTGCCAGCCGCAACAGAGACAGCCATCGGCCCAGGGGGGAACCTGCACCGTACAGACCGGGCAGTTGACGGCATCGCGCACGGCACGCCGTATCCATTCCCGACGCACATGCAGCAGTACGCGGGAAAAAGCGGTCGGTTCCGGGATGTCCACTTCCGGCGAACGCAGGCACAGCGGGCAGCGTTTCGCGTTCTTCGGCATCGCCCACTGACAACTCGGGCAGGGAATCGTCTCCCCGGAGCGACCGAAGTTCAGGTTGATGAGCCGCAGCAGCCCCCGGCGCAGCGTAGACCGCACGGCGGAACGATAGATACCCTGCCAGCCACAGTAGCCGCAGCGCCTGGCTTTTTCGGGAATATGTTCCTGGCAATCGGGACAGAGAAAGGTAGGGCGTCCACTTTGCCGGTAGCGTTCCATTCGCGCCTGAAAGCGCGTGTGCCGGAAGGTTCGCAGCCGTTCGGAAAAGTGGTTATTCAGCGCCCGCCCCCATCCACAGCGACGGCACGTCTTGCGCCTGCGCGAAACCGGCGCACGGCAGTTGGGACACAGATAAAAACTTTGTGGGTTACGACTGCTCACGCTTATTCACTCATTCCCAGGATTGGGCTGCATTCGGAGGTTCGTTTCTTCCAGGCAGGAACCGTTCGGAAAGGAACACAGAGATTTCCTACACTATACCCGTTAACAAAGCCTTCGCGAATACCTTCCGGTCGGGTCATTCCCTCGGCGAGCCGTTTTACGCCTCTGTGTCCTATATCGCTGCACTCCCGTCGGAAAGTTCCCTGTTTCAGTATACACCGCCCAGCCAGGACGCCAGCACCTCCACCCGCAGTTGTTTCTGCGCTGCGGTGCCGCGCAGTACGCCGCGTCCATCTTTCAGCGTCTTTTCCAGAGCATTCAGTTCCTGTGTCCGGCCCGTGATCAGGTAACAGCGTGTCTCGCACTCCTCCGGCTCCGTCAGAGCGTCCCAGAGGTCTCCCTCCTCCGCCTCTTCGCGCTCCGCCTCGTCGTCAACTTCGTCGTACATCGCTTTCGCCTCTCTCAAAGAGGGGCGGTCCGAAAACAGAGATCCGCCTCGGACCGCCGCCCGCTCTTAACGCAGCCGCTCAATCGCCGTCTCAACGGCCTGCCACTCCGCCAGCAGCCGCGACAACGCCGGCATCACCGCCGGATCGTTCCGAAACCGCTCCCACGCCGCGATGGTTTCCGGGGAATGCAGCATCGTCTGTGCATCCTCTTTCAGCGCCGTCACGGCGATCAGCAGTTGCGGAACCGCCGTCAGCCAGCGCAGTATCTTTCCCATTGTCCTCTCCTTTCGCACCGTGTCAGGGCCATCATGGGATCACCGGCGGCGGTCCCGGCGAGACTCCAGCCTCTTCCGAGAACAGCCCGTCCGCCACCTCCGCGATCACCAGCGCCTCGATGTGCGCTCCGCCCGTCCTGTCAAACACCTGCGGCGCTCCCCGCACATTCCACCAACTGCCGTCTTCCCTCCAGAATATCCGCCGTCCGTCCGTCACCGCCACCCGCGCCGATGCCGCCAGCCAGAGTATCCTCATCGGTTTTTTCGAGACCGGTTGCATCCAGACGCGCTTCTCCGCCGAGACAGGCTCGAAATACCCCCGTACCCCGGCCTGAACCAGCGTTTCCGTACCGCCTGCCCCCGGCGCATAGACATCCAGCGTATGCGGCAAATACATCTCTGCCGTCTCCTCTCCTCCAAAGTGGACCTCCTCCCCGAAGAGGGTTCGGGGAGGAGGCCATCTCACCAGACATCCATCGTGCCGGGAATGCCGTCCGCAGTCTCCGAAGAGAAAACTGCCGAGCGTGTGAATTGCAGCAGCGGCCGTCCCGAACTCGCCCGCAAGACTGCCGCTGCCGCCAGACACCACCGCGCACGCTGAGTCAGGTCTTCGTGCATACTGCCCTGCGTCACGGAGGTCGCCGCCTGCGCGTACTCCGCCGCCCGACCTTCCAGCAGTTCGCCCGCCGCCACGCGCACATCCCCGTCGCTCTGCTCCAGCAGAAACTGCACCTCCGCATCTGTCCGGGTTCTGTCGCCGCCCGCCCGGTTCAGGCCCGTTCCATCCGTATCCCCCGCATAGAAACGCACCTGCCCTATCGGAGTGCCAACATCGTAGGTAAACGCAATCGCCGTCATCTCGCCTCGCCTCCGCAGTCCGTCCACCACTCCGACCAGATGCGATGCCGCCGCCAGGGCTGCCCCTCCGCCGGAAAGTAGGGCGATACCACTCGCGCCCGATTGGGCAGGGCAGCCGAGACCTCCCAGAACGTGATGCCCTCGCCGCCTGCATCCACCGAGTAGCGCCGTCCCTGCCCCAGCAGCGGCAGCCACTCCCACGCGACCGCCGCCGTATCGAACACGATCACGCGCCCCGCACTGCTCATCAGTTCCCATCGCCCCGACACCGGACTCCGCACCATCACCGCCGCATAGTCCGCCATCCTCTCCTCTCCTTCCCACCCGACCCACAGGTTACCCCGATAAACCTGACAGACAACGCACTCGAATCTCGGACAGACCAGAAGGCATTTCCGTCTGGAAGACGTTTGCCTTTTAATGCCGGGGGTTTTCAACCCCCGGAAAACCTACGCCGTCACGCTCGTCAGCAGATAGCCGCCCGTTGCCAGGCTGCTGCCATCCACTGCGATCAGCCGCCAGTCGCGCAGGAAGGCCGCTTCAATCAGGCTGCCTTTGCGCTTCTCCTCCCGCCAGCGGCGCACCGCCAGACCACGCGCCCCGGTCGTGTCGTCGGGGGCCTCGAAGGTGTAGCCGAAACTCACCGCCCGCAGGCTCGGCGTCTCCGCCCGGTAGAAGATCAGCGCCAGGGCCGTGCCATCGTCCGCCTGCCAGACATTGCCGCCAGTGTAGGCCGCGCCCTCCGCCGCCGTGTTCTTCTGCGCCGCGCCCTCAACCACCGTCAGGCCGCGCATCACCTTCGGCAACCCCGACATCGTCAGCGCGTCCTGATGCGTATATTTCACCAGGTCTTTCACTGCCGGATGGTCCGCCAGTGTCCGCGCCGCATCCACCGAGAGCAGCATCGCGTTCGGTTCCCGCGCAATGCCCCGCACCACCGCCAGCTTTGCGTTCTTGATGTCGTTGAACGGATTCGAGTTCGCCGAGGTGTACGAGGCCCAGGAGGTGCCACTGCCTCCGCTCGTCAGGGCCGCCTTGTTCGCTGTCGGGAAGTTGGCGCGTTTTGCCGTCAGCGCCTGCACCGCCGTCTCGTTGTCCAGCAGCAGCCGCTCCGTCAGTTGAATCGTCTGATCAATATCCGGCTGCAACGGACTGTCCGACGACGCCACCTCCGCATCCGACACGAAGCCGCGATAGGCATACTCCTCCGCATAGTAGTTCTGCATCGAAAGCGCGTAGTCAATCTCTGCGGCCTCCGCACCCGGTCGCCGCGCCGACACCATCACCCCGCCCGGCCCCGTCGCCGACGCGCTCAGAAAGTCCTCCTTGCGGTAGACGAAATACTTATTCGACCGCTTGTTCACCGGCAGGATCGGCAGCACCTGATCCGCCACGTAGGTTCCGCTCTTGTACATCACCGACAGGTTCGTCAGCGCCTGATCAATATGAATCTGCCCAATCGCAGGCATAGCCCCTCCTCCTTCTCAACATCCCTCGCGCCCCTGCCGACACCGCAGCAGGGACGTCACTATGCGGTCTCCCAGATGACGCAACACTCTACGCGCCCAGGTAGACCATCGGCTGAATCAGCACATCCACCAGCAGGCCCGCCGTTGCCGTCGCCCCGCTCAGCGCGATGCCGACGATCTGCCGCACGTTCGTTCCGCTCGCCGGAACCACCGTCTTCACCTGACCGCTCGTGTTGGCAATCGCCACATAATCGCCCGGACTGATCGCCGCCGAGCCATCCGTCACCACCTGCGCGATTCCCGCCACCTGCACCGCGATCTGCTTCGTCGTCGAGTTCGCCGCGAGACCCTCCGCCGTCACCCCCACGATCCCCGCCGCCAGCGCACCGCCCGGAAGCGCCACATTTCCCGGATTGGCCCCCGACATCACCACGCACACATTCGGACTCGCGATGCCGCTGTCCGCTCCAAAGGTCTTCACCAGCAAAGGCGTCTGCTTCGCCATTCTCACTCCTCCTTTTCTCTGCCGCCCCGACTTCTGCCCACCGCCTACGCCTCTCGCGCCGCCGACGCCAGATCGGGATGCGCCGCCGAGACCGCCGCGAACGACTGCACGAAACTCAGCCCCTCCTGCCGCGCCTTCTCCTTCGCCAGCGCGACCAGCCGCTCACCTGCCGATTCGCCCGTGCCGCTGCCGTCCGTCGCCATGCGCTCACCCATCGGCACCACCGGCCCATTCTCATTCACAAACCGCTCGAACAGCGCATTCAGCGGTACACTCGCCCCGTCGAACGTCGTCACACCCTCCCCATTCAGCAACAGCGTTCGCGCCAGCGTCTCCACAGGCTCCGACGCCCGCAGCCGTCCCTGTCGCTTCCACTCCAGAATCCGCTGGTCGGCACGTTCCGCCCGCATTGCCGCCCGCTCCCGCGCCAAATGCTCCCGCTCTGCCGCGAATTCAGAGACTGCGGAACCGGGGTTCAGTGCGTCTCCACTCTCCTCTCCGCTGCCCGCCACACCGCGCAGATAGGCCATCAGCCCCTCCGCGAACTGTCGCACGCTCGTCATAGTTCCTTCTCCTCCCTTCTCTTCCGGCAGGTTCGCCTCAAACACGACGACACCTGTATCCCCGAAAATCTGCGCGTTCGCCACACGCGGCTGACACACGAACGAGGTCTCCACGATGCGCCGCCCCTCCACATCCAGCCCCACCGACAGCGCCCGTGCTCCTGCCTGCCGCACCATCTCCCACGCTGTCTTCGTCTGTCGCAGCGTTCCCCACAACTGCCCGCCGTTCGCCCGAAGCCGCGTCACTACTCCCAGCGCCCCATCGAACGGCGACCGCGCCAGATGCTCGATCCGCATCGGAACCGCCGCCTCCGAGTTCCATGCAATCGCTTTCAGATCGTCCTCCGAAATCGTCACGCCCTTATCGGGATACTCGCCCGCCTCAAACAGCAGACACTCCCGCTCCACAAACTCCATCTCATCCCTCCCCTCCTTCCTCTGCCATCGCCTCTCTCTCCCTCCCTCCTTCGGTCACTGGATTGGGGTGAGGTCCAACTCTAGGACCGTCAGCCCCAAAATCCCGGTATTCCTCAAACAAAAAGCCCCTCTCTTTCCAGAAGAAGGGGTAAGTAAGTTTCCGCAGGACTACGCCGCCCTGCTGCCGAATAGTCTCCCGACATCCTTTTCCAATCAGCCTCCCATGCGCGGGGCGCACCCTATCGCATGAAAATGCCTACTCCCCCAGAATTGGGGGTTGGGGGCGATCTTTCCCGAAACAGGAGACCTCTCCATGCGCGTTCTCGTCATCGGTGGCTGCGGCTATGTCGGCAGCCTTGTCTGCCGCACACTGGCCCAGAACCACGCTCTGCGCCTCTACGATCTTAAGCCGCCCGTCGAAGAGCCGATAGATTTCATTGGCTACCACATGGGCAACGTCAGCGACCCCGACGAACTCGCCGCCGCCTGCGACAGTATGGACGCCCTCCTCTACATGGCGATGGGCAGCAACGACTGGCAGTCGAAAGGCTTCGTTCCCTCCTCCTTCGATGTCAACGTCAAAGGCGTTCATCTCGCCCTCGCCGCCGCCCACAATGCAGGCATCACCCATGCTGTCTACACCAGCAGTATGTCCATCTACGACGGCAATCTCACCACACGCCATTTCCCCGATGAGGAGATCACTCCCGACTCCCACGAAGTCTACGGCCTCACCAAATACATGGGCGAACTCGTCTGCCGCAACGCCTGCCGTACCTGGGGAATGTCCGTCAATGCCCTGCGCCTCTGCCTCCCTACTCCTACCGACCGCTGGCTCGCGCAGACCCATGCCGGAACGCCCACCATCTCCACCGCCGAGACCGATGTCGCCCGCGCCCTCCTCGGCGCTCTCGACTATCGCGACAACGGCTTCAACGCCTTCATGATCTCCGGCGACTACGAACAGAAACTCATGAATATGTCGAAGGCAAAACGGCTCCTCGGTTGGGAACCGCTCGCCCGCCCCGGCCAGTAAGCGCCCTCGCGCCTCTGCCAGCGCCTGTTGCCGCTGCCCAAACGCAATACGAGAAGGAATTTTCCCTTCTCGTTCACGGATGTCCTTTCACTTGTAGTGACACTCTTAACCCTGTTTTACGCAACAAATGTCTACAATTCCGAAATGTCCGTAGAAGCCATTTACTCTGACGGCCCCGGAACAGCTTTGGAGCGTCCTGCCCCGGCTTCGATAGGGACTTCGCAGAAGGTGAGCGCGGCGATGCCGTTGACGCCGCGCAGCAGACGCGCCTGACTCCAGTTCGCGCTGTCGAGATAGGTGAGTTTCGTGGCGCTGCCGTTTCCCGACAGGCGGAGCCGAATCGCGTTGCCCTGCGCCGAGCCGGAAGCGACCCGTCCCCGGACGCCATCCACCAGAAACTCGCTGACCAGCGTCGGATTCCAGGCTGTCGGCTGGTCGAACTCCAGCAGCAGTTCGTCTGGCCCGACCCGACGGACGCGCTTGAGGTCGGGCGGCGTAATGGAGGCCGTCGTCAGCCTACCGTAGTTGTATCGCTCCACCAGAGGCGCGATAAGCCGTGCGAACTCCACATAGCCCGCAGGCGGGTAGTGGCAGCCGCCCGGCGGCTCGATGCCGAGCGTGGACATAAGGCTAAGGTTCGAGAAGAGCGTAGGCAGTTCGCGCTGCACTTCGCGCAGGCGATTGTCCGAGCCGTCAATTCCCATTCCGCACGATTTCGGCCATATCTGAAACATATAATAGTGGCGAACGTTCGGATAGTCCCGTTTCCACCCCGCCGCCATCTCCACGAAGTAGTCCCGATAGGTCTCCCAGCCGTAGCCGCCCGTCGGCCCGTCCGCGCCCTGATCGTTCTCGCCCTGATGCCAGAAGATGCCGCGCACGCCGTGCGTCAGCCCCGCCGCATGGACGCGCCAGAGCAGCCTGCCATAGATCGTCGTGGGATCTTCCGGGTCCGCAGTCTTGCGCTGATGGAGGTCAATGCGCGTCCCGCCCACTGCCCCGTTGAGGAAGCAGACCGGCACCTTCTCCGTCTCCACGATGTGTCGCGCCAGTTCCATGCCCCAGTAACCAATCTGAAGCCTGCCTCCCGGACTCCGCGCCACAGCGTTGCCCCACAGCCGCTGCCGTGACTGATTCGGATCGCTCTCGCTAAAGCCGAAACTGCGAATCCAGTCACTGGTATAGTCGAAAGGCGCATCGCCCCACGCCGTTGCTACGGCATTGGACTGTCCGTCAATCAGAAACACGTCGCCGCAGACCAGATTCTCGACCTCATGCAGCATCTTCTCTTGGCCTGCCTGCACCGTGCCGAACTGAACGCGATAGCGGACGAGGCCCGCAGCAAGCCGCACCGACAGCGTGTAATTTCCGTCCTTCACCACACGACTCCGTACCGTTTTCCGTAGCCCCTTCTCGTCGTAGAGTTTCAGGAAGACCATCTCCGCAGAAGCAGATGAATCGCTCTCGGATTTCAGACTGCCGTTGTAGAAGAGAACACCTTCGCCGCTCGCGTCGCAGGGATAGAACCGGTTCGCTTCCGGCTTCTCGTCAGGGGCAGGCGTTCGGACAATGGCCGGGTCTGTCGCCGGTTCACGCACGTCTATAACAACAGAGTGGGTCGTCTCCACGCCCCCGTTATCCAGCGCGAGCGTGACCGTCATGCGCCCAGAGTTCTGGGCGCGGTCCAGGCGCAGGCTGTCCGTCGCAGCCTGCGTGAGCGTGGCGATCCCGGAGACACTCCACCGATAGCGCAGCGTTCCCGCGCCCTTCGCCTGCATCTGCGCCAGATTCGTGATACGGGGCTTCAGCGTCAGGGAACGACGCCCGTCCCAGCGGGCAGGGGCTGTCAGCTCAAAGACAGGCTCCGGCAGGGCCTCCTTAATGGTAAACGGAAGGCTACTGGAACGGGTTCCGGTGGGATAGACGGCTTTGACAGTCAGCTCTGCGGTCTGATCGCCTACCGTGCGGCCTGCCTCCAGCGTGTACTCCAGACGGTCTACCGCAACGACCTTCTCTGTCCCGTTTCGGCGGAGCAGCCAGTAGATTTTCTGCGCTCCTCCTGCCTTCGCCCGAATGGTGAGAGTGCTGCCTTCGGGGATAGTGGACTGCTTCGCGGAGAGGGAGAAGTCGCTGCCCGACTGGACAAGCGGCCCGACCAGAGTCTGCATCGGCTTCTGATTCTCCACATCCAAGCGTATCCAGTCGGCGGAGCGGGCCACCTGCGAGACGCGCACCTCGTCCATATCCCCCACAAAATCGTAACGATCGTACCATCCACCGATCCATAAGCGCGCCGGGGTTTTAATCGCGAGTCGAACCCGATTGGACGCATCCGGTTTGCCGTTAATGTAGAGGCGGCCTTCGCCCCGGGCGTAGGTGTGCGCGACGTGAATCCACTCGCCCATCGGCAGCCGAGTTTCCCCGTTCACATCGGAGAAATCACTGTCTATATGGATGTGCGAAGGACTGCGAAGCTGCATCTGTACTTTGCAGCCGCGTCCGCCGCCCTCATTGCCCCAGCCGATGATCGTTGTGTTCGGCTTTTCGGCGCGGAACCAGCCTTCGGTGGTATGGGCGCTGTCGCCTGTCGGATAGTCGGGGATTTTGTCGCCTCCGAAGAGGCCCTGATCGCCAGCGAAATGTCTGCCCTCACCGATGATACCGGGCGTACCCGTCGTTCCCCGGTTGACCGTACTCAGCGTTCCGACCACATCTTGAACGTCCGTGCCCAGGTGCCATACGCTGAGGTAGCCGTTCGTCGGGCCGAAGACCGCCGCGCCCCGCGACTCACTGGCGGCCTCCGAACGGCCCCAGTGCATCATGATCTCCTGACGGGCGTTGCCCCGAATGATGGGAATCCGCACCCAGATACTTGCGAGGCCCGCCGCCGGATTCCACTCCTCGATCTCGTAGGGGAGCGGCGTTCCCTCCGACAGCGAGAACCGAATATCTTCGCCGTGCGGTTTGGCCTCCTTGAAATCGAAAAAGTCCCGATGCAGCCGTACCAGCAGGGGAAAGTCCTTTACAAGAGCCTCCGCAGGCAGATTCGCGCCCTCGGGAGTGGTGATGAGGAAGAGGGAGCCGTGTTTCTGCCATCCGCTGTAAGGGGACTGAGCGCGTGCCGTGAAGCAGAGCATCAGCACAAAGCCGGAGAGAAAGAGATTTTGCAGAGATTTCATGAGGAGAGAGTGTCCCATTCTTCGGAAAGGCGCAGCGTCCCTGCCCTGCGCCGGTTTGGCTATCTGTGTGCCGTCCGTTGGACTGCCGCAGCCGGTTTCGGCGTCTTCGGCAGGCTCTGCCGTGCCAGAGCGAACTGCTCCTGCTGAATCCGGGTCCAGCGTGCGCTCAGTTTCCGCACTCTCTCCGGCATCCGAGCGGCAAGGTCTTTCGATTCGGAGCGGTCGAGACGCATATCGTAGAGTTCCCACGGACTATCCGCACCCGCCGCAACGATCTTCCAGTCGCCTGCTCGCAGGGCACGGTTTCCCTCGTGCAGCCACCAGAGCGTCTCATGCAGGGAGCTGGCATTGTGAGTGAAGGCGGGAACGAGACTTTTGCCCGGAGGGGGAGGGGCGCCAGGAGAGACCGGCCCGCCATTACGATGCCCGGTAGCCAGTTCCAGGATCGTCGGAACCACGTCTACAATGTGAGCGGGAGTTGTCCGTAAGTCACCATGAGCACGGATTTTCGCCGGATAACTCACGATAAACGAGGTGGAGATGCCACCCTCATGCATCCAGGTCTTATGCAGTCGGAACGGGGTGTTCGCCACGCTCGACCAACCCGGCCCGATGGAGAGGAAGGTCGCCGCGCTGCCGCTCTCAGCGTGTGGATCATGCCTGTCGCCGCGCACCATCATCTCCGCGCTCGCGCCGTTATCGGAGAGAAAGATCACAAGCGTATCTTCCTGTGCACCCATCGCCTTCACCTGCGCGAGAATGCGTCCAATCTCCCTGTCCATCCGGTCTACCATCGCGGCATGGAAGGCCATCTTGCTCGCCTGAAAAGTGCGCTGATCCGGGGTAAGCGTGTCCCACGGCAACGGCAGATTGATCTCGTTCGGGCCAAGCTGCTTCAGCGCCGTCGGGAAGGCATAGGGCGGACCAAGCTGCCGCTCGATAGAGGAGAGGCTGCTTCCGCCGATGCCGAGTCCCTGCATCCGTGTCCATCTCTCCTGACGCATCACATCCCAGCCGCGCGTGTAGACATCCCGGTACCAGGCGATGTCTTCCGGCGGCGCCTGCACCGGGAAGTGTGGGGAGGTAAAGGCGACAAAACTGAAGAAGGGACGGGCTGTATAGGTCTGCGCGTGGTCTTTCAGGCACCGAATGGCGTGGTCGGCGATGGCGGTGGTCGAATAGTAGCCGGAACCGGGGGTGACAGGAGGCAGAGGTCTATCGTCTTCTGTATGCGCGTGCGGGGCGAAGTGGCGGTCGTGATCGTTCAGGCTATAGGAGCGGTCGAAGCCTGTTTGCAGTGGGACGCTGTCGAGATGCCACTTGCCGGAGTGGTAGGTGCGATAGCCCAGAGGCCGGAGAAGGGCGGGAAGCAGTGGCGCCCAGGAGGGGCGAACTCCCTGGATACCGCTCGGAACACCCGGTACGCTGTCCCGTCGCACGGCCTGCGCGTAGTAGCCCGTCAGGATGGCGGCACGGGAGGGCCAGCATCGGGCTGTATTGTAGAACTGCGTAAAACGCAGGCCGCTTTGTGCAAGCGCGTCCAGGTTCGGCGTCGCGATCTCCGAGCCGTAACAGCCCAGGTCGGAGTAACCGAGGTCATCGGCGAGAAGCAGCAGAATGTTGGGTTTTCTGTCCGCCTCACAGAGAGTCCCCGAGAAAGCCAGAAGCGCGAATATCACCAGCAGGACGCGCAGGGTAGAATGGAAAGGCATGGGTAGGTTTCTCCCAATGACGAGACAGGCTGCCCTGAAAAGTACGCTTCCTACTCCTTGCGAGCAGCGAGCTTAGCGGTGAGAGTAAGGGTCTCGCTGCCGCGCTGAACGACAATCTTGACGACATCACCGGGCTTGTGGCCGGAGAGAGCGACCGTGTAGTCCTGAACGCTCTTTACCGTCAAGTCGCCAAATCGGATAATGATGTCGCCTGCTTTCAGCCCCGCTTTGTCCGCCGGACTGCCCTCGCGCACACCGGTCAACTGCACCCCTACGACCATCGCCGCGTAGTCCGGGATGCTGCCGAAATAGACGCGGAAACCGGGGGAACCGCCGCTGCCGGTGATGCTAACCTTCTGATAGGTGGGGCGTTCGGGGGTATCGGCGATGCGCTCCGCACAGGCTGCGACAAGTTCCAGCACCTTCGATTCCCCGGTCGCATTGATGAGGTCGCTCGTGTCTTCGGGGGTATGGTACTGCGGATGCGAACCGGTGAAGAAAAACAGGACGGGAATGTTCTTGTTGTAGAAAGACTGCTGATCGCTTGCGCCGAAACCGTCCATACTGCGGGCCAGCGTGAATCCTGCCGTCTTGTTGAGAGCGTCGAGCAGGCCGTCCCACTCTTTCGCCGTGCCGCTGCCGATGGCGATCAGTTTGTTGTCGCGCAGCCGTCCGATCATATCCATATTGAGCATGGCGACGGTCTTGTCGAGGGGAACGAGCGGATGGTTGGAGTAGAAGTCCGAGCCGAGCAGTCCTAACTCCTCCCCGCTGAAGCAGATGAGGACAAGCGAACGGCGCGGACGCTGGCGTATCTGAGCGCGTTTGAGGGTGCCGCCCTCTCTGTAATCCCCGAAGAACCGGGCCAGCGCCATCACTCCGGCAGAGCCGGAAGCGTTGTCGTCCGCGCCGTGATGAATGGCAGGCGCACTGGATTTCGCCAGCGACCCCGGCCCACCCATTCCCAGATGGTCCAGATGCGCCCCGATGACCAGATACTCGCTCTTGAGCGTGGGATCACTGCCCGGAATCATCCCAACGACGTTAGCCGTCACCTTCTCAACTGGCTTCACATCGGCCACCAGCCGAACACCAACAGGAGCCTCTTTACCGGACATCTGCTCCAGGAAAGAAGTGTTCTTTTCTCCCATGAGAGTCAGGGCGACGTCAGAGGTGACGCGCAGAACGGGAAGACCTGCATCGGACTCGCTGAACTCACGGGCCGCAGGCGTTGCCAGTGGGCTGTCCTTCGGGAGAGCCACCAGGACGGCGGTCGCGCCGAGTTCGCGAGCGGTCAATGCCTTCCGACGAATATCGGCGAAATCGGCGAGCGGCCCGTGTGGATCGCCGGGGCTGCCTGCCAACAGCAGAACTATTCGGCTCTTGACTTCCAGATTGGCATAGTCGTCGTGTCCCGCCTGAGGAGCGCGGATGCCGTAACTGACAAAGACGACTTCACCCCGCACCACACCGCCACTCGAAATACTCGATGGCTCGAAGTCTTTGTGTAGCCGGAAGCGGCTTTCGTGCTTACCGTCCAGCGTGTTACTCTCCAGCAGACTGCCTTTCCCCACGACGCGACCCGCCCGAAACCGGAACGGCTGGAAATAGCCGCTACCGTCTGTCAGGGCATTCGGGTTCTGCTGCTGCGACGTGCCAAGCGGTTTCAATCCACAACGGGCAAACTCCGCCGCGATATACTGCGCGGCCTTCGCGTTGCCCGGTTCGCCACTCCCCCGTCCCTGCAAAGCATCCGAAGCCAGATAAGCGATCTGTTTCTGTATGGTCTCCGGCGCGAATGCCGGGCTGCCACCCCGATCCTGAGCCGCAGCGGGCAGAGCCAGATACAGCCCGAAAAGCGCCGCCACGCTTCCAATTTGCCTGATTCTCAAGGGTTTTAGCGTTCGAGAGTGAAAAAGCATCGTATCGGTTTCCTTCACCACCAGTATCGGCCCAGGAAGCGACGGCGACGCTGGTTGTGGGCATTTTGAGTTTCGATCTGAACTTGCAGAGCCGCGACTTCGGCGGCATCGGTGGCAGGGTCATGACGGCGGCGATGCAGTTGCATGAACTGTCTGCGCTCGCTTTCCCGCTGAATCAGTGTCCAGGTCACCCCAAGGAACACGACCGTACTAATGCCGAGCCAGACAGTCGTATGAGCAAAGATGCGCCATAGCCCGGAGGCGGAGAGAAAGTAGATTACCGCACTCCCGATAACCACCAGAAGTACGAGCAGCGCCGCTATCGGGCCGCGCTCTTCCTGTTGCAGTTCCTCGTCCGAAGCATGGAGTGGCGGATGCAGCGGGACCGCGTTCATTGGTCTGGCGATAATCATTTTTCTGCCGCAGGTCAGACAGACATCATCGTGCGGAAAGCAGAGGCTTCCGCACGAGGGACAGGCAATCCGTTGCTCATTCTGCATGGGCGTTCCCTCTAGAACGTGACGGCTCCCTCGGAGGCGGAGCGGACGCATTTGGCATATTTGGCAAGCACCCCGCGCTTCTCGCGGGGTTCGGGCATTTGCCACTCGGAGCGGCGGCGAGCCAGTTCGGCATCGTCGAGGTCTACGGAAAGGCGTTTGCCCTCGGCGTCAATGGTGATGATGTCGCCGTCGCGGAGCAGGGCAATCGGCCCGCCGACCCAGGCTTCCGGCGCGATATGGCCGACGACCAGGCCGTGCGTGGCCCCGGAGAACCGGCCATCGGTGATGAGGCCGATCTGATCGCCCAGCCCCTGCCCGACCAGCGCGGCGGTGACAGAGAGCATCTCCCGCATCCCCGGCCCGCCGACCGGCCCCTCACCGCGAATGACGACGATATCGCCCGGCTTGATCTCCCGTCGCTCTGCCGCCGCGAAGCAGGCTTCTTCTCCATCATAAACGCGAGCGGGGCCGGTCATCTCACGTTTTTTCAATCCGGCGGTCTTGGCGACCGCGCCTTCCGGCGCGATATTGCCGCGCAAAATCATAATATGCCCGGAGCCGTAGAGCGGCTGATCGAGGGGCTTAATAACCACCTGCGGGCGCGAGTAGATGCTGGGAACGCCTTCGAGATTCTCCGCAAGCGTACCCCCTGTCACCGTCGGGCAGTCCCCATGCAGCATTCCGGCATCGAGCAGCGCCCGCATCAGCGCAGGCGTCCCGCCCGCTTTGTGCAGGTCGAACATGACGTATTTGCCGCCCGGTTTCAGGTCGGCGAGGTGCGGCGTCTTGTTGCCTACCCTGTCGAAATCCTCCAGCGTCCACTCCACCTCCGCCTCCAGCGCAATCGCCATCAGGTGCAGAACCGCGTTGGTGGAGCCGCCCAGAGCCAGCGCAACGGTATAGGCGTTCTCCAGCGACTTGCGCGTGATAAGGTCGCGGGGGCGGATGTTGCGCTCGATGCAGCGCACGAGTGCCTGCCCTGCCAGAAACGACTCGCGCTCCTTCGCCGCCGAGACGCCGGGGTTGCTCGCGCTGTAGGGCAGCGACAGTCCCATCGCCTCTATCGCGGAACTCATCGTATTGGCGGTATACATACCACCGCACGCGCCCGCACCGGGGCAGGCATTGCACTCCACATCGTAGACCCGCGCCGCGTCCGCCGTGCCGCCCTGATACTGTCCGACCGCCTCGAAGATGGAGGCGATATCTACCGCCGCGCCGCTGTCATCGGTTCCGGGCAGAATGCTGCCGCCGTAGACGAAGACACCGGGGATATTGAGCCGCGCCATCGCCATCACGCAGCCCGGCATATTCTTGTCGCAGGCTCCGAACGCCAGAACGCCGTCGTGGTTCATGCCGCCCGAGACAACCTCGATGCTGTCGGCGATCACCTCGCGGGAGACCAGACTGTAGCGCATCCCCTGATGCCCCATCATAATCCCGTCCGAAGCGGTCGGTGCGCCGTATATCTGCGGCACCCCTCCGGCAGCCCGAATGCCCTCAATGCCTTTCCGCGCCAGGCGATCCAGATGCGCGTTGCAGGGGGTAATATCGCTGAACAGGGACGCGACCCCCACCATAGGGCGGTCGAAATCGTTATCATTAAACCCGACCCCGCGCAGCATGGCACGGTTGGGGGCGCGTCCAATGCCTTCGGTCGTCAGGCGACTTCGGCGTTGCTCCGACATAATCTCTCATTCTCCTTGCCTGAAATTCTTTAGGTCTCGCTTCCCCGCTTGCTCCGACATTCCGGTACTTCTCTTGCGAGCGGCGGCCCTTACTGCTATACTAATCGTGTCTGCTCAACCCTGCGGGTGTTCGGCATCCGGTTGGCAAACTCCGGCGGGGCGAACCCCTCATCGTTCGACAGATGCGCGATGCAGGTCAACACATCCGCGCTGCTAAGTCCAACGTGGTGAAGCTTGCAGGAGGGCGAAGGACGCTTGATTGTTCATGGCTCGTCTCTTCGCAGCTCCTCGGCGGGAATGCGTACCAGCTTGCCGTCGCATACCGTCACGATGGCGGTATTGGTCTGAATGGCCGTCTGGCGTGCCAACTCTGCGGCGCGACGCATGGCTGCGAGTGAGGCACGCAAGTCCGGGTTCTTCGCTTCGGAAAGCTCCTTCTGTGTCATTGGTTTTCTCCCCACTCGTGTCTGCTCAGCCCTGCGGGTTTCCCGCTGTTTTCATTCCCTTTGGCGAAAGGAGAAGAAGATGCTTCCTCTGCAATACACCGGCGAAGAAATCCGCGAACGCGGGCAGCAGTGGTACGATCAGAAACTACGCCCCCTCCTGGGAATGCCCGAAAACATCGGCAAAATCGTCGTGATTGACATCGAAACCGGCGATTACGAAATTGACAGCGTCGGCCTGACCGCCAACAAACGCGCCCTTGCCAGGCACCCGACAGGCACGTTCTATGGTGTGCGCGTCGGCTATGAGGCCGTAGAAAGCCTGGGCGGCGGATTGCGGTGCAACAGCATTACTTCATCTGGAATGTTCGATCTATAGAATAACGTAATGGAGGTGAAAAATTGTCAAGTGACAATCCGTCTTCACGTTGAGCATATTTGAAGTCAATCGTTATACGCTGAATGATATTTGCCTTAGAAGGAAGAGAAGTTACTTTTTCAGGAACCATGAAGTGGTCGGTGACAAAGACTGTGGAATGATCCTTTGAACCCATCCGTGCCCCAGTCAGAATGTATTCTTGATAGAACCAATTCTGAGACCCATTTTTTTCGATCAAAAAGTACTCTACCTTAAATGACGGCTCCGAGGTGAGTATAAACTCAGATGGGTTATAAAATACAATTGTAGTGAAATTGCTTGCTTTTTCGTCAATCGAAAGGGTTTTTAGCGCCCTTCGAGCTCCCTCACGTTCGGGAGTCATAATCCTTTCTATTGACGCATTTGCTTTTTCGTCTGCTTCATACTTCTGTTTAGCACTTTGTTCGTCTGTGAACCATCCTTTTGAAGTAGCTTCTTGCCTTATACCCGTTATCCTGTTAACTCGAAAAAACTCCCCCTTAACAGTGATATACTGAAACATCAACGACCATGCGAGAGCAACAGCACCTATAGCGAATGCTACTGCACTAAAACACAATGCTGTGGCCGCTCGATTCGTCTTAAAAAATTATATCCTCCAGTGTCTTTGAGATGAGATTCACTCAGTTTACGCAGACGACCATACAATTGATTTTCGGGCGAAATCGGCGGACTGAACTCCTCCGCTGAATGGCCTGCGGCCCAGTTTCCTGCGGAAATGTCTATAGCGTGAGGACCATTCGTCGGCCTCACCAACCGTGGCACACCGTGTTTCGTCCGAAGGACGATCCGGTGAAGCCGCGTAGCGAGGGGTGTCAACCCTTTGCTTCTTTTGCCTGCGTAAGGTGAGGCAGATTCAATGACACTTGAAAGGCATACGGTTTAGCCCTTGAGTGGAACGGTGACGACGGGGCCTTGATTGCCAAGGCGGTCTATCTCGGAGATCGCGAAGGCATCGGGGAGCGGGGCGGCTTTGTCCGCGCTCAGGGCGAAGGTGGTCTGTGTGCCGGGCAGAACCTGCGTGTTCCAGACCCCGTTGGCGAAAGTCTGAATGCACCACAGCCAGACTCTATCCTCCCCGAACGGCTTCAAGGTCAGGACGCTGCCGCCTGTTGTCGCGTCTTCAGAGCGCGTAATCTCCGGACGGCCCATTCTGGTCGTGCCGAGCCAGGGAGAGGCCGGAACCAGCGCGGGCAGGGCATAGACGCTCTTCGCGAGGCCGTCCGTAATGCCGCCCTGATTGGTCAGGAACGCCTTCATACTGAAATGGACGTTGCCGGTCGCGCCCGCGTGACCGCGTGTCGTCTTCACCTGATAGACGATCTCGTGCAGGGGCCAGGCCGTCTTCGACTCGTCTCCCACCCGACTGGTAAAGTTGCCCGGCCAGAGATGCCGATGCTGCACATTCTGCCCGATCCACCAGTTGAGCAGCACCGGGTAACTCTGCGGGGTCTGTTCGATCTTCCAGTAGAGCTGCGGCGTGAAGTAGTCGCACCAGCCGTTGTGCAGCCATTTGCGCGAGTCGGCGTAGATCTGTACGTAGGCATCGAACCCTTTGATCTGCGCCGGGCTGCCCGGACGCCAGATGCCGAACGGGCTGATGCCGAACTTCACCCAGGGCTTCTCCGCTTTGATCTCCTTATAAAGCCGCTCCACCAGCAGGTTGACGTTCTCGCGCCGCCAGTCGTCTCGGTTCAGCGTTCCCCCGTCCTGCGTGTATTTATGATAGCTCGCGCTGTCGGGGAACGGAATCTCGTGGTTCTTCGCATCGTTCTCCCGGTAGGGGTAGAAATAGTCGTCCATGTGGATGCCGTCAATGTCGTAGCGGCGCACGACATCCAGCACAACCTGCGAGGTATAGTCCTGCACGTCCGGTTCGCCCGGATCGAGCCACAGGAATTTCGCGTAGTTACGCACAAGGTCGGGGCGTGTCTTGCTGATATGGTCGGCGGCGACGGGGGATTTCGCCTCATTGTGGCGGGCGCGATAGGGGTTGAACCAGGCGTGAAGTTCGAGGCCGCGCTTATGCGCCTCCGCCACCGCGAAATCCAATGGATCGTACAGCGGCTCCGGCGCTTTGCCCTGCTGCCCGGTGAGGTATTCCGACCAGGGTTCGAGCGCGGAGTTGTAGAGCGCATCACAGGCCGGCCGCACCTGAAACACCACTGCGTTCAGGTGCATCTGAACCGCTTTGTCCAACAATGCAATCAGTTCCGCCTGCTGCTCCTCTACCGGCAGACCCGGCTTCGAGGGCCAGTCTATATTCGCGACCGTCGCGACCCAGACGCCGCGAAACTCGCGTGGCGGCAGCGGCGGGGGAGGCATAGGCTTGTCCGGTTTCACGGCGACTGAGACCTCCTGCCCCGCCAGTGGCGCGACCAGTGGCAGAGCGAACAGACTCAGCAGGGCATGGCGGCGCGTCAGACTCATTACCAGTGACCCTCCGGCAAAAATCCGGCGAGGCCGAGCAGCATGGTGTCGCGCACGACTTCGCTGTCGGTGCGGAGAGTGATATGCCCGAGTTTGCGGCCCGGACGCGCCGACTTGCCGTAGAGATGCAGATGCGTGTCCGGCATTCCCAGTACATCGGCGAGATGTGGCACTTCGCCGATCACGTTGACCATCGCCGCGCACCCGACCGCTTCGGTATCGCCAAGCGGCAGGCCCAGAATGGCCCGCAGATGATTCTCGAACTGGCTGGTCTCGGCGCACTCAATCGTCCAGTGTCCGCTGTTGTGGACGCGGGGAGCCATCTCGTTCGCCATCAATTTGCCGTTGATCTCGAAGAACTCCATCGCCAGCACCCCGACGTAGTCCAGAGCCTCCAGCACCCGCGAAATGTGCGCCTCGGCCTCTACCTGAAGCTCTTCGCTCAGGCGCGGTGCGGGAGCCAGCGTCAGGCGCAGGACGCCATCCCGATGATGATTTTCGACGAGCGGATAGAAGGCCGTCTCGCCATCGCGTCCGCGCACCGCGATCAGCGACAGTTCCCGCTGAAACGGCACGAACGCCTCAAGCAGCAGGGGAAATCCGCCGAGCGACTCCCAGGCCAGCCGAATGTCAGCCTTCTCCCGCAGCACGGCCTGCCCCTTGCCATCGTAGCCCATGCGTCGGGTCTTCAATACCGCCGGAAAGCCGATCCGCAGCAGGGCGTCTTCCAGGTCGAACAGCGATTCGACAGGCAGAAACGCCGTGGTCGGAACGCCCTGCGTCTTGAAGAAGGTCTTCTCGATGAGCCGATCCTGCCCGGCTTCCAGCGCCGCCGCCGGAGGATAGACCGCGACCCGCTGCTCCAGAAAATGCACCGTCTCCAGAGGAACGTTCTCGAACTCCCATGTCACGAGGTCCACGCCGTCCGCAAACTTCCGCAGCGCCTCGACATCGGAGTAGCCGCCGATGACCTGTTCTGCCAGCCGCTTCATCGGCGCGTTGGGGTCCGGATCAAGAAACCGAAAGCGCAGTCCCAGTGGATAGCCCGCCAGAGCAATCATACGTCCCAACTGCCCGCCGCCCAGTATACCGATATTCATGCCACCTCACAGGGATCAGGATTTTCCAATACCGCCTGCGTCTGCCGAATGCGAAACCCGCGCAGGCTCTCACGTATCTCCGGGTACTTATTGCCCAGCATCGCCGCCGCCAGCAGTGCGGCGTTGATCGCTCCGGCCCGTCCAATAGCCAGCGTCCCGACCGGAATTCCGGCAGGCATCTGCACGATAGAGAGCAGGGAGTCCATCCCGTGCAGGGCCTTCGACTCGACCGGGACGCCGAGAACGGGAAGCTCCGTCTTCGCCGCCGCCATTCCAGGCAGATGCGCCGCGCCTCCGGCCCCGGCGATAATCACTTCCAGCCCCCGCGTCTCCGCTGCCTCCGCGTAGCTGAAGAGCAGGTCGGGCGTCCGGTGCGCCGAGACGATCTTGACCTCGTGGGGAATCTCCAGCGTCTCCAGTGTCTCTACCGTGTGCCGCATCGTCTCCCAGTCCGACTTCGACCCCATAATCACCCCGACCAGCGGCGTTCTCTCCACAGCAAACTCCTTCTACTTGGGCGGCGCGGGAGTGGCAGGCTTGTCGAAGCGGTCGAGATTCTTCTGCGCCAGCGCGTTTTTCGGGTTGATTTGCAGCGCCTTGCGATAGCTGGCTTTGGCATTGACGTTGTCTTTTTTGGCTTCGTAGGCAACGCCGAGATTGTTGTAGGCGTCGTCGTAGGTCGGCTTGATGGCGACGGCCTGCTTGAAGTAGCGAATGGCGTCGTCGTATTTCTTCTGCTTCTGCGCGAGCAGGCCGAGGCCGTTCAGGGCGTCGGGATTATCGGGCGCATCTTTGAGGGAGCGTTCGAACTCGTCCTGAGCGCGTTTAAGGCTGTCGTCATCGCCTTTTTTGTAGTAGAAGGCAGCCAGCGAACGGCGTACCATCGCGGTCTTGACGGGATCGGTGCCATGCTTCAGGGCCTCTTCCAGCGCGTTGACTTCCGCCTCGGTATCGCCTTTCGCCCGCAGGCAGTAGGCAAGATTGATCCAGGCAGTCAGATCGTCTGGGTTGAGTTCGGTCAGATGCGTGTAGGACTTCGCGGCCTCATCGAACTGATTAGATTTCGACTGTGCAATGGCGAGGCCGTGCATAGCAGCGGTGTTGTCCGGTTTCAGTGTCAGCGCCTTCGTGAACGCTTCGACCGCCTTCGGCATCTGATTGGTACGGCTATAGGCCAGACCCGCATTGTAGACCGGATTGTACTGTTTCGGGTCAAGCTGTGTGGCCTTCTCGAACTGAAGCAGGGCCTCGTTGTCGCGTCCCAGGTCGTAGAGGGTCTCGCCATAGGTCTCATGGTACTGGAAACTGGTGGGGGCCAACTGAACGGCGCGGCCCAGCGGGGCCAGAGCGTTGGTGCGGGCGTTATCCCCGGCGGCTTTGGTCAGCGATTTCTTGGCCTGATTTAGCCAGGCCAAGGCGAGGTTGAACTGAAAACTGGCGTTGTCCGGCTGAAGCTTGGTCGCCTTTTCGTAGGCGGAGATGGCCCCCCGGGTGTCCGCCGTCTCCAGCAGCACAAATCCCAGCCCATCAAGAATGTACGGATCTTTGGGACTGATCAGCGCGGCCTTCTGGTAGGCGGCGATGGATTCGGGCATTCGGTTCTGTTTGTAGTAAACGCTGCCGAGGTTGTACCAGGGATCGGCCTGCTTGACGGACAGTGCGGTCGTGGCCTGAAGATCAATGACCTTTTTGAACTCCCGTACCGCGTCATCGTAGCGTTTGAGGCCGTCGTAGACGTTGCCGAGGTTCAGGTGGGCATCGGCGGATTTCGGGCTGATCTGAATGGCCTGTTCGAGCGGTTCGACGGCGTCGCTGTAGCGTTGCATCTGGAGGTTGATGAACCCCACCCAGAACAGGATATTCGCGTCTTCCGGCCCATCCTTGTGCGCGGCATTGAACGCCTGACGCGCTGCGGTAAACTCCTGAAGCGCGGCTTCGTTTTTCTTCTCTTTATAGAGCGCGACGGCTTTGTCGAAATGGTCTTTGGTGTCGTCCGCTCGCGCTCCGACTCCGCTCAGGACGCCTGCGGCGATCAGCAGAAGTGTCAGAGCAAGAAGAGACGCGACTCTGGGTTGGTGGTTACGATTCATCATTATTTCTCCTCAGGATCGGGCGGGCATCATGGCTCACCGCTGTAGAGGGGCAACAGCGCCGGGAAACCGTTGGGTTATTATACCCCGTCCGTACCCGCAACTCTCAAAAATCGCTCTCGCCGCTCACATTCGTCCGCATCGGCTCATAAGACTGTCATTGCTCGCATCTTGTTGCACAAGGTTGAGTTGACAGAAAGGCAAGTGTATGTCATAATCATTTCGATGATTCTCGAAATATAGGAATGTAAGCCGATGCGTGAAAATGATTTCGATATCGCGGCGATGTTCCGGGCTTTGGGAGACCCGACCCGGCTTCGCATCTTTGACTTTTTGCGCTCCTGCTGCTGCCTGGTGGCCGTGGAGGAGACAGGCGCAGTGCGTCCGGTCGTCGGCCCAACGGTCGGAGAGGTCTGCTGTCATGTGACCGGAGCGGAGAGCATCACCTCCACCGTGTCGCATCATCTCAAGGAACTCCGTCTCTCCGGCCTCATTACGGTCGAACGGCGTGGCAAGAACATGCTCTGCGGCGTCAATCGCGCCGCCCTGACTGCGCTGGCAGAATACCTGGCGCAGTCCGCAAACGCCGAAACAGGTGGCGACTGTTGCTGATTTACGGAAGGGTAGAAATTGACGACCATCAAACTGACAGACCGCGCCGACGTGCGCGAACTGGTGCGTTCGAAATACGGGGAAGCCGCGCTGACGGTGCTGAACGGCGAAGGTGCGGCCTGCTGCGGGGGCGATACGGGAGGGGGCGGGAACAGTTCCTGCTGTGGCGGCGATGTCATCACCGGCAATCTGTACGACGATATGGAAGCGGCCTCCATCCCCGAAGCGGCGCTTCTGGCCTCCCTCGGCTGCGGCAACCCGACTGCGCTGGCGACCCTTCATGCCGGGGAGACGGTACTCGACTTGGGCAGCGGCGGCGGGATTGATGTCCTGCTCTCCGCACGGCGTGTCGGGCCGACCGGATTCGCCTACGGCCTGGATATGACCGAGGAGATGCTAACTCTCGCAGAGCGCAACCGTGTAGAGACCGGGGCGGAGAACGTGAAGTTCCTCAAAGGCCACATCGAAGAGATTCCTCTGCCCGACAACAGCGTAGACGTGATTATCTCCAACTGCGTCATCAATCTCTCGGCGGATAAGGACGCGGTTCTGCGGGAGGCGTTCCGGGTGCTGAAACCCGGCGGACGGTTCGCCGTCTCCGATGTAGTCATAGAGGGCGATCTGCCTGCTGCCGTGCGTTCGGATATGGAGGCGTTTGTCGGCTGCGTGGCGGGTGCCCTGGAGCGCGGTGACTATCTGCGGCGGCTGACGGCGGCAGGCTTTACGGAAACGTCCATCGAGCCGACGCGCCGCTACCTTTTCGCCGATCTCGAAGCGACGACCTGCTGCTCCCCGGAGGTCGCGGCTCTGCCCGCCGAGGAGAAGGCTGCACTAGATGGCCGCGTCATGGGAGCCTTCATCCGCGCCATTAAACCCCGCCCCTGCTGCGGCCCGGACTGCGGCCCGCCGACCTCTGCCTGCTCCCTCTCTCTATAGACACCAACCCACCATAGAACCGCACGTAACAACGGAGCGGAAGCCTTTCTCAAGGTTCCGCTCCGTTTTGCTTGTCCCGGTGTCAGGGGTTGGCGTGTTTGTCTGGCTCAACAGGCTTCGCGAGAGTGAGGCGGACCGGAGCCAGCGTGGCTGGTGCGGTCTTGTCTTTTTTGTCGGGCAGAGACCAATAGCTCTCAATTTCCACGTTCCGTCCGGCAAAGTCCGCCAGTTTCGGCAGGGTCACGGCGTTGTCTTTGACTGCGACCGTGTCCTTACCCCGATAGGACTGGAGCAGGAGAGACTGTGGCCCCGGCTTCACATCGTCCAGAACCAGCAGATAGTGGTCGCCCTCTTTCGCAATTTTGCCGACAAGCGTCAGGCGTATCTCCTCTTTGCGTGCTGCATAGCCCGCCTCTTCGATCTTTTGCAGCATCTTGTTCGGGTCTGCCCAGGTTCCCGGTTTGAGCGTCACGTCCAAATGGGCGGGTTTCTTGATGGTGAGTGTTGTCTTCATAACGCCTTCCAGGCGTTTTAGCCCCTTATCGAGGCTGACCGCTCACGTCACACAGGTCACCCCATTGACCCCGATAGAAACGCTTCGGACATCGGCGCGAAGCGACCCGGCCATACTCAACAGCGTTAAAAGCACGACGGTGCGGAAGCCGTTGATTTTCATGATGGTAAACCTCCTCTGCTACAGAAGCCACTCGGCCCCTGCGCGAAACTGTATCTCCGAACTGACCTGGGTTCCGTTCGCCCGCTGATAGACCGGAATCAGCAGACCGGCGCGGAACTGTGCCTGGCCTTTGATAGCGATAATACTGGCCTGCATCCCGACAAGTGACCTGCCGCTGTTGCCATCCACCCCGCCCACCTGATGATCATGGTCGGAGAACTCGCCATGCGGCCCGACCGCGCAAAACACGCCGAGTTCGCCCGTTTTGTTGGCGAGGCGCAGCCATCGGCCATAGGTGACATCAGCGAGCAGTTGGTCTCCAAGTCGGTAACTGCCGGTCAGCTCGTGCCGATAGGACGCGCTGAAATAGACCGTGTCCTTGATGCGCTCGTAGTCGAAGGCGAAACCAAGCTGAACGCCGAACTGACCGCTGCCCGGCTGATTGGAGGGCGAGAGCAGTGAGCCGTCTGGCATCCGCCCGTTATGCAGACCGGTCGGCAGTTTCAGCCCGACGGTGTAGGACAGTTGGGTCTTGTAGTTCTCGGTGATGTGCTGCTTGAACCGGTTTTTGGCGGAAACCACCACGTCGCCCAGTCCGACCACACTCTGCGTCCGCAGACGGCCCTGAATCCGCTGCTGCGTCGTGACCGCCGCAAGCGGAGCCTCGATTTTAAGGTTAAGAGTCGGGCGCGGCGCGAACTGCACGGACGGCAGCAGATCGAGCCGGGTCATCCGCAGCGCGTCGGGGTTCGCGATCCGGGTCGCCCCGCGCAGCAGCGCAGAGTCGTTCTCCCAGGCGAAGCGGATTTCGGGATGCAGCACCCCGAAGCCGAACGTCTGCGGGGATTCCCCCCACAGCGGCTCATGTGCGTGCGCCATTGCTGGCACCAACAGGCCCACAGCCAGCAAAACGGAAAGGGGAGATTTCTTCATTTCTTCCCCTTCTCCGGGTCCAGCAGAGGCAGCATTACCTGCTCTATCTCCTTTTCGTCGCCACGAGCGTAGCCGGTTTCCGCCTTGACAATGAGGCCCTTGCGGTCAATCAGTACCGTAGTGGGATGCGCGTCCAGACGATACGTTTTGCCGAGTTTTTCGCCGGGATCTATCGCAATGGGATAGGTGATTCCGCGTGTCTTCTGCATTTTGCGTACTTCGTTCAGCTTCGGATTCATCTCCATCAGCCCCAGGACGACCAATCCCCGTCCAGCATATTTCTTGTGCCAGTTCTCGATGATAGGCATTTCGATGCGGCAGGGCGGACAGTCTACGGCTCCAAAATCCAGCAGGACGACTTTGCCTTTCAGGTCGGAGAGGCGCACCGTCCGCCCGTCCACAGTTTTCACGCTGAAGGCGGGAGCAGGTTGTCTCTCAGTCGGGGCGGCCATCCCCAGCCCCGGCAGCAGGAATGCCGCGATTCCCCCGACAATCACAGATCGCTTCATCGGTTTCTCCTTTCCTATCGCCCTGCCTGTCTTCCCCGAAAACAGCCATCGGGAAGCCAGGCAGGAACGAATGAAGCCCCTATCTCGCTGTGCAGTGGACGCAGCAGGCCGTCGGGCAGGGCGATTTGGAGCAGCAGGCCGGGCAGCGTTCGCACATCGTGCCGGACTTGCAGCAGACGGACGGGTGACTCACGAGCGAGGCATGGGCGCTTATGCCGCCAAAGGTTCCGGCGCAGAGAGCGGCCGTCAGAGCCGCAAGGGTCAGAATACGTTTCATGGGAATTTTCTCCTCGAAAGATGATGCGTTGATTCGCGAAGCGGCGGTCAGCCGCATCGTAAGCAGGCACGGGCAGGCGAGAACAGGGGTCTCGTCAGGCCGCAGCGCGACAACGATTTATCCGAGAAGAGCGGGAGGGGCACGGGGAGAAGAGGAGCGCGTTCCACCGCCACGCGGCGGATAGACCGGCTCCGGGAAGGGCGTGGGGTTGAGAACCACGCTTCGGGGCATAAAAACGGCGGTAGGCAGCACTGCCCAGACATAGGCGAAGACAAACGCGACAGAGTGGTGGGTTACGTCGGGCCGCGCTCGCATTCGCAGTACACAGACCGAGGAGCTGCAATGCACTCCCGTCCCGGCCTGCGCCATCTGCGTACCCGAGGGGCAGAGCGGACAGTGAACAGCGGGCTTTGCACAGCAGGCGCGTTTTCCGTTAGGGATAACCCCATGCGTCATCAGGCAGCCGGGCGGACAGGTGCGTCCATCCAGACACTGCCAACTGGCTCCGGTCGCTGTCGCCATGACCACCATGACGAGCGTCAGCAGCCAGCCTGAAAATATGCGGTTATGCGCGTTCTGCGTGACCTTCATAACGGTAACTACGGGCCGAATACGGCTATTCGTTCCGCTTCATGGCAGTTTCTCGAGCGTATCGCGGCAGGCAAAGGCGCAGTGGGGTGCAATAGGGGAAGTGCAGCAATCGGTTTCAAGGCTGCCGAACACTACCGTCGCAAGCGAGAACAGGGCCAGTGAAAAAGCGTCCTTCCTAAGCGGGTTTATGTGTTGGAGAAGGGTCCCATGTTCCTCAATCCTTCTGGCGGATGCCGATTTTACGTGGCATTGGCTCAGGCGGCGTCATTAGCTGGCGGATGGCATCGAAAACGATGGAGAACTTCTCCTCTGTCTTCTTTTCCAACTCCTCAAGTTTGTGTGCCATCTCCGCATTGCCCACAAGGAGATGGCGCAGGCGAACGAACGCCCTCATAATTTCGATATTGACAGCTACCGCACGAGGACTGCGAAGCACACCAGACAACATTGCGACCCCCTGCTCGGTGAAAGCGTAGGGCGCATACCGCCTTCCTCCCCGGGTGTTTGAGGTCACAATCTGTGACCTCAAGTTTTCGAACTCCTCTGGTGTCAACTGAAACATGAAATCTTCCGGGAAGCGGTCCATGTTCCGTTTGACCGCTTGGAGGAGAACCTTCGTCTCTACTTCATACAGTCGAGCCAGGTCCGTATCCAGCATAACCCGCTGTCCTCGTATCTGGACGATTGTGTTTTCAATGCGCTCTAATGGAACGATGCTATTCTCAGAACTCATTCGATTTTCTCCTGAGTTTGTATCTTGAAATCACAATTTGTGACTTCAAGCAAGGATCACTGTTTCGGATACTACAGTGCGATGACTATTTTGTGTGTTCGTTGCGGGCTTCCATGCGGCGTTTGATTTTGGCTTCCGCGCCCTCTTCCGTTGGCTCGTAGAAGGGCAGACCTTCGACGCCGTCCGGGAGGTACTGCTGTGCGACATAGTGGCCGGGAAAGTCGTGGGGGTAAAGGTAGCCGACGCCGTGACCGAGCTTCTTGCCGCCCGGATAGTGGCCGTCGCGCAGGGGAACGGGAACCGGCCGGGAGCCGTGAGTGCGAAGCTCTTCGGTGGCGCGGCCAATGGCGAGGGTAGCGGCATTGCTTTTGGGAGCGGCGGCCAGGTAGCAGACGGCCTGCGAGAGCGTCAACTGCGCTTCCGGCAGGCCGACAAACATCACGGTCTGCGCGGCGGCGTTCGCCAGCACCAGCGCCATCGGGTCGGCGTTGCCGATGTCCTCACTGGCAAGAATGACCAGACGGCGGGCAATGAACTTGATGTCCTCCCCCGCCAGCAGCATCTTCGCCAGCCAGTAGAGTGCGGCATCGGGGTCGGAGCCGCGAATGGACTTGATGAAGGCGGAGATCGTATCGTAGTGTTCGTCGCCCGTTTTGTCGTAGGCGAGGGCGCGTGCCTGCGCTCCCTCCTCGGCCAGCGCCAGCGTGAGATGGCGATGGTCTTCCGCATCCGGCGGGCAGTTCAGCGCCGCGGCCTCCAGCGCTCCCAGCGCGAATCGGGCATCCCCGCCTGCGATCTGCGCCAGAAAGTCGAGCGCCTCCGGGTCTGCGGTCAGGTGCATCGCGCCCAGACCACGTTTGGTGTCGGTGAGAGAGCGTTCCAGCAGAGCGCGAACGGTGGCATCGGAGAGGCGTTCAAAACGGAAGAGGCGCGAACGGGAGAGCAGGGGCGCATTGACCTCGAAGAACGGGTTCTCCGTCGTCGCGCCGATCAGAATCACCGTGCCATCCTCGACGTGGGGCAAGAGAGCGTCCTGCTGCGCCTTGTTCCAGCGGTGAATCTCGTCTATGAACAGCAGGGTACGCTGTCCCGTCTTGCGGCGGCGCTCCTTCGCCCCGGCAATCACTTTGCGTATCTCCGCGACTCCGCTCGTGACCGCGCTAAAGTTCTCGAAATGGCCCTGGGTGGCGCGGGCGATGATCTGCGCCAGCGTGGACTTGCCGCTGCCCGGTGGCCCCCAGAAAATCGCCGACTGGAGTTGGTCCCGCTCAATCGAACGCCGTAGCAGCGTTCCCGGCCCCACCACGCTCTCCTGCCCCACAAACTCCTCCAGAGTGCGCGGGCGCATCCGTGCCGCCAGCGGCGCATCCGCTCCCGGCTCCGGTATCCGCCCGGAAGCAGTCTCCACCTCCGCAGGCTCGAAAAGATTATCCGTCTCTTCCGACTTCGCCATCTGACCTCTTCTATGACCGGGGTTGAAAACCTGTAAGTTTGGCCGGACACAGGAACGTACCCGGCTGGAAAAAGCGGTCGTCCTGCGGACGCAGTGTTCAGAAACTCCCGGTTCTCTCGTGGCCTGTAGGGTTTTCCGGGGGTTGAAAATCCCCGTCATCAAAAGGCAAACGTCTTCCAGACGGAAATGCGCCAACCTCTTGCTTTTCTCTTCGCCTATCAGGGCGTCCTGACAATGGTAAGCCTCCGACCGCTTCGTCCGCAGGACGACCGCTTTTTCCAGCCCGGCACGTTCCTGTGCCGGGCAACGCCCTCCAATCACTGGCAGGTGGGCCGGGTACAAAAACGTACCCGGCAAGAAAGTGCGGGCGTCCTGCGGACGCAATCTTCAG
>JBBRLP010000051.1:0-34165 GCA_038231295.1 Chthonomonadales bacterium
CGCGGGTGTTGGGCGCGGTTTCGGGCAGGTGTGTGCGCCGGTTCAATTCCTGGCGTGCTGTCTCATCAAATTGGACACGGTACATGGCGTGAAAACCCTCCACGCCTTTCTACGAACGAACTAAGGCCTTCTACTTAGAGCTTAGTGCAGTTTATGGGAAGAAGAGGAGACAGACGGCCAGGCGCTGTTTTCCAGTCCCGGCCCATGAGAACGTGTCGTTGGTCCGAAAATCAGCCTTCCACCGAAAGCAGGCCCTTGCGAATGGCGTATTTGATGAGTCCGGTCTGATTGTGGAGCTGAAGCTTCTCCATGATGCGGGCGCGATGGACTTCCGCCGTGCGCGGACTGATAGAGAGACGCTCTGCGATGGCGGCATTGGTATGCCCCTCCGCAGCCAACTGCAAGACCTCGCGTTCCCGTCCCGTCAATGTATCATAGGGGTCCGTCGCGACGTTTTGGGCTTTCTGTAGAAAGGCTTCCATCGCCATTTCGGAGAGGGGCGGGCAGAGATAGCGTCGGCCTTCGATGGTTGTGCGAATGGCCGTCACCAGCGTTTCGGTACTGGCCTCTTTCAGCACATAGCCAGCGGCTCCGTTTCGCAGCGCCTCCATGACATAGGCTTCATTGGCGTGCATCGAGAGAACGATAATGCGGACGTTAGGAGAGCGCTGGCTCACCTGCCGCGTCACTTCCAGCCCATTGAGCCCCGGCATCATGAGATCAAGGACGAGGACATCGGGGCAGAGGCACGTGACCGCATCCGCAACGCCCAGACCCTCCGAGACCTCTCCGATCACTTCCATATCCGCTTCCGCTTCCAACAAGACCCGAAGCCCCTGCCGCACGATCTGATGATCGTCGGCCAACACTACTTTTGTACGATGCAAGGTATTCCTCCTGCGGTCTTTGCCAGTCAATGTATGAACGACTTGTCTCTGCTCTGCACCGTAAATTCCATTTTCTGTCCATTACTGTTTACTATCGTCGGACTGCTGCTCTTTCCGTCGCTGCGGAAAACGTCCGTTCTTCGGTTCTGCACACCTATAAGCATGGCGGAGGGTCAAACAGGCAGTTCCGCCAGCAGTCGGGTTCCTTTGTCAGGAGCGGACTGAAGGCCGAACGTGCCGCCCAGCAGCAAAGCTCTCTCGCGCATTCCGGCCAGCCCGTTGCTGCGCCCGGCCGCCAGCGTGTCTTCCGGCTCGAAGCCCTTTCCCCGGTCTTCCACACGCAGGAAAAGCTTATCCTCCAGAAGCCGGACAGAGACTTTCGCCGAGGTGACTCCGGCATAGCGGGCCACATTCGTAAGCGCCTCCTGGACGATGCGGTAGGCGGCTGTTTCGGAAGCGCGGGAAAAGCGGCAGTCCTGAAGACCTTCTTCCTCAAACTCGACTTCAATTCCTGTCTGGGTGGTATAACGTTTGAAATGCCAGAGCAGCGTAGGGAGCAGACCGAGATCGTCCAGCATTCCGGGGCGCAGGTCGAGAGACATCGCTCGTACCTGTCCCATCAGCTCGGTCGCAATGTCCATCGCCAGTTTCAGGTTGCGGGCGCGGCCCTCTTCCGGCAGGCGCGGGATGGCCCCGATAGTCAGTTTCAGGCCCGTCAGGTTCTGCCCGATTTCGTCGTGCAGTTCGCGGGCGATATGCGTCCGCTCCTCCTCCTGTACTTCGACCAGGCGGCGTGAGAGCGCCTGAAGTTCCTGATTGCGTTTTGCCATCGCCTCTTTCACAGCCTGATCGCGCATACTGCGTAGACGCGCTTCCTCGGTGCGTTTGCGTTCGGTCAGGTCCCGGGCAATGCTTGAAATATATTCTACGTTACCGGTGGCGTTGCGATGCGCCAGAATCACCTGCGACATTGGTATTTCCTGACCATCTGGAGCGAGGAAGGCCGATTCTCCGAGCCATAGCCCCTCACGGAGCGCTGTCGGTATGCCCTCTTTGATAATCAGTTTTCTGGCCCAGGCAGGATAGTAGCGCTGCATCGCCCGGGGCTTTTCGTCTTTCTTCAGGCCCAGAAGTTCGCGTCCGGCCTGGTTTATGTACATCAATTCGCCACGAATATCGGCGATGCCGACAAAATCCGGGGTTGCCTCCAGTATCTGGAGCAGGCGGGCGCGATCCTGTTCGGCGGCTTTGCGCTCTGTGATGTCCTGGACGGTACCCCACATCACGTCAATAATGCCGTCCGTGTCTCGTCTGCATTCCCCATGCGTGGCAATCACCCGAGAAGTCCCGTCCGGCAGTACGGCGCGGAAATCGAATTCGTAAGCCTGTCCATCCTCCAGCGCCGCAGAGATGTGGGATTGCCAGTAAGGGAGATCCTCTGGGTGAATCTGCTGCCAATGCTCCTCGAAGGTAGGGGGCGGACTGCCGGGAGGCATTTCGAAGAGACGATAAGTCTCATCGGACCATAGTAGCAGTCCCGTTTTGCGGTGATATTCCCAGCTTCCGATGTGGGCGATCTGCTGCGCTTCCGCGAGGCGGCGTTCACTGAGCTGTACGGCTTCCAGCGCCTTCTTTTGTTCCCCAATGTCTATGCACGAGCCGATGTATCCCAGGAACGAGCCGTCGGCATCGAAGCGCGGAGAACCAGTCTCCAGCAGCCATCCATACGAGCCGGACACATTCCGCAGGCGGTACTCCATTCGATACTCTGTCCGCTCTTCGGAAGCCTGGCTGTACACCTTGCGATAATGCCCAATGTCGTCCGGATGGAGGCCCTCGGCCCATCCATAGCCTGTCTCCTGCTCCAGAGTCCGTCCTGTATAGGAAAGCCATTGCCGGTTGAAGTAGGTCGTTTTCCCGTCCGCATCGGACAGCCAGATGAAGACAGGCGCACTGTCGGCCATGTGCCTGAACAGGGCTTCGCTTTCACGCAGCGCATTTTCCTTTTGAACGCGATCCGTGATGTCCTGTAAAATTCCGAGACAGCCGTAGACCTGCCCCTCGTCATTGCGGAGCGGCACGGCGGCATCGCACAGCCAGCGGAACTGCCCGTCATAGGTATGGCACCTGTAGTCTGCGGTCCAGTACTCCATTTCGCCTGCCCGGAAGCGGGCATCCGCATCCTCCGGCGGGAAATCTTTCAAGGCTCCCGTCAGCCGTACCGATTCCACGATCTGACGCCAGGTTTCCGGAGTCATGTCCTGGGCAGAATAGCCGAGAATTCCTTCGATATGCGGGTCAAGATAGGTGTAGCGATCCCGCAGAAAATCGAGCTGATAGACCACTCCCTCTGCGCCCACGATGGCCTGACGATACCGTTCTTCGCTGGCTCTTAAGACCTGCTCGGCCTGTTTGCGCTCGGAGATGTCGCGTGCGATGGCAGAGATGTATTTCTCTCCACCGGGGGAGCGATGCCCTATCAGCACGAGGGAAAGGGGAATCTCTCTTCCCCCCGGAGGCTGGATCGCCGTCTCTCCGCTCCAGGCGCCGTAGGTCAGCGCCGCAGGCAGGCCCTTGTCCATAAGCAGACGCAGCGCCCATTCCGGGTAGTAATCGGTGAGGTGGCGCTTGCCTTCCAGCACCCGCCGGGGATCAATATCACGCAACGCCCGGTTGGCATAGGTGATATTGCCCCGTGTATCCGCCGTACAGACGAAGTCCGAAGTCTTTTCCAGAATCTCGACAAGCTGCTCCTGGGCATCTTCCGCCTGCGCCTGTAAGTCCTGCAGGAGGAGGTTGTCCCGATACAAACGTTCGATCTCCCGGGTACGCTGTTCGGCCTCTTTCGTCCGCAGGCGCAGTTCGATTTCCGTCACAACGGCAGCGGCGAGATCGTGCATGGTTTCGATCTCGTCGGGACTCCAGATGCGGGATTTGTCATCTATCACGCAGAACGAACCCAGCGTACATCCGTTCGAGAGCGTGAGCGGAATCCCACAATAGGCGACGACTCCCAGTTCCGTGACAGCGGGATTGGTACAGACCAGCGCATAGGAGGGCGCATTTTCAATGATGAGCGGCTGCGCCGTGCGGACGACATACTGGCAGAAGGAGTGGGAAAGAGGAGTCTCGCGCTCCGTCGCCCAGGGTTCAGGCAGGCCGATAAAGCTTTTGAAAAACTGTCGTTCCTGCGTCACCAGAGAGACGAGCGCGACAGGCGTGTGCAGGAGACGACAGGCGAGGCGGGTCAGCCGGTCGAATGCGGCCTCTGCCGCGCTGTCAATCAACTCAGTCTTCTCGAGAGTTTTCAGACGCAGGGGATCATTTACAGGATCAAGCGTTTTCATAGCAGATAGCATACCCGTTTCTGATTTGTAAATACATCGCTCCTTGGGTTTGCCTTGCAGGAGCGGAGGACGAATGCGCCAGGCAGGGAAATTGCAGCGGGAAGGGCAGGGGAAATGAACTCTTGTCGCTCCACTGCGTCTGAGGCTATAACGATGCAGACGGTGCATTCGCCAGGAATGTAAACACTATTCGGTCGAGGGGGCAAATTCTGAAATGAACTGGAAACACCTGTTTACCGGGGGAGCGGCGATGGTCGCCTGCTTTGCCGCAGGGACGGCGCAAGCGCAGTCCAGTGCGACTCTGAAACCCGCCGAAATTGACCACATGGTGCGTGCGGAATGGCAGAAAGAGGGGGTCGTGCCAGCCGCTCCGGCAGACGATGCCCGCTACCTGCGCCGCATCTACCTCGACATTACCGGGAACATACCGCCCGCGGAAGTCGTGAGCGAATTCCTCGCGGACAAATCGCCGAACAAGCGGGTGCAGGCCGTGGATCGCCTGCTGGACAGCCCCGGCTACGTCTCCAACTGGACAAACTACTGGGACCGTACCCTGATGTTTGGGCGCGTGGAGCAGGCCCGTGTTGTGGACAAGGGCGCGTTTCGCCTGTGGCTGACGGAGCAGTTCGACAAAAATACGCCCTGGAACAAATTCGTCTACGACCTTATTACCGCGACCGGGCAGAACAGTATCGGCGGCGACTATCGCAAGACGCGACTGGGCCTGGTCCCCGCCAGCACGACCGACGCCGACGGACACCAGATCAATGGGGCGACCAACTGGGTGCTGCGCTTCCAGGGCAAGCCGGAAGACCTCTCCGGGACGGCCTCGAAGATATTCCTCGGAGTGCAGATTCAGTGCGCTCAGTGCCACGATCACAAAACCGAGAAGTGGAAGCAGACCGATTTCCGCTCCTTCACTGCCTGTTTCGTCAACACCCGTCCGCAGCCTGTCAATCCCGAAGGTTTCCGCGACAAGATGCTCAAAGATTATCGAATGAACCTGGTGGATGTCAACCGGCCCTTTGTGCCGCGAGGCAAGAAGGCGGGCAACGCTGCGGAATATGCCGCATCCAAGCCCACCGCGCTGGATGGAACCGACTTCTCCGAGAGCGCCAACCGTCGTCAGGGACTGGCGCAGTGGATGACCGCGAAGGAGAACCCCTGGTTTGCCGAGGCGATTGTCAACCGGATGTGGTCACACTTTCTGGGGCGTGGGTTCGTGGAGCCGATTGACGACTTCCGGCCCTCCAACCCAACCATTATGCCTGACTTGATGGCGCGGCTCTCGGACGACTTTGTGGCAAGCGGCTACGACATGAAGCATCTTATCCGCACGATCTGCACGACACAGGTCTACAATCTCTCATCCGCGCCAGCCGGAAAGACAGACCCGGACAATACCCTCTGGGCGCGGTTCCGCCTGAAGCCGATGAACCCCTCGCAACTGGTGGATTCGCTGGTACAGGCCACGAACACAAAACCAGCGCTGGAGAAGTATGCGGGCGGGAATCTGGACGCGATCAAACTCAATGTCGAGCGGCAGTTCTCGTTCCTGTTCGATGTGGATGAGGAGTTCGAGCAGAAAGATTTCGAGGGAACCATTCCGCAGGCGCTGCTCCTGCTCAACGGCGGCATTGTCAACACCTCGGTGACTCCTATTCCCGGAACTGCACTTGCCGACACGCTTACCATGCCGGGAACCGACGCGCAGAAAATCGAGGCTCTGTATCTGCGGACACTCTCTCGCAAGCCAACTGCGACCGAACTGACGAAGTGGACGCAGTTCCTGAATGAGCCGCGTGAGATGGTGGCGGACAACGGTGCGCCGCAGGCTCGGCCCGCTCAGCCCATGCGCCCGAATGGCAAAGCCGCAAACGCCGCAGGCAAAGGCGGCAAGAAGATGCAGGCTCCGACCGGCTTCAATCCGCTCGCCCGCGCTGCCAATCGCATTGACCCGGCCTTCAAGACCGCAAAGGGACAGGCGTATGAAGACCTGTTCTGGGCCTTGCTGAACTCCAGCGAGTTCCTGTTCAATCACTAATCCGCACCGGGGCGGGAACTGCCCCGGTTCTGAAACAGCCTTGATAGAGCCGGGCATCCGCCCGGAGCCAGGGAGCCTGAACGACAATGAAACCCACGAACATAAGCGAAGAAGAGATGGATTATCTGGAAGACCTGGAGGAGGAGCGCGTTCGCGAAGAGAACGGCGGCTCCTGCCCCGGCCCGGTAGACTCGTTTGCCACTCCGACCCTCGACCGACGCGGCTTTGTCAAAGTCGGTCTGGGCGGAATGCTCAGTCTGATGATGGCGCAGTGGCTTGATCCTCGCGCCGCGATGGCCGCGCAGCAGGCCGGTGCGCCCAAAAAGGCCAAAGCCTGTATTCTGCTCTGGATGAACGGCGGCCCAAGCCACCTCGACACCTGGGATCCCAAGCCGGGAGCCGCAACAGGCGGCCCGCTCAAATCCATCAAGACCCGTATTCCCGGCGTCGAGATCAGCGAGCATATGCCTCAGATCGCGGATGTCGCGAATCATCTGGCGATCGTGCGCGGGATGTCGAGCAAAGAGGGAAATCATCAGCGGGCGCAGTATCTCATGCACACCGGCTATTCCCCGAACCCGACCATTCAGCATCCTTCGCTCGGCGGCTGGGTGAGCGAAGAACTGGGCGATCCGAAATTCGATCTGCCGTCGTTCGTCAGCATTAGCGGACCCAGCCTGAGCGCGGGTTTTCTGGGAGTTCAGTACGGCCCGCTCGTCATTCAGCAGCCCGGTCAGCCGCCCGCCAACGTTGGCTACGCGCCCGGCGTCAATATGACGCGCTTCGATATGCGCCAGAACGCGCTGGGGATGCTGGAGAACGAATTCTCAGCGGAGACAGGCGACATCAAAGTGAAGGGACGCGATGCGGTCTATGGCAAGGCTGTTCGAATGATGCGCTCCCCGCATCTGAAAGCGTTCGAGATCACCGACGAGCCGGAAGCAGTAAAGACTGCCTATGGTGATACCAACTTCGGACGGGGCTGCCTGATGGCCCGGCGGCTGGTGGAGTCGGGCGTGAAGTTCGTCGAGGTCGTCCTGGACGGATGGGACACGCATACCGACAACTTCAACCGCGTCACCAAGCAGATGAACACCTACGATCCGGCGATGGCGACCCTCATCAAAGACCTGGAGGAGCGCAAACTGCTCGACAGCACCCTGGTCATCTGGATGGGCGAGTTCGGACGCACCCCGAAAATCAACGGCAACGACGGTCGCGACCACTTCCCCGGAGCCTGGAGTGCGGTCATGGCGGGCGGCGGTGTGCGCGGCGGCCAGGCCTACGGACAGACCGATGCCGAAGGCACGAAGGTGGTGGACAAGCAGGTGATCGTTCCCGACCTGTTCGCGACGATCTCGACGGTGCTGGGCATGAACCCCTCCAAGAGTTTTATGACCCCGGTCGGTCGGCCTATCGCCATAACCGAAAAAGGCGCAGCCGTCAAAGACCTGCTCGCCTGAGCGATTAAGCAGCCTGCAAGAAACTAACCGTCCCACGTTGTCAGACCATTCATAGTCTGGGAACGCGGGACGGTTAGTTATGTTTCCCTTATCGGCTGGCGCATCCGGGCTGTGTCTTTCGCCCCATGGCTTCGCCGAGGATAAGCACGGGATATACCACAGAGCCGCATCTGCATTTCGCCGTGCTGTATGTGATAAGCGGGAGAATCTCGCGCTCGAGTGCAGTGACCTTCTCCACGCGAAACGGAGACGCCGTCAGCCCGCAGACCGGCCGATTTTACTGAGGTTATGTTTTCGCCCCCCCGCCCCGATTCCGGGAGCTTTGGTTTTCTAATCTTCGCCTCCTATCTATCGCCCTCCCTGCCCCCTGCTACCGGGGATTGTATTTACTGGAAGATATGAGGCAGCCTCTGTTTGTGTGGGTTGGCGAGAACGGGGAAATCGGCAGGGCGCGATGGGGTGAGATGGCCGGGGAACATCCGGCGGGGGTGGCTACCAGAGGCGCGTGACGCCGTAAGCGTCGAAAATCTCGTCTGCGCTGATGAGGGGCATTTTCTCAGACAGGCTTTGGGCAATGAGGAAGCGGTCAAACGGGTCTTTGTGGTGCAGGGGCAAACTGGCGGCAAGAATCGCGTGGTCATATGTCGGTGTCAGAAGCAGGAAGCCATTCTTTGCCATGACATCGGCAAGGTAAACGCCCGCTTCCCGTTTCAAGATGAGTTTGCCGGACGCTGCTTTGATGGCTATTTCCCAAATGCTCATAAGACTGACATATTTGGTGTTGCTCGGATCTTCAATCAAGAGTTTGGCAGAAGGTGGCAGTTGCAGGGCGTCGTCTGCAAACCAGAGCAGGGAATGGCTGTCGAGGAGGAGCGGCATCAAAGGTAGTCCTCGAAGCCTTCCGGTGTGGCGTCGAAATCGGGAGCCATATAGAGAATTTCCCCCCTGTGGCTTCCGCGTCGGGCTTGCGGGCGCGGCGGTTCTGAGAGAGGTGGCAGAAGGCGTGCCAGTGGAATTTCGTTCTCAGTCAAAATGACTTCATCGCCCTGCTTCAATGCGTGTACCAACTCCGGCAAGCGGTCTGCGGCTTCATCTAGTGTAATTTGATACATGGCTTGTGCCTCCTTTGTCCCATTATACCATAGCGGCAAAAAGCGTCCCAAGTGCGGTAGACGCTTTTTGTGTGGGGGTTGGCGAGAAGGGGAAATCGGTAGGGCGCGACAGGGTGAGTGGGTCGCGGGATGTCCGGGCGGGATGGTGGGAAGAAGCAAGGTTATGGTCAAGGAGAATTTTCAACGGGACGGTGTGTCTTCGAGAAGCTGCCGAAGTGCCAGTTGCATCACGCCAACGGTTTGTTCATGCGTGACTCCGGGAAACCCTTCGAGAAATTCCGAGAGGGGTTCTCCTGCCTCCAGATAATCCCAGAGATGTTGGATGGGAACGCGGGTTCCGACGAAACACGGTGTGCCACTCAGTCGTGCCGGATTGATGGAGATAAGTCCGGCGCGGGGGTCGGCGGCAGGAATGAGTTCGCGGTCCTGGGCAGGAGTTTCCGGCAAAACGAGCGTGTTGGGAATGAGTATGGCAGGCATGGTTTCCCTCCTTACAGTTCATCCGATTATACCACAGCGTCTGTCCGAGGCACGAGCGGTTCAGACGCTTTTGTGTGAGTAGGCGAGACGGTTTGGTTCGGCAGAGTCCTTGACAGAAAGCACGGCTTTCTCTCTTCATCAGGATTTTACATTTCTCACTTATACTCTCCTTGTCAGGCGTCGCAACGCTGCGCTTCTCTGAAGTGCACTCGGAAAGCGAAAACGGCGAGGTATCTCCGGCAGACCGTTCTCGATGTAGAGCTTCCGAAGTGGTTTGAAGTTCAAACCCGTCCCGAGGCCCGGAGAGGCAGCCCTGTTCCAGAAGAACGGACGCAGGAATAGTCTCTGGCTGCGCTGACCATCGAAACAGAACCTAAAGATAGGAGCATTGTCATGAAACGTAAAACGTACACGACGCTCGGACTGACTCTGGTGGCGGCCAGCGGCATTCTCTGCCTGCTGGCGGCTCCCGGCTCATGTCAGCGGGGCGGACGTCAGGCACGCGGTCAGTCCGCAGGCCGGGCTGCCACCCAGGCGACCACCGGTTCGACGACCGGCACACAGTCTAAATGCCAGAGCAGTTCGACCTCCACCGGAACGACGACCACCTCCAATGGCACCACGACCGGCACTACGGGAACGACCACAGGCACGACGACAACGTCCACCGGCACTACCGGAACGACGACCGGTACGTCTACCCTCAGTTCCCTGGCACGAGCGCGAGCGGCCTCCGCCTCCGGCTCTGTCTCTGCTGTCCGCACGGCGTCCAACCAACTGCTCGTGCAGTACGCTGGCAGCACCGCAAGCGTACAGAAGGTCTATGTCGCGACTCTGGATGCGAACGGCCAGATGATCCAGCAGAAGCTCATCACACAGTCCCCGGTTCAGGCCGCTCTGCCGCTGACCTCCACGGCCCGCTACTACGGCGTCCAGGTGGTCTACGCCAAGGGCACATTCAAGAACACCATTACCGCGATCCCGTAAGGCCGGAAGAGGAAGACCGCAGCGGAAGTCGGCACACGCGGCGGTCATAACTGTGGAGAGACGAGGCCGACAGCGCAAAACAGGCCGGGAAACCGGCCTGTTTTGTGTGACGAAAGGCGCCAACGAATATTCGTAAGCCCTACATTTTCTCGAACTTGCCCATCTTGGAGTGCTTGACAAAGGTCGCGGGATCCTTGTCGAAGCGCGGTTTGCATCCGGCGCAGCAGAAGTAGTAGGTTTTGCCCTTGTAGACGCTATGGCCTACCGCCGCTTTTGTCGAAGCGATCTTATCGCCGGTCACGGGGCAGATCAGGGCTGACTTCACTGTCGTATGTTTAGGGCTGTGCGGTGGCCCCGCGAGCGCCATGCTCGATAGGGAGGCGAGTGCCATCGCGGTCAGAATCCAGTGTTTCATGTTATTTCCTTTGAGACGCTTGCGCCTCGAATTACTCTCTCGATTCAGTTGTCGTTCCCATCGTGCCAGCGACTATGGTCATTCTGGATATAGCCATGACCTCGCTGATGGTCACGATTGAGTTGCTGATGAGCGCGGTCGTGCTGTTTGTCTAGTTGTACGTGGTCACGCTCGTGCTTCTGATCCAGACGATCATGGATATTGTCATGCGCCCGCTGATAGTCGTAGTCGCTGATATTGCGGTTATCGTTCCGCTGATGCCAGCGCTCATGCTCTCGCTCCAGGCGATCATGCTCCTGCTGATGTTTCTGACCCAGACGATCATGTACCGTATCATGCTTCTGATCCAGGCGGTCATGCAGGTTATCGTGCCGCTGATTCAGGTCCTGATGTTTCTGGCTATGGCTATTATCATCTTCGTGGGCATAAGCCGGCTGGACTCCTGCGATGAGAGCCAATGCACCTATACCCAGAAGGGCAGTCCACCCGTAATGTCTGTTTTTCATGGTCTTCTCCTGCGAATACGGTTGTCGGGCGCTGACAACATGCACGGAAGCGAATGGTCATTGACTTCCGGCTTGAAGAGAGAAAACGCATACGGACGCGAGGTGTGACAGGGAGGTGGGGAGAAGGGAGACTATGCCCTACCCCTGAGCGCGGAGGAGGTAGAGCATCATCACGAAATGACAGGCGCTACCGCCCATCACGAACAGGTGCCAGATTTCATGGCCTTCGATCTTGCCGGGCCAGAGGCGGGGTCTCTCGGTGGCGTAGAACACGACCCCGCCGGTATAGACCAGTCCACCCGCGATCATCCAGTTGACGGCGGCGGGGAAAGTCGTGCGGAGATGGGGCAATGCCAGCACGGCCAGCCAGCCCATGACGACATAGAGGACGACCCGAATCCAGTGGGGAATGCCCTTCCAGAGTAGGGAGAGAGCGATGCCAACAGCGGCGATCCCATAGGCGGCGAGCAGGAGATTGCGCCGAAGCGGATCGGGGAGGGCCAGCAGGCAGACCGGCGTGTAGGTTCCGGCGATAAGGAGATAGATCGCGATATGGTCGCACCGTTGCCACCAGGACTCCTGCTCTTCGGTGATGTGCAGAGAGTGGTAGAGGGCGCTGATGGTGTAGAGAATGATCAGGCTAATGCCGTAGATGCCGAAGGCGAAACTCTGTAAAACGCGCCCATGTGCGAGAACCAGCAGCGTAATGAGGGCCGCTATCGAGAGCACGGCCCCAACCATGTGAGATAGTCCATTGAAGGGCTCTCGGATGCGGGTCTTTTTAGGCTCCATATTCACTCCCAATGCAAGGTTGAGGCGCGTCTGTATTTTCGCGATGTCGGTGCGAATGGCGGCGGGCAAGCCCTTCCCTCATACGGTCGGCACAGCCTGAACGTTTGCACTTTGTGTGGCTTTATCGAGGCTTCGTCCAGGCGAGAATCTGATGGTTTTTTTCCAAAGCAGGACGCAGTTCGGCATAGTTTACCTGCTGAACGGCGATGTGATGCGTCAATGCGATGTCCGCTGCCAGCGCCGCCGACTGGCCCAGAATCATGAAAACAGGCTCCATGCGGATAGAACCGTACGCGATGTGGGAGGCCGAAAGACAGACTGGAACGAACAGATTGGCGCACTCGGCCTGCTTCGGGATAATAGCGCGATAGGAGATCGGATAGGGCGGGCTGCCGCCCACCTGGACATCGCCCTCGTTCCAGACACGGCCATCGCGCACGAAACGCTGGCAGTTGTGGCTGTCCATCGTATAGGCCGCCAGCCCGACCGCATCTTCAGCAACAGCTTTCCCCTTGCAGTTATGTTCGGTCATCATGTAGTCACTAATCATGCGCCTTGCTTCCCGGACATAGAGCTGATGTGGCCAGCCGCCCGTCTCCACAAACTCGTCCCGGCACAGACCATATTTGCTCATGGGAACGCGAATCTCTTCCGGCACGTCGGGGTCGTTCGCCATGAACCAGAACAGGCCCTGTACCCACGCCAGATGCTCCTGAAAAATGCGTTCGCGGGTGGGATAGTCGGCCTCGGGGTAGGCGTAGTTTCTGCCGATGAAGTCCGTGGAGATCGCGCCGTGATTGTTTTTGTCCACTTTGTCGTTACGGATGGGGTCGAACTTACGGAATACCTCGCGCCAGCCTGCCGTGAACAGGCGCTTGAGCAGCAGATACTGCTGTGGGTCGTAGCCAGCGGGTTTGAGGAAGGGGAGACGATTCTGCGGGTTGGTAGTCAGGCAGAGCCGAAAGTTGTATGCCTGGATGCGGCGGTCGCCTGCACCCTCTGGATTGGTAAGGGCAGGATTGATGCCGGGAAGCAGGCCGCTCGCCGCGTCGCCCTCCTTCACATAAGGGTCTACCGCCCGGTCGAACTGATGCAGGTTCCGCACCTGCACGCCGTTGAGCGTCTCCTGATAGACGCTGTTTGCCTCGCGCCCGACATGGAAATGCACTCCCGCCTTTGCCATCAGGTCGCCCTCGTAGGTCGCATCCATGAAGATTTTTGCCCGAACCGTCAGGCCGTCTTCCGTCATGAGCGCGACGAGGTGCGGGGAACCCTGGTCGTTTTTTGTCTCGACCGACTTCAAAAACGTATGGAAATAGACCGGTATATGCGCCTCTTTTACCATCTCTTGAAAGACCTGCTCGGCGATATGCGGCTCGAAGCGCCACTCTTCCTCCACGCCGTACTTCCGGCCCACGCGCCGGTAGAACTCTCGCGACATCCCGCCAATGGCCGCCTTGTTGCCGATGTCGGTATCGCTCAGTCCGCCTGTCGTCATGCCGCCCAGATGTCCTCCTGGCTCAAGCAGGATTACACTGCGTCCCAACTGCCTGAGCTGCAAGGCTGCAATGACGCCACCGGACGTGCCTCCATAGATGCAGACGTCCGCACTCATTTTGTGCGGTCGGCTCTTACCGATGGGCGGAAAGTAGTAGTGTAATGCCTGCCCGGTCATATCAGATCTCTCCTGCCCCGGCAGGCTCTGCGCTGCCCCCACCTGCCAGATCAGCACACCGATGACACAGAGCGCCCAGCGTCCAAAACACTGCATATTTTTCCTCTCGATGGCAGAATGGAAAATCCTGTGTGCCTCTCCTGCAGAAATGGAAGAGGCCGTTAGCCCCTTGCTCTCACCAGGGCGCACTGTAAACAGTGTTTAAAAAGCCTTGAAAAACTTTGGGAACATCTTTGCGGGCTGAATCGTTTGATAACCAGCGCATGTCCTCCTTTTCATTGAAAGTCCATCAAGTTAAGATGGAGCCTGTGTCTCTCCCACGAGGGAAAGACACAGGTTCTTTTTTTGTCCGGGCAGGAACTATAGCGCGGCGAGGAAAGAGGCGAACAGTTGGCGCGAGGGCAGGTCGTTGGGCGCGGTCTCTTCGGGATGCCACTGCACGGCGACGATATAGCGGTGCGTCTGGCTCTCGGCGGCCTCGATGATGCCGTCCGGGGCGTGTGCGGTGACGACCAGACCCTCCGCAACCCGCTTGAGAGATTGATGGTGGAAAGAGTTTGTGCGTATCTCTTCCTGACCTACGATGCTGCGAAGGCGGTTGTCGGGAAGGATACGGATAGAGTGGGAGGTCTGGCTGCGCGGGACTCCAATATCGCTCTGCTGATGATGAATTTCGGACGGGGCCTGCGCGGGAATATCCTGGTAGAGTGTGCCGCCGAGCGCGACATTGAGGGACTGAATCCCCCGGCAGATGGCGAAGATCGGCATATCCTGCGCGACCGCGTCTCGAATCAGAGGCAGTTCGGTCGTGTCGCGGTCGTCGTCTACCGGGCCAAGCTGCGGGTGGGCTTCCTCGCCGAAGCAGGCCGGAGCCACGTCTACGCCGCCGGAGAGCAGAAGGCCATCCACCAGGCCCAGATAGCGAGAGATGATGTCCGGTTCCCGCGTGACAGGCAGCATGATCGGGACACCGCCCGCCTGCTCGACAGCCCACACATAGGCGCGGTTGAGGTACTGCTCTGGGCCGGATTTTTCTGTGGCCTCACGGGTGCTGCCGAGGATACCGACGATCTTTCGGGACATGAGCGAACTAGGCCTCCTTGATGGCGGTCGTGGGTGTGGTGGGAGGCATCGGTGCATCGCTGTAGGCTGGACGACGACGGCGCAGAAGCACAATGGCCGTCACGCCGAGAATGACCATCATCGCGCTGATGATATGGGTCAGAGTCAGGCCCGTGCCGGGAATCAGCATGGCCGTCGCGCCTACCCGGAACGACTCGACGATGAAGCGGTAGAAGCCGTACATGGCGATATAGCCATAGAAAAGCTCTCCGTCCCGACGAGGGCGACGCTCCCACCAGATCAAGATAAAGAAGAAGACCAGGTTGAAGAGGGAGGCGTATATCTGCGTCGGGTGGCTGGGCGGCGTCCATTGACCGGGATGCTGCTCGTCCGGGAAGCGGATGCCCCAGGGCAGATCGCAGACTCCGCCATAGCAGCAGCCATTGAAGAGGCAGCCGAAGCGCCCGATGGTATAGGCGATGGCCCACGCGGGAGCGCAGACATCCCCGACCGCGAGCAGCGGCAGTTTCTTGCGGCGGCAGAACCAGATGAGATAGAGAATGCCGAAGAACATCCCACCCTGAAGCGTCAGCCCGCCCGCCCAGATTTTCAGCGCCTCAACGGGCGTCTTGACAAAGTTGGCCCAGTCCAGAACCACAAAGGTGATCCGTGCGCCGACGAGACCCACCAGCAGCCCGATGATTCCCACGTCGAAAATGTCGTCCGGGCTAATGCGGCGTGGTGACCCCTCCGGCTCCGCGATCATGCGGCGGCGGCAGAGCCGCATGGCCCGCCACACCCCCACCAGAAAGCCCGCGACCAGCAGGGTTCCGTAGGCGCGAACGGGCAGATTGAGGCCGGGAATCGTGAAGAGAATGGGGTGCATGGGCAGTTTACTCCGCTGTCCGCTGCGCGGTCGCGGTGGTCTCTTTGGTTTCGGCTTTTGCGGAACGGAGGAAGTGGATGAGCAGCAGCACGATGCTGCACGAGATGGCGGAATCGGCGACATTGAAGACCGGCCAGTGGATGATCCGCGCATCGAAAAAGTCCACGACATAGCCGAAACGCAGGCGGTCTACCAGGTTGCCGAACGCGCCTCCCAGCGCCAGCGCGAAGGCCCCGGAAACCATTGCGTCGGGGCGGGCGATGCGGTGGTAGGCGAAGAGCAGGGCCACTGCCGCAATGAGGGCGAAGCCGATGAAGATCGGATTGCCATGCGGCAACAGGCCCCACGCCCCGCCGGTATTGTGCGTGTAGGTCAGGGTGAAGGCTTTGCCGAAGATATCCCGCGACTCCTCATATCCGAGGCTGCGCTGTATCCAGGCTTTGCTCCACTGATCCGCCACGAAAACGATCAGGACGATGAGATAGAAGGTAAACGGTCTCAGCCCTCCGTTTTGGAGGGCGGGCGCTGGCAGTGATTCGGTATTGCCGGGTGTTTCTGTCATAGATTGGCCTGTTCTGCGGCTTCCACCGTCATGGTGGCCCAGGGAATGGCGCGAAGGCGGGCGACCGGAATGGGTTTGCCGGTGACCTCGCATATTCCGTAGGTTCCCTCTTCTATACGTTCCAGCGCATGGTCAATGTCACGCAAAATGGACTCGACGTTTTCCTGCTGGAGTTCCGACCGCTCCTCGTCCTGCAAAATGACGCCGCTGTCGGCATTGTCGCCGGGATCGAAGGTGGCGTAGCGGGAGAGTTCATTGTCGCCTGCGTCTTCGGCTTCTCCCAACTCCTCGGCTTTCTCTTCTTTCAGGTCGCCCGTCAGGTGGGCGCGTTCCTGCATCAGCAGTTTGCGAAACTCTTCGATTTTCAGGTCGGTGCGTTGCGGTGTGGCAGCCATGTGGCCTCCTCAGTGCGGAATAGTGTTAGCGGTCGGTGAGCATCTTCACCGGCAGCCGTTTGCCGGGAAGGGGATTGCCCTCATCGTCGCGGGCAAATGGCCCGACGCTTTCCAGAAGATAGTTTGTTCCCGTAAGTTCGTAGCGGAAGGGCCTGCCGCTATAAGGGTCCACGATGGTCTTGCCAAGCTGCAGGGCCGTCAGCGCGGCTGGCAGTTCGCCATGCTCCCACCGGAAACGGTGAATCGCGGCATGGCAGGCCAGCAACTGTGCCTGTGTCTGCTGCGTCAGACTGGCATCGCGTACTTTGTTCGTTAGCGGCGCGACAGCATGAATATATTCCGCGGCAATCAGTTCGGCAGCGGTTGGCGACGTGGTTTTCACCGGTATTGCCGGAGGCGTGTCCGGGTAGGGCTGAGAGAGCGACTCCACCAGCAGGCCGAACTCCTGACCTACGCGGGCCGCTGCTTCATTCAGGGCGTTCTCCAACCCGGCCCTGTCCAGTTTCTGTATCTCCTTCGGAACCTCCTGTCCGTTCGGCGGCGTTCCTGCCGCAAACGCTTGCCGTATGGCGGCGCGATGTTCTGTCATCAGTTTCAACATTCGCAGTTTCTCTCCGAGCAGCATCAGCGGCACCGTGTCCGACGAACGCATCCAGTCGGTCGCGAGGGAGGAGAGACGGTCGCAGTCGTAGATCGAAAGCTGATCCAGATGCCGGGTCATAGTCGCGACGCTGACCCGATCCATTGCCAGCCCGGTCATCCAGCCGAGGAAGTTGGTCTCCTTGATAACGTAACTCAGCCGCAGTCCGTCCCGTGCGCTTGCAATCGCCTCGCGTGTCTTGCCCTCCGAGAGAAGAACATATTGCTCCATACTGAGAGTGCGGGTGATCTGCCGCATCTGGCCCAGGACTTCGATGGGAACTTCCGTCTGCGTCGAGAGGTTGGCTGGACGCTGCGGACCGGCGAGCCAGTCTCTCAGCTTCTCCAGCGCAAGGCCGACCTCTTTCTGCGCCAGGGCATCCCGCTTCTGCGTCAGCGTGGCTTTTTCCGCCATCGCCGCCGTCAGTTTTTCGTTGGTTTGCAGTGTCTTGCCCGCTGCCACCAGGGCTTCGTACCCCGGTGGCAGTGGCTTTTCAACGGGAACCTGCTGCGCCCGGCCTGCCCCTGCCAGCAATACCAGAACCCCGATAACCAGAACGTTGCGTAACTGCATCGTCGCTCCTCCTGTTGACTTTGATGTCCTTACGAAACGAACGGCGATTCGGGTTCAGGCAGTGAGCGCGTCGGCACAGCGGGCGCAGAGATCAGGAGTGGCGGCGTTCGCGCCGATGTCGGTCTTCATCAGCCAGCAGCGCGGACACTTCGCCCCCTGCGCGGGAGCGACCGTGACAGTCAGCCCGGATTCAGCAGGGCCGTCGGTCAGGTGCGCCTGCGAGACCAAGAACAGAGCGGGCAGTTGATCGAGCAGCGGCAGAAGCGCGGCGTAGCTTTCCGCGTCCGCCGACAGCGTCACCGCCGCCTCCAGCGGATTGCCGATAGTTCCCGCCTGCCGCGCCTCCTCCAGCGCCTTCTTCACGATTTCGCGAGCCGCCAGTACCGGCTCCCAGCGCGTCAGCAGAGCCGTGTTTTCCGCACCGGCGGTCGGGAAGTCCGCGAGATGGACGCTGGTCGGTTTGTTCGGCATCTTCAGGTAGTCCCAGACCTCTTCTGACGTATGCACCAGAACGGGCGCGAGCAGACGCGCCAGAGTCTCCGCGATGCGGTGCATGGCAGTCTGCGCGGAGCGGCGTTCCGGGGAGTTCTGCGCCGAAGCGTAGAGCCGATCTTTCAGCACGTCCAGATAGAACGACGAGAGTTCCGTCGCGCAGAAGTTGAGCGTGGCCTGATAGACCCGATGGAACTCGTACCGCTCGTAAGCGCCGGTCGCCGCCTGCACCACTCTGTCCAACTGCGCCACTGCCCACCGGTCGAGTTCCAGCATCTCCGCGTCGGGAACGGCGTCCGTTGCCGGGTCGAAGTCGTACAGGTTGTTCAGCAGGAAACGGAACGTGTTGCGGATACGGCGATACATCTCGCCGACCTGTTTGAGCAGGTTCTCTCCGCAGCGGGTATCCTCCATGAAGTTCTGCGACACGACCCAGAGCCGCACGATGTCTGCCCCAGACTGCGCGATGACGGTCAGCGGATTGACACCGTTGCCCTTGCTCTTGCTGAACGCTTCGCCCTTCTCGTCCAGTGTCCAGCCGTTGGTCACGACAGCGCGATAGGGCGCTTTGCCCAGCGTTCCAACGCCGATCATCAGCGAGGAGTTGAACCAGCCCCGATGCTGATCGCCGCCTTCGAGATAGACATCGGCAGGGCAGGAAAGGTCGGACCAGTGTTCGGTGTTTTGCAGCACGGCGCGATTGGTCGAGCCGGAGTCGAACCAGACATCCAGCACATCGGTCTCTTTCCGCAGCCGCTCCACGCCCGCGTTGCAGTGTGGACAGTGGAAACCCTCCGGCAGCAGTTCGGCAGGCGTCTTCTCGTACCAGACATCGGAACTCTCCCGCCGTGTCCACTCCGCAACCGCACCGACGCTCTCCTTCGTCAGGATATGTTCGCCGCAGGCGTCGCAATAGAAGGCCGGGATGCCCACGCCCCACGAACGCTGCCGCGAGACGCACCAGTCCGGGCGATTCCCCACCATCGTCGTGATGCGGTTGACGCTCTCCTTCGGATACCAGGTCACCTCCTCGATGGCTTTGAGGGCTTTCTGCCGAAAACCGTCGTGGTCTATATTCATAAACCACTGTACTGTAGCGCGGAAGATGAGCGGGCTATGGCAGCGCCAGCAGTGCGGATAGGAGTGTTCGTAGCGGCTGGCATTCAGCAGGTTGCCCGACTCCCGCAGGGCTGCGATGAGCGCGGTATTGGCCTCCGCATCCTTGCCGCCCGCGTTGCCGAACGTGGTGACGCGCAGTCCCTCGAAACTCTGGCCCGCATACTCGCCTGCCGCCGCCGTGTAGCGTCCGGCGGGGTCTACGGGGTTCAGCGCCTCCAGCCCGTACCGATGACCGGTCTCGAAGTCCTCTTTGCCGTGTCCCGGCGCGGTGTGGACGATGCCGGTTCCGGTGTCCATCGTGACGTAGTCGGCCTGTACGAGCAGGGAGGTGCGGTGGAACAGCGGATGCCGGAAGAACAGCCCCTCTAAATCCGCGCCGCGCACCGTCTTTACCGTCTCGAATTCCGTCACCCCGACGGTCTGCATGACGGTTTCGAGCAGAGGCTGTGCGACCAGATAGTAGGCCGTCTCCGCTGCATCTGCTTCACCTCTTACAGTCTTTACCACCACATATTCCGCTTCGGGATGGACGGCGACGGCGACGTTGGCGGGTATCGTCCAGGGCGTCGTCGTCCAGATAACGACATAGGCAGGAACGCCTTTGCCCGTCTCGCCATGCGTCACCGGGGCGGCATCCGGCAGGGCGAAGACGCCGTGCGGGTCGCTCCAGAGCGGGAAGCGAACATAGATACTGTTGGAGGTATGGTCTTCGTACTCCACCTCGGCGTCCGCCAGCGCCGTCTCACAGGTGGCGCACCACATGACGGGTTTAAGGCCGCGATAGATGAAGCCCTGCGTCGCCAGTTCACCGAACGTCTCGACGATTTTGGCCTCGAAGTCGCTTGCCATCGTCAAGTAGGGGTCTTCCCAGTCGCCGCGTATGCCGAGGCGTTTGAATTGCCCGCGCTGTATCTCCACCCACTTCGCGGCATATTCGCGGCAGGCGCGGCGCAGCGTCACCCGATCCACGACCTTCTTCTCTTCGCGGAATTTGCGGGCGACGGCGTTCTCGATAGGCATTCCGTGATTGTCCCATCCCGGCACATAGGGCGATTTGTAGCCGAGCATGGTATGGAAGCGCGTCACGATGTCTTTGGCGACTTTGTTGAGGGCATGGCCCAGATGGATGTCGCCGTTGGAATAGGGCGGGCCATCGTGCAGGATAAACGTGCCTCGTGGCGACGGCTTGTCCAGGCTCTGCCGGTAGAGGTTCATGGCCTCCCAGCGGGCCTGGAGTTCCGGCTCCCGCGCAGGCAGGCTGGCCCGCTGCGGAAATGCGCCGGGGTCTTTGTCGTTCAGGGTTATGTTCAGGGTGCCGCGATAGTCGCGTTTGGTTTCCGTCTCGCTCATGTTCGTTCTCAACTCTCTCCTCAAGGCAGCGATAATTCAGGCGCAAAAAACGCGCCGCCGGGAACGCGGAGCGTTCTGGCAGGGCGCGGTCGAGAAGGCGACGCCGGGGCTGACGAGAACGTCAGGCCGTCTGCGTCGCCTGCGGAATGAAAATTACTGCCGCCCAAAAACGATTGGTATGCATCACTTATCGCGCTCCCATTTGAAGGAATCGACTACTTTGTCGAAGGCTTTATCGTACTTGTCTTTGCTGGCCTGTGGCAGGGTGTTCGGGTAGGTCAGGGTCAGGATGAACGCCTGATTCAGATGCATGGCGATCACCTGGCGCACGAAGAGAACGGGCAGATGGGGCTTGTTCGGCACCGTCATCACAGCCCGCCAACCATACGCGGGCTGCCCGCCCATCGTCTTGCCGCTCTCTTTTTTAATGTCCATGACCTTTTTGGCGAGTATCTGCTTCCGGCTGGCATCTACGTACTGCTGCAAGGTCTCGTTCGGCGCGGGTTCACTGTAGATATTGACGTTGACGGCGAAGTTCTTCTCCGTCGGGCCGACGAAAGCGACGCCACCGGTAGGAACGCCCTTCGTGGTTTTATTCCAGCCCGCAGGCGGCGCAAAGGAGTAGTAGAGCGATTTGAAACGGTCTCCCCGTGCGTTTGCAGTCAGCAGAGCGCCACAGGCGCACAGCAGGACGAAACGCAGCCAGAGAGAACGCAAGGCGGCAAATGGCATGGTCCGGGACGTTCTTTTCTTGAAAATGGTCGCGGACGCTACGTTCCGCGTATCTCTATTATATCATCTTCTGTCCGGCGCGTCAATGCACGAACGGGCGAACGGAAAGCCCGATTTTCGCTTGCCACTGCCGCCGAAAATGGGCTATAATAGAATCCGGGCGCAACGGGAAACCCCCTGTTGCGCTTTTTGCATTGGAGGAGTGAACACTCATGCCACAGTATCAGCAACAGAAGAAGGGACAGGCGCGTATTCGCCTCCTGTCCAAAGACGCCACTCGCGGTTATATGCTCCTGATGCAGAAGACGGGTGGGCGTCTGCAAGTCCTGCCGAACGATGTCTACGTCGTCGAGGAGTCCCTGCTGCCGATATTAACGGAAAACCATGTCGAATTTGAGCGTATCGAAACGAAATAGCAGCGCAGCCACGAGAAAGGGTGCAGGGGATGACGAAATATATTTTTGTGACCGGAGGCGTGGTCAGCAGCATCGGTAAAGGGATTACGACAGCGAGTCTGGGCCGACTGCTGCGAAACCGGGGCTTCAACGTCACGCTTCAAAAGCTCGACCCCTATATTAACGTGGACGCGGGAACGATGAGTCCCTATCAGCACGGTGAGGTGTTCGTGACCGAAGACGGCGCGGAGACCGACCTAGATCTGGGGCATTACGAGCGGTTTGTGGACGTGGACCTGACGCGTCGGGCAAGTGTCACCACAGGCAGTGTCTATAGTTCCGTCATTGAAAAAGAGCGGCGCGGCGACTACCTGGGTATTACCGTCCAGATGATTCCGCACGTCACCAATGAGATCAAAGACCGCATCAAACTGGCGGCGAAGGGCGTGGACGGAAAGCCGGACGCGGATGTGGTCATTGCGGAGGTCGGCGGCACCGTGGGCGATCTGGAGGGACTGCCCTTTCTGGAAGCGATTCGGCAGTTCAAGAAGGACGTGGGCGCGGAAAATGTGATGTATATTCACGTCACGCTGATCCCCTATGTCGGGCCGTGGGGCGAAGTGAAGACGAAACCCACGCAGCACAGCGTTATAAAGATGCGTGAGATAGGCATTCAGCCGGACGCGCTGATCTGCCGGACGCGCCTGCCCATCTCCGAGGAGATGAAGCGCAAAATCTCGCTCTTCTGCGATGTCGAGCCGGAGGCGGTCATCGAGGCGCAGGACGCCGAGACGATCTATGAGGTTCCGCTGCTGTTCGAGGCGGCGGGGCTGTCCGATCTGGTCGTAAAGCGGCTGGGACTGCCCAACAATCCGCCCGACCTCACCGAGTGGCGGAAGATTGTCGAGCGGCTGAAACGCCCGAAGTATGAGGTCAACGTCGCGGTTGTCGGCAAGTACACCGAGAACGGGGATGCCTACATCTCCATCGCAGAGTCGCTGATTCACGGCGGCATCGCCTGCGATTCGCGGGTCAACCTGCACTGGATCGAGAGTGAAGAACTGGAGAAGCGGCCGGCTGCGGAGGTGCTGCAGAACGTGGACGCCGTTCTCGTCGCGCCGGGCTTCGGGGGGCGTGGCGTGGAGGGCAAGATCGCCGCCGCCCACTATGCCCGCAAGCACGACCTGCCGTTCCTGGGAGTCTGCTACGGGATGCAGATGGCGGTTATCGAGTTCGCACGGCACGAAGCGGGGCTGGAGATGGCGCACAGCGAAGAAGTGATGCCCGACACGCCGCATCCGCTGATCCATATCCTACCCGAACAGAAAGAGATCGTCGAGAAGGGCGCGACCATGCGCCTCGGCTCCTATAAGTGTCAGTTGGTCGCGGGGACGCTGGCGGAGAAACTGTACGGGGCCTCCACCATTGAGGAGCGGCATCGGCACCGGTATGAACTGAACAACGACTATCGCGAACAGCTTGCGAAACTCGGCCTGGTCTGCTCCGGCCTCTCGCCCGACTATCGGCTGGTGGAGATTATCGAGATTCCGACGCACTCCTACTTTATCGCGACGCAGTTCCACCCGGAGTTCCGCTCTCGCCCGAACCGCGCCCATCCGCTGTTCGAGGGGCTGATCGCCGCCGCCGTGAAGCGTTCCCAGCGTCTGTTCGAGACCGGCCTGCCCGCAGAACCCGCGCAGGCCGTGGTGACTGCCCCGGAAGAGCCGAACGGCAACGGGAAAGGCTACCGGCGCGGAGGGCGCGGCGAACTCAACGTCGCCTCGGCAGAGATGGAGATTTAGGGGAGCGCCATGTTTTCCGGTCTCACACCGGGGCGAGGAAATGCCCCACAGCATCCGGCGCAGCGCAAACTGCTGCTCTTCTGGTGCTGGCTCTATATGTCGCTTGGCCTTACCTCCGCTGCGCTCGGCATCATGGTTCTGACAGGCGGCCGTCTCCTCACCGGCGGCCGCGCTGTCTCTCCCGATGGCGGCATGATTACCATTGCCGTCATCCTCATCGTCTTCGGCATTCTCCGCATCGCCAACTCCATTTTCCATATTCGCCGCCTCTCCCGAATGCGTTAAAATGCCTCTCCCCGAATGTTCGGGGAGAGGCTCTGCGTTGGGCGGAGGATGTTGCGGGCGGCTACGCTCCAGGCGGTGGGCCGTCTGGCCCACCCTGCGGTCCTCCCTGTCCGGGACCGCCGGGACCTCCTGGCCCGCCAGGTCCACCGGGACCAAAACCGGGTCCGCCAGGGCCGCCGAACTGCGGACGCTGATTGGCGTCCATCACCTTTTTCTGAGCCTCGGTCAGCACCGTTTTTACGGCGGCTCCACCTGCGATTTTGCTTATCTGTTCGTCCGTGAGTTTCAGTTTCGCGAATTCTGGGATCGCGAAGTTCTCCCGGCGCAGGGCATCCACGGTCTTGATGAGTTTCTCCAGTTTGTCCTCCTGGACTTTGGTCAGTCCCAGATAGGAACCCAGAACGTCACCTGGCACAAATCTCGCTGGCGCTCCTCCGGGGCCACCCTGTCCGCCTCCCGGCCCGCCTTGACCGCCCGGGCCAAAGCCGGGGCGACCCTGTCCGCGTCCGCCCGGCCCACCAGGGCCTCCTGGCCCGCCCTGGGCGAAACTGCTGTCGGGAGTTCCCTTGACGGAGCGGGGGATGAACGGCCATTTGTCGGTGATGACGTAGTAGTAAGTGCCTCTGGGGTATTCAGGGGTGACGCCTTCGCGACCGTTGTTATTGTCCAGGTCGCCGAGACCTGTGACGTACTCGTAGTCCTGCTGGAAGGAGCCGTCGTAGGCGCCGCCGGGACCGTCCGTTCCCCCCGGACGATTGCCGCTCTTGAGGCGGTAGCTCGATTTGAGCATTTTGAGCGGACTATGGGGGTCCATCGGCGAGGCATAGGCGTAGTTGCCGTAGATGGGGAAGCCGTCGGCGGCGTAGCCGACAAGCGCCATTTTGTGCGTGTAGTCCAGTTTTTTGAGCAGCCCCATCGGCAGACCGTGATAGTGATAAGCTCCGGTAGGCTGGACATGGGCCAGGTTTTCGTCCACGCCGAGGCCACCTCGCGAGAAGAGGAAGCCGGAAAGCGCCTCGTAATGCCAGTTGAAATTCCCGTTCCAGAGTTCCGCCGTACCGGGGTCGAAGGGAACGCCATTGACCGCCACGCCGAATATCCGCGTGGGAGACGTCTTCTCTGCGAGTTTTGGGGTCAGCGAGACGCGGTAGTGGTAGCTCTGCGGGGAGACGCTGTTGGGATTGCCCGCGTTCGGGAACTGTCCCATCGGATGATCGGGAATGCCATTCGAGGTGATATAGCGATATCCGTCTCGTACCTCGATTTTGACCTCCGATTTGACTTCCGCCGGCGCGGCGGCGAGGCGCAATCTCCCGGCAGTATTGGGAGCCTGCCCATTGGCCCGGTGCTGAACTAGCGCGGTCACGGCCAGCGCCGGAATAGCGACCGCGAACAGCAAGGCGAACGGTTTTTGTCTGTTTTCCACGATGAGGGGGCTCCTGTTGAGAAAAGTAGATGCGTTTCGGATTTACGAACGTGATTGGCAGGTTGGCCGGAGGCCAGAAAGCTAGCTTGTTGACTGTGAGGTTTGCGCCGGAATGAATTCCTACGCTGGAAAAGGCAAGTGGCCGCTTCGCGGGCACGAGTTGTACAATGCGAAATGTCACGGGTTGCCCAGGAGGGCAGCAAATAGGGTTTCGTCCCGTGTAAAGCGTCGTGGATGGCCCGAAAAGGGTCCGCAAAGGGTTGACACCCCTCGCTACGCGGCTTCGCCGGATCGTCCTTCGGACGCGATACGTTGAATGCGAAGAGTGGCCCTCACCGTATAGACGTTTCCGAAGGAAACTGGGCGGAAGGTCACCTAGCGGGGAGTTCACTCCGTCGCGCCCCCAGACGAGGAGGCTCACAGGCAAGCCCTCCACCTATCAATACAAGGTGCCCGCGAAGCGGCCACTTGCTTTTTCCAGCGCAGGAATTCATTCCGGCGCAAACCTCACAGTCAACGAGCCAGCTTCTGACCTCCGGCATTTCCGTCTGGAAGACGTCCGCTTTTTCCTGCCGGGGGTTTTCAACCGCCGGAAAACCTCACAGACCACGCGATAACGTTCCGTCTTCCGAAGTCTTCGTCCGTAGGACGACCGCTTTTTCCAGCCCGGCACGTTCCTGTGCCGGGTACTCCAGGGATTTCGGTTAGCATACCTTACGCAGCGAAGATGAAAACCAGATGAAAGTGCGAGCGTAACCTTTCATTGGACGCCTGAGTCTAAGAGGTGCCTATCCCTCAATCAACGATGAATGGAAACCACTCCCATGAAAAAGACTTTGGCGTTCTGTGCGACTTTGTGTCTGGCGATGCCTGCTCTGGCGCAGGCGCCGCCTGCGCCTTCCAGTACGCTCCCGGTGCGGCGAGTGACACTTTTTACCAGCGGCGTCGCCTATACCGAGCGGGGCGGAACCGTGGACGGAGACGTGACGATACCGTTGCTGTTTCGGACGGCACAGATCAACGATATTCTCAAATCCATGGTACTTATAGATCGGCAGGGGCAGGTGCTGCCCGCGACCTATGCGGCGCGTGACCCGATAAGCCATACCCTGCACTCGTTCGCGGTGGATATGACGCAGAGCCTCAGTCAGCAGGACATTCTGAGCCGCTTGCGTGGCACGAAAGTGACGGTCGAGACGGGCATCAAATTCGGACAGACCGGACAGATCATGGGGGTGGAGCAGCGAGTGGTCACGGGGCCGGACGGCAAACAGAACAACGCCGCGTTCCTGAACCTGCTGACCGACGAGGGATTTGTCAGTATGCGCCTCGATACGGTGACGAGTATCCGCCTGCTGGACGAGCGGCTGAACAAAGAGTTTCGGGAGGCGCTCACGACGCTGGCCTCTACCGCAGATGAGCAGAAACGACAGGTCACGCTGCATTTCGCGGGCGCGGGCAAACGGGATGTGCGCGTCGGGTACGTCATGGAAGCGCCGCTCTGGAAGATGAGCTATCGCCTGCTGATAGGCGGGGCGGCGGCAGAGAAGGGGCAGAAACCGGACAGCAAATCCTACCTTCAGGGTTGGGCGATGGTGGAGAACACCTCCGACGACGACTGGAAGGGCGTTCAGCTGGCGCTCGTCTCCGGTCGTCCTGTCTCGTTCATTCAAGACCTCTACCAGCCGCTCTATCTGCCAAGGCCGACCGTCGCGCCCGACATCGTCGCCTCGCCCTACCCGCAGACCAACGACGGCAGTCTCTACGCACTGTCTAACGATGCAAGCCTGCTGATAAAACGGGCTGGCGCGGAGGGGCCGCAGGGAGACAGAGGCCCAGCCGGGCCGGGCGGCGGCTTTGGCAGCTATGGGGGGGGCGCGGGCGGCGGTTTTGGCGGCGGCAGCGGGGGCGCTCCAGGATTCAACAGAAGCAAGGGTAATAAAGGGGATGCTGCAAAAGACATGGGGGTGGAAGTTGGTTCCTCTCCAGCCGAATCGGGTTTTGGTGACAGTCTGCGGGAGTCGCTTCAGACGCAGGCAGCAGGGCAGAAGGCGGGAGAGCTGTTTGAGTACACGATCAAGACCCCGGTAGACCTGGCGCGGCAGCAGTCCGCGCTGATTCCGGTGGTGGCGCAGGACATCGAGACGCAGAAAGTCTCGCTTTACAACGCCGATACGGACGCCCGATTTCCGCTTAACGCCGTGCGCGTCCACAACACGACGGGCCTGCATTTGAAGGGTGGCCCCGTTACCCTCTTCGACAACGGCGTCTATGCCGGAGACGCCCGTATGGAGGACATTCCACCCGGCGATTCCCGTCTGCTGACCTACGCCGTGGACCTGGCCGTCGAGGGCGAACGCCAGCCGATTGCGGCGGCGACTGTCGAGACCGGGTTCAGTCTGCGGCAGCGCACCCTCATCATCAAGCGGCGCGAACACACCGAGACTGTCTACACGCTCAAATCCCGCTCGGACAAGCCGCGCATTGTCCTCATCGAGCATCCATTCAACAGCGAATACAAACTCATTCAGCCGGAGAAGGCGGCAGAGCGCACCGCGAAACTGTACCGCTTCGCCGTCGCGGTTCCGGCGGGCAAGACGGAGAGTCTCAAAGTCGTTCTCGAAAGGCCCCTCTCAGAGAGTTTCGGGCTGATAGAGGGCGACCTCGGCACCCTCATCGCCTACACGAAACAGAAGGCCATTTCGCCGAAACTTCAGGCCGCGCTCCAGGAGGTCATCACGCGCCGCCGGAAGGTACAGGACTTGCAGGCGCAGGGAGACGCACGGAACGCCGACATCCAGGCGATCAATGTGGATCAGGAGCGTATCCGGAAAAATATGATGGCGCTCGACAAGGACAACCCCCTCTATAAGCGTTATGTGACCACGCTGGACACGCAGGAGACGAAGATAGAAGCGCTGCGCCAAGAAGCGGCCCGCCTGCACGATCAGGCGGATGCCGCCGCCCTCGATCTGCGGGCCTATCTCGATAGTCTCAGCATAGATTGAGGCGTTTCCTGAAAAAAGGTTGTCGCTTTCGGCTTACCTGTGCTATAATAGCGGGAATCTTTTTCAGGGGTGTGAACAGCAGATGAAACGAACTTTCCAGCCACATAACCGACGCCACAAGCGTGTTCATGGATTTCGCAAGCGCATGAGTACTCTGGACGGACGCAACGTCCTCCGCCGACGCCGCGCACGGGGACGCCAGGAACTTATCAAGTAGAGAAGGGCAGGCGCGAAGGGAAACCGTTCGCGCCTTTCTTCCGTAAGGACTTGTGAGGCCGCCTGCCGGGGCGACTCACCCGTCGAAACAACAGCCGATGCTGCCTGCTGAACAGCGTTTACGTGAAAACCGAGACTTTCGCCTGGTCTATGCGCGAGGCCGCTCCCATGCCAACAGCCTGGCGGTCCTCTATGTGATGCGGCGAACGGGCGAACACGCAAACGTCGTTCCGGGGCGACGTATCGGCTTTGTCGTCAGTAAAAAACTGGGCGATGCCGTCGTGCGGAACCGTATCAAGCGGCGCCTCCGGGAAGCCGTGCGCCTGCGGCTACCCGACCTGCGTGAAGGCCCGTTCGACGTGATACTCGTCGGGCGCACCGGAGCGAAAGGGGCCGAATGGGAGGCCGTGCAGACGGCGGTAGCGGAACTGCTGCGGCGTGGCGGACTGCTGCGCGAAGCCGGAACTCCGCCTGTATCAACGCCTGCGGGCAACTGACGCACCTGAAGGTCTCTAAAAGGAGACGCCTTTGCTATTCCTGCTCTGGCTGCTGTCGCTGCCGCGTCAACTGGCGCTGCTGGTCATTCGGGCCTATCAGGTGACGGCTCCGATGCGTCCGCGTATGTGCCGCTTCCATCCCTCCTGTTCGGAGTATACGGCGCAGAGCATCGCGAAATACGGCCTGTTTACGGGCGTCGCCTGGGGCATTCGGCGTATTCTGCGCTGCAATCCGTTCAGCCCCGGCGGCTACGATCCGGTTCCTTAATACGCTCTCCGAGGACAATCTTTTGAAATCCGCTTCGCGCAACATCGCACTGCTACTCGCAATGATCCTGCTGGTCGGGGGACTGACCGGCTGCGGCCAGAAAACAATCCGCAGCGACTATCCCAATACCTTCGACGACGCTGTCAGTCTCGAAAAAGAGCGGCCCAGAGAGGCGCATGAAGAGTATCTGTCTATCCGCAATGCCAACGACGGCAAGAATCAGGACAAGGCGTCGGAGGCGTTGTGGCGCGATGCGGAGTTCGGAGCTAACCGTTTCGCAGGCGTCATTCCGCCGAAGCCCTCGCCGGCGCTGGTAGAGATGCAGACCGAGGGTCTGAACAACGCCCACGAGTCGCTCAAGCAGTTGGTGGATCACTACGCCGAGACGAAGTATGGCAAGATGGCGAAGAATATGCGGGTCGAGGTCGAGCAGAAACTCGATGCGCTGAACGCGAAGCAGTTCAACTACCGTCTTGTGGACAGTTTTGTGGCGGTGACGGGCCGACTTCCCTGGTTTAGTTACTGGTTCGCGCTCACCCTGATCGCTATCGTTGTCAAAGGCATCACCTTCCCGCTCACGCTGAAAATGTATAAGAGCCAGCGTGAGATGCAGAAGATACAGCCGATCATGAAGGACCTGCAGACGAAGTACAAAGACAACCCGCAGGTGCTTCAGGCCAAGACGATGGAGATGTACAAGGAGCATGGCGTCAGTCCGTTCGCCAGTTGTCTGCCCATGTTCATTCAACTGCCGTTCATGATCTGGGTCTACAATACGATCCGCCTCTACGAGTATCATTTCGCCAACGGCAAATTCCTCTGGGTTGGCAGTTCGCTGGCGAACAAATACCCGACGGTGATTGGAAGCGATCTGGCGAAATTCGATGTGCCGCTGCTCATACTCTATGCGGCCAGCAACTATTTCACGATGCGTTTGACCCCTGCTCCCGATCCCGCGCAGGCGCAGCAACAGAAATCTATGGCCGTGATGACGACCGGCCTGATGTTCTTCATGTTCATGCAGTACAAGTGGTCGGCTGCCTTCATCTTCTACTGGCTGGTGCTCAACATCATCTCGACCGCGCAGCAGTACTACTTCGTCTATCGGCCAAACAAGGCGCGACTCGCCAATGGGGATACCGTGATCCTTCCCCCCTCCGGCCCGTCCCGCAGTGAGAGCGCGGATCGAGACCGAGCCAGCGCAAATGGCAATCTGGGCAAGCCCGTGACCGCGCCCAAGATGCCGTCCGGCACGGGACCGCGTCCGAAGAAACGCCGCCCACGCCCGTAAGTGTCGTGTGCCTGGGGCCGCCATCACGGAGGGCCTTTCGACGATGCAAGGCCAGGCCGTTTGGAGAGAAGCGCCGAGCGAAGGAGAGAACAAATGAGCGAATCAAATAGTGCGGAGCAGCCGGAGAGTGCGGGAGCCGAGGTAGTGGCGGAGCAGAGCCTCAGCGCCGATCAGCAGATGGCTCTGACCTTTGTGCAGGAACTGTGTGTGGCAAGCGGATTGGGAGCGCACGCGGTGGTGCGTTCCGCGCAGAAGCCCTACCTTCAGATCGAGATTCTGGGCGAGAACGTGCGGCAGACCTGGGGGCGGCAAGGACAGTCCCTCGACGCCCTTCAGTTCCTGTGCAACACCGTATTGGCGCATCGGGTCAGTTCGGAGGTGCGCCTGATGCTCGACGCCGAAGGCTACCGGGAGCGCCGGGCGAGCACACTTATCGAACGCGCTCAGGAGCTGGCGCGGGAGGTGAAGGAGCGCAACCAGGAGGCCGAACTGGAGCCGCTGCCCGCGCACGAGCGGCGCATCATCCATAACGCGCTGGCGGACGACCCTGACATCATGACCTACAGCGAAGGCGATGATACCAACCGCCATATCGTAATCGCGCCCCGCGTGGCCTGATTTCCGGGCTTGCATTTGGACGCGTTGTGTCGTATAATAACAGTGTTCTGGGGGTGATTGGTGTCGACCTGGTAGATGCTGTCCCCGGTTGCGAGCCGAGGCGCCGTGGGCCTCGTAAAAAGCGGCAAAACCATAAACGCGAACACTAATCAGTACGCGCTCGCGGCCTAAGTGCCGTGATGTCCGCCTCTCTCCTGCCGGACGAGAGTGATCCGGGCATAACCTATTCCGGCTTACTGCCTCGGGCCTGTCTGCCGCCTGAGCTGGGACAACAAAACGCAGTCTAGCGCACCGTTAGCCGTGCCTCTAAGACAGGCGGTCGCGAAACACAAATTGGGGCTACGCTCGTAGATATCGCGGACAAGTCGCTGGGAACGAGAGTTCGAGTCTCTCCACCTCCATAGTGAGAAAGCGCAGGACGGTAACCCCGCCTGCGCTTTTTTTCGTTCAGCCTTCCATGCGCGGGGCGCACCCTATCGCATGAAAATGCCTTCTCCCCCGGAATCGGGGGCCGGGGGCGTCTCTGTTCTCACTCCCCCAGAATTGGGGCCGGGGAGCGGTTTTTCCGTTCAGGAGTCGTGCCATGAACGTACTGATTGTGGAAGATGATGAAAGCGTGGCGCGGTTTTTGCGTCAGGCGCTGAGCGAGGCAGGCTACGCAGTCGAAGCGATAACGGACGGCTTGACCGCCCTTGAACGGGCCAAAACGCTGGAATACGACCTGATTCTGCTGGATGTGATGCTGCCGGGTCTGAACGGACTGGAAGTGTGCCGGCGGCTGAGAACCGCGCACGTCGCGACGCCCATTCTGATGATCACGGCCAGAGACACCCTGCAAGATCGGGTAGACGGGCTGGACAGCGGGGCGGACGACTACATTGTCAAGCCGTTTCAACTGGCGGAACTGCTGGCGCGTGCGCGTGCCTTGCTGCGCCGTGCGGTCACCACGCCTGCGGTGCTGCGTGTCGCCGACCTGACCTTGGACCCGGCTTCCCGGCGAGCGGTACGGGCCGGAAAAACGGTCTCTCTCTCCGCGACCGAATACTCGCTGCTGGAGTACCTGATGCGGAACGAGAATCGCGTTCTGACACGCTCTATGATCCTGGAACACGTCTGGCAGTACGATTTTGGCGGGAGCGACAACGTTCTGGATGTCTATATCAGTTATCTCCGCAGCAAGGTAGACAAAGGCCAGACTCCCGCGCTCATCCACACGGTGCGCGGCGTGGGATTCCGAATGGGAGTGGAAGAGGGTGCGTGAGCGTCTGCCTTTGAACTCCATCCGCGCCCGCATGACGCTGGCGTTTGCACTCCAGACGGTCGCCCTGATGCTGCTGGTCTGCGGCGGTTTGCTGCTCTATTTGTTCTATTCCGCCCTCCACACGGCGCAAAGCACACTGCATACAGCGGCAGAACGTGTCCGGGGCGAACTGGTCAGTACAGCGATAGAGAACAGTTTCAACGAGTATATCCGGGAGAACGGTGACAGCCTGAAAACAGACGATGTGGCCCTGCTTCTGGCGGATGCACAGGGGCGGGTGACGCTGCGGTCGCAGAATGCGGGGCCGCGCTGGCCGCGTCAGCAGGCCGATGGCTGGCGCACGGAGGAGTTTTCGGTCGGCGCGAACACGGTCGTCGTTGGCTATTACTGGGAGAAGACGGAAAAAGTGTTGAAGCGTGAGGCAGTCGTTCTGTTGGCGCTGAGTCTCTGCGTGGTGTTGGCCTCGGTGTTTGGAGCGTGGTGGCTGGTCGGGCGGACTCTGTCGCCGATTGACAGACTCTCCCAACAGGCGCGTGTCTCCGTTTCCAACGACAGCCTGCACCTGCGTCTGGACGCCCCATCGCAGGACGCGGAGGTAACGGAACTGGTCGCCACACTGAACGCCCTGCTGGAGCGGGTTGGGAAGACGGCGGAAGCGAAGGGCCGGTTCTACGCAGCAGCCTCACACGAACTCCGCACTCCGTTACAGGCGCTCTCCGGGCATCTGGAAGTGGCTCTCAGCCGCGAACGCACCCTGGAGGAGTACCGGGAGACGACAGCGGAAGCCTCGCGCCAGACACAGCGTCTGACCGCACTGGTGCAGGGCCTGCTTCTGCTCAATCAGTTGGACCGCCCGACGCCCGAAACCCTGCCTGCGGAACCGGTAGAGATCGCGCAGATCAGTGCGCGGTTCCTGACGCAGTTCGCTCCGCTGATCGCCCGCCGCCAGTTGCAGATTTCGACCGAAGGATTGGCCGCAGTTGAACTGACCGCGCCTCCGCAGCATATCGAGATGCTGGTTCGCAATCTGCTCGAAAACGCGCTCAAATACGCCTCTTCCGGCGGAGAGGTGCGGCTCTCGCTCCGTTCGTCCCCGGAAGGGCTTCTCCTCGAAATCTTCAACACCTTTCCCGCGCAGCACCGACTGGACACGAACGCTCTCTTCGAGCCGTTCTATCGCCCCGACGAAGCCCGCACCTCGGAGGCGGGCGGGAATGGCCTCGGCCTCGCCCTCTGCAAGGCCATCGCCGTCGCCAACGGCTGGAAAATCACGCTCAATCAAAACGACGAAGGTGTCTCGGCGCGGGTTCTCTTTGCCTGAGCGGTTGCCGGGGGGAGCCGAGGGTTGGAAAACCCCTGGCAATAAAGTGCAAACGTCTTCCAGACGGAAATGCAATTTACGCCGGAAAGCTCTCAACGTCCAACAGATTTACGCCGGAATGAATTGGGTGCGTTCCGTTTCATTTGGTTAATTCTTGTCTACGCAGCGAACCGTAACGGCATTGACGGAGTGTCTACCTGCTCCGCTTTCCAGTATCCATAAACTCCGAGTTGGCGCTGGCGTCGGCGATACGCATGA
>JBBRLP010000052.1:0-34027 GCA_038231295.1 Chthonomonadales bacterium
ACACGTCTGCCGAGACGTCTTTTGTCAGGAAAAGGCGAGATTGGCGTCTGTTTGTCAGTAAAATCGACGATCAACCCGCTCTGTGGCATTCTTGGCGGACAAACCAACCACGGCGACAGCCGACTTTTGAAAAAGGCTCTTTAGAATACCATAATCCTCCATTGCCGCACATCACCCCCTGACCGTATTTTATTCTCTCCACACTACGTATTTCGCAGGATATTTTCACATACACCGCTCGCTTTGCGTCTCCTACCGCGTCAGAAGCGCACAAAACGAAACTTAAGGAGCGTCCAGATCGCCTCGACGCCGTCCGTCCAGCGGATTTTCTTGCCTTCCGCCATACTGCGGGCGGCGTAGCGGATCGGCACCTCCACGATGCGGCAGCCGCGCCGGATCGCCTTCGCGGTCACCTCCGGGCAAAACTCGAAACGGCGGCAGGTAAGCGGCAGGCTTTGCAGCAGTTCCGTGCGAAACGCCTTGTAGCAGGTCGCCTCGTCCGTCATTGGGGTGCGGTAGAGGACGCGCACCATGAGGGCGAGCAGCACATTGACGACCCGATTCGGCAGGCGCATGGGTGGCCAACCGTTGAGGAAGCGGGAGCCATAGACGGCGTCGGCCTTCTCCGTCTCGAACGCCTTCAGGATGGGCAGGTAGTCCTCCGGCCAGTACTCCAGGTCGCCGTCCTGAATGATGCAGTATTCACCGCGAGCGCAGGGAATGGCGGTACGGATGGCCGCGCCTTTGCCCCGATTCTGGCGATGGTAGAAGACGCGCACCTCCGGGAATTTGCCCTCGACCTCCGTCTCCAGCAGTTCGCGGGTCCCGTCCGTCGAGCCGTCGTCCACAATCAGTATCTCTTTTTCGATAGGAACGGCGCGTATCCGCTCCAGAAGCGGCATCAGCGTGTTGCGTTCGTCTAAAATCGGCATGAGAACGCTTAACATGGGGGAGTCCCTGCCCGATTAAGGGCCTCCTCCAGCCGTCTCTGTGAGAGCGTCAGGGTCAGGTCGCCCCGTGTACGCTCCAGCACCGCCCGCAGCGCGTCAGTGGTGCGGCGCAGGCCGCCGGTGACAGCGTCCGGGAAGTCGAAGGTTATCAGTTCGTAGTAGATGTCGTCCATAACCTTTAGTACGGCATCGGCGCGTTCCATGTCTCCCGCCCGCAGCCTATCCAGAACATAGCGGCGGCTTTCACTGGCAGCCTCGGCGATCCCGTTCAGATAGGCCGCCGATTCCACGCCGAGCGCATCGGGGTCGGGCAGCGGCAGACCGGCCACGATAGCGAGCATACTCTCCGCCTCGACATACTCTTTTTGTGAGTCGTGGACATAGCCTGCGTGAAACAGTTCGGGATGGTCGGCAAGCACGGCCCGCACCGCCTCCACGCGTGCCTTCGCCTCGTCCGCCTGCGCCCGTGCAGCCTCCATCTCGCCGCGATGCACCGCCCGGATGGTTCGCGAAGAGAACTGGATCGTCTCGCGGCAGGCCCGCAACGCCTCCTCACGGGCGCGGTTGGTGGCTTCAAAGCGCCCGCGCAGGGCGGCGGCAATCTCCTCCAGGCTGCGGGGTTCGGTCGTCGGCATCGGCTCTCTCCTCGGCGAAATGGCTTCCTTCTCGCCATTTCCACACCGTTCCGGCATTTCCCTGCGACATACCGGGGCCAGTTGTTCGTATGGGAACTGAGAAGTGATGGAGAGTGTTGAAGAGCGCAGCAGCAGGAGTTCGCCCACCGCGTCACGAAAACAGCCGTATGCGCCTGCGGCGCTTGCCACAGGCGACAGACGATAAGGAGTCAATTGAGACCTATGAAACAGAATTTTTCGCGCCGCGCCGGACGGCTCGCACTGACACTTACCGGTTTAATGCTGCTCGCCATCGGAGCGAAGGCGCAGTTCAATGTGCCGAAGTTCCTGAAGGCGACGGCGGTTCCGCAGAGCGTCGCGCCGGGCAAGACGATTAACCTGACCGTCACCGTTACCATAGACAAGCCCTATCATATTCAGGCCAATCCCGCCACCGAGAACTACATCGCCACAGAGGTCACTGTCGGAGCCGTTAAAGGGTTTACGGTCGGAAAAGTGGTCTATCCGAAGGGCCTGGAGGCCGTCCTCAGCGGGGATAAGGTCTCCGTGTATGAGGGGACCGTCAAAATGACAATTCCGGTAACCGCCGACAAGACGGTGAAGCCCGGCAAGTTTACCCTGCCACTGACCATTCATTACCAGGGCTGCAACGAGAAGGCCTGCTACCCCCCGTCGGATATGAAGACCACAGCGGTCGTGACGGTCGGCAAAGCGATGGCTTCTCCTGCGCCGCCTCTCAAGGCTATGGCTGCCCCGCCGCACAAGAAGGGACCCCATAAACCTTCTCCCAGTGGCGCAATACTTGCCCCCATTCGCTGATTCTTGTGACCGCTCCTTAGAGGAAATTGCGCTGCGATGAAAACGATACGACCCCTTCTCCTCCTGTTACTGATGTTTCTGACCGTGCGGGCGATGGCGGCTCCGGGGGATGTGACCTGGACAGGAAAGCTGCTGCCTGCGGACGCACGGCCCGGAGAAGGGGCGCAGATCGTTCTGACCGCGCAGATCGAGGGCGACTATCACCTCTACTCCCTGACCAAACGCGACTCCGGCCCGACGGTTACCACGCTGGAGCTACAGTCCACGCCGACGCTGACGGCGGCAGGGCCGGGAATTCAGCCGCCGCCGCATACGGAACTGGACCCCGGTTTCCACATCAATGTGGAGAGTTACACGGGCGGAGTCGCCTTCGCGCTGCCGGTGACCCTCAAAGCGGGCCTGACGGGCGCACAGAAGGCTGTGGTCAAGGTGCGGTATCAGGTCTGCCGACAGGGAACCTGCCTGCTGCCCAAAACGGTCGAGGTTCCCGTCGCATTTACCCCGGCGGCAGGCGCGTCCCGTTCCGATCATCTTGCCGCCGTGACCGCAATTCCCCCGCAGCCGTCTTTCGCCACGACTGTTGCGTCCGCCGCACCGGATGCCGTTCCCGGTGGGGCATCAACAGGAAACCCCGCGCCGCCGACAACAGCAAAGCCCACGGACGAAACGATCAACAGCATTCAATCCGCGAAAAAGAACGGGCTTTTCTCCTTTGTTCTGCTGTCACTGGGCGCGGGCTTTCTGGCCCTGCTGACGCCGTGTGTCTTCCCAATGGTTCCGATCACCGTCAGTTTCTTCGCCAAGCGCAAGGAGCAGTCGAACAGCCACGGAGTGCGGGACGCGCTGGCCTACTGCCTCGGCATTGTCGGCACATTCACCGGCCTCGGCCTGGTGATGACGCTGCTGTTCGGCGCGACGGGCATTCAGAAACTGGCCGCAAGTCCGTTCGTCAATCTGGGACTGGCGCTACTGTTCCTCGTTCTGGCGGCGAATCTGCTGGGCGCCTTCGAGATCATCGTTCCTGCCGGGCTGACGAATGCCGCACAGGGCGGCACCGCGAAGGGAGGCGTCCTCGGCCCACTGTTGATGGGCCTGACCTTCACGCTGACCTCGTTTACCTGCACCGTCGCCTTTGTCGGTACCCTGCTGGCGACTGCCGCGCAGGGCAGTCTCTTCTACCCGGTGGTGGGGATGCTGGCCTTCAGCACGGCGTTCGCGTCGCCCTTCTTTCTGCTCGCGCTCTTTCCGCAGTATCTGTCGAAACTGCCGCGTGCTGGCTCCTGGATGGTCTCTGTGAAGGCGTTCATGGGCTTTCTGGAGATCGCCGCCGCGCTGAAGTTTCTCTCCAATGCCGATCTGGTCTGGAGCTGGGGCGTCTTCACCCGGCCTGTCTTCCTCGCGCTCTGGGCGATGCTCGGCGTGATCGCGGGCCTCTACCTGCTCGGTGGGCTGCGTCTGCCGCACGACGGCGCGACGAAATACGGCTGGCCGCGCCGCGCTCTGGGCGTCCTGACGATCATCGGCGGTCTCTACTGTCTTGCCGCTATTGAAGGCGCACCGTTCGGCGCCTTCAACGCCTTCGTGCCGCCCTCCCCCTACCCCGGCAAAAGCGTGGCGTCCAACGGCAGCGCGTCGGAAGGCGTCACCTTCCTGCACGACTACGCGCAGGCGCTGGCTCAGGCGAAGGCGCAGAACCGTCCGCTCTTCGTGAATTTCACCGGCTACACCTGCACCAACTGCCGCCAGATGGAGCAGACGATTTTCCCCCGCCCCGAAGTGCGAAAAGAGCTGGACAACTACATCCGCGTCGAACTCTACACCGACAATGGCACCCCGGAAAACGAGCGCAACAAAGACCTGGAGCAGAAATTGACAGGTGTCGTCACGCTTCCGGTCTATGTCGTCGTTTCGCCAGACGGCCAGCCGCTGCGGGTCTCGCAAGGCTCCACGTTTGACGCCGCAAAGTTCGCCTCTTTCCTTCGAGGCACCGGTGGTTGACCTCTGTCATTTTGGCCGGGGTTGGCCGGGGGTTGAAAACCCCCGTCATTAAAAAGCAAACGTCTTGCAGACGGAAATGCGAGATGCCCTGGATTGGTTTACCGTTTGTGAGTTTGCGCCGGAGTGAACTCCTGCGCTGGAAAAAGCAAGTGGCCGCTTCGCGGGCACGGTATTCACGGTGCGCTACGTCGTGGGTTGCCCGGCAGGTGAGCAATGGGCTTCATCCGTCGTGACACGTCTTCACCGGATTGTCCTTTGTCTTCCAAGTAACTGGTTCGCTTTAGTAGACGAATGACTACCGTAAGAACAGTTACTTTTGGAAGGAGCTTGCTCGGTCAAGTGGGGATGCTGAACTATGATTCGTCGGATTAGGGGATGGGTATGATTGCAGACCGAAGCCCCTCCCGTCGCCACCAAAACCTCCTTGTCTGCACATTGTTTCGTTTCAACGCAAAACGGGTCAGCCTGAAATCATGCCCATCCCCTAATCCGACGAATCATAGTTCAAGACAAAGGACAATCCGGTCAACCCCCCAACCTCCCAATTTCCGATGCCTGCGAAGCAGCCATTTGCTTTTTCCAGCGCAGGAGTTCACTCCGGCGCAACCTACAAGGCAACGAGACAACAAAGAGTTTGGGGCATTTCCGTCTGCGAGACGTTTGCTTTTTAATGACGGGGGTTTTCAACCCCCGGCTTACTTTTTTGTTTAGCATCCTCGCTCCTCTCGGCGATAGAGAGGGCGGACAGAGGACGACAGCACAGCCTGTATCGTCCCTGAAATCTGTCCGCAAAATGACCGGCGAGACCACCCGCGGGAGGCTTTTTTCTTCGCTTGCCCCTAAATGTGTGGGTTTGGCTGAAAAAAGTCCCTAGATGTACTTGTCAAATCGCGGAATATCCGCTATGATAGAAGTGTGGAAACTTTCCACATCGGGAATCGGTCTTGATAGGTGCATAGAGATTTCTCTATGCAGTGACGCAGGAAGTAACTGCCTGCTGTCCTTCCATCGCGCTTTCTGTCCACCGGTTAGACAGACGCGACTTGCGTCTCCGCCGCAAGCGGGACGCCTTATCACTGGATCGCGGGCGATGCCCGGACCCCAGGGCCGATGTCTTTGTCGAAACAAGCCGTGCAGACGCGCTTCTCTTTCGGCGGGCCTTCCGACCCCGTTCGGCGCTTCGTCCATTGCCCTTTGCGCCCTGCCGTCAGGACTGCGGGAGTCTCTCCTGCCTCTGCCCGGCACGCCGCAAAAAGGAGTGGCCCGAAACCGTTCCATGACTACACAAGAAATAACCCCGCTGTACACCGTTCCCACATCTTCCGGCCACAGCCTCACGTTGATTACACCGGAAACCGTCAGCCAACCGCCTCTGGCCGCGAAACAGCATCGCGTCACGGACAATCTGGAGCAACTTCTGGAAGCGCTGCCGCGTCCGCTTCGAGCGCACCTCGAAGCCACGGTGAGCCTGGAAGACCTGCTGGAGATCGTCATGGACCTCGGACGCATTCCCGAGGCCCGCTTCGCGGAGAGTGTCGTTGAACTCGGCACGGAACCGATAACGGCGGAAGACATTGCCTACGTGATTGAGCGCGTCGGCGCATTCGGCAAGGACAACCGCGCCGGGATCGAGCGTACTCTGCATCGTATCTCCGGCATTCGCAATCGGCAGGGCAAGGTCGTCGGACTGACCTGCCGCATTGGCCGCGCTGTCTATGGCACCATAGACATCATTCAGGACATCGTGGAGAGCGGGAAGAGCATCCTGATGCTTGGACGGCCCGGACGCGGCAAGACCACCAAACTGCGCGAGGTGGCCCGTATCCTGTCGGACGAGCTGAAGAAGCGCGTCGTCATCGTGGATACCAGCAACGAGATCGCCGGGGACGGCGATATTCCGCACCCCGCCATCGGCAAGGCGCGTCGAATGCAGGTCTCGGCTCCCGAACTTCAGCACAGTGTGATGATCGAAGCGGTCGAGAACCACATGCCCGAGGTCATCGTCATAGACGAGATCGGCACGGAGCAGGAGGCGTTCGCCGCCCGCACCATCGCCGAGCGCGGAGTGCAGTTGGTCGGAACGGCGCACGGCAACAGCCTCGAAAACCTGATGATGAACCCCACATTGTCGGACCTTGTGGGCGGCATTCAGGCCGTCACGCTCTCCGACGACGAGGCCAAGCGGCGCGGTACGCAGAAGACCGTGCTGGAGCGCAAGGCCCCGCCCACCTTCGATGTGATTATCGAGATCATGGAGGTGGACAAACTCGCGCTGCATCTGGATGTCGAGCGCACGGTAGACAAACTGCTGCGTGGGGTGCCGCCCCGACCGGAGATCCGTATCCGTAACGCGGACGGGCAGATCGAGGTGATTCAGAAGGCCGACGAGTCGTTCGGCATTCGTGAGATGCCCGAACGCACGGACTATCGAGAACCGAACGGGCGGAATGTTCGTCAGGAGCGCACGAACGTCCAGTCGCCGGTCAATCGCTCTCGACAGCCGGAACCGCGCCCGGACACCTCGGAGCGGCAACCCGCCACGGCCCGCCTGACCCCGCGCCCGGCCTCGGTCGCGGCGCAAAGCAGCAATGGGAACGGCTCGACCCCTGCCGCCGCCGCTACACCGCCTGCTACCAAGCCGCTGCCCGCGACGGTGCGTATCTTTCCCTATGGGGTGAGCCGCAGCCGTCTCGACCGGGCTATTGCCGAGAGCCATCTCCCGGCCTACATCGCCCGTGACATCGCCGACGCCGATGTAGTGATCGCCCTGAAAGCGACCTACAAACGCGAACCCGGCAAGATGCGGGAGGCATCGCAGCGCAGGCTGCCGGTCTCGGTGGTTCGCAGCAACACCTACGCGCAGATCGCCAACAGTGTCCGCGAGATATTCGGCATGAAGCCGGATGTCATTGAGGAGACGGAGGACGAGATAGACGAAGGACTGAATGAGGTGGATGCCGCCATAGAACTGGTGAAACGCAACGGCGAAGCGATGGAACTGGCCCCGGCCAACTCCTACACCCGCCGTCTCCAGCACCAGATCGTAGAGCGTCACCAGCTCACCTCCGAAAGCGTCGGCGTAGACCCGCAGCGGCGCGTTCGCATCCTGCCCTTCGGCAGCTAGAGGCCACTTCCCCCTCTTCCAGAGAGTTTGCTACAGACTGGAAGAGGGGGCTTTTGCCAGTCCCTCCCCTCCTCGCAGAATATTTTGGTGCGGACCTCCGAACGCTCGGAGAGAAATGGGGATGGGATGAGGTAGACTCATGGATAGTCAGGGAAAGGAATCAATGTTTCATGCGCGGGCTTTTTGTGACGTTTGAGGGCGTGGAGGGGGCCGGGAAGACGACGCAGATCGTCCTGCTGCGGGAGGCTCTGGAGCGGGAGGGCAAAACCGTCTGTGTGACCCGTGAACCGGGCGGCGATGCGCTGGCGGAGGCGGTGCGGAAACTGGTGCTGCATGAGGAGATGACGGCGCGGGCCGAACTCCTGCTGTTTCTGGCTTCGCGGGCGCAGAATGTGGAGAAGGTGATCCGGCCGCATCTGGCGGCGGGCGCGGTGGTCATCTGTGATCGCTTCACCGATTCCAGTCTGGCCTACCAGGGCTATGGGCGAGGATTAGGGCGCGATGCGGTACACCTGCTGAATAACTTTGCCACCGGCGGGCTATTCCCCGATCTGACCTTTCTGCTCGATCTGGAGCCGGAGGTCGGGCTGGGACGACAGAGCGACCGCAATCGTATGGAGAGGGAGACCCTGGAGTTTCATCGGCGGGTTCGGGAGGGATTCCGATGTGAGGCGGCGAATGATACGCCACGATTTTGCGTTCTGGATGCGGCCCTGCCTGTCGAGGTTTTGCACCGGGAGATACTGAATCGTATTCGGGAGACATCCGTATTCGCAAGCGGTTCCTGAAGGCCGCTTGTTTTCCAATCGAGGAGAGTGCCGCATGAAACTGGTCATCACCGTGGTTCACGACCGGGACAAGAACAAGATCACCGAGGCCCTGCTTCGGAACGGTTTCAAATTCACCAAGATCGGGAGTACGGGCGGCTTCCTGCGCGAGGGCAATGTAACGCTGCTCATCGGTGTCGAGGGCAAAGAGGTCGAACGGCTGGTGCAGGTCATCAGTGATAGCTGCAAGACTCGTGAACAGTTCGTCAATGTGCTGCCGCCCGATGCCGCTCCTGCCGGAACGTTCATGCCGAGTCCGGTCAAGGTGCTGGTCGGTGGGGCGGTCTGCTGGGTCATGGATGTCGAACGGTTTGAAAGGTTCTAACGCCGCGAATGGTACTCGTCATTGATAACTACGACAGTTTCACCTACAATCTCGTGCAGTACCTGGGGGAGTTGGGGGCAGAGGTGGCGGTGCGCCGCAACGACAAGATTTCGCTGGACGAGATCGAGGCGATGCAGCCCGACCGTATCCTGATTTCGCCGGGGCCGTGTACGCCCAACGAGGCGGGCGTCTGTGTGCCGCTCATTCAGCGGTTTGCGGGGCAGTTGCCGATTCTCGGCGTCTGTCTGGGGCATCAGAGCATCGGGGCGGCGTTCGGGGGTGATGTGGTCCGCAACGACCGAATCATGCACGGCAAGACCTCGCTGATCTACCATCACAACACAGGCGTCTTCGCCGGACTGCCCGACCCGTTTCAGGCCACCCGCTACCACTCCCTTGTCATCAAGCGGGAGACCATGCCCGCCTGCCTCGAAATCACCGCAGAGACTCAGGAGGGCGAGGTCATGGGCGTCCGGCATCGCGACTATCCGCTCGAAGGCGTCCAGTTCCACCCCGAATCGGCTCTCACCCCAAACGGCAAAGACATTCTCCGCAACTTCCTCCAGACCTGATTCCGAACGCACCTGACTCCGCTGGCAAATAGCCTGCCGGAAGGAGGAGCGTTACGACGAGAGGACATGATAGGGGCGGACGAGTTCCGTAATGCCCTTGACGGCGACGGGGTCGCGGGACTGCACCTGAAACGTCTCTCCGAGCGCGGCGTACACTGTTTCGCTGATGATGACCTCCCCGCCTGCCGCCAGCGTCTGAAGCCGCGCACTGACGATCACGGCATGGCCCAGCGCCGTGTAGTTGATCTGATGCTCCTCATTCCCCACCAGTCCGATCATCGCCTCCCCGTAGTGCAGGCCGATTCCGAAGTTGAGCGCAGGCTTGCCCCGTTCCAGGCGCTTGACAGAGATCGCCAGAGCCGCATCCCGCATCGCAAGGGAGGCTTTGACGGCCCGTTCGATCTGGAGTCGTGAATCGTCCTCCGCCGGGAACCAGGCCATCAGCCCGTCGCCAGTGTACTTGTCCAGGACGCCGCCGTAGGCATGAAGGGCGTTGGTCAGGGCCGTCATATATTCGTTGACGGCGGCGAATACCTCTTCCGGCGAGTGCCGCTCCGCAAATCCTGTGAAATCGCGCACATCCGCAAACAGCACACAGACCTGACTCAGTTTGCCGCCGAGGCCGAGCGCGTCCATCGGATGCGCCAGCATTGCGTCCACGAACTGCGGCGCGACGAACCGCTTCAAGAGGTCGCGCTGCCGCTCCCGCTCCTGCGTAAAGGCAAGCTGCGTCACGAGCAGATAGGTGAGCAGAATCGCCGCCACCGGCACAACCGCATCCAGCCAGAGCGCCCAGAAGAAGTAGCAGAGCAGGGAGGCAAAGAAGACGACGGCAGCCGTCAGCGCGACCCGTCCAATCGCCTCGAAGGGCGTTCGGTTCGCACAGATTCCCCCGGCAAATACGCCGAGCAGCAGCGTCAGAAAAAGGTGATGCAGTGTCGTGACTCGCCGCCCGCGTTCATCGCTCAAAACCGTTGCCGTCGCGTAGGCGAGCAGTTCCCGCGTGGGAAGCGTTCCGACAGGCGTCTCGCGAGGCCGGGGCCGCAGCACGTCCAGAAAAACGATTTTGCCCTTGACGCTTTCCCGGAGAGTCTGCCACTTGCCTGCCGGTGTCGCAATCAGTTCCGCACCGGCAGCCTCCGGTGAGGCAGGCGTCAGCAGGCTGGAGGCAGGAATATGCAGAAAATCGCTGTCTGGCTTTGCGTTCCGAAAGTCTATCGGTATCTGTGAAGGACGGTGGCTTCCTGCCGGGAGCGCGGTGTGGGTGACGGTGGCGTAGAGGTGTGCCGCAACGACCGGCAGAGACTTCCCCTTGCCCGGCAGGACAGGCAGGCGCACGGAACCGTAGGAGAACAGCTTCTCTTCTGCCGCATCGTGTGCGGCTTTTTCCAGCGGGTCATCGGGCAGCACACTCATATTGAGGGATTCGCGCTCGAACCCCGTGAAGGAAACCAGAGTCGGAAGGGCGATGACGACGTGCCCTGTCTCCTTGATCGCAGCAATCAGCAGAGGCATGTCGGCGCTGGAGCGTTTTAGTTCGGCCGCGTCCGCTGTCTGTTTGGTAGTTATATTTTTGTCAACAGACGCATCGAACTTGAGACCATTGGGAAGCATCTCCATCTGCGTTTCCAGGGGAGTAAGGACGATGACGGTTGCGCCCAGAGCGTGCATCCGCCGAATCAGCAGCGCATTGATTGCATTTTCAGAGCGAGGAGTACGAGGGTTTGCGCTGCCGGAAGTGCTGGCGGCGGAGGGCGGGGCTAAAATCGTCCGGCGCAGAGAGGAGTCAAGGTCCAGCAGCGCGATATGACGGCGCTGTTCTAGAATGGAGTGATCGTGCGTTGCCAGGTAATTGCTAAAGATTGCCGTGGTGGCTCGGTCGTCTTCGAGGCCCCAGGCGCCCTGTGCCTCCTGGTTACGCAGTTGCTCCATCCAGATCAGGAGAGCCACTCCCGGAGCCTGAAGCGCAGGGCGCAGGGCAGAGAAGGTGAATACCGCGACCAGCAGGCCCAGCGTAGCCGCACGCATATCCAGCACGAAACTCTTGCCGCGCCAGTGTCCCCGGACGGTCAGGTAGCGGGAAAGGCGCTGAAGCAGCCGTTCTGCAATCCGGCGCGGTTCCCATTCCGGCTTACGCACCAGCGCACAGAGAGCAACAGTCAGGAGGGGCAGCAGCCCTAACAACCCCGGCAGCGCCACCTCGGTAAGGCGGGAGTTACCGGTTCTGCGGAGGGGTAGGAGGAGAAAGAAACCGACCAGGGTCAGCAGCCACCAGAGATTGACGCCGATGCGGGTCAGACGGTCTGTCTCCGGCCAGCGGCGCGAAGTGAACGCGCAGACCGCCGCCCCCTGGCAGCCATAACAGAACAGCAGAACAAACACAATAGGGAGCATGGCGATCAGGATCGTCAGAATGCCGGTCGTTGGCAGCGCGAAACTCAGGATACGGGTCGCGAACTGCAACGCGCCGACGTAGCCCGCAATCAGCAGGAGCAGCGTGACCCAGCCCGCCCACCGCGCCGCCGCCTGCACGCCCCGCAGCACACGGCGCGGATGAAACAGTCCCCAGGCAGAGGCGACCATCACCAGAAGACTGCCAACCACGCCAAGACCAATTAAAAGGAACTGACGCGGGCCGGGGAAGGCGAGCAGGAGGACGACCGCCATTCCGACGGTAAAGTACCAAGCGAAGCGCACCCGCATATCCGGGCTAGTGCGGAGATTCCACAGGAATGTCAGCCGGTCACGCAAGGGGGTCCTTTCCCGGCAGGTCGCTGCCGCGAAGCGGCCCTGCGCGAGACTGCCTGGATGAAATGAAACGGCAGGAGCGTGGAGGATCAGCTCCCCTGATTGATGAGGTGGGCTAGAAAGCCCGCGCCGAAGCCGTTGTCTATATTGACCACGCCGACGCCGGAGGCGCAGGAGTTCAGCATGGTCAGCAGGGCGGAAAGCCCGCCGAAACTCGCCCCATACCCGACACTGGTGGGAACGGCGATGACCGGGCGCGACACCAGCCCGCCCACAACAGAGGCCAGCGCCCCTTCCATTCCCGCCACGACGATCAGCACGTTCGCCGCGAAGAGCTGCTCCTGACGGCCAAGCAGACGGTGAATCCCCGCCACGCCCACGTCATACAGCCGCTCAACAGGGCTGCCCATCTCTGACGCCGTGATTGCCGCCTCCTCCGCGACCGAAATATCGGCGGTTCCGGCGGAGACCACCAGTACCGTTCCGACGGAGCGACTGACAGGCAGGGCAGAGAAGGCTGTCTCCGCCGCGCCGTCCGTCTCGACTCCGGGAATGACGATCATCCGGGAGAGGGGATGATAGACGGCTCCTGGCAGGGCTTTCTGCACGGCCTCGGCGACTTCCGGGGTAGCGCGGGAGGCCAGGACTTTGCGGGAGCGGAGGGAGAGCCGTTCCGCAATCGCCACGATATGCTCCGTCGCCTTACCGGGGCAGTAGATGACCTCCGGGAAACCGTTTCGCAGGGCGCGATGATGATCCAGTTGGGCGAATCCCAGGTCTTCCACCGGCAAGGCACGCAGGGTGGTCATGGCATCTTCCACCGGGGTTTCGCCCGCCTTCACCCGTTCCAGTAGCGCACGCAATTGTTCCGCGTCCATAGCCTCTTATCGCCCTGCCATTTCCAGCAGCGTGATCGGAATCAGATTCGGGCGGCTTTGCAGCGTGTCGTTCATTTTGCCGGAGCGATACCCTTCCAGATCGAGCGTGACGTAGGTATAACCCAATTCCTTGAAGCGGGCGTGGATCGGTTCGCGCAGTTCGACCAGACGCACGATGTCCTGTGGCTCGACTTCGATGCGAGCGACCGTGTCGTGGTGCCGCACCCGGAACTGCCGGAAACCGAGTTCACGCAGGAACTTTTCGCAGCCGTCCAGTTTTGCGAGCAGTTCCGCCGTGATGCTCGTGCCGTAGGGGAAGCGGGAGGAGAGACAGGCAAACGAGGGCTTGTCCCAGTTGGGAACATTCAGGTGGAGGGCCAGAGCGCGAACTTCGGCCTTCGTAAATCCGGCTTCCCGCAGCGGACTGCGAACGCCGCGCTCTTCGGCGGCTTTCAGGCCGGGGCGATGGTCACCCGGTTTGCCGTCTTCCGCATGGGAGCCGTCCACGATCCAGCGAATACCGCGTTCCTGCGCGACCTGCTGAAGCTCGGAAAAGAGTTCCGTCTTGCAGTGGTAACAGCGATTCGGGGTATTGACAGCAAAGTTCGGATTGGCGAGTTCGTGCGTTCGCACACGGGTCACGGTGACGCCCATCTTCGCGGCGACATCGAGGGCCGCGTCCACTTCGCCCTGCGGGAACGCCTCACTATCTCCCGTGACGGCGACGGCGTTCTCGCCCAGCACGTCGTGCGCGACCTTCATGACGAGAGTGCTGTCTACGCCCCCGGAGTAGCCCAAAACGACCTGCCCCATTTCCCGCAAAATCGCCTGCAATCGCTCGTATTTCGTCGCGAGTTCCGGCGACAGGGCCTCCCCTGCGCGTCGTGTCGCGGGTTCTGCTGTCAGCATAATATCTCCCATTCGTCCCGTCTCCCTTCAATCCACATATCATGTCCTGATTATAACACGATTCGGCACGGGTTACAATCGTCTTCCCTCTCAAAGACGCAATCCTGTCAGGGATGTTTCACCGGTTCGGTCTGCCTTGACAAACCTTCGGTCGCATTGTATAATAGGGCTGTTTGTATAGGACATGGTGCCGGGTAGTGCAGTGGTAGCACGGCTGTCTCTGGAACAGTAGGTCGAAGGTTCGAATCCTTCCCCGGCAGTTCAAAAGGAGGCGATATAATAAAAAGTATCGCCTTCTTTGTTACGTTTGATCTCCTACACTCTGGATAGGACGCCAGGGGGTTGTTCGCCCCATCGTCAGACGCAGAACGACCGTCAGGAGAGTCGCTTCTCGTAAAACCGACTGAGCGGGTCGTCGCGATAGTCGCCGAAGGGCGGGATAGACTGGAAGCCCATGCCTTCGTACAGTCTGATTGCTTCGTGCTGATGAATGCCCGTTTCCAGCCGCAGGAGTTCAATCCCCTGGCTTCGCGCAAAGTCAGCGAGATGATTCAGCATTCCTTTCGCAAGCCCCTTGCCGCGAAACTCTGGACGCACATACATCCGTTTGACCTCCCCGTACTCGCCGTTCACCAACTGTACGCCTCCACAGCCTGCCGGAATGCCGTCCACGCGCAGCACAAAAAATCTCACGCCCTGAGCAAGCAGTTTTTCCACGCTATATCCATGACGGCTTTCGCGGGGATAGAGCGGATCGAGATAGCTGTCCAGTTCGGCAATCAACGCCTGTGCGTCGGCGGTATCGGGGCGTTCCAAACTGATAAGAGTGGGCATTGTTGATCTCGTCGCTTCTTGTTTATCCTGCGATTACTGTTCAAAGACGAATGTCGGATGGCCCATGCGGGAGGCATAGAAGCGGTTGCGCTTCGGGTCCCAGCCGAAGTTGGCGAACCAGCCTGCGGCCCACTGTTTGGAGGGCGTCCAGTCGGGCAGGGCTTCTTTGGTGAACTCCGGGAAGGGCGCGGCGAATTTCCAGGTCTTGCCCGCATCGTCTGAGCGCCAGAAGCCGCTCTCCTTGCCCGCTCTGCCCACAACGACGATCTGATTCTCGTCTTTGCCGAAGAACGGCCCCCACGCGGATTCGAGTGCGCTGCCCTGCGCCTGCCAGGTTGCGCCATTGTCCCTGCTGACCAGCAGACCTTCGCGACTGATCCAGTATCCCACTCCTTTGAACACGCACAGGACGCGCCCGGTAGGCGTGCGGTCGGAGACTTTTGTCCAGGTCGCGCCGCCGTCCATGCTGCGGAGAATGCCGCTGCCCTGACTCGCGACCAGTGCGGTCGCGTTGAAGATGCCGACAGCGGTATAGTCCTTGCCGAGCAGTTTCCAGGACTGCCCGCCGTCTGCGCTGAGATGAAGTTCGCCGCCGGATTCGTGGTGGACGGCGAGCAAAGTGCGTGGCTTTTCCTGACTCCAGTCCACCGCGCCATAGTCCCAGCCGCGCCCGTGCTGCTGAAAAGGCGTCCAGGTCTTGCCGCTGTCGAGCGTGAGGCCGCTCTTGCCGTCCAGCATGAAACAGGCGAAGCGCGAACCGGCCGGATCGGCATTGAGCGCGAAGCCTGTTTCGCAGCGTCCGCTGATGGTCTCGTCCTTCAGACGCGTAAAACTTCGCCCGCCGTTCGCGCTTGTCCAGACGCCCTGATCCGGTACGATGAACAGAGCCTGCCCGGAAACGCGCTCGACGACCACGCCCGCGGTGCCGCCCGGCCAGCTCACTTTCTTCCCGGCGGCCGTCAGGCTCTCCAGAACGTCATTGGAGACGGGCCGCCATACGCCTTTCGCTGCCTGCAAAGCAGGCTTGGTTTCTGCCTGCTGCGCCCTGATCCTGCCGGGCGCAGCCAATAACACAGGGAAAATGGCCGCTACAGTAAGGCTGTGCAACAAGGTGCGCAATTCGAATGGGGAACGTCGGGCGTCTACGGGCATTTCAACCCCTCGCTTTCTGGATTCCAGCGTCGCGGGAAGTGTCTGCCCTGCTGGATGACTGCGATAGCATTCACCATTCACATGGCGAATCCTGCCCTGATTGGCCGCAAAACGCCTGTTTCCTGTCGTTATGAAACGTCTTCTCGCGCTTGGATGCCGCAGGCAGAAACCGCGAAAAAATAGAGGCTTGAATTCAGAGGGACTTTCTGCTACAATGGGCAAGTGACGGGCGGTTTGTATCCAACGCTCGCGCTCGTTGGAACTGCCCCGCTTTCCCTGCGGACATCACGTGCCGAGTACGCATCGTCGGTTCCGGCACGTTAGGATTGAGGAGATTTCGCACTATGGTACATTCGCCCCAGGTCTGGAAAGACCTTGCCACGCAGCTCCGCGCCGACAGCATTCGCTGCACGACGAAGGCTGGTTCCGGTCACCCCACCTCCAGTATGTCCGCTGCCGACCTGATGGCGGTGCTGCTGGCAGAGTATCTCCACTACGATTTTAACGACCCGCACAATCTCCGCAACGACCGATTGATCTTCTCCAAGGGCCATGCCTGCCCGCTGCTCTACTCGATGTACAAAGCGGCCGGAGCGATCACGGATGCGGAACTGCTGACCCTGCGCGAGTATGGCAGCCGTATCGAAGGCCACCCCACCCCCATCCTGCCCTGGGTAGACGTGGCGACCGGGTCGCTGGGACAGGGCCTGCCCACCGGCGTCGGTATGGCCTACAGCGGCAAGTATTTCGACAAACTGCCGTTCAAGGTCTGGGTGCTGCTCGGTGACAGTGAAATGGCGGAAGGCAGCGTCTACGAGGCGTTTGAACTCGGCGGCTACTACGGCCTGAACAACCTGATCGCCATCATTGACATGAACCGCCTGGGACAGCGCGGCCCGACGATGCTGGAGTGGGAAAGCGACGTCTACGCGGCACGGGCGCGAGCGTTCGGCTGGCACGCTATCGAAGTGGACGGTCTGGACACGGACGCCGTCCATGCCGCCTATGCCGAGGCCATCACGTCGGACAAGCCGGTCTGCATCGTCGCGCAGACAAAGAAGGGCGCGGGCGTTTCGTTCCTCGCCGATCAGCCCGGATGGCATGGCAAGGCGCTGCCCCCTGCCGATGCGGAGAAGGCGCTCGCGGAACTCGGCAACCCGAAATGCGATATGCTGATTCCCCCGCAGGCTCCTCTGGCCGGTACACCCGCCAGTCTGGGAGAGGTCGGAACCTTCACGCCGCCCGCTTACGAACTCGGGGCGAAAGTGGCGACCCGCGAAGCCTATGGCGACGCGCTGGTGGCGCTCGGCAAGGCACGGCCCAACGTCGTCGTACTGGACGGCGAGGTGAGCAACTCCACCTTCGCCGATAAGTTCAAGAAGGTCTTCCCAGAACGGTTCATCGAATGCTTCATCGCTGAGCAGCAGTTGGTCAGCGCGGCGGTCGGAGTGCAGGCGCTCGACAAAATACCGTTCTGCTCCACGTTCGCGGCCTTCTTCGCCCGCGCCTTCGACCAGATTCGCATGGCGGCGATCTCGCAGGCGAACATCAACCTCGCCGGTTCCCACGCGGGCGTCTCGATTGGCGAGGACGGCGCGTCGCAGATGGCTCTGGAAGACCTCTCGATGATCCGGGCGGTGCATGGCAGTTCGGTTCTCTACCCCTCCTGCGCTACCACGACCGGACACCTCGTGGCGCAGATGGCGACCCGCAAGGGCATCAACTATATGCGTACCACCCGCGAGAAGACGCCGGTCCTCTACGGGCCGGACGAGAGCTTCCCCATCGGCGGCAGCAAAGTCCTTCGCAAGTCGGACAGCGACGTGGCGGCGATTATCGCGGCAGGCATCACCCTGCACGAATCCATCACCGCCTGCGAGACGCTGGCAGCGGAGGGAATTCACATCCGTCTGATTGACCTCTACTCCGTGAAGCCGATTGACGCGGAGACGCTGAAAACGACGGCGGCGGAGTGCGGCGGCAAGCTGTTCGTCGTCGAGGATCACTGGCCCGAAGGCGGTCTGGGCGACGCCGTGCTGGAAGTGTTCGGCGGCGCCGAAGGCTCCCACCCGAACGTGACCCGCCTTGCGGTCAAGGCCATGCCGACCTCCGGCAAGCCCGCCGATATGCTGGACGCCGCCGGTATCAGCGCCCCGCACATCGTCGAAGCCATCCGCTCCGCCCTGAAGTAACCGTCAAAGCGCCTGGCCCCTAACCAAATTCCCCTTCTCCCGAACAATGGGAGAAGGGGAATTTTTAATGTGGGTAGCGAACCTGTTTCAGGCAGACTCCGCAAAGTTCCGCCATGCCTTCCTGGTGTGATCCGGACTAAAGTCCTGTGCTATGGGCATTCGGCCGAGTGACCGCTTCGCGGGCACCTATTCTGTTCATCGTCTTCATCACTCAAACGTCTTTTTGTCTGGAAAGTTGTGTTGGATAGCCGAAAACAAGGCGGTTTGTGTGTCCGCTTGCGGACACTTGGCCGCTGGCCCACAGCCCCGGAATTCATTCCGAAGGGCATCCCATGGCTTTTTCGCGCCAATCAATATTCCCCGAATTCCGCCTTCACCCGCTGTCTGTAATCGTTTTACCATGAGGTACACTAAAAATAATTCGTTTACCACTTCGCTAATGAGTTTACCATGTCTGCTGTGCAATCTAATTCCAGCGCTTCCTCTATTCCCATAGGTCAGATGGCCCTGCATACAGCCCTGGCGACCCGTCTGCCGTTGCCTGCGACGCGGAGCTATATTGTAGAGGGCGCACGTCGCACCTATCAGGAAACCACGTTTTCAGAGGAGTACTATCCGGGCCGATATGCGACCGATGGGACACTTGTGGGGAACCTTCGCTTTGCTCTCCGCTATGAGCCTGCCGATCTGGGAATTCTCTACGCCACTCTGGTCGCGCTCGGCCCGGACGCACTGGCCGCGTGGGTTCGCGCCGAACCGACCGGGGCCTACAGCCGCCGCGCCTGGTTCCTGTACGAAGTGCTGTCGGGCGAAACCCTTGATCTTCCCCCGGCACAGACAGGCAACTATGTGGATGCGCTGGACGCCAGATTCCATTTCGTCGCCGCGCCCATCAACTCGCCGCGCCACCGGGTACGCAACAATCTGCTTGGAACCTCCGATCTCTGCCCGACAGTACGCCGAACGCGCAAACTGGAACAGATGATCGTGCTGAAACTGGATGGGGAGATACGCCGACTGGCCGCGAACTACGCCCCGGAGACAATGGCACGGGCGGCGAGTTTTCTCTACACGAAAGAGACCCGCTCTTCCTTCGCCATTGAGGGGGAAGCCCCTGGCAGAACCCGTGAAGAGAGATTTTTACAGGCGCTGCACTCTCTGGCAGCCTTCGAACCGACGGAGAAAGCCGCTCTGCTCGCGCTGCAAGGCACGATTGTCGAACCGCGCTATGCCGCTCAGGACTACCGGGATCATCAAAACTTTGTCGGGGAGACCACACGCCGCTACGGCGAGTTTGTTCACTTCATCTGCCCGCGTCCTGAAGATGTACCCGCCCTGATGCGCGGATGGATGGCGCTCACGGAACGAATCCTGCAAGCCCCACTGGACCCGGTGATTGCGGCAGCGGTGAGCGCCTTCGCCTTCGTTTTCCTGCATCCGTTCGAGGACGGAAACGGGCGGATGCATCGGTATTTGATTCACTACGCGCTGCATCGGCGAAAGTTTACGCCACCAGAGGTGATCTTTCCCGTAAGCGCGGCGATTCTGCGTCAGCGACATCTGTATGATGCGGCCTTGGAAGCCTTCTCGAAACCCGCGCTGGCCGCTGCCGACTGGGACTTCACCCCCGACCAGAGCCTCGTTGTCCAAAACGACACCCGAGACCTGTATCGCTTCTTCGACGCGACCCCGCAGGCCGAGTTCCTGTATGACCGCCTCGCCGAAACGATTCGGGAAGATTTCAAAGAGGAACTGGACTTTCTAACGCGGTTCGATGCGGCATTCGCGGCAGTCCGGAACGTGGTAGAGATGCCCGACCGCCGTGCCGCCCTGCTGGTGCGTCTGTGTATGCAGAACGGCGGGAAACTCTCTCAGAACAAACGTAAACAGTTCCCGGAACTCACCGATACGGAAATCACTGCAATGAAAGACGCCCTCATGCCTCTCCTGGCATCGGCGGAACCGCGCCCTGCGGAAATAAAAAGTGGCTCATTGACAAATAGTGTGGTTATGTAGTCCCGTCGCATTCTACCAGGATCCGAAGTGCGAAGTGCTCGAAGTTGCCGAACCCATAAGCACACCGCTTAATGACCTTCACTTTGTAGTTCAGACCCTCCACCATACCGCTCGTCAGACGGTTGCGAAAGTAGTTAAGGATGTGCTCCCAACGGTTTTTGAGCGTCGAAATGAACTTGGAGAGCTTGGTCAATCCACTCGTCTCGACGCTCGTGATCCAGGCTTCCAACTTCGGTCCTGCCTCCTCGGGCGTCAGGTCGGCCTCGAAGAGATGGCGGAAGGCTTCTTTGAGAGAATGCAACCCCTGCAAGGACGACGACACCGCAAACATAGCGGCAAGTTTCTCCTGGTCCGAACCCGACAGATCGGCATAGTTTCTTACCAGCAGCCAACGGCACCCCTTGAGGATTTGTTTGCTCTCCTCGGGTAAGGCGCGTTGGATATCGCGACGGGCCGAAGTCACCTGATCGTTGAGGTGCTTCATCACATGAAAACGATCCGCCACGATCTTTGCGTTGGGCAAGCAGGCTAAAACCGCCTGGGCATACGGTTCCCACAAATCCATCGCCGCTTCCAGCACGGCCTCGCGTTGCTGAGGTGTCCACGTGGCAAAGTAGGCAAGCAGCGTCTCTTTCTTGCGGTCGGGCAAAACCGCGATCACGCGCCCGGCTTCCAGATCCGACAGAGCCAGAGCAAAACTCTCATGTCCTTTCTTGAGGGCGAACTCATCAATCCCGAGTTTGCACACCAGACCCGGTTGGAGCGTCCGGGCTTGCTCTTGCGCCATTTTGTAGTAGAGGCGTTCTACGGTTTTGTAGCCCAGTCGCAGCTTCTGGTGAACCGCCTGGATCGTGGTCTTTTGGCACTGGGCGAAGACAAACTCCCGATAGCGCTGGGTCCGGCGACTGCAACGCGGCAACCATTCTAACTCCTCTTGGAACGGGCCGTCACACTTTTGACAGAGGAAGAGACCTTTGCCGTAATAGAAACGTCGCGCCGCAAACTCGAGGTGGCAGGTCCAGGCCGACCAGTCCAGATCGCGTACACATCGGTGCGGATAGCTATGGATATGGGTGCTGAGGGTCTGACAGGTGGGACACATCGCGACATCAAATGCCTGCTTATAGAAGACGATGAGCCGTTCTTGGAGGGCATCTCCCTCCAGTCCGGTGACGATCATAGGGGGCAAATCCAGTATTTTGGTCAGAGCCAGGGGATCGTCGGCATGCACACGCCAATGATCCTGCGGTATACTTTCGAGCATCAGGGTCTCCTCGGTGGAAATGGTTGTGTGAGAACTCCATCTTACCCGATGAACCCTGATGCCTCAGAGTACTACCACACTATTTGTCAATGAGCCAAAAAAGTTTGCCGTAGAAGGCTATCCAATATCCTAGGCGATACTGGAGACAAGGTGGCAGCGGTCGCACTTGAAGTCGAAGCGATGCCACGGCGTGGACAGAAGCCACTCGCCCTGACAGGAAGGACAGAGGCGTTTCTTCTCTTGCTTCAGACTGCGGGCATTGTAGCGGTGGAGATAGTAGTAGGTCGGTATCTGCGTCGCCTCAGAGATTTGACGACAGACGGCCAACCCGTCCTGAGAAAGACCGCTGTCCAACCGAGACAACTGACGGAGAGCCGTCCGCTCTAAAGAGGTTGTTGTCATGAACAGGGTATCGCACGCCCTGTAGAAAGATTCCCAGCAGAGAATAGACTGGTAGGATTCTTCAGTCGAAGCGGGAAGACGGTAGAGAGGCACGAATCCAAAACAGATTCCGCATCGAAGCGGAGGCTCCATGGAAAGAAAATGGGTATAGAGAACGTAGCTGGAAGCGTGTTCGCACCGACAGACTTGCACACACTCCGCCTCCTCTTCGACAGGACAGCGCAGTTCTCCGAGGCCAGCATCATGCAGTTTCTTCAGGGCCTCCCGCACACGATCACTGTGATATAATGCGTCAAAAGCCTCCTCTTCAGGCAGTAGGATCGGCACACGATAGCCTGTTGGCGTGCGAGAGATGAGCCACTCATTGCCGCAAATTTGCCCGCTATGGCGCAAAGCGTAGAGCAGGTTATAGATGGCATGGGAGGCAGCCTCTCGGTCAGAGGGGCCGTGTTGCGTCAGCGTGAGTTGTCCGACATACATGGGGAGGCGCCGCTTTCTACCGTTCAAGCAGTGGGAGAGCATCTTATACGGATTCACCGGCAACGTAGCCGGTACTCCAGGCGGCTTGGAGGTTGTAGCCGCCGACGGGGCCGGCGATGTCGAGGATTTCGCCGCAGAGGTAGAGGCCGGGTATGATACGGGAGGCCATTGTCTGCGAGTCTACTTCGTCGAGACTGACGCCGCCTGCCACCACCTCGCCGCGTTCGAGAGGGACGCTTCGCACTCCGCCGAGCGGCCAGCCTTTCAGATTCTGCACCAGTTGGCTGCGCGACTTCGCGGGGAGGTGTGCGCCGCGGGTCTGCGCGTCTATGCCGACGGTGGCGACAAACGGAGCCGCCAGACGTGCGGGGAGATAGCGGTCTATGATGCTGCCGACGGTGCGGCGTGGATTGGCGCGGAGTTCCGCCTGAATCTGCGTCTGTAGTTCCTCGAACGAGATGTCCGGGGCCAGGTCCACTTCCAGAACGCCGCCGGATGCCAGCCCGACCGCCATGCGCTCTGCGATCTCCCGCGAGACGCCGAGGGCGCACGGCCCGGAGACGCCTTTGTGGGTAAAGAGCAGGTCGCCGTTCCAGCGCACATACTCTTTGCCACCTGCCTGCGTTCGCGCCCGCAACGTGACCTCCCGCAGCGCGACCCCCGACCATTCTGGTTCGACACGTTCCAGATAGAGCGGGGCCAGCGCCGCCCGCAGCGGCACGAGCTTATGCCCGGCCTCCGCCGCCCAGCGCCAGCCGTCGCCCGTCGTTCCCGTCGCCGGATACGACGAGCCACCCACCGCGACGATCACCCGGTCGGCACGGCGCACCCGCTCCCCGACGCGCACTCCCGCAATCCTGCCTGCCTCCACCACTAACCCGCTCACCGCCGCACCCAGAATCACGTTGACACCCGTCGCACGAACAGCGCGTTCCAGAACCTCCACCACGTCCTTCGCGTTGGCAGGCTCGACGGGAAAGACCCGCCCATCCGGGCGCACGTAGGTCTGCATTCCCGCACGGTGTAGGATGTCCAGAAAGGCGTCGTTGGTGTAGCGGTAGAAGGAGGGTTTGAGGAAACGAGCCTCGTTGGGGCGGAAGGCGGCGCGAACCTCCTCCATCGTACCCGCATGGGTGAGGTTGCACTTGCCGCCGCCGGAGATCAGGATTTTCATGCCGAGGCGGTCGTTCTTTTCGAGCAGGGTGACCCATGCGCCGCGCTCTGCCGCCCGCTTTGCTGCGATCAGCCCCGCCGCTCCGCCGCCCACCACCAACACCTCACGCTGAACCATCGTCGGTCTTTCTATTTGCGGCGGAAGGCGTTGCGGCGGACGGTGGCGATATACTCTTTGTCTACGGCCCGCTCGAAGGAGCGGAACCCGGCGAGGCCGAAACCGTGCCGTGTGGCGATCTCGTTGATCGCGTCCACCTGCGCTACCGACACGTCTTTGCCGAGCGTAAAGCACTCGTAACGCTGATCGAGGGAGAGCATCATCGTCTCGGCCATGCAGGCGTAGGAGGTACCCCGCGGGAAGCCGAAGGAGAACTCACTGTCGGGGCGGTCAGGGCGGGGCAGATGCATATCGCCCGGGACCTGCACCATACCGCCCTCGATGACCAGCACATCGTCCCGCTCTTTTGCCACGCGCACCGAGACATCGCGGGGCCGCGCCACATCGCAGACCACCGCGCCGGACTTGATATGTTCCGGCAGAATGACCGCCTCCACCGCGCTCGTCACCGTAATAATGATGTCCGCATCTTTGAGTCCCTCCGCCACATCGGTATGCAGCGTGACCGTCGCCCGATGCTCCGCGTTCAGCCTATCCGCCAGGGTATTCAGGCGCTCGACATTGCGCCCGACGAGCGCGACCTCCGCCGCCTCCCGCGCCATAATCTCCGCGCAGGTCGCCCCGATGGAACCCGTCGCGCCGACAATGGCGACCCGGCTCTCCGGCAGCAGCAGGCCCATCATCTCCCCTGCGGTCCGTGCGCCTTCGATAGCGGTCGCCACCGTGTAGGAGTTGCCGGTCGTGATCGGCAGGTTCGGCAGGCGTTTTGAGAGCGTGACGCCTCCGTCCCCGACGACCGAAGTAAACGCGCCGAGGCCCAGGATGCGTGCGCCCTTCTCCTGCGCGATCTCGCCGCACTTCTGGAGTTTGTCCCAGACGAAATCAATCGGCAGCGAGAGCATCTGCCGCGGCGTCAGCGGACAGGCGATCATCCAGCCCTTCGCCTCGCGCCCCATCTTGGAGCGGATACCCACCATCTCCGCTACCACAATCGGATCGCGGCCCTTGATGTACCATTCGATCAGTTCCGTCGGCAGGTACTTCGCAAAAGGATATTTGCGGCTCACGTCCCGCTTGGCGTCTATGGGGTGGATGATGAAAGCGAACTGTTCCATGAAAACTCCTGAAATCTCAAACCGAACCGACGGCCATCGCGGGCTGCGTGACGAGGGCGGGGTTTAGCTCCTGAATACGCGGCGTCCAGCCCAGTTCCTCTAACTTACGGAAATAGTCGTCGGGTGTCAGCGCGTCCGGGCGCTTGCCGAGCAGCACGACCAGCACCGCCTCCATGACGTTGGTGCCGAACGAACGTCCATCGAACACGGGCGTCGTCGTAATCAGCAGGTTCACGCCACGTCGTGTCAGTTCGGTGACATCCTCATCGGTGGTCGTGTTGGTGAAAACGATCTTGCCGCGCATCTCTTCGGGCATATAGCGTTTGATAAGCAGGAAATCGCCTGCCACGACATCGGCCTCCGCGAAATATTTTGTGTAGGCAGGGGTGTTCTGCTCCTGCTTCGCGCCGGTCGGGTAGAGCCATTTGAACGGCAGGCGCACCACCGCAGGCAGCATCAGGCGAGCCAGCGTCTGCAAGGTTCCCCAGGAGCGAATGGCGACAGGCACGCCGAGGCCGAACATCAGGTCCCCGAAGACAATGGATTTCGCCAGCCCCGCCAGCGCCTCCGCCATTCCGAAGCGGTCCACCGCGCTGACCAGCAGGACCCGCTTCGTGCGGAAGTCCACGATGCCCTGCTCCTGAAGATAGGCGACCGTCTTGCGCTCCAGCGTGTGTTTCAGGCCGCTACCGTCCACAAAGGGCGTTTTTTTTGCGCCGTCTAGCAGGCGCAGAATCTCGTGGAAGACGTAGCGGCGGTGGCCCGCGTAGAGGTAGATGTCTGTGCCGCCCACTCCGAACGCATCCACTTTGCCGTCCAGTTCGGTCACCATGTCGCGGTATTTCTGCATATCGCCGTCAGTGCCGATGCGCTCGATCTCGAACGCTTCGCCGAAAAAGGTGGCATGGACTTTCTTATTGCGCTTCGACGACCCCAGACTGATGCTCACCACCCGCTTCATGCGCTGTGCCTCCTTCGCCGCCGGGCATTCCTGCAAGAACTGTTCGCTATTGTAATAGAAAGCCCGTGCAAAGTCAAGCCAGATGCCGCCGCATCACATTCACGCCCCAGGTTTCAAAACCCAGGCGCAGATAGACCTGCTCGCCCGCCCCGCCGCCCTCCGTATACAGGTAAGTAACCTCCTGGCCCATCGCCTTAGAATCCGCGACGACCTTTCCTACCAGCGCCGAGGCCACGCCGCGCCGCCGGTATTCCGGGCGGACGACCACACTCTCGACACGTCCCCAGCCCTGCGCTACGAACAGGTCGCACGCCCCGACCGCTCTGCCGTCCAAATAGGCTAGATAGAGCTGACAGGCAGGGTAGGCGGCTTCCAGTTCTGCCACCGCCCTCCATTTCGCTTCGGTCTCTGGCTCCAGTTCGTCACTCATCACGACTTCGACCCACTCCCGCGCTTCCGCCGTTCCCCGCACGACCGGGCGCACTTCGACTCCACACTCGGGTAACGACGGCGCACACTCTTCCGCGTAGCGCATCAGCAGCCATCGCCCCGTCACCGGCATCATTCCCAGGCGGCGCAGGGCGCTGCCGATGCCCTGCGCCTCCGCGACCGTATCCACATCCGCCACCGGGTGCATCTCCCACCGCTGCATCGTCTCGACGACTTCCCGCGCCACCGCATCCGGCCCGCGCCCATCGTCGCGTAACCTCAGCGCCCGATTCGCGTCCCACCAGTCAGGACGCTCCGGGCCGCGGAGATACCAGGCGCAGAGGGTCTTCTCGGTCACAGCCAGCATTCCCAGATACGAGGCTTCCTGTTCAATCAGTTGTTCTAGAGGCAAGTCCATCGCAAAGTCTCCATGAGGAATTTTGGGGACGTGCCTCTGTCTGAGCAGGTTGACGCCGTTCCCTTCTGTCTGTTATACTGAACAGAAGACGCTGCGGTTGCAGGCGGACGGCGGCAGAGACTTTCCTGTTTTTGCACGCCGGGTTTAGGAACCATCGCGGGAGAATTAAGATGAACCAACTTCAGGGCTGTCTCACACGCCCTTATTCCTCAAATTTCCATCGGAGTGGCGCTCGCCTCTGCCGAACTCTGCTGCTTGCCTGCGCCGTTCTGCTGACAGGCGGAACCGTCGCTCAGGCACAGAACCCGAAGGCGGCAGGACATACCAAGAGTGATAAGCAGCCACCCGTACAGGCAGTCGTCACACAGCCACAAAGCGGCACCGCGATTTTGCTCAAGACTATTCAGAGCTATCAGTCGCTCAACAGCTACGTCGGGCAGGCCAACGTGGATACGCTGATGCTCAATACCACCGGACAGACGGTGAAGCATATCGGCTCCTCGTCCGTGATGAAGCTTCAGCGGCCCAACAAGCTCTCCCTCTTTTTCCAGACACCTATCGGCAGCCGCCGCATCTACAGCGATGGCAAAGACTTCACGGTCTACGATGCCACCCCGAACCAGTATATGTCGGTTCCCACCGCCGGCAACGTCACCGGCCTGCTCAAGCTCCTGCTCACGAATGCGGACGTTGCCGCCGGTCTGGACCCGCTGTTCTTTCTCAGCCAGACCGCCCTGCCCAGAGAGCTGACCGGCATCAAGCTGAAAGGGCCGGGGACTTATAATGGCCATCCCGTCTACATCGTCACCGGCGTCACGAACGCCACTCCTGTCGTCGTCAAAAACGCCAAAGGGACGATGACCATTCCGACCTCTTACTGGACCTGGTGGATTGACCGCAGTTCCTATCTGCTCTATAAGGTAGAGACGATGACACCTAACATCGTCAAGCCAGTCTCTTTTGGCTCCGGGGCCTCGCGCACAGTGCAGAACATCAAGGGAACGTTGGTGCTGCGCCACACGATCACGGAACTGAAACCCGATGCCGATATCCCCGCCGAGGAGTTTGTCTTCAAGCCGCTGCCCAATACGACCCGCAGACAGACGACCCAGGAAGTGCTGAACAAGAAGGGCAAATAGGTTCAGGGAGAACTTTTAGTATGACCGGAATCCTGGTAGCGGCTCTAATTGCGGCTCTGGTGACGGCGATGGTCACTCCTTACGTGCTACGCTTTGCCGAAAAAAGCAGCGCGATAGATATGCCGGGAGAGCGGCGCATCAATACCCGCCCGCTGCCGCGTCTTGGCGGGGTCGCGATCTTCGTCGGTTTCCTGGTTGCCGTTCTCCTGACCGTGACGCTGCGGCAGTACTCCCGGGCCGGGCAGCATACCTGGACGCTTCAGATCGCTGGCATCCTCATTGCGACAACCTTCGTCGCTGTCGTCGGGCTGATTGACGACTTTCGCGACCTGTCGCCCAAACTACAGATACTCGCCCTGGTCACGGCCGGGCTGATTCTGTTCGCGTTCGGAGTACGGATCGAAGGCGTGACGAATATTTTCGGCGGAACGTCCTCGCTCTCCTACAACACGCAGACGAACTGGCATCCCCTCGGACTGGCTGCGTCGCTGCTGCTGACGATCTTCTGGGTCTTCGTTGTGACGAAGACCGTGGACGCGATTGACGGCATGGACGGGCTGGCCTCCGGGGTCTGCGCGATCTCCGCCGCCACGCTTGCGCTGATGGCGGTGCAGCTACGCAACCCGGAATATGCCACGCTCGCTCTCGTCGCTGCCGCACTGGTCGGGGCGTGTCTGGGGTTTCTGCGGCACAACTATCATCCCGCCAAGATCATCATGGGAACCGTCGGTGCATGGGTGCTGGGTCTGGTGCTGGCGGCTGTCTCCATGCTTGGCGCGTTCAAAGTGGCTGCGGCCGTTTCGGTGCTGGTGCCGGTGCTGGTGCTGGGCCTGCCGATCTTCGACTACGCCCATGTCCTGACCCGCCGCCTGCTGGAACGCGCCCCGCTCACGCAGGCCGACAAGCGTCACCTGCATCATCGCCTCAAAAACAGGGGCTGGAACGACCGTCAGATCGTCTGGTTCATCTATAGCGTGGCCGTCGTCCTCTGCGGTTTCGCCCTCGTCCTCTTCAGAGTGGGCCGTCCCGGACATTAAGAATTCGCAAGAACCTGGTGGAGTGGAATGTCTCAAATCCGACCGATCCGTGTGCTGTGTGTCTTCGGGACGCGCCCCGATGCCGTCAAGATGGCTCCTGTCGTCCTGGAACTCCAGCGTTACCCGCAGGATTTCGCCGTGCGCATGGTCGTCACCGGGCAGCATCGGGAACAGCTCGATCAGGTGCTGCGGGTCTTTGAACTCACCCCAGATCACGACCTCGCCATCATGACGCACGGGCAGACGCTGACGCAGATCACGACCCGCGCTCTGGAAGGACTGGACACCGACCTTCAGGCGAAGCCCGCCGACATCTGCCTCGCGCAGGGCGATACGACCACGACCTTTGTGGCGGGACTGGCGGCTTTCTACCACAAAGTGCCGTTTGGACACGTCGAGGCGGGACTGCGGACGCGCAATCTCTACGACCCGTTTCCCGAAGAGATGAACCGCCGCCTTGCCAGCGAACTGGCGACCTGGCACTTCGCGCCGACCGAACCAGCCCGCGACAACCTGCTCGCCGAAGGCATTGTGCCGAGCAGCATCTACGTTACCGGCAACACCAGCATTGACGCTCTGCGCTCCGTCTCCACCCGTGCCTTCACGTTCGACGACCCGACGCTGAACGGCATCGTCAACGGTAAGAACCGATTGATTCTGGTGACCGCACACCGCCGCGAGAACTGGGGTGAGCCGATGGCAAATATCGGGCGGGCCATCGCGCAGTTGGCGGCGGAGTTCCCCGACTGCGAACTCGTCGTCGCCCTGCACCGCAACCCGATAGTGCGCGACAGTCTACGCCCTCTGCTGGAGGGTGTGCCGCGTGTGCATCTCATCGAGCCGCCCGACTACGTGCCGTTCGTCAAACTGATGCAGCGTTCCAGCCTGATCCTCACCGACAGCGGCGGTGTTCAGGAGGAAGCGCCGTCTCTGGGCGTTCCCATTCTCGTGCTACGGCAGACAACGGAGCGCCCGGAAGGCGTCACCGCCGGAACCGCAAAACTGATCGGGACGGAGACCGAGGCTATTGTGCGGGAGGCCCGTCTCCTGCTCACCGATCCGCAGCATCACGCGCAGATGGCTCGCGCCGTCAATCCCTATGGCGACGGCAGCGCCGCCGCCCGCATCGTCGAGGTCTTGAAAACCGCCCGTAGCTAACCCGGAAGCAGTGCAGAAAGGATGCTGATATGAACCTGCAGGACCCGCGCATAAAGGCCAAAGTGACGGTCGGAGCGATTGCGCTCGTACTGGTGGCGATCTTTGCGACCGCGTTCGCCTTTTTCAACTCCGTCCATGTGCAGGTATGGCCATTTCATGGCCTCTATTCTGTGACAACGGTGATCGCGGTCTCTTTTATTTTGGGCCTGACGTTCGGGACGCTCGCCACCTTTCTGTTCGGCTATTTTACCTCTCGGCGCAGTCCTGGCGTTATCGAGACCATCCAACCCGGCCAGCGCGAAACTCCCGGCAGACCATGACACACTTAACGCAAACTACCTTTCTTCATGCTTCGTAATCTGAACCTATGAGACGTTCCCACATCCCCAAACACTGGCAAATCCTGCCGGGAGATGCCGCCGTCGAAAGCGTCCTCCAGGCCGAACTGGACATCCATCCCATCGTGGCGCGGCTGCTGGTGCAGCGCGGTATCCTCACGCCCGAGGCAGCCTACGCCTTCCTGAATCCCTCTTTCGACCAACTGCACGATCCGTTCCTTCTGCCCGATATCGAGGCCGCCTGCGAACGCATCAAACTCGCGCTGCGAAACCGGGAAAAGATTGAGATACACGGCGATTACGACGGGGATGGGGTGACGAGCGCGGCGCTCTGGGGACGGGTGCTGCGGGGTCTCGGCGCGGATGTGGACATCTTCGTGCCGCATCGGCAGCGCGACGGCTACGATATGCGGACGGCGTTTATCGAGCGGGCGAAGGCGAAGGGCGTCACCCTCATCATTACGACGGACTGCGGGATTCAGCGCATCGCCGAAGTGGAACACGCCCGCGAGTGCGGCATAGATGTCATTATCACCGACCACCACACGCCCAATGCCAACGGGTCGCTGCCGCAGGCGGTCGCCGTCATCAATCCAAACCGCAAAGACTCTCGCTACCCCTTCTCGGATATGGCGGGCGTCGGGGTGGCTTTCCGGGTCTGCGAGGCGCTTGTCCGCACACTCGGCCATAATGTGGACAGCTACCGCAGCCGCTTCCTCGATCTGGTGACGATTGGAACCGTGACGGATGTCGTGCCGCTGGTGGACGAGAACCGCGTCTTCGTGTTTCATGGCCTTGAGGCGCTGCAAAACTCCACCAAACCCGGCGTCAAGGCGCTGCTGGAGGTCTCGGGCTGCAACAACGGCAGGCCGCTGAACGCCGGAGCGATCTCGTTTCAGATCGGGCCGCGCATCAATGCGGCCAGCCGGGTGGAAGAGACGCAGTTCGCGCTTGATCTGCTGATGACCAAAGACGAGAGCGAGGCGCAGCGGCTCGCCAAACGCCTGCACGATCTGAACGATCAGCGCCGCGACATTCAGGCGCGGGTCATGGACGAGGCGATGGCGCAGATCGCACTGATGGACATCACCGACATGCGCTGTCTGGTCCTGAGCGGCAACAACTGGCCCGGCAGCATCGTCGGCATTGTCGCCAGCAAGGTCGTGGAACGCTACAGCCGCCCCTGCGTGATTGTGGCGATGAACGAAGAGACGGGAACCGCCCGTGGCTCCGCCCGCAGCATTTCTAATTTCAACGTCGTGCAGGCGATTGACGCCTGCAAAGACCTGCTGACGGAGTATGGAGGCCATGCTCACGCCGCCGGTCTCTCAATGGAGAACGACAAAGTCCCGGATTTCGCCGCGCAGATGAACCGTCTTGCCACTGCGCTCCTGAGCGAGGACGACTGCCAGCCGAGCCTCCAGGCCGCGCAAGAGGTCGCGCCCTCCGATCTCTGTATGGCGGTCGTGGATCAGATCTCCTGGCTTGCCCCGTTCGGACACAGTAACCCTGCGCCGCGTTTCGTCAGCCGGGGACTGCCGGTACGCCGCATCTTTCGGATGAGTGAGGACAAGCATCTCAAACTGCGTTTCGATGCGGAGGGCCTGAGCCGCTGGGGAAATGTAGACGCGATCTGGTGGAACCAGGGCGGGCTGGCCGAGGGTTTGCAGGAGGGAATGTCGCTGGACATCTGCTATAGTCCCTCTATCAACGAGTACAAAGGGGAGCGCAGCGTCCAGTTTATGCTGGAGGACATTCAACCGCCGGAGTGGTAGCCATGAGCAGAATACCGTGGAAGCGATGGCAACGGGGCTGGAAAAAACGCAGAGACATTCGTAATCTGATCGCCGGACTGACGAGCCGCGACCCGGCGCAGCGCTACGCCTCCGAACAGGTGCTGCTGGAGCTGGGGCCGGAGGGCGTCAGTCTGCTGTTACAGCAGATTAAGCAGATGGGCAATGTCTTCCGTCATCTACCGGGAACGTTCTGTTTTGCGCTGGCGGTCGGCTATTCCGTCAACTATCTCTGGCTGCTGTGCGGGGGGCCGGAAGGGCCGACCTTTCTGCCAGTGGCAGGCGTCCTCGTAATGCTGTTCTGGCAGTTGCGCCGAAACCGTAATGCCGCCGCCCGTCTGCTGGCGCAGGTGGAGGACAGACGGATTGTCGGGCCGCTGACCGACGCGCTGAACTACGGCGATGCACCGACGCGGGACGCTGCCCGACAGTGCCTGTTGCGCCTGTTACCTCTGCTGACGGTGGCAGACGCCCGCAAACTGGAGACGCGGCACCGGCGGCGCCTGAACCGGGCGCTGAACGGGGAAGACGAGCCGCTGATTCTGGCGATTCTTCGCTCTCTGCCGCAGATCGGGGACGACAGTTTTCTCGGCCCGGTGCAGGGCCTGATCCGGCACGCCAGCACTCGACAGCTCAAGCAGGCGGCGAAAGAGTGCCTGCCGCTGTTGGAGTTTCGCATCCAGGAACTGCTTGTCAGCGAAACGTTGCTGCGACCCTCTTCCGACGCGGAGGCCGCGCCGGAGATGCTGGTTCGGCCTGTGCCTTTCGCGCCCGATGCCGACCCGTTTCAGCTTCTCCGCACCACCCTGCACGAGGGCTAATCACACCGAATAGACGATCAAAGGAGACATCATTCATGCCGAACACAGGCAACAACACGACGATTCATGGCGGCGGCTTTCACCATATCGCCCTGAAAGCCTACGATTTCGAGGCGACGCTGAAATTCTATATCGAGGGCCTGGGCTTTCAGCGGATGTATGGATGGGGCGCAGACGGACGGGCGAACGGCGAACCCGACAGCCGCGCCGCGCTGCTGGATGTGGGAGATGGCAACTACCTGGAGGTCTTCGCGGGCGGCAAGCGCAAGCCCGGTGAAGAGGTTCCTGAAGGGCCGCTGCTCCACTTCGCCCTGCGAACGACCGATACCGTTGCCGCGCTGGAACGCGCCCGCGCCGCCGGGGGCGTCGTGACGATGGAGCCGAAGCGCGTTGTTCCGCCCCATGCCGAGGAGCCTGCCAAGACGTTTCATATCGCCTTCGTCAAAGGCCCGGACGGCGAACTCGTCGAGTTTTTCGACAACGATACGCTCTAGCCGCGCCGGGGCAGGAGAACGTCATGTTCGCTGTAGATACCGGGATGCTGGAGACCGAGAGGACGGTTCTCGTCGTGGTGGATATGCAGGAGCCGTTCCTGCGCGGTATCTTCGAGCGGGAGCGCGTCCTTCAGAACGTCTGCACCCTGATAGGGGGGGCGAAGGTCCTGGGCGTCCCGGTTATTGCGACAACGCAGTATGCGGAGCGCATGGGTGATGTGGTGCCGGAGGTGCGGGAGGGTCTGGGAGACGCTCCCGCTCTGGACAAAATGACCTTCTCCTGCGCCGCCGACCGGGGGTTTATGGATAACCTGAACGCTCTGGAACGCCGTCAGGTTCTGCTGTGCGGGGTCGAATCCCATATCTGCGTCTGCCAGACGGCCCTGCAGTTGAACTCTCTCTCCTTCACCGTGCATCTGGCCGAAGAAGCGGTCTCCTCCCGGTCGGAGGCGAACTGGCGTCTGGGAGTGGCCCGTATGCGTCAGGCCGGTATCGTTCCGACCTCCGTCGAAACCGCCCTCTACGAGATGCTCCACTGCGCCGGGACGCCGCAGTTCAAAGCGATTCTCAAACTCATTAAGTAGGCCGAGAGATGAAAAGTTGCCGGAGGTTGAAAACCCCGCCCTAATTTTCCGGGGGTTGAAAACCCCCGTCATGAAAGTGCAAACGTCTTGCAGACGGAAATGCCCTGCTGGTTGGCAATGTTCGGAGGGCGTTGTCGGAAAGTCGTGCCCAACCCCACCGGAACAGGCGCTCCGACGAGAATTGGCTTCTGAAGATTGCGTCCGCAGGACGCCCGCACTTTCTTGCCGGGTACGTTTTTGTACCCGGCCCACCTGCCAGTGATTGGAGGGCGTTGCCCGGCACAGGAACGTGCCGGGCTGGAAAAAGCGGTCGTCCTGCGGACG
>JBBRLP010000053.1:0-33346 GCA_038231295.1 Chthonomonadales bacterium
GGAAATCCTCGTTGGAGGCAATAAACGGCGGTTGACAAGCCAAAATCAGTGGCTCAGACCCCGGATTCAGGCCGAAATCTGGGCTTTTCCAGGCTATTAGCCCAACAGAATGCAGTTTACTGCGACCTTTCCGAATCACAGAGCAAACACGATAGGAAATTAGTCAACCTGATCGCCCCCTTCTCCCAGGGAGACTAAGCGACCGCCCGGGAGAATGGGGGTTGGGGGATGAGGTCACCCCAACCCGGCGACCGAACGCTCAGGGCGAAGGAAACAGGGTGAGATTGAAAAGCCCCCTTCTCCCAGGGAGCCTGCGACCGCCCGGGAGAAGGGGGTTGGGGGATGAGGTCACCCCAACCCGGCGAGGAAGCGCATAAGGAGTGACACCCCTCGCTACGCGGCTTCGCCGGATCGTCCTCCGGACGAAACCCCCTGTCACTACTTTCCTCTACATTCGGCGGATTTTCCGGTACAATGTCTCTATTGCCTGTACCCTCGTTGCTATCTCGCAGCAGACGTGAGAGGCAGACTTTTGCGAGGTATTCCGGCCTGGAAGTGAGGTGCATCCTTGTTTCAAGCACAGCAGAAAATTGGGCCGTATACGCTGGTGCGACTGCTCGGACGCGGTGGGTTTGGCGAGGTGTGGCTGGCCGAAAAACGCAGTTCCCTGATGACAACGCAGGTCGCGCTCAAACTACCGCTCGATCCCAACCCCGATCTTGCCGCCGTGCAGCACGAGGCGCGGCTGTGGCTCTCTGCAAGCGGCCACCCCAATGTGCTGCCTGTGCTGGATGCCGAGGTCTTTAACGGGCAGGTGGTCATTGTCAGCGAGTATGCGGCGGGAGGGTCGCTCTCGGGGTGGCTGAAACAGCATGGCGGCAAAGCGCCCTCGGTGGAAGCAGCGGTGACTATGACAGCGGGCATTCTGGAGGGACTGGAATATCTGCACTCGCTCAAACCTGAGTCTATCATTCACCGCGACCTGAAACCCGACAATGTTCTGTTGCAGGGAGGACGGCCGCGCCTGACGGACTTCGGAATCTCGCGTGTTTTGAAGACAGCGGCGATGACGCAGCACGCTTCGGGGACGCCGCACTATATGCCCCCGGAAGCGTGGAAGCGAATGTACTCGCCGCAGTCGGATATATGGGCAGTGGGCGTCATGCTCTACGAGATGCTCAGTGGCAAACTGCCGTTTCCACAACCGGATATACCTTCGATCTACAGCGCTGTCCTGAATGACCCTGTCCCGCCCCTCCCTGCCGATATTCCTGACTCGCTGCGGAAAGCCGTTCTGTGCGCCCTGGAAAAAGAGCCTTCGCGCCGTCCAAAGTCCGCAGAAGCCTTCCGTCTTCTGCTGAACGCCTCGTCTCCGCTTGACCCCATTTCACGGCGCAACATCTTAGTCGGTGGAGGAATCGGTCTTCTTGTCTGTGGCCCATTCGCGCTCTATCTCCACAACAAATCGCAGGCAGGCGCCGAGCCATCGGGAGCAGCGCCCACAGCAGGACAAGTGAAGCAAAACAAAATAGACCTCGCAGAGAAGATCTGGATACCGGCGGGAACCTTTCAGATGGGCAGCAGCAAAGAGAGCAATGAGAAGGTACATCCCGTCACACTGACCAAAGGGTTCTGGATGTACAAAAATCTGGTCACCGTAGCGCAGTTTCGAAATTTCGATAAGGCAAATGGGAACAAATACGATTGGGTTACGAACGAACCTAAACCTGGAGGTTGGATAGACGATCATCCGATGGTGAACGTCTCGTGGGAGGATGTCTCCGAGAAGTCTGTCGCCTACTCCTACGCGAAATGGGCGGGAGTTGCATTGCCGACCGAAGCGCAATGGGAATATGCGGCGAGAGGCGGACTTGCAGGCAAAGAGTATCCCTGGGGAGATAACTGGGATAATGGAAGCCGATGCGCCAATTCAGTCTCTCCCAACACATTGACAGGCACAAAAAAAGTGGGAAGTTATGACCCGAACGGATATGGCCTCTACGATATGGCGGGCAACGTTTGGGAATGGTGCGCGGACTACCACGGCACGGATTACTACAGCACTGAGGAAGCAAAAACTGACCCAATAGGGCCACTCACCGGCTCGTCTCGCGTCCTTCGGGGTGGTTCCTGGATCGACACTTCCGAGGACCTCTTCCGGTGTGCGTTTCGCTCCGACGGCTACCCTACCTTTAGGCTCAGCGGCTACGGGTTTCGTTGCTGCTCTCCAGGACTTTAAATTTCCCTATGCGTTTTCGCCGGAGTGAACTCCTGCGCTGGAAAAAGCAAGTGGCCGCTGTGCGGGCACAGGGGGTTGGTATGCGGAGTGGGGTTTCGCTGCGGAGGAGTTGGAAATGAACGACGAACACATTTTGCGTCACGCTTATCTGCATTTCGTATGGGCGACAAAACAGCGTCTGCCATTGGTGACCGAAGCGGTCGAAGCGAATGCCTACCGTTATATATCTGCGGTCTGCAAGCAGGACAAGTGCGAGTTGCTGGCTATTGGGGGAATGCCCGACCACCTGCATTTGTTTGTTCGGTTCTCAAACACGCTTCGGATGAGCGATTTCATGCGTCATGTCAAAGGTGGGTCGTCGCGGCTCATCAGTAAAGCACTCAACTTAGATGCCCGATTTGTCTGGCAGCGGGGATATGCGGTGTTCAGTGTCGAATTAGCCCACCTGGATACCGTCATAGACTACATTCGCAATCAGAAACAGCGTCATGCCACCGGCAAACTCTGGCTGCGTCTTCACTACCCGACACTTTTTTGTCGACGTTAACTTGTCTACTTTATTCTGATTTTGTGTCGGCTACCTGTTGAAATGAGGCTGCCGTCTGGGTATTCTTGTTCTTACCACAGTTCAGGAGTACCCAATGCACGACAACCTCAAACGTTATTTTGCCATACTCAAGGCATTGAAGTCACTACGGCCCACAGAACCCAAGGGAAATGTCGCCCGTCATCTCCACACCCTGGCCATGCTCATTGCTGGAAGCATCGGCAGCAACAAGTGTCATCTGCCCGCCGTGGCTAAAAAGGCACCCGTCGGCGGCAAACCCCAAAGCCGGGTCAGACGTCTGGAACGTTTTGTCGCCAACAAAGCCATTGACACCAAGACCTACTACCTGCCCTATATCCAACTCCTCCTGCAAAGCCTTCCCGAAGTACCCTGGGTGCTGGTCATTGATGGCAGCGAAGTAGGACGTCAATGTGTCTTATTATCTATCAACATCGTCTACAAGAAGCGTGCCTTGCCTCTGTGTTGGACAGTGGTCAAAGGCAAAAAAGGGCATCTCTCCGAACAAACCCACACGGAGCTTGTGGAAAGTGTGGCAGAATTGATCCCTGCCGGTCAGTCGGTCGTCTTTTTAGGAGACGGAGAGTTCGATGGAGTGGACCTCCTGAGTACCCTCCACAAGTTGGGTTGGGACTATGTCTGTCGAACAGCCAAGAATGTTTTACTGACAGAAGCGGGGGAACGTTTCAAACCTACCGACTTGATGCTCGCTCCTGGAGATCGGATCGAACTTGAGGAGGTGGGATTTACGGCAGACGAGTATGGTCCTGTTCTGGTATTGATCGTCTGGGATATGGGGTGGAAAGAAGCGCTGATCCTGGTTTCCAATCTGGACTTTCTGGAAGAAGCGTACGACTGGTATCAGCTTCGTTTTCGGATCGAGACGTTCTTTTCGGACCAGAAAAGCCGTGGTTTTTATCTGGGCCACAGTCATATCAGCGACACGGCGCATCTGGAGCGACTGATGATTGGCACGTGTCTGGCTTATCTCTGGATGGTTCGCCTGGGAGCGTGGGTGATCCAGAGCGGGCGGTTATCTTTGATCCACCGAGCCGACCGTTGTGATTGGAGTCTGTTTCACATCGGGATGAGTTGGATCGAGTATTGTCTCAACGAAGGACGCCCCATCTGGACACAATTTGTGCTCTACGAAGGAGGACTAAAAAGTGTCGGGTAGTGAAGCTGCGTCTGGAAAACGTACCCTTCGAACTGGAACCCGGAGAAGCGGCTCCACCCGAGACATCCGAATAGCCTGACCGTTCAGCAATTGCGTTCACAATATAATGTGCCCGCGAAGCGGCCACTTGCTTTTTCCAGCGCAGGAGTTCACTCCGGCGAAAACCCCGGCGAAACCTACGCAAGGCAGCAGGCACACGGTTTGTGTCCCCATGCGAAGTCAGGTGTCTGGTCGCCTATCGAGGGAAGCAAAGGCAGGAATCAATACTAATCCTGATGAAGTAAGCGCTGTCTCAAAAATCTATGCGTTTCCCGGTGAAAATAGTGGCAAAGCTGATTGCGGTGGAAAGGAATCAGGGCAAGACCGAACTCGAACTTCGAGGTGCAGTGCGGATTGGACGGGACCCGGCCTGCGAACTGCCTCTGACCGGTAATGGCATCTCCCGACAGCATCTCCTGCTTCGCAGCCAGGGCGATGACTGGTATGTGGAAGACTGTGGCTCGACGAATGGGACGCGGCTGAACGATACACTGCTGTCGCCGGGAACTCCTGCTGCTCTCAAAGACGGGGATCGCCTGGCCGTTGGCGAATGGCTCCTCACCTTCGTCGCAGACCTCCCGGATTCTCCTCCTCTGCAAGACGTGCCTCGCGCCACCTTCTCCCTTGCCTCCGAGCAGACTATCGGGCGAGACCCGACCTGCACGATTGTCCTCGATTCCCCCAACGTTTCACGCCGCCACTGTCGGATAAAGCAAGACGGGCAAAACACCGTTCTGGAAGACCTCAACAGCCGCAATGGAACGTTCCTGAACGGCGTACTTGTCGGCGGGCCGGAAACGCTGCATACAGGCGACGAGGTGGAAGTCGGGCTGAACCGCTTCGTCTTTCGGAACCGGACTCTGGAACACTACGCGCAGGATGGCACGGTTCGGCTGGACGTAACAGAGATAACCCAGATTGTCCAGAACGCGGGCAAGCCAAAGCAATTGCTGCACAATGTCAGTTTTGTGCTGCCGCCCCGCGAGTTCATCGCCATAGTGGGGGCAGCGGGTGCGGGTAAAAGCACCCTCCTCAAAGCCATCACCGGATTTCTGCCTGCCTCCAGTGGCTCCGTCAGCATCAATGGCGTAGACTTCTATTCGCATCTGGAGCTGTTTCGCACCATCATCGGCTATGTGCCACAGGAAGACATCGTACATCGGGAACTCACGGTTGCGACCATTCTGCGTTATGCCGCCCGACTGCGCCTCCCGCCGGATACCGACTCTGCCGAAATCGAAAAATTGCTGGACAACACACTTCAAGAACTGGACATGAGCCGCCACAAAAACGCACCCTTCGCCAACCTGAGCGGTGGTGAGAAAAAGCGCGTAAATGTTGCCGTTGAACTGCTCACCCGCCCGAGTCTGTTGTTTCTGGACGAACCGACTGCCGGCCTCGATCCCGCCACAGAGTATAACTTTGTGGAGCTAGTGAAGAAACTGGCGAAGGAAGGGCGTTCCATTGTCATGGTGACGCATTCCATTGCGAGCATGGCCGAATGTGACAAACTGCTGTTTCTGGCGCGTGGCGGGCGCGTAGCCTTCTACGGCCCACCCAAGGAAGCCCTGGCCTATTTTGAAGTAGACGACTACCTCAAAATCTATCTGAAAGTCAACGACAATAGCCAATCGCCGGAAGCGTGGCAGAAGGAGTATCTTGCTTCGGAAGCCTACGCTCGCTATGTGCGTGAGCCGCTTGCGAACGCCCCGAAGCATCGGCAGGGCCAGACGGTTCACGTGGCGAAACATCTGGGCGCCACACGCGCCCGCCCGTCCGGTTGGGATCAGTTTGGCATCCTGTGCCAGCGCTATATAGACATCTTCAAAGGCGATCTGCGAAACACGCTGTTCCTGCTGGTGCAGGCTCCCCTTATTGCGACGCTTCTTGCCCTGGTCTTTCGTGCGGACATTTTCGGCAACGGCGTGCCGCTTTCGCCTGGCTTCTCCGCAAAGAAAGGCGGACTGCTGCTCTTCTGCATGGTCATCAGCGCGATGCTATTCGGCATCGTGAACGCCGCCCGCGAAATCACTAAAGAGAGCGCCATTTATCGGCGAGAGCGCCTGGTCAATCTGCGAATCATCCCCTACCTCATGTCGAAAGTCGCCGTGCTGTCCGTCCTGTGTTTCGTGCAGTCTGCATTACTCGTTGGGATTGTTCGTCTGCGGATTGATTTTCATCTGTCTGTCGGGGCGTTTGCCGCGTTCTTCTTCACCATTCTGATGGCAACCCTGTGCGGGATGCTGCTTGGCCTCACCGTTTCCACCATTGCCTCCACAAACGATCAGGCGATGAGTCTGGTTCCTGTGGTTGTGCTTCCGCAGATCATCTTCTCCGGCTTATTGGAAATCGAATCTCTCAGCTTCCTCAGCAAAATAATGCCGAGCTACTGGGCGTACAGCGCTCTCGGTAACCTGACTCACCTTCCCGCGCACTCCCCGGAAAACCATTTCGATATAACCCCTGTACCCGCCTGGCTTGCGCTTGCGGTTATTGGCGTTGGGTTTGGCCTACTGAGTTTCTGGCTCCTTCTCCGCAAAGATCAGAGCCGATAGCGAGTACCTGGATACGGATACGACCAACAGCCCTCCGCCTTACTGAGTTCGCGAGAAACTTCCCCCTGGTAAGCAGGCGTCTATTTATCAAGCATAAATACCAATAACTGTCAATCAATTAGAATCACGGAACATTGTCCGGGAGGGCCGCGTCAGTTAAATATCCGCGCTATCGTGGTACCCGGCTCTTGAAGGCCAGACAAAAACGGGCGTATCCGCCCACCTATAACTGAATAAGAGAAGGTGCAAGACAATGAACATTCGGAATATGAAAAATCTGGCGTTTGCGGTGGCGGCGCTCGCGCTTATTGCGCCGAATGCTCATGCACAGCGCCGGAATCCTAATGGCAGTATGGTTGTGGCTCCCGGAAATGTCAATGCGTATGTTTTTGGGAATGGCTACACCTATAAGGGGATGAACAACTACGGGACGTACTCTGGTTTTCCGAACTATAGTATCGGCTATCCCTATGCGTTCAACAAATACGGCGGCATCAACAGCGCTGGCGCCAACGGATCGGTGACAGTTGGGGGAAACGGGGCGGTCTATCCCGGTTACGGAAGCGCCACTATTAACAACTCGAATGAGGGCATCACTGTCAACGAGGGGCAGGACAACCTGCCGCCCGTGGCTCCCGTCAGTCTGAGTGATCAGATTGTTGTGAGCAAACTTTCCAGCAATCGAGTCAAGATCGTGTGGGACGGTGATCCGCGTCCGGTCGCGAAGATGCAGTTCGCTCTGCTCGATAGCAAGAAAACGGCGCTTCGCAGCCTGACGATTACCGACCTGCCTGCCGAGGCGACCTTCGTTCGCCCGACGACCGCCGCGTACTATCGCGTTGTGATTACCTATGGCGATGGCGCGATGCGTTCCCTGATTTCGGCCCTGTAAGTCGAATGTTGTGTTGAAGCATTAGAAACGTGAGGGTGCCATGACTGTACTCTCCGGCTCAACCTATGAAAACAACAAAGTCCGGTTCCCTCTGATTTCAGAAGGAACCGGGCCTTATTTTTACGAGAAAGCGTTTAGGCCGCGATGCCAGCGGTCGCGCAGCACTTGCGGAACATCTGCGCCTTACCGGCGGGGGTCAGGACGCGCACGACTTCCGGCTTCTGGCCGCAGAAGCGGCAGGTAGACTGCAACGCTTTGGCGGCGGCGCGGGCAGTAACGTTCGTTTTAGAGGTATCTTTCTTTGCCATTGTAAATCATCATCCTTCCGATAGGTTCAACACACCTGTGCATATCGTCAACACTTCTATTATACCACAGGATTTCACCGCGTGACGGTCGTGTTTTGCGCTCACAGAGTCACGAGATAATGGTGAGATGGAAAGCCCCCTTCTCCTAGGGAGCTTGCGACCGTCCGGGAGAAGGGGGTTGGGGGATGAGGTCCAAACACTCAGGGCAGGGGACGTTCGGGTTTGGGGGGGCGCAGCATCAGGTCGCGGATGACTTCGGGGGCGGGACGGTTGTCGAAGAGGACGGCGTTCAGGCCGAAACAGAGCGGCATCTCGACACCGCTGCGGGTGGCGAGTTCGCACAGGGCGCGAGTAGTCGGGACGCCCTCCGCGACCTGACCAAGTTCGGCAAGGGTATCGAACAGCGAACGTCCCTGCCCGAGCGCCTTGCCCACGCGATAGTTGCGGGAGAGCGAGCTGGCCCCGGTCGCGATCAGGTCCCCGACGCCCGACAGACCGAGGAACGTCGCCTCTTCTGCGCCCTGCGCCCGTCCTAGCCGCACCGCTTCGCTCAGGCCGCGTGTCATCAGGGCGGCTTTGGCGTTGTCGCCATAGCCCAGACCGTCACACACCCCCGCGCCGATGGCAATAACGTTCTTGACGGCCCCGCCAAGTTCCACGCCGATGACATCATGGCTGGTATAGACCCGAAAGGTCGGTGGGTTCTGGAAGGTAAACAGGCGCTGAATGGTCTGCGCGGCGTGGGGATTCGCGGACGCTGCCACGCTCGCGGTCGGGACGCCGCGCACCATCTCGACCGCCAGGTTCGGCCCGGAAAGCACGACGATCCGTGCCGTCGCCTCCGGCAGCGACTCCGCCAGCACCTGACTCATCCGCAGGCCCGTATAGTCCTCCAGACCCTTCGAGGCGGAGAGCAGCAAAGCCTCCGGCGGCAGAAAGTGTGCGAACTCCTCCGCCACCTGACGCAAGGCCCCGCTCGGAACCGCAAACGTCACCACGTCCGCGCCTGCGACCGCTTCGTCGCGGTGCGAAGTCGGCAGGATGAGGGGAGAGAGGGCGACGCCGGGCAGGTAGCGGCTATTCTCGTGGGCCGAGCGGAGCGCCTGCGCGAGAACCTCCTCCCGCGCCCACAACCGCACCTCATGCCCGTTCGCCGCCAGCAAAACGGCCAGTGCGGTTCCCCAACTGCCCGCCCCCAGCACCGCCACACGCATACCGCCGTCTCCCCTCTCGTTTCGTTTCTGTTCCATTACCACTGCCGCTCCCTTTCTATCAGTCTTCCAGCCCTGCGGACACCCATCAGCCAGACAAAAGGAAACCGCTTTGCCCGCGCCGAATCTGGAGCCATGCTGAAATCACTTCTCGCTTTCACTCTGATCTGCCTGCTCTGCGCTCCGCAACGGGCTGTCCACGCGCAGGAACCGCCGAAAGAGCCGCCCGTCGCGTCGTCTGTCGAGACCTATCGGCTGCGCGTGGAGAACATCCAGTTCGGGCGTATCGAGGTAAGCCTGGATCAGGGACGGCATTTCATCCTCATCGGCAGGGTAGCGCGGCCTGCGGCGAGAACCGCAGCGGAAAAGGATGCGAACGCGCCGGGAACCGTCCTGCGCGGGCAGCGAGAGGGACTGGCGTTCTGCACCGGGCCTGGGCGAATTCTGAAACTGCGCCCTGAGCGGCCGGTGGTCAAATCTCCCAAGAACGGTAAGCTGCTGCCTGCCCCGCCGGAACCTACCGCCGTACTGACCGATATTCCGATGGGCAAGAGCCTCTTCGCGGAACTGCTTCCGCCCGCAGGAACCAGCGTGCGGCTGATCTCCGGCAGGCTGCGCGAGGCGTCCTTTCCCGAAGCCTACAGTCCCGATACGGAAGACACGTTCGTCTTTCACGTCCGCCTGCCAGTGCCTGATGCGCCGAAGGAGCAGGCCGAGGCGCAACGGGAGGAGGGACTGCGGGAGCAGGTGCGCCGACAGGTGACGGAGCAGCAGAAGGAGTATGCCGATGCCGCTCCCGTTCGCGCCCGCGCCGCCGGACACAAGGTCGTCGGTGGGACGCTGACGCTGCGGGCCATGACCCCGGACGGCGAACCCGACCCTATCCGCGCCGTCCAGTATTTCGTAGACGGCTCTATGATCGCCGCGCAGGACACCGCGCCCTTCGTCTATCTCTGGAACACCCGCGCCGTGGAAGAAGGCGAACACGTTATCGAGATTCGCGCTCTGAATCAAAATGTCCAGCCAATAAGCCGGGTGCGGACGCTCGTTGTCGTGCAGAATCGTCCGCCTGTGTCTTCCGCGCCCTGAAGCGTTCGCCCGGCGCGTCACTTTCCATACGCGGCGGCGTTTTCGCGGACAAGGGTACGGCGGTAGCGGACGAGGCGCAGGACTTCGGCGCGGTCCGGCGGGGCGGGCAGCGTGGTCAGGTCGGCGAGAATGCGGGCGTTCGTGCGCCCGTAGCCCATCGGCAGCGAGAGCATTCCCGCCGCCGCCAGCGCCTCCTGAAAATCCGCCAGCGCCATCCGCAGCCGGGGCAGGCGCAAGGGACGGGCAAGCGGCAGATAGGCCCGCGCCCAGGTCTCCACTTCGCCCAGCCACCACCCATCTCCAATCCGCCGATGCACGAAACGGTAGTAGAGCGCGGCCTGCCAGACTGCCTGCCCGCAGGAAAACGCCTCTTCTCCCTTCACGGGCAGCCCAAAAAAGCCGTCAAGGTTCTCCGGGGTCACGCGGAACCGCTGAGACAGCCACTGCCACAGCCAGAAGTCCGAAGCAGACGAGGCGGCAGCAGGAGAGGCAGGAGCCGAACCGGAAGCCGTGGTCAGCGGGGCATCGGGGTGGGAGCGTTCCGGCCAGTCCAGCAGGGAGAAGGGAAACGCCAGTTCCAGCAGAGGACGGACGACGAGACGGCCCTGCGGACGATGCGCCTGCGCGTCCTCCTCCGGGCGAAACCGATAGAGATGGCCCGCTTCCGCCCGCTCTCCCGCCGCATCCAGAAACAGCAGCGGCGCACCGTCCCAGAACAGCGTTCGCTCCAGGTCGCTCGTCCGCAGTGTCACCAACTCCGGCGCTACTGTCTCTTGCCCGTCTCCAGCCCGTTTTTCCGCCTTTGCCTCACCTGTTATCAGCCGCGAACCGCCGAGCAGCCAGAGGTCCCGCAGGCCCGCGCTCCGGTACTGCTGATGCCGTCTGCGCCAGTCCCGTGCGCTCAGGTTGGCGCACTGAAACTCCAGCGCAATACGACTTCGGTCGGGGAGGATCGCCAGCACATCGGCACGCTGTGCGGTCTCCGGCAGATAGGCTTCCACCTGTACGTCGGCATCGGGCAGCGCCTCCCGTAGCCAGCGGGCAAGCAGCAGTTTCCCGGCGCGATGCTCTTCCGTCTCCGGCTCCGAAGCGGGCAAGGTGCAGACCGTTCCAGGCAGATGCGCGAAATGGTGCGCCCGCACCGACCCGGCATGAAGCACGACGGTGGCCCTACAGCCCGGACAGGTGAGCGCACGGGCGTCAGAAAGGCTTCGCAGGCGTTCGGGGGTCTCCAGACCGATGGTCAGCCGCTCCTTCCCGCAGAGGGCGACAAGCAGGTTCTGCGCCGACGACGCTCTCATCATGCCGGCACCGCCAGACTCGCCAGCGCCGCCTCTGCCACGCTCTCGACGGTGATACTCTCCACACACGCTACCCCCTGCCGATGACACCGCTCCGGCAGACAGCCCGCGCAGCGCGTCGCTGGCCCGATCAGCCGCGCCTCGGTCTGCCAGGGACGCCAGCGGATGCGCTGCTCCCAGTGTTCGGAGGAGGGAAAGAGCGTAACACACGGTGTCTGCACGGCGGCGGCGAGGTGGGAGGTGCCGGTATCAATGCTCAGGTGCAGCGCACTGCGGCGCAGGACGGCGGCCATCGCGCCGACGCCTGTCTTGCCGGTGAGGTCGAGCGCGGAGGAGCCAAGCGCGGCGACAAGGGGAGCCGTCGTCGGGGCATCCGAGGCCAGTCCGGTCACAGCGACACGCACTCCTGCCTCCTCAACGAGCCGACGGGCGACGACCAGAAAGCGGTCGGTGGGCCAGGGGCGCGAAGAGCCGCCGTAGGTGGGATTGAGAACGACCGTCGGACGGCGGTCCGCGCCAAGCAGCGTTTCCGCCGTTGCTTCGTCGCTGTCGGTGATGGGAAACCGCATCGGGCCGGGATCGCCGGAAACTCCCAGAACGCGCCCCATGTCGAAATTGTACTCCACCTCGTGCCGATCCGGTGCGCCACGATCCTGCCGGATGTTGTGGGTGAAGAGCCTGCGGTAGTATTTGCCCGTCGTGCCGATCCGGAGGGGAATGCCCGCCCAGCGAAAGGCCCAGGCGGAACGGGAGCCGGAGTGGAGGGAGAGCGCCGCATCGAAATTCCGGCTGCGAATTTCGCGGCTGAGGCGCAGGACGCCGCCGATCCCCCGAAAACGGCCTGCTGCGTCGTCCCAGAGGGTGGAATCGAAAAGGGGAGAGGAGGCGGTGAGCCAGGGGCCGGGCTTCGGAGGCCAGAGGAGCAGGGTGATCTGCGCCTGCGGGTAGGTCGTCCGAAGCCCGGCGAGCAGGGGAGTGGTCATCAGAAAATCGCCCAGTTTCGCGCCGGGCAACCGCACCAGAATTCGCTGCATACAATCCGCCTGACGTGGGGCCATTTCAGGAGGTCTTCTTCGCGACCCCTCCCTCCTCACGATGCTCATGGTACATTTTACACAGGATGGCTCCTGCCAGCAGTGTCATGCAGGAATAGAGTATCCACGACACCAGCAAAACCAGTCCGCCGAAAGCCCCATACAACTTATTGTAGCTGCCGAAATGGGCCAGATAGACCGAGAACACTTTTTTGAAGACCTCCCACAGGAAGCCAACCACCACGCCGCCGAACAGGGACGCCTTCCACGAGACTTTCGTATTGGGCAGAGCGCGATAGAGCAGCACGAAAAGCGCGATGTCTATCGCCCAGGCCAGCAGTTCAAAGCCGATCTGAAGCAGCGTCGCTATCAGGAACGGAGGATGCTTGGGCAGGCCCAGCCAGGGAATATGTATGCTCTGCACGAAATCCGGCCCGGAAGAGGGCAACAGGGAGAGCAGAAACAGAAAGCCCGCGCCCAGGAAAACGCCCAGACTGAGCAGGTTCTGCTTGAGGAAACTGCGGGTCTCCTTAACCTCCCAGGCGGCGTTCATCGGCGTCACCATACTCTTGATGATGCCCATCCCGGACCAGAGCAGGGAGACGATGCCTATGCCCAATGCCCAGCCACGCGCATTCATCATCTCCTGCGCCGACTTGAGTAGCCCCGTCTGCTGAATCACCTGATCGGCCGCCTTCGCCGCTTCGCCGCCGGGCAGGAACTGCGCGACCAACTGATGAACGTACTTCGCGGCCTGAGCGGGCGGCACGAGGAAGCCCATTGCGGCCAGCGCGAAGAGCAGCACCGGGAGCAGCGACAGGATACCGACAAAGGACAGCGCCTGCGCTCGGGTGGCGCATTCATCCGCGTTGAACCGCGCCAGAAACTCTTTCGCCAGGGCAACCGGCCCCGTCGCCTTCGTCGCCACGTCCGCGCTTGCAGGCCGCTCCTCGATCTGTTCCGCCAGCGGTTTGGCCTTCCCGGTGTCGGCAGTGGGCTTCGAGGACGCAGGGGGCAACAGACGAGGCTCCGGGCGAGCGGGCGCAGGAACAGGAGGAGCGACTCCCTGCGAGGCTTGCAGACTGCGCCAGGCCACCATTCCCCCCGCAGCCAGCGCGACCAGCATGGAAACCCCGGAGCGCAGGGAGTGAACATTCGGGCGAGCGGCCTGCTTCACCTCCCGCAGTGCGGAACGAACGTCTTTCCGGGTTCTCTTCTTATCTACCTGACTCACAAACGGGACCGGAACGGGCATGAGGCTCTTCCTTTCGCTATCGTGTGGCAATGGCGAGGATACCGCCGATTGCGTTCACACAATAGACTCACGAAGAGCCGTGCTGTTCCCGAAATTACACCCCGTTCCGTATCACCCTTCCCTGCGCGAAGCGCACCCTATCGCATCAAAATGCCAACTCCCCCAAAATTGGGGGCCGGGGGGCGGAATCGGGGCCGGTTATTAGACGAGGGCCGTTCCTCAGTACGAGCGTTTGCGTTCGGAGAGGCGTCTGCCCGATTTCGACATCACAGTGCGAGCCACCTGTTCGGAGACGACCTCCCCGTTTTTGAGCAGACAGACCGACATCTGCTGGCGCTGGTTCGGCATCACGATATCGCCGATGTAGACGCGCACCACAATCGCTTCCGGCTTTGTGTCCGGCCCCGGCAGCGAATAGACCATTGGCTTGGGGTCTTCGCTGCTGCCACAGACGAGGGACGACTTGTCCGATACATATTTTGGCACGAGCGCTTCCAGAGTAGGCGGGTACTGTCCGCCATGATCTTTCTGATACTCCTCAAGGCTCGCGCCGATTTTGTCCACGCTCTGTGCAGTAGGCGTGACCGCCGCCATCACGCTGAAAAGCCCTTTTGTGCCGGGGTTTTTCGTAATCTTTGTGACCAGTACCGCCCCGATAATGACCAGCAGCACCGCAATGACGCCACACCCGACAAGACTCCAGAGCAGAACGGTATTGCCACCTGATCTGCGTGCTGGTGCGGGCGGCGGGGGATACGCGCCCTGTCCACCGCCCTGCATTCCACCTGTCATAAGTCGCCTTCTTCCTGTATCTCTCTTTTCGAGTCAGCCTTCCATGCGCGGGGCGCACCCTATCGCATGAAAATGCCTTCTCCCCCGGAATCGGGGGCCGGGGGGCGTATTTTCCAGTCAGTGCCGTCCACCGAAGCGCAGCCGCGCCAACTCGTATCTTTATAGACGGAGCAGCAGGGGGAAACGGTTTCAGCATCCGGTCAGGCGGGGAAACGCTGCCCTGAAGACGCTCAATAGAGCAGCACGAAACTGCCGTTGGGACGGGCAAACGCGGTCAGCAGCCCCCATACCGGAACGCCGTCCTGTCTGCCGCGCTGTGCGGTGGGCTTGCCGTCCGGGCTGTAGACCTGCCAGGCCAGCGAACCGCCCTTGTTCCAGCCCGTGCCTTCCGTCCAGGCAAACAGCGTCTGCTGGCTCGCGTTGGCGACTACGACCGGATGTTTGCGAGGGCCGCTGCCGCCGTCGGGCGCGGCTATCGGGCTGTCAATCATGCCTTTGGCGGGGCGAAAATCGGCGTAGTAGACCTGTCCCTGCGTCTCCCAGGCCGCCTGTACGGCGGTTCCGCTCTCCGTCATAGAGGAGCTGCTCATCGGACAGGCGTTGATGTTCCAGGGATGGACTTTATCGGAGCGGAACGTCGCGCCTTTATCGGCGGAGGTCAGCAGGTACATATCCCGATAGACCTTATCCGTCGCCGCCCGGTAAAAAACATAGACATTCTGGCTGTGATCCACAAAGGCCCGCAGGGCGCAGCAGCCACAGACGCCGGTTGGCAGGGCGTTGATGCGTTTCTCGCGCCCGAAGGTCTTGCCGTTGTCGGTGGAGTGGGCGAGATAGACGGCGCGGTTCTCTTCACCGTTGCGGGCCGGGTTGCCGTGCCAGACGACGTAGACATTGCCGCCTTTGTCTGCCGCCAGCGTCCCTCCGCCGTCCAGTCCGCCCGCCCAGGTAATCAGATTGCGCTGGGCTTCGAATGCGGCGCCTGCGTCGTTCAGGCGTGTGTAGAGCATCGGATTGTCGCCCGGCCCTTTGGGAAGGGCCTTGTTCGAGCCGTTCCACGCCACATGCACCCGGTCGTCCGCTCCGAGTGCGATCTGTGCGCCGCGAATCGTTCCCATCGCAATCGCGCTGCCCGGCTGACTGTTGACCCGTATCGGCGCGGAGAAGGCCCGCTCACCCGGCTTCATGTGGGCATAGTAGACATCGCCCGCCTGCGGATCGCCTTTGTAGTAGATAAGATGCACAACGCCGTGCGAATCCAGCGCCACCTGGGGCTGAATACCGCCGTCCGGCGTCGGCATCAGGGTCACCATTCCCGGCTCTGCCGCCCGCGCCGCCGCTCCCGCTCCTGCCAGCAGCAGGCTTCCCATTACGAATGTTCTGCGTTCCATTGTTATCGCTCCTACCCGCTTATTCGCCACCGGTGGCGAGGTGCATGATCTTTTCCTGCGTGGCGTCGGCGCGGGAGAGTTCGCCGGTGAGGCGGCCTTCGTGCATGACCACGATGAGGTCGCTCATGCCGAGGATTTCCGGGAGTTCCGAGGAGATCATGATGATCGCCACGCCGTTTTTCGCCAGTTCGTTCATCAGTTTGTAGATTTCGGACTTCGCGCCGACGTCAATGCCGCGTGTCGGCTCATCGAAGATCAGGATTTTGCTGCCGGTGAAGAGCCATTTCGCCAGAACGACCTTCTGCTGATTGCCGCCGGAGAGGTTCTGGACGGTCTGTTCGATGCTGGGGGTCTTGATGGCGAGGTCTATCTTGTACTTTTCCGCGACCTGCCGCTCTTCGCCGCGCCGAATGAAGCCGAGGGAGGAGAGGATGTCCAGGTTGGCGAGGGTGTTGTTCTCGCGCACCGCCATGCCCAGCACCAACCCCTGCTGCTTGCGGTCTTCCGTCACCAGGCCGATGCCGTGCTTGATGGCGTCCTGCGGGGATTTGATACGGACGGGCTGCCCGAAGACCTCGATGCTGCCACTGTCCATCGGGTCAGCCCCGAAGATGACGCGGGCCGTCTCGGTGCGGCCTGCCCCGACCAGTCCGGCGATGCCCAGGACTTCGCCCTTCCGCACCGTGAAGGAGATGTCATGCAGGACGCCTTTGCGGTTGATGTTTTTGACTTCGAGGGCGATCTCCCCCTGCTCGGCGGGGACTTTTGGGATGGCGTCCTTGAGTTCGCGCCCGACCATGAGCCGGATGATCTCCTCGCGGGTCAGGTCTTTTACTTCCTTCGTCGCGACCCAGCGGCCGTCGCGCATGATCGTCGCCCGGTCGCAGACCTCCACGATCTCTTCGAGACGATGGGAGATGTAGACGATGCTCACGCCCTCGGATTTGAGCTGGAGCATGAGGCGGAAGAGGGCGCGGAGTTCGTGGTCGGTGAGGGTCGCGCTCGGCTCATCCATGACGATGATTTTGGACTTCTTGCTGGTAGCCTTAGCGATTTCGACCATCTGTTGCTGCGCCACACTGAGAGTGTTGACGGGCGCACGGGCATCTATCCGTACCCCGAGTTTGTCCAGAACGGCCTGCGCGTCGGTATACAGTTTCTTGAAGTCCACGAAGCCGGGCAGGAGAGCGCGTGGCTCCCGGCCCAGATAGATGTTCTCGCCCGCACTGAGGAAGGGAACCAGATTGAACTCCTGGTAGATGATGGAGATGCCGAGGGCCATCGCCTTCTGTGGGCTGTCAATCTGCACGACTTCGCCATCGAGCAGGATGTCGCCGCTGTCTTTCGACTGCGCCCCGGCCAGAATCTTCATCATCGTGGACTTGCCCGCCCCGTTCTCGCCGAGCAGGGCATGAATCTCCCCCTTCGCGACGCTCAACGAGACATCGTCGAGGGCGCGGACGCCGGGGTACTGCTTGCTGATATTACACATCTCCAGCGCGAGGGCTGTGGTGGGCGGGGCGACGGTCACGGGGTCTCTTCTCCTGTACGGGTCGGCTTGGCTTCGTCGAAATCGAGCGAAGGAACGTTCTCCTCTATTTCTCTCCCAGCCGCTTCAATCCCTCCACAGCGCCCGTATCACGCGGATTGAGTTTCAGCGCCTCGTGGTACTGCGTGATGGCGTCCTGCTTGCGGTTCTGCCGCGCATAGATGTCGCCGATCTTCGAGAAGAGGTCGGCGCGGGCATCGGGACTGTAGGTGGCTTCCGTCGAAAGTTTCAGATAGTAGGGGAGGGCGTCCTTATCGCGGCCTGCGGCGACAAGCGTGAGGGCGAGTTCGGAGATCGCCTCGTAGTCTTTGGGATGCGCGGTGACGATCTCCGTATACTGGCGGATCGCTTCGTCGCGGTCACCCTGCAGGACGCAGCGCTGCGCGAAGCGGCGGCGCAGGTTCAGCCGCTGTTCGGCAGGCAGTTCGGGGCGGGCAATGAGGCTCTGGTAGAGTTTCGCCGCTTCGTCCTTCTGGCTGTTCTGGTCGAGTTGTTCGGCGAGGGTCAATTGCACGGCCAGGTCTTTGGGCGCGAGGGCCGCGATCTGCCGATAGACCTCCAGCGCCTCGGCCGGTTTGCCCCGGCCTGCCAGGGTGTTGGCGTAGGCATCCAGAACGGGCCGCTGCGTCTTGTGCTGCGCGACGACGCCTTTGACGTAGGCGAAACCGGCGTCTCCACGTTTCTGGCGGATGTATTCGTCCAGCACGACCGCTATTAGCACAAGATTGGCCGGGGATTTCTCGAAACGGGGCTGCACCCAGGCCAGAAAGTCGTCTGGCTTGCCCTCTTCCCGGTAGACGTTGGCGAGGTCGGCGTAGGTCTGGCGCGACTGCGCGTTGCGGTCGAGCTGGGCAGTGTAGAGGGCGCGGGCCTCGGGATAGCGTTTCAGGCGGGTGAGGGCCAGCGCCTTGTAGTCGGAGACCCAGAGCAGGCGCGGGTCGGCCTTGCTGAGCGCGTCGTAGACTTCGATGGACTCCATGTCGCGCCCTGCCTGCCGCAAGGCAAGCGCGTAGGCGGTCAGTACCGTGACATCCGTTGGGGCCTTCATCCGCAGGCTCTGGTATTCGGCGAGCGCTTTGTCGAGTTGATTGAACCGCTGGTACGCCTGCGCCACTTTCAGTCCGTCCTGAATAGGGGTCTTGGAGAAGGTCTGCGCCTTGCGATAGGCGGCGACGGCCTCTTCGACCTTATTCTGCCCCTCATAGATGCGCCCCAGTTGGGCATAGGCGTCGGCGTCGAGCGGCACGACATCCAGCAACGCCCGATACTCGGCAATCGCCAGTTCCATTTTTTTCTGCTGCTCGTAGAGCTTCGCAATGGCGGCGTAAGGCTCCGGGTCGTAGCGTCCGGTCTTTTTGGCGAGAGGCGCCTGCTCGGTCTTGACCTGCTGCCAGGCCGCGATGACCTCGTCCGGCTTGTTCTCGGCCTGCGCCAGTTCTGCGAGACCGCGCAGGGCCGCAAGCCGCTCCGCCTGCACTCCGGCAGCCTCCGACGCCTGAAGCTCTTTCGGGGCATACTTCCCGCTTGCGTCCATCGCGAGGATTGCCCGGTAGGTCGCCTTCGCTTCGTCGCCGCGTTTCAGCAGGACCAGGTCTCGCGCCATATAGTTCATCGCGTTGCTGGCGACGCCGTTCTTGGGCATGGTGGCGAGGAACGCCTTCCACTCCGCAACCGCATCGTCGAATTTGCTGGTCTTCTCCAGCATATCCGCCGCTTCCTGATAGGAGACGGGATTCCTGGGGTCCTGGAATCGGTACTCGCGCCATACCTTGATGATGTCGTCAATTTTGCGCTGTTTCGTGTAGACCTGCGCGAGACGGCGATACGATTCGATGTCCTTCGGGGAGTCGGCGACATACTTGCGGTAGATGCCGACGGCGTCGTCGTATCGCCCCATATCCTCGTACAGACTGGCGATACCGAACTGGAGGGAGCGATCTTTTGGGGCCAGCGCGACCGCCTCCCGATAGTGGCTCTCGGCCAGTCCGTACTCGTTTTTGCGCTGGGAGGGGTCAAGCAGGCGTGTGGCCTCTTTCTGCTCGGTCAGCGCAAGACTGGCGAGGGTGCGCGGCTCTTTGGGGGCGAGATTATGGGCCTGCATAAAGTGGACGCGGGCCGCCCCGAAGTTACTAATAGCGTAATAGAGCTGCGCGACGTTATAGTGGGCATCGAAACTCGTGGGCGCGACATTCAGGACGGAGAGGTAGGCGGAGATGGCGTCCTGCGCGTTGCCCTGCCGGTGCAGTACGACGGCGCGGTTATACAGCGCGATGGGGTTCTTCGGTTCGGCGCGGAGGACATCGTCGTACTTCGCGAGGGCTTCGGGCAGGCGGTTCTGCTCCTGATAGATGCCGCCGATGAACAGTTTGGGCTGAACCATTGTCGGCGCGAGGTTGGCCGCTTTCTGCGCGGCTGCCAGCGCCTCGGGATTCTTTTTGCGTTGTACCAGCGCGTACGCATAGTCGAGGTAGCCCTGCGGGTTGCGCGGCGCAAGCTGGATGGCCTGCGAAAACTCTTTCTCCGCCTCCGCCGGTTTCTGCTGCACCATATCTATCGCGCCGAGGACATGGTGCGCCAGCGCGGCGATATTGGGCTTGGGGCTGAGGGTCAGGACTCTGGTGGCAACCTGCTTTGCCTGCGCGAACTTGGAGTTCTGGCTGTAGTAGGTGGCGATCTGCACCAGAATCGTGGGGTTTTTGGGGTCGAGCGCGACCATCCGCTGCAGCACGGCCTCGAAATTCTTGCTGTCGCCCCGTGTCTGGTAGAGGAACGCCAGTCGGCTGTTCACTTCGAGCAGATTACGGACAGGCAGATGCGCGGCGGCGGCGAGTTTCAGAAACTCTTCGTAGGCAGGCACGGCCTCGGCCCACTTGTGCGCCTTATCGAACCCGACCGCACGGGAGTACTGTTCCGCCGCCTTCTGGACTTCGGGAGGCATGGCAGGCGGCGCACCCGCGCCGGGCTTGCTGCCGGTGGCGGGGCGGGACTGCGCGGGCAGAGTAGTGGAAAGAGAGACGGAAAACAGCGCGGCAAGGCCCAGAAGCCCTATTCGCGAGAGAGAGACGATCTTCAACTTGGCAACTCCATAGCATGGTAACGGGGGGATCGTTGTGATTCATTGTAGCGGATAGAAGGCCGAAAGTCAAGACAATCTTAGTGCCCCTCCTTGTTGACAGGGGGGGAATGCTGTGCTATCCTGAACTGTCAGGACGCACAGCGTCCACAACCTTTCAGGAGACAGCGACGTTTTGGAAACGATAGAGATCAGCGCGGAAATCAGGGAGCAGGCCACCAGGCTCCGACGTGGAGCCTTGCAGATCGTGCCGGAGAACGGCCTTGAACTCAAACTGGCGAAGGCCGCGAAGACAGGCAAGCCGCTCCGCATCAAACTCGGCCTCGACCCCACCGCGCCGGACATTCATCTGGGCTTCGCAGTCGTGCTGCGAAAACTGCGACAGTTCCAGGACCTCGGCCATCAGGTCGTCATCATCATCGGGGACTACACTGCGCTCATCGGCGATCCCTCCGGCAAGTCCGTCACCCGGCCCATGCTGAGTGAGGCGGAAGTGCGTGAGAACGCGACGACTTATGTCGAGCAGCTAACACGCATCCTCGACCGCGACCGCACCGAAATCCGTTTCAACAGCGAATGGCTCGGCAAACTGAATTTCGCCGAACTCGTCCATCTCACTTCCAAAATGACCGTTGCCCGTATTCTGGAACGTGAGGACTTTGCGAACCGTCTTGCCGCGCATCAGCCCATCAGTCTGCACGAACTCCTCTACCCGCTCGCACAAGCCTACGACTCCGTCTGCATCCTGGCCGATGTCGAGATGGGCGGACAGGATCAGACTTTCAACATTCTCGCCGGGCGCGATCTTCAAGAAAAAGAGGGAATGGACGCGCAGGTGGGAATGTTCATGCCGCTTCTGGTCGGACTGGACGGCGTCAAGAAGATGAGCAAGTCGCTTGGCAACTACGTCGGCGTCTCCGAATCTCCCGACGCGATGTTCGGCAAAATCCTCTCCATCTCCGACGCCATGATGCGCGACTACTTCGTTCTCTGCACCGATGTGTCGCTCGACGAGATCAATACGCTGCTCGGTCAGGCCGAAACCGGAGCCGTCAACCCGAAACTCGTCAAGTCCCGACTGGCGCGGGAGATCATCGCGCTCTATCATAGCGTTCCTGCCGCCGAAGCCGCCGAAGCCGAGTGGAACCGCATTCACTCTGCCGGGGAACTGCCGAGCGATATGCCCGACGTATCCGTGCCCGCCGATGTCGCAAAAGACGGCAAGGTGTGGGTCTGCAAACTCCTCACGGTCGCGGGCATGGCGAAGAGCAACGGCGATGCGCGGCGGCTGGTGGAGCAGGGAGGCGTCTCGGTGAACGGAGAGAAAATCAGTGATCCCAACGCCGAACTCGTCCATGCCAGTCTGGACAACGCCGTCCTGCGGGTTGGGGCGCGGCGCTACGCCCGCCTGCATCTCGCCTGAATCTGTTCAAAAGACGAATCTTCGACAGCCCGACGACAAGACAGCCTTCCCTGCCCTGCAAACAGACTATCGCATGAAAATACCTACTCCCCCAGAATTGGGGTCCGGGGGCGGAATTGGGGGTTGGGGGCGTCTCTTTTCCAGTCAGCCTTCCATGCCCTGCGGGAACCCTACTGCATGAAAATTCCGCCTTTGGCTCTTGTTTTAGTAGACAAGAGACGAGCGTAAGGGGCTATTTCCCAGTTAGTGGCTGAATCAAAAAGACCCTTTTCCTTTGATAAGGAAAAGGGTCTTGCGGTGTCAGGCGGGTGGCCGGTTACTTCTTGACGGTTCTGCGCCGCCGCAGGATGGCTGCGCTGCCGCTGATACTCAGCCCAACGAGCAGGGCCAGTGTACCGGGTTCCGGCGTCATAGGCGCTGCGTTAATGGTCTGGCTCGATCCGATTACGTGCGCTGTCAGCGAACCGCGAACGGTCTGGCTGGAAGGGCCGGGCGTCGTGAAGGAGTTAATCATCACGGTAAATATCTGGCCGTTGCCGTAATTAATCGTCTGCGTCTGGCCCACGAAGGAGTTCCGCAGGAAGACAGAGGTCGAAGAGATCTGACCCGTCAGCGAACCGGTAAAACTGAACGGCGTACCCGCGCCAGCGGTTCCAATCGCGGACGAGTTGGTCGGCTGCAGGCTCAACGTAACCGTATTGAACGGACTGTTGACGAAGGCCGGGCTGCTGGCATCAGCATCGCTGGTTGTGGTAAAGTTCGCGAGAACGATGTCGGTGCCGGAGCCACCGGCATATACGGCGTTGCCATTGCTGCTGGTGTTAAACACATTGATTTGACTGCCCGCCTGGCTGGTTGTGATCGGGTTCGGGTTGAACGAAGTCGAAAATGTGAAAGACTGAGCCTGAGCTATGGAGGCCGCACCCAGCAGGCCAATAGAGGCCGCCATTGCGGTAAGATTACGCATTTTCATTGGAATATACCTTTCTCATACATCACACAGATAAGTCGGATTGCCGTCTATTGGCGACAGCAAGGTTTCGGGTATTGCACCGTATGAGGCGAGTACGAAGAGACCTCGTCCTGTCCGGCAACCAGAAAATAACTGGCTAATGGGCGTGGAATGCAGCGAAGCCCAATTGATGAGCAGCAACATCCAGCACGGTCAGGTACGGAATAGAGCGCCTGATATACGGGCCTCCGGGGAAGCATATAGGCGTCTCCAGAGCCAGAACGAAACGGTATTGCGGGTGTTTTTCCGGGTCAAATAGGACGTGAAAAAAACAGTTTTCCGATTGCACCGACCGGAGCGAACCGGATCAGAAAAGCAGGACAGAATAGTGTACGCCGCTTCGGTCGGATGACTGATACGCGAGCCTCATTGTTCCCGAAAACAGGCATTTCTCCTGAAAATAGTTTCCCTTTAGCGGCCTGTCAGGCACAAACAGTCTGAAAAGGCGGTCTGTACGGACAAAAAAGAAGCGAAGCGGACAAAAAGACATACAGACTCCACCTCTATTTTTACCTCGCTACAGGACGAATAGAGGCGCTTTCCATGTGTGCCAGAGAACGAAGACGCAAAAAATTACCGTCGTGCGCTACAGAAGCGCACGACGGTGAGAAGGGAGTGTGCCGGAATGGGCAGATGGAGAGGCGGCAGTAACTAAGCGCGTCTGCGCCGCCGATAAGTCATCCAGGAAGCGGAAAGGCCAAGCCCTGCGAGCAGGGCGATGGAACCGGGTTCCGGGGTGGAAGAGACCTCGGTCACGACCGCACTGATTGCTCCCAGCCCGCCCGCATTGGGCGGACCGATGGGAGAGTAGGAGTCGAGGGTTACCAGGAATGTCTGACCGCTGCTGAAAGAGTACAACTGCGATAAGGGATTGTTGAAGGAATTGGAAATGTTCGCACTGCTCTGATCAAGTGTCCCGGTCAGCACACCAGAAAAGTTCTGAGAAAGGGTCTGAGGGCCTGCGACACTGCCTGTGCGCTCTGTCAGCGCGACAGTTAGCGTATAGTTGATATTGAAGTTGTCCGGTGTTCCGGAAGTATTGGTGCTCTGTCCTCTCAGGTTTGCGATGGTGATGCTGGTCGGCGCGGTGCCGGCTGCCTGCGAGGTCTGCCCGGAGCCTGTGATTGAACTTTGTCCGCTGGTAGAGAGAGTGGGCGTGAAAGCGGAAGTAAAATAGAAGCCTTCGGCATGTGCGGTTCCGGCGAAGGCCAGAAGTCCGCACCCGATCGCGGCAATCAGTTTTATTGAATGTTTCATGGAACGTTCATCCTCGTGAATGATGCTAGTATCTCGTATATAGAGCCAACAGAAAAGGCATAGACACATCATCTTAATCTGCAAAAATCATGCCAACTGCGCCGATTCAGGGCAGGTTAGGACGGACTGCGTAAAATAAATTTCTGCGGAGCCTGTTAGACACTAAAAATAGCGAGCGAAAATAAGCGCTGTTTCACCGATTCGGGGAGGCTGTTGGCGATAGTGTTCGCCCTGGCTTGAACTGCGCTCCGCCGCCAGGGGCCACACGGAAACGCGCTGGCTGATTCGACGCCACCTTCCTGGAGAGGGCAAAGGCGATGCGTTCGTTCAGAGTCGGATGGGTGCCAAACCAGAAGTGCAGAAGGGCAGGAGGATCAGGATCGGAATAGTCACGTTCCGCGAAACCGACCATGAGCCGCGCCGTTGCCTCGTGCAGACCCGTCACGCGCAGCCCGAAGGCGTCGGCCCGATGCTCCATCAGGCGCGACTCCGCGTTGGCGATGGGGTCCTGCGCCAGCAAAAGCAGATTACCATACAGCAGCAGCAGCGGCAGGGCGGCGAGATCGGTCAGACCGCGCAGCCCTGTTTTTCGGGTGCGTTCGCGCTCTTCCAGAAGGGGCAGAAGACGGTAGGCGAGATAGTAGAGCGCCCCGGAACCGATAGCTCCGGAGAGCAAGCCAAACCAGATATGCCCCTCGACGTAATGGCCCAACTCATGCCCGATCATGGCGAGCAGTTGGTCTTCCGGGAGACTGTGAATCGCTGTATCGTTGATGACGATTCGCGCTGCTGGCCCCACCCCCGTCACGTAGGCGTTCACATGGGCCGTGCGGAGGCTCGTGTTCTCAACAAACACGTTGGCATGAGGAACGCCTGCACGGTCGGCAAGGCCGAGAATCTTCGCCCGTAGTGGCCCCTCTCCAAGTGGAGTGTAGGAATTGAAGAGCGGCGCAATGACCAGCGGTTGCGCGATGAGCGTCCCGACAAGCAGCGGCAGGGTCAGCGCCCAGAGCCAGAGCCACCACCGACGTGGCGACCAGACAAACAGCCGATAGATGAGCGCCAGCGCCAGCGCCGCCGTCAGCCCAAGGCCCCAACCCTTCGCGCTGTCAGAAAGAAACATTCCGACGCTCTCCTGCGAAAAACCGAAGCGCCACTCGGTCGCCAGTTCCGCCAGCGCGACCGGCAGATTCCAGAGCAGCAACAGCAGCGTCAAGAGCGCATAGAAGAGCAGCAGAACGCGGAACGGCGGCGGCGCATTGGCTTCCAGCAGGGGCCAGTTCAGGAGGCGATACGCGCCATCCCGCAGCCGGACGGAGAGGCCGGAACGCATACAGAGCCATAGCCCAAACAGACTCCAGACGATACCGCCCAGACTCAGGGTGCGCTGAATACGGCGATAGGTGAAGGCGCGGGCGGGCAGATGCGGAGTGTACGGGTCCACGCGCACAGTCGCGCTCAGACCCGTCATTTCCGCAGGGCGAGGGAACTTCTGCTGCGCGGCAAGCGGGCGGATACCGAGCCAGAGGCACACAACCAGAACCCACAGACAGACGACGGACAGGCGCAATGTGACTCTCACTTTCTCGTCGCCCTGGTGTGACCCGCACTAAAGTCCTGCGCTATAATCCCACGGCCGAGTGACCGCTTTGCGGGCGCCTAATCTGCCGGAACTTGCTTGCGCCAGCAATGCTTTCCGAGGGGCATTCCCAAAACGGCTCGACAGGAAACGGAGAGCGTCGCCTATTATGGTTTCGGGTCGCCGGGCCAGGTTTTGCCTGCCATCTCCGCGATATAGCCGCTTTCGTTCTGTATAGTGCGGTCTAGTCCGGTGAGGAGCGTCGATTCTAAATGGGCCGTACAGAGCAGGGAGCCGCTATAGAGCAGAAAGAGCGCCGATGCGATGGGAACCGAAATACCGCGCAGGGCGCGTCCGAGGCCGGTCGCGAGCGGAACACGCTGGGTCAGAGTGAATATCCCCAGAATGCCGACAAACAGGGCCGGGAGAAGCAGCGCCGCGAACGTAGTCAGGCACTGTACGGCGTTTGCGTTGTCTGCCTGTCCATGCGTCGTCAGTCCATAGAGCAGCGCCTGGCAGTCCGTCAAGGGTTTCATGCCTGTTCCGGCCACCTTCCACTGCCACAGACCGATGCCGCCACAGACGAGCAAAGCATAGGCTATCCGCCGCGCCGTCAGCCACTTCGTGCCCCGAACTTGAGAAGCCAATCCCGCCGCAGCGCCCAGAATCAGGAGAACGAACGTGCTGGAAAGCAGGGCCAGATTGACCATCCTGGAAATGCTGAGCTGATACAGTGCGGAGCAGTCGAAGATCGAGTGCGAAAGGCCTTCCTTCCCGATCTGCTTTGCCGTAGCTCCCGCTTCGAGTTCGGCTTTCGCCCAGGCCGCTTCCTGACGATTTCCCAGGCTGTCGAGAAAGGCGCAGTAGTGGCTCAGTTGTTCCTGACGCTGCTGCGCCTGCTCCTTCTCGCTGAGATCGGGATCATTGTTACTTTTAGGGGTGAGAAGACCGCCCGGGTTCGCAGTGGCGATATTGCTGATAGCGATACCCACAAAACAGGTGATAAGGGAGCGGCCTTGAGAGCGCATCAATCCACCGCACCGCATCAGGGCATGGCGAATGGCGATGCCTTCCTCGTTGCGCCCGGCGCGTTCCTCCTCGGCTTCCAGATACATGGCGATACGGGCGGTTTTGCGGAGTTCGGTATAGTGGGGGAGGAGGAGGTTGGCGGTGTTGGAGAAGCGGGGAATGGCCCCACGATTGCCGTAGGCCTCCTGCTGAAGTTGGTTCTGACCGGCGACATCGTCCTGGAAATACTCGGTCCATTTCGAGCAGGCCCCTGCTTTTTTGAGCGATTCCAGCGCTTCCGAATCACGATGCGCGGCGAAGAGGCCCGCCGCTCGCAGCATCGGAAAATAGGCATTGTCGGGATCGAGTTGTTCGCCCTTCTCCGCTACAGCGTCGAACATGGCGAGCGATTCGGGAGAACTGTAGTGGCGAATCACGTTGGGGCTGGGAGGCAGTATCTTTTGTCCGCTGAAAAGCAGGTCTTCGTCACGGGAGACGTGCATCTCTCCGAGGGACATATATCGCAGGAGGTTGGCATAGACGGAAGGGTTATTCGGAAAGCGCTCGGTAAGGGCCAGAATGCGGCGATTTCTCGCTTTTGACTGCGCCATCGGGTCGACGTCCGGGGGGGGCGCGTCGGAGTACGCTGTAGGGGCCTCTGTGGCAAGGGCCAACTGCACCGGATAGTCGTTCGAGAGATGAGAGGCGGCGGCGCGTTCCGCTGCGAGGTCCAGTTGTGAGGCGAACGTCAGCGACTCGAACTGAACATCCATGCGAAGCAGATGCCGGGTGGCAGGCAGCAGGAGCAGAGCGCCAAACGCGGCTGCGGCCAGCCAGACTAACCGATGCGGACGGGGAGCGGAGGTTTCCATACGTGTCTCCTTGTGAGCGGGCGTGCCGAGAGGCGAACACAATCCAGGTTATGTTCCGCTACGAGACGACCTCTACTCCGGTTTCAGAATTTCGCGCAGGGCTGTCAGGAACTTGGCGTTTTCCGCTTCCGTGCCGACGGTGACGCGCAGATAGGTCGGGACGTGCCAGGGGGTTCCGGTGCGCGTAATGACGCCCTTGTGCAGCAGAGCCGTGTAGACCTCCCGGCAGTCGCGGCAGACATCCACCCAGACGAAGTTGGCATGAGTGGGAGTGTAGGGCAGCCCCAACTCCTCGAAGGCGGCGTAGAAGGCGCACTTTCCGATGGTGTTCATCGCGACGGTGCGGGCGACGTGTTCGGTGTCGGTGATGGCGGCCTCGGCGGCAGCCTGCGCCATATAGTTGACGTTGAACGGTTCGCGGGTGCGTTCCAGCCAGCCTGCGATGTCCGGGCGCATGGCTCCGAACCCGATCCGGTGTCCGGCCAGACCATAGGCTTTCGAGAACGTCCGCAGCACGATCACGTTCCGGCCTTCCCGCACATAGTCGAGGCCCTGCGGGTAGTCGGGGTCTGCGGTGGCATACTCGTAGTAGGCTTCGTCCAACACGACCAGAACACGCTCCGGCAGACCGTCGAGGAAGCGGTCGAGGGCGGCGCGGGTGACAATCGTGCCAGTCGGATTGTTGGGGTTGGTGATGAAGATCAGGCGCGTGTGTGCGTTGACCTTCGCCTTCATCGCGTCGAGGTCATGCACCCAATCGGCGGTGAGTGGGACGAGATGGCAGGGGGCGTTGTTGAGGATGGCGGCGGCCTCGTAGCGCACAAACGACGGGTCGCCCTGTATTACCTCATCGCCCGGCTCCAGAAACGTGACGCCGAGCAGATGAATGATGTCGTCGGAGCCGTTGCCGAAGACCAGGGTCTCCGGGGCGATTCCAAGCTGACTCGCGACCGCATGGCGCAGACGAAAGTTGCTCGCATCCGGGTAGTGGTGCATCTTCTCTGCCAGACGATGGACGGCCTCAATCGCTTTTGGCGAGGGGCCGAGCGAGTTCTCGTTGCTGGCAAGTTTGATGATCCCGGTGATGCCGAGTTCACGCTCCACCTCTTCGATGGGCTTGCCGGGAACGTAGGGAACCAGTCGGGTGATGTTCTCGGCGACTTCCGGCAGCGCGGCAGATGTCTGTGTCATGGCGGTCAAACGGTCCTTTCAGTCGTTGAAAAGCTCTTCAATCAGGCGGAAACCTTCGGGCAGGCGGGTCTTCGTCTCCGCCTCGCCGCGCTCATCGTAGGGCAGGTGTCCGCCGCCCCGGATGAGTTTGCGGGAGTCGTAGAGGAGGTAGGGGACGGGGCCGACCGCGTGGCCGCGTGTGGCAACGGGCGTCTTATGGTCAGGGACGCAGAGCAGGCGATAGTCGTCGCGCTTCTTCATCCCCTCGACAATCGTCCCGACGACGTGACGGTCAATGTTCTCAATGGCGCGAATCTTCTCGTCTATGCTGCCCGCGTGTCCGGCCTCATCCGGCGACTCGACGTGCACCCAGACGAAGTCATGCCGTTCCAGCGTGTCCACCGCGTACTGCCCTTTGCCCCGGTAGTTCGTGTCGAAATAGCCCGTCGCGCCCGGCACATCTATCAGTTCCAGTCCGGTCAATCGTCCCAATCCGCGCACCACATCCACCGCCGAAATGACGGCTCCGGTCATGCCGCGCACTTTGAAAAACGAGGGCATCTGCGGGGTACGGCCCGGACTCCAGGGCCAGAGCAGGTTGGCAGGCGGCTTGCCCTCTTCGCGGCGTTTGCGGTTGAACGGCAGTTCGTCCAGCAGGTTCAGGGAGTCTTCGATAAAGCGCCGAATCTTGCTCTCGCCATCGCCGACGGGCAGAATATCCGCCAGAGGCTTGCCCATATTTTCGTGCGGGGGAGCGGTTTTGACTTCGGTCGGGCCATCCTTCCAGCGCAGGATATGGCGGTAGGAGATGCCGGGAAAGAGAGCGAGGGAGGGCGTCCCGAGTTTCTTGTTGGCGAGTTCAATGAGCGGACGGGCCTCGTCGGTGGAGATATGCCCGGCGCTGTAGTCCAGCAGGGTCGTTCCGTCGGTGGAGATGAGCGAACAGCGGAACGCTACATCCCGGTCGTCCAGCGGAATCTGCATGGCTGCCGCTTCGATGGGGCCGCGTCCGGTGTAGTAGCGCGTGGGGTCGTAGCCGAGCAGCGACATATTGGCCGCGTCGCTGCCCGGATACATATCGGGGGGCGTCACCTGCACGCTTCCGACCAACCCGTTGCGGGTCAGTTCGTCCAGAAACGGGGTACGCGCCACTTCCAGCGGGGTCTTGCCATCCAGGTCGGAGAGCGGTTCATCCGCCGCGCCATCAGGAACGAGAAGGATATATTTCATGGTGCTTCAGTATACCCCACTCCCGTTAGCTCTATCCCTCCCGTTTTGACGAGCGGCGTATCTCGTCCACGTCGAAATCCTCATCGGGGACTTCGCGGCTCCGGCCTAGCCCGAAGAGGTGAGCGGCGCGAGACCAGCCACGCAGTGGCCCTCCTCCGGCCCCGTCCTGATAACGGGCGCGGGCGATGTTCTTCGTGACGTTCTCTCTGGGGACTTCGGGAGCGGGAACGGCGGGCTGTTGGGCGAGAGTAGGGAACTGCGCGTCGAACGCCTCCATCTCCTCCTCCACGCGCAGGGAGCGGAAAGGAGCGGCAGTCGAAGGCGCGAGAATGCTGAACTTGAGGACGGAAGAGTTGTGGTGTTTCAGGCGAAGAAGATACGCACTGCGGCAGCGGGTGTGCCACTCGGCGAACTGTCGGACGGCGGCATGGTCGGTGGGCAGGCCCGTCAGGCGAGCGCGGCGTTTGGGGTTCTCCACGACAATGCGTTCCCGGTAGCGCACAATCTCCTCGCGCTCGGAAACGATCTCACGCTGCACCTGCACCCATTCGGGCAGGACACCGGCGTTTTTGAGGACTTTGTTCGCCATCCGCACATCCAGTGGCAGCGAACCGTCTTCGTTCAGGTTGAGCGGTTTGCCCATGCCTTCGAGATTGTCGAACTTGCCCTCTTCGATGCCCTCTAGAATCTTGCTTTCCGCGATCTTGCTGATGATGTCCAGATTCATCGCAAAACCCCTTTCCGTTGCATTCAGCGGAACACGCGGCGTACAGCAAGGCAGAGAGACTGAGGAACGTAGGGTGAGCCTGCGTGTTCGGTTTTCAGTTGTGGGGAGGAGTGTCGGCCTCCCGTGCCTCCAGAACGCGCCGGATGCGACCGCCTGTTCCCTGCAAAAGTGCGTGGGCAGTCTCGGCGGGGAGGTGGGTCTTCAGCATCACAATCGCTGTCTTCACCTCTCCGCCTGCCGCTTCCAGGGCGGCCTCGGCGTCCGAGCGGTCTGCATTCGCAGCGCTACTTACTATACGAACCGCACGGTCGCGAAGTTTAACATTGCTTGCCCGCACGTCCACCATCAGATTTCCGTAGACCTTGCCGAGTTTTACCATCGAGGCAGTCGTGAGGAGGTTCAGGATCAGTTTCTGTGCGGTTCCGGCGTTGAGGCGAGTCGAGCCAGTGACGACTTCGGGGCCGGTCACGGCTTCAATGGCGATGTCGGCGTGTTGGGCGAGTGCGGAACCGGAGACGTTTGCGAGCGCGACCGCGAAGCCGCCGATCTGTCGGGCAGCGTCCAGCGCCCCGAGGACGTAGGGCGTCCGCCCGCTTGCCGCGATGCCGACCAGCACATCCTTTGCCGTGAAGCCGCGCTCCCGCAGATCGTTCGCACCGCCTTCCGGGCTGTCCTCTGCCCCTTCAATGGGGTTACGGAGCGCGAAGTCCCCACCCGCGATGATCCCCTGCACCAGTTCCTTCGGGACGCCGAACGTCGGCGGACACTCGCTCGCGTCCAGCACCCCAAGCCGTCCACTCGTTCCCGCCCCGCTGTAGAACAGTCGGCCTCCGTCCTCCATCCGCTCCACAATCACGTCCACAACCTGCGCGATCTGCGGCAGGACACGTTCTACCGCCTCGTACGCGGTCAGACTCTCCCGGTGCATGGTGCGTACCATGTCGGCAGTGGAGAGCGTGTCGAGGTCGGTGGTGCGCGGGTTGCGGCCTTCGGTCTCAAGACGGGCGAAGTTCTCGGTCATACAGTTCCTAACGGCGGGATTTGCGGACACGGCGCTTCGTCGGGTGTACGGGCGCTTTGGGAGGTTTCGGCAGGGTGAAACCGCTGCGGGCGAGCAGGACATGATCCACATAGTTCGGATCGCCGCGCTTCGGATTGATGCCGCCGCGTGTTGGGTCGGGCTGCCAGCCGACGACACGCACATTCAGGCACGTACTGTCCACGCACAGGTCACAGGCGTATTCGCTGCCGCCGTTGTACCGCCGGATGGCCTCCCGTTCGCGCTGCGTCAATTGAAGATGGTCAGGGTCGGGTTCTCCTGCCAGAATGCCGGAGCCGGGTGCATCCGAGATGGGCGGTGGCGGGGGCAGTGACAGCCAGTCCAGACCACACAGGAGACGGCACATATTCACCGCCGCCAGATTGGCACAGCCCTCGAAGGTATAGGGAGCGGGCGAACGACCGGGACTGTTGCCACCGCGAGAGGCCAGCACGATTTGCCGTTTCTCTCCCAGCATTGCCAGCCCGCGCCGAATATTTGCCCGCCAGTCCCAGACCTCATCGGCGCTGGAGATGCCTCCCGAGGGAGCATTCAACTGCATCAGGCCGATGTCTTTGCTCGGAGAGACATAAGGCTGTCCGCCGCTTTCCAGTCCTTTTGCCTCCGTAAACTGGTGCAGGCCACTCTCCGCCATGCAGATTTTCGACGCGATCAATCCGGTGCGGTTCGGCGGAAAGGCACGAAGCACCAGGCTATGGGACGGATTGTCCGCGAGGACTTCGGCCTGCGCTTTGCCGCTGAGCGTGCGCTCTCCAGGGGGCGTACTCACGACGACAGTCAGCGTACCGCCGCGCACTTGCCCCTCCAGCGGCACAACGAAAGGGCTTTTCTGGGTGAACGACTGGGTCTCGACGCGGTGTGCGGTGGGGTAGGGCTTGTAGTTCCAGTGCAGTAGAACATGCCACTGAAAAACAGTCGGTTTGGGAATGCCCGCAGGCCAGTTCACCACCTCTGCGTTCGCTGTCACATCGCATGGCATCTGCGGAGCGCCGCTCTTCGGGTCAATAGTGATGTGATAGACCGGGCGCGAAAGCGTTACGCGCAGGTCCGGCTGCGTTGTCGAAACGGGCTGCCGTTGTATCGGCCCGTAAACGCCCTGTGCAAAACCGGAACCCGAACTGCAAATAACCGCGCAAACAAGCGAGATACGAACCAACCTGCACACGCCGAACACAGCCGACCGACAGGCTCGAACGCCGAGCCAGTGATTTATTGCCAATACCTGTTCCTCAGCGGCTCATCGTGAAGCCGCCCACCCGAAAGAGCATTCCCTCTCCACACAGCCCAACACTAGGCAGACAATGGGGAGAAAAGATGCGTGAATTGAATCCAGACAGAGTCTACTCTAACTGGCTCCGTCTAATCAAGCAGTTCAACGGAAAAAAGTGAATTCGTTCCTTATACTAACGGCAGGTGATAAGTTCAAAGTTTTCCGTCATCAGGGTGGCTAACTCCTGTCGGTACTGTCCGATGTCAGCGAAAAAGGCGTCAATCGCCTGGGAGAATTGCGCGAACGTCTGGTAGAAGTGACAAAGAAC
>JBBRLP010000054.1:0-33086 GCA_038231295.1 Chthonomonadales bacterium
ACTCACGTCTGCATTCCGAAAGGATTTTGAGGCACACGACGCCCGACAGGGGCATTCTGTTGGCACTCAGACCGGCTTGTAGAAAAATTGTTGGTCATTCCAGCCTGTATGGAGAGGCATTTGCCAATGGATCGCTACATCATATGAGGAATAATTCGATTTTAGGCTCCCCGATTACGCGAATGGTGAGTGACAGGGTCTCCTATATGTTAATGTGCAAGAATCATGCCAATTGCCCGTCTCATCTGAAAAGGGCCAAAGTTGTGATACAGATAGATAACGCGTAAACCTTCTCGGCTGCCTTTGCCGCGTCGGACATCTATGATAGGCCTCTGCCCACGAAGTATAAGCCCTGATTCTTATTCTTTCTCTTTGAATCTGGGCCACCGCATGAACTCGGTAAAATGGCTGCATATAGGCATGATCTCGCCGTCTTCGTGGTCGTGGAAGAGAATCGCAGGGTCTAGCTCTCTGGGGTCTATGATATACTCGTTGCCGAACCCGTCGTTGGCAAACGCAAAGTATTTCTCGATGCCAGGCCAACTTTCCTTAGCCGCTATCGCATAGGCAGGCTGATAAAAGGCAATGAAAAGTCGCTCCTCCTCCGGCAAGTCGGCAGAAGGAGCGACCTCAAACCGCCTCCGCATTAGCTCCTCCGCATTCGCATAGAGCGCCCGAACACAGTCCGGCAACGGGCATCCAAAATGTGCTTCCAGCGCGGCAAAGTCCGAGGTTTGAAGCCGCTCGTTGAACTGCCGGGCAGACTCCTCCATCTGCTCCATCGTTGGCTGGCTCAACCGGTCGCGAAGGACCAGAAACCCCACCGGCAGACCCAGGAAGACAACCACTATGACGATAATGGCGATAATCGTGTCGGTCATGTCAGGTTACTCTCGTGCCGTACACCGCATCGTATGGAATCATCTTCGCCTGGCGTTGTTGCGGAATGTCAGGCGGCTTCCGAACGAATTAATAGCCTGCCTGCGTAAGGGGGGAGTTAACGTCTCCAGTCTCCCATGAGGAGGAAGGGCGCCCAGTAGTACGGATGGTGATGCCCCTTCCCCTGCTGGAGCGAGAGCGCCGCCTGCCGCAATGCCTGACTCTTGCCCTCCCCTGCTTTGAGATGGCTGTAGAATGCTCGCATCAACTGCGCCGTTGCCGCATCGTCCACACTCCACTGGCTCACCACCTGCGTTGGCACTCCCGCCACGAAGAATGCCCAACTCAGTCCTACCACGCCCTCGCCGGTTCGGATGTTGCCTCGTCCGGTGTTGCAGGCGGAGAGTGTCACGAGGTCGGCATTGAGTTGGAGGTCGAACACCTCTCTCGCGGTCAGGAAGCCGTCCTCCTTGCTTGCTTTCGCGTCGTTTTTGTCCGGTTGAGCGAGAACGATGGAGGAGAGGAGAGGCGCGGCATCGTTGAGGAAGCCGTGAGTGGCGAAGTGCAGATAGCGATACTTGCCCATCTCCTCCTTCGCCGTACTCTCCTGAGCGGCCAGACCGGTGAAGACCGTTGCCTCAGGGAACAGCAGATGCAAGGCGTCGGCTTCGCGTTGTGTGCCGGGGAGGGAGGCAATCCTCCCTCCCCGCGTTTCCAGTGCTACTGTCATCGTGCTGGAAGGAAGTTCTATCACGGACCGGGTCGGGGCTAATAGCGGTCGGATAGGTGAGAGAATGGGTCGGATGGGAGCTACGAGGGGGCGTTGACCGGGCAGGTCGTCGAGGTCTCCGAAACGTTTGCTGCTCCCGAAGTCCGGGTTCGCCATCACCAGGAGTGTTTTGGTTGGCTTACTCGTCCGCTGGCTATTTGCTCGAAGCGCCGCCTGGACTCCCGTTGCGGAAGAAGCATACGCCAGATCATACCGCTGCCACAGAAACGCCACGTCTCCCTTCCCGGCAGTACGCAGGGTCAGGGCTTGAAACGGCACATTCCACAGCGGGCCGTCCGGACAGACAACCAGACGCTTCTTGCCAGCGAGTTGAGCGGAGGCAGGCGAGAGGAGAAGACGCGATAATCGGGCGGAAAGCGGGCGATAGTCTTTGCGGGGATCGGCACAGGCGGCGCGGAAAGCAGCGCACTCCTGCTGCAACTGTGTGGTTGTCACGGAAATTGGATAGACCTTGACAGTTGCTTTACCCTGTCTGGTGGTCACGACGAAAAGCAGAAGTTTCTTCCTGGAAACCACGATGTAGTCGAGGATGGCGGTATCGGAGGGCAGAAGGGAGTAAAGACTGTCGAGGGTTGCCGTTGTGGCGATCTGCTTGTCGGCAAGACCGGGATGACGAGCGTACAGGGTATCGGTGAGGGTCTGAAGCTTTGCCTCCACCTCTCTCTGCTGCTGCTGAAGAGCGGTAAAGCGTTTCTTGCCGCCGACCTCGTTCTGTGCAGCTTCCTTGACCATCTGCTGATTGAGATAGTCCGCCTGGAACCGCAGGTCTTGTTGCTCCTGCTTCTCTGCCGGGGTAAGAGAACCGTCCAGAACAACCCGTCCTGAACCGAGTAGATCGAGGAGTGCGCGTCCCTTGGTTTTCTGGGCGAGTGTGAAGGCTTCGTCCGTCCGTCCACTTTGTAGAAGCAGAGCGATGCAGTCGTAATAGAATGGCAGTTTTGAAGCGAGTAAGGCAGATTTGCTCTCGCTATAGCCGCCTAGGTTTGCACGTAACTCTTCGAGAAGAGCAACGGCCTGTCGGGAATGTGCGAGCGCAAGCCCTGGCTGATGTAATCGTTGTTCGACGTCAGAGAGGGCGTCGAGAGTGTTTGCTTCAAACTCCCTATTGCCATTCGCTCGGTGAAGCGGAAGAGCCAGTTCATAGAACCCCATAGCCTTTTGTGGCTGACCGGTATCGTTGTAGACAATACCTATATTGGTGAGAGTGCCTGCTTCACCGTCCTTGTTACCAGTAGATTGGTAAATCCTAAGAGCCTGCTGAAAGAACCCCAGAGCCTTTTGTGGCTGACCGGTATTGCTGTAGACAATACCTATATTGCCGAGAGTGTTTGCTTCATATACTCTGTTACCAGTGGCTCGGTGAAGCGGGAGTGCCTGCTGATAGAACTCTAGCGCCTTTTGTGTCTGACCGGTATCATAATAGACAAGACCTATATTGGTGAGAGTGCCTGCTTCCCCGTTCTTGTCACTGGTGGCTCGCTGGATTGGCAGAGCCTGATGAAAGAACTCCAGCGCCTTTTGTGGCTGACCGGTATTGCTGTAGAAACTGCCAATACTGTTGAGAGTGTTTGCTTCACCCTGCTTGTACCCAATATCTCGGAAAATCGCAAGAGCCTGTTGTTGGAACTCCAGTGCCTTTCGTGGCTGACCGGTATCGCTGTAGACAGCACCTATACCGTTGAGTGTGTTTGCTTCAAACTCCTTATTGCCATTCGCTCGGTGAAGCGGAAGAGCCAGTTCATAGAACTCCAGCGCCATTTGTGTCTGACCTGTCATTTTATAGACAATACCTATATTGTTGAGAGTGCCTGCTTCACCGTCCTTGTTACCAGTAGATTGGTAAATCCTAAGAGCCTGCTGATGGAACTCCAGCGCCTTTTGTGGCTGACCGGTATCGCTGTAGACAGCACCTATAGCGCCGAGAGTGTTTGCTTCAAACTCCTTATTGCCATTCACTCGGTGAAGCGGAAGAGCCTGTTGATAGAACTCTAGCGCCTTTTGTGGCTGACCGATATTGCTGTAGACATTGCCTATATTGGTGAGAGTGCCTGCTTCCCCGTTCTTGTCACTGATGGCTCGGTAAAGTGGAAGAGCCTGCTCATAGAATTCGAGTGTTTTCTGCGGCTGACCGGTATTGCTGTAGACAGTGCCGATATTGTTGAGATCCTGGGCTTGCCCGGTTGCATCCTTTAGGGCTTGTGCGACAGAGAGCGCCTGTTGGTACAATTCCAGTGTCTTCTGTGGCTGACCAAGAGCGGAATAGACTCTGCCCTGGCCTCGGAGCGCTTCTGTCTCCCCCTTGCGATCGGCAAGCGCTCTGGCTCTGATGAGCGCCTGTTCGTAGAGGTCGGCTGCCTCTTTGTCCTTGCCTGCCAGGTATGCCGCTCGGCCCTGATCCAGCAGGGTCTGGACTTCCGGGTTGGCTTTGAACACAGCGGGCGGGGGCGTTTGGCTGGTAGAGGCGGCAGGTGTCTGTGCGGCAGGCGGATCGGCGTGAGCGGATAGGAAGACCAATGAGAGGGAGCCAAGCAGACATACCGCTAGCGCAGAGGAACGCAGACGGAAGCGCACGGCGGACGAGGAAGCGAAAGCAGGTGCAAAAGAGCGTACGGAATGGACAGAATGGACGGGCATTGCAAATATCTCCCTATCAGACAAAAAAAGGGGAAAGCGAGTGCAATCCCCCTGGAGATGAAGAAGTGGCCGTCGTTACGAGCAGACGGCGGTAGGCAGAAATAGGCGAAGGTCGGCAGAGGTGCCTGCCAGACGGTGGTTCTTCGGTTATGATACCCGAAACGATATAGCAGGACTTACGCACATATTGCTTTCAGTAAATCGCCTGTTCGACAATGGCGTCTGACGAAGGCATACTGTCGCGCACAAAACTGCCAGATAGGGTCTCCCTTGTGAACAAATCGCCCGATTGCAGGACGATCCCGAACCATGCGTTTCACCTGCTTTTCCCCAAACGCTAACGTCCATTGCTTGCAGGGCCACGTCCGCACCGGACTTTATCAGCAGATCAAACATTGTCGTGTCCAGAGGACAATCCGCCGCAGGCGCGTAGTGGGGATAATCCCCTTTGCCACCTAGAAACAGGGCGAGTGTGGACGGTCACACGTAGGCGGGTTGGGTCAGGGCATAGAGCGCACGGGCGAGTTCGGTAATAGGCGCGGCCTCCTCTACGCCCGCCCGCCAGTGCATCGGAATGGCTTCGATGCCATGAAGAGCGCCTGCGATGGCTCCGACCAGACAGCCGATGGCCTCCGTTGTGCTCGTTGTATACGTGATGACTTCTGTCAGAAGCGACTCGAAATGCAGCGGAGAATGGGCCACGCAGAAGAGAGCGCAGGGAACCGCCTCGCGAGACCAGCCGGTCGTTCCCAGCACCCGGACGGCGTTCGGCAGGTCTACGTCGTCCTCCAGCAGTGTGCGGGCAAGCAGCAAACAGCGGGAGAACGCCGTATAGTGTGGAGAGGCTGCGCTGACGCGGGAATGAAGTTCTGTCAGGAAGGCGCTTCCATCCCAATGCGACAGCGCGGCAGACGTGACCGGAAGCACAAGCGCGATGGCTTCGGCGACCGCCAGAGCCGCCGCATGAGCATCCGGGTCTTCGTGGGTCACCTCCGCCTGCGTGAGCGCTGCCTGCCTGCGCTGATTTGCATCTGCCGGGAACACAAGCGCTATCGGGGCGACCCGTGCCGCCGGACCGCATCCGCCGCCTTCCGGGTCTGCCGCCTCATCCCACAAAACGCCTCCTGTGCGTAACTGTAAGGCCGCCTGAACCGTGGAGACGCCGAACGAACGCGGCTCGCTATTCAGCCAGCGCACCAGACTGTGCGCCCAGGCTTCAGGGATAAGGATGCCTCCCTCCTCGATGAGGGTATTCGCCAGGGCCAGCATCAGTTGAACATCTTCCGTCCACTGACCCGCCAGGAGACGCTCCGAAACTTCAGACTCACCGAGTTCGCCCACAGGAATCAAGTACGAAAAGGCTTCACGAGCAGGCAGAAAAGTCCCGGCGGAGCCACTGGCCTTCGTCTGCTCCGGCGACAGCCCGATGAAAGGCGTTCCGAGGGCATCTCCAATCGCCGCTCCGAGCAGGCATCCCGTATATTTTCGTATGTCTATGGGGGTCAAAGGGCGGATTCTCCTGAAATGAGAAGGGAGTTCTGGAAGCCGGGAACAACCGAACACACATTCTGGCTGGCGGCGATCACGCTCTCCATCGTTCTGCTCCAGATCTTCGTGCCGTATCGGACCTACGTCAAGATTCTCAAATGGCTCGCGCTCGCCCTGTTGTCGTATGTGGTTACGTGCCGCGTTCATGTTCTACGCCATTGCGACCGGCAAGGCGCTATGAGGGGCTACCAGTTGGTCGGCGTCTCCAGAATGTCCGTATCGCCTTCCGATTCAAGCAGACGTTCCGCCTGAATTGCCGCCATGCATCCCGAACCCGCCGCCGTGATCGCCTGTCGGTATTCGTGATCCTGGACATCGCCGCAGGCGAAGACACCATATCGGCTGGTTCGAACGTTGTGATTGGTGCGGATATAGCCGTTTTCGTCGAGATCAAGCTGGCTGGTGAACAGATCGGTGTTCGGCTTGTGGCCGATGGCGACGAAGAGGCCCTGGAGGGCGAGGTCGCGGGTCGCGCCCGTCACGGTATCGCGCAGGGTGACACCGCTTACCCGCTTGTTCGCCGGGTCGTGGACGCGCTCGACGGAGGCGTTCCAGACGAACTCGATCTTCGGGTTCTTGAAGGCGCGTTCCTGCATGATCTTGGAGGCCCGTAGGGTATCACGGCGATGGATGAGATAGACTTTGCTGGCATGGTTGGTCAGATAGACTGCCTCCTCCATTGCCGTATCCCCTCCGCCCACGACACCGATCTCTTTACCCTTGAAGAAAAACCCGTCGCAGGTCGCGCAGGCGGAGATACCCGCGCCGCCGAGTCCGCCTTCCCAAACCGGTTTCTCTTCGGGCAGGCCGATCCATTTCGCCGATGCGCCCGTCGCGATAATCAGCACACGGCACTGGTACAGATCGTCCCCGACCCAGACCTTGAACGGCCGTTCGCTCATGTCTACTTTCGTCACGATGTCTTCGACGATCTCTGTCCCAAACCGCAGCACCTGTTTCCGCATCGTACGCATCAGTTCCGGCCCCTGAATGCCATGCTCGAAACCGGGATAGTTCTCCACCTCCGTCGTGATGGTGAGCTGACCGCCCGCCCCTAGCATCTCCTGACCCATCCCCACGCCGCCATCAATCATCAACGGTTTGAGGTTCGCGCGAGCCGCATAGAGCGCCGCCGTGTAGCCCGCTGGCCCGGAGCCAATAATTATCAGTTTATGAATCATCGTTACGTCGTTCTTTCCTTCGTTGTGAGCCAATCCAGTGTGGCAAAATCGCGGTTCGCTTCTTTTCTACGTCCCTCAAAGGGGGAGAGTGCCATCCATTTCAGACTGCTAACTGCCCTGTCAGATTATAACCGTCCCACCGTCTGGAGTCAATGGCCTGTTCAGAACTCCGCGTCTGTGTTTGCAGCGGAATCGGCCTCTTCCCGCATCGCGAAGTAAAGTGTCCGCTGGCGTGAAAACCGGGCAGAGTTTCGGGTATCCTTACTCTCAGCAAGCATGAAATGGATGAGCAGAGGGGAAACCTACCGTGACACCGCAAGAGACTATCCGCGCCCTGGCCGCGCACGTGAAAGCCGCTGTCGTTCCGCATCTGGGAACCTGGAGAGCACGTCGTGTGACGGGTATCGCTTCCAGCGGCGACGCGACATTCGACATTGACGACATTGCGGAGGAGGCCGTCGAGAGTTATATCCACGCGAACGACCTCAATGTCGCCTACTACTCGGAAGATCGCGGCCTAGTGCATCCGTTCCCGGGACGTGACCCGGATGGCATCCTCATCATAGACCCGATTGACGGCACACGCGCCGCCGTCGCGGGCCTTGAGTCGTGTGTCGTCTCCGTCGCGTGGACGGCCTACAAGCCCGCCCCGACGATGGGGGATGTGCTGTATGGAGCGATTACCGAGATCAAAGGCAACCTCACGCTCTCTGCCGTGCGCGGGCAGGGCGTTGAGATCGTGGATGGAGCGGGAAACAGACAACTGCCCGCCCCGCTGCCGACAACGGAGATCGAGACGATGGCCTGCGCCATCGAAGTCGTTGGTGCGCCGATGCAGCACATTTTCTCCGCCCTGAACGATATGACCAGCCGAACGACGGTGCGTGGAGGGCTGTTCATCCTCAACAGCAGCGCGTTTGAACTCACCCGGCTTGTCACCGGGCAGATGGCGGGAATCATTGACGTGCGGAACCGCCTGATTCGCGACTATCCCTCGCTGCGCGACGAGTTTGTCACTTACGGCGGCGGCCGACTACTCTGTCTCTACGGCTACGACATCGCGGCGGCGGGGCTGATCGCCCAGGAAGCAGGCTGCGTCGTGACCGATGCCTGGGGCCGCTCCCTCGACGACTGGAATCTGCTCGACACCACGGAAGCCAATTTCGGCTCCATGATCGCCGCCTCCAACCCGACTCTCCACGCCCGAATCGTGGAATCGGTGAACGCAAGTTTTGCGGCCTATCGCGTCTGAGGAGATGCGGATTTGCCTCTGCGGTTCTGTGCAAATTGACAATCGGAGCCGTGTCTGTTAAGATGTCTGGAAACGAACGATGAAAGGTGTCCAATCGTGTCGGTGAACCCCGAATCAACGCTCGCCTCGCGTCCAAAACGCAATTTCCAGATCGCTCCGCTGATCAATCTGATCGCCCCGCTCTGCTTCCTTCTGGTTCTGGGCATCATCCTCTCGATTCTGACGCCCCATTTTCACGACCGGGACAACATCAAGCAGATCCTGGTGCAGGCGGCGGCGATTGCCATCCTCGCGTGTGGGCAGACAGCGGTCATCATCTCCGGCAACATTGACCTCTCCGTCGGAGCGATGATGGCGCTCTCCGGTATCTGCGCCGCCGACGCAATGGCGAATCACGGCGTCGGGATACCCGGTGCAGCGCTGATCGCCTTCGGAGTGGGGCTGGCGGCGGGCGCGATCAACGGGCTGATTACCTCGCTGGGGCGCATTCCCTCCTTCATCGTCACGCTCGGTACAATGGGAATTTACTACGGTCTCGGCGGCATCATCTCGAAGTCGCAGAACATCGGTGGACTGCCGAAAGCCTTCACCGACTTCGGCTCGGCGGAACTGTTCGGCTCCGACAGTCGGGATGGGATTCCCTATATCATTCTGGTGATGATTGCCGTCGCGGTAGTCGCGCATATTCTGCTCGTCCGCACCCGGTGGGGGCGTTCCCTGTTTGCTATCGGGGGCAACACGGAAGCGGCGCGTCTCTCCGGCATCCGTCTGCCCAAAACCCTCACCGGCGTTTTCGCGTTTTCCGGCCTGTTGGCGGGGATCGCGGCGATGGTCAATGTCGCCCGTTCCAGTGTCGCCGCGCACGACGCGGGAACGGGTTACGAACTCTACGCCGTTGCCGCGACGGTCATCGGCGGGACTTCGCTGTTCGGGGGGCAGGGCGGCGTTATCGGTACGATTATCGGGGCGCTGCTGATGTTCACTATTCGCAACGGCTGCGCGTTGATGAATATCAAGCCCGAAGTGGAACGCGCTGTCATCGGGGCCGTCGTCATTCTCGCCGTCCTCTACGACCGCTACGGACAGCCGTTCTTTCGGCGCATTCTCGCGAACAGGGAGGGCCGTCGTGCGAATTAAGCATCTTCTGGCGTTGGGTGTTCTGCTCCTGTTAAGTCTGTTGTCGGCCCGCACAGCGGACGCGCAGAACTGGCCGCAGCCTGCCGGACCGAACGGCACTTGGCGTCTGGACACCGGCAACGCGCCCTCTTCCTGGAGCGTCGCGCTGAACAAGAACATCCTCTGGCGTTCAACAATGCCCAACGGCGGGCAGGGCGGAATCATAAAATGGGGCGACCGTCTGTTCCTCACCACGTTCCCAGAGTACAAAGAAGGGGATCCGAAGTCAAGCGCGACGATTGAGGGCCACTGCCTGGACGCGAAAACGGGTAAAATTCTCTGGTCGGTAAATCTGACGGGGGAGAACGCGAGTCCCCTCATGTACGCTTACAGTGACTCGACCTCTTGGACGCCCGTAACGGACGGCAAGCACGTCTGGTTTTTCAACTGTTCCGGGGAGATGGGTTGCTGGGATTTTACGGGGCATGAGGTCTGGCGTCGCAAATTCCTCGCTCCCGGCGAACCGTTCAACAAACAGCACGAACCGATTTTGTTCGGCAATACGATTATCACGTTGGAACCGCTCGCTCCCAATGAACCGGGCTACCGTGCGGATCGCCCCAACTGGCACTATCTGCGCGGTATTGATAAAGTATCCGGCAAAACGCTCTGGACAGCGGAGGACGGCACGACCTACTACTGTACCTCCGTCATGGGCCGCCTGCCGGATGGAACGCCTGCCATCCTGCACGGGCGCGGCGGGCCGCACGGAGTTCCCGAACGTCCGATTGGCCTCAGCCTGACGAGCCTCGCGCCCGGTCAGGAGGGAAAGACGCTCTGGCGCTTTACGCCGGAAGCGCTGCCCGGTGGCCCGATAGACGGCACAACATTTCAGGCCCTCTACACGATGACCTGGGACAAGCAGTACGCTTACTGGTTCCGTCATGCGCCGGAGGAGTCCCATCTCGTACTGGATGCAAAGACGGGCAAACTGCTGCGGACTCAGTCGCTGATTCGAGATGTGGACTATCGGCAGTGGGACCCCGTCGCGAAAAAATACATCGTGCATAAAAACGTAAATATCCGCGATATGCACGACCTGTCGCCGCGTGTGCCACTCAAACCAAATGAGGTGCTGCACGTCTTCCCGAACTGGCACGCCAATATCGCTGCCTACGGTTATCACTACTTTTTCACGTCTACCGGACACCGCCGCAACGACCATGCGCCGCCCGGCCTCAGCGGGCCATCGCACTGCATTGGCCGGGTGAACATCGAGACGGGTAAAGTGGAGTATCTAGAAGTCCCGGTGACGGTGCTTCGGAAGCCCGGAACGCCGGAACAGTACGTCTACGGCATCGCACAGACGACCAAAACGACCGACTACAAAGGTCGGGAGGTAGGGCTGGAAGACCGCTCCCGCACGGATGGCTGGCAGATTCCCGCTTTCTTCGGCAGCCCCATCGCGATCAACGGCAAAATCTACCTCAGCACGATGCTCGGTATCACCTATGTCATAGACGGCCGAGCCAAAGTGCTGGACGAGAAGGCGCTGCTCTCCGTCAGCGATCTGGGGCCTTCCGGCGAGACCTGGAGCCTGAACTCCCTCAGCTACAGCGATGGACGCCTCTACAACCGCAGTTTGAAGGAAGTCGTCTGTATCGGCGGAAAATAAACCCTGTTTCTGCAAGAACTCATAACGAACCTATACGTCTACAAAGGAGAGACAGAAAATGCGATTATGGATGCGCTATAGCGGGCTGGCAGTGGCCGCCGCCCTCAGCCTGACAACATTGGGGTGCCCGAAAGACGATGCTGGGGGTGGCTCAGGCTCAATGCCGCCCTCGTCGGGGAAACCGCCTACGGAGGCCGGGAAGAAACTCAAGGTCTCCTTCATAGTTAAGGGAACGGCGAACTCGTTCTGGAAGACGATGCAAGCGGGTGCGGAAGCGGCGAGCAAAGAGGACAATGTCGAACTCGTCTTCGATGGCCCGACCCCCGAAGGTGACATCCCGAACCAGATCAATCTCGTCGAAACGCAGGTGACCAACAAAGCGGATGGTCTGGTGCTGGCAGCGACCGATGCGAATGCGCTGATCAAGCCGGTTCAGGAAGCAGCAAAAAAGGGCATCCCGGTCGTAACAGTAGATAGCGGCATCAACGATAAAGAGACTCCGGTCTGCTACATCGCAACTGACAATGTGAAGGGCGGCGAACTCGCTGCCGATCAACTGGCGAAGGCGATTGGCGAGAAGGGCAAGGTCGCCCTGCTGAGTATGGTCAAAGGCGCGGCGTCCTCCGATCAGCGGGACGAGGGCTTCCTCAAAGGCATCGCGAAGTATCCCAACATCAAGCTTGTCGCGACGCAGTATACCCAAAACAAGGTCGAGACGGCGGTAGACCAGGTTACCAATATCCTGACCGCCAATCCTGACCTCGTCGGTATCTTTTCGACGAGTGAGGCCAACGGCGTCGGGGCGGCGAACGCGCTGAAGCAGCGCAAACTCAACGGCAAAGTCAGTCTGGTGGCGTTCGATACCTCGAAAGAGGAAGTGGCGGCGCTCGCGGACGGCACGATTCTCGCTCTGATGGTGCAAGACCCCTACCAGATGGGGTATAAAGGCGTGAAGACCGTAGAGAAGGCGATTAAGAAGGAACCAGTCGGGGAAAAGGTTCTCGACAGTGGCCTCAAAATCGTCACGAAGGCGAATATGAACGACCCGGAGATCATGAAACTGCTCCCGCCGAAGTAGAATTCTCGCTTCGCAAGCAGGGTTCCGGCGCAACAAGCCGACGAAGGCGTTGTCATATTCACTATGTCAGCGCCTTATCGTTGCAGGTATAGAGGGAAAGTACACGTGAGACAACAGACGAGAAATTTGCGAAACGGAGTGGCTGTCGGGGTGGTGGGGAGCGGACTGCTCCTGTCCCTCTGCGGCGCGGCAGGCCATGCGGCGGACGAAGCAAAGCCAATCACGCCACAACAGGCCGCCTTCTTTGAGAGCAAAATTCGGCCTCTGCTCGTCGCCAGTTGTTTCCAGTGCCATGCAGGCTCCGAATCGCGGGGCGGTCTGAAACTCGATTCGGCGGAAGCCATGCGGAAGGGCAATGCACATGGACCTGCCTTTGTCGCCGGGGACCCGGAGAAGAGCAACATCCTCAAGGTCGTTCATTACGATGGGGCGATCAAGATGCCGCCTGCCGGGAAACTGCGCCCGGAAGAGATCGCTGCGCTGACGGAGTGGGTCAAGATGGGCGCCCCCTGGCCGAGCGCGAACGGCTCCGCCGGGCCTTCCAATCCGGGGCAGGCTCCCGATCTGGTACTGACTCCTGCCCAGAAAAACTTCTGGTCGTTCCGGCCTGTCGCGAAGCCCGCGCTCCCGAAAGTCAAAAACTCCGCCTGGGCGATTTCGCCGATAGACCGCTTCGTCCTCGCGAAACTTGAAGAGAAGGGCCTCAAGCCTGCACCTACTGCCGACCGCCACACCCTCATTCGCCGCGCCTATTTCGACCTCATCGGCCTGCCGCCCACCCCGGAAGAGGTGGAGGCGTTCGTCTTGGACAAGTCTCCCGATGCCTGGGCGAAAGTCGTAGACCGACTGCTCGCCAATCCGCACTACGGTGAACGCTGGGGCCGTCACTGGCTTGACCTCGTGCGCTATGCCGACTCGAACGGCCTGGACGAAAATGTAGCCTTTGCAAACGCCTTCCGGTATCGCGACTATGTGGTGAACGCTTACAACAAGGATACACCCTACGATGTCTTCCTGACGCAGCAACTGGCAGGCGACCTGATGCCGCCCGGCGATCAGGAGACACAAAACGAGCGCATCACCGCGACCGGCTTCCTGACACTCGGCGCGAAAGTCCTGGCCGAACCCGATAAAGAGAAGATGGTCATGGACATCGTGGACGAGCAGATTGAAGTGACGAGCAAGGCATTCATGGGCTTGACCGTCGCCTGCGCCCGTTGCCACAACCACAAGTTCGACCCGATTCCGACCAAAGACTACTACGCGCTCGCCGGGATTTTCAAAAGCACGAAATCCATGGCGAGTCTCAATACAGTCGCCATGTGGCAGGAGCGCCCGCTTACTAATCCGCAGACGCAGGCGGAGATCGCAGAGCATCAGAGCAAAATGCATGATGCAGAATTGGCGCTGCACATGGCGAAGGCGCAGGCCGACAATGCCCTTCTGACAGATTACCGACGCGATGCCGGGAAGTACCTGCAAGCCGCCTGGGAACTGGCGCAGCAGGGTGAACCCGTCTCGATGGGCGATGTTCCCGCACAGCCGGGAGACACTTCGCGCATCGAGATTGCGGCGACGAAGTTCAGCCGGGGCAACGTCTTCCGTGATAACGACAACTACGGCAAAGGCATCGGCGTCATCATCAATGTTGGTACGCCCGATGTCGCGGAGTACGACGTCAACATCCCGACCGCTGGGAACTATCAGGTGGAACTGCGCTACGCCTCTGCGGAGCACCGCCCGGTGCATCTACTTCTCAACGGTGTTGTCATCAAGGAGGACGCCGCCGGAAAGATCACGGGCAGTTTCTTCCCGGACGGGCAGAAGTGGGAAGTGGAGGGCGTTTTCCCCTTCAAGCAGGGCAAGAACGTCTTCAAGATCGAATGCCAGGGCGCTATTCCGCACTTCAATAAGATTCTGATCTTTCCTGCGCGGCCTCGCCCGAACGGCGTCCCGCTCCGCACTGCCGAACAAATCGCGAAACAGTACGGCGTGAATGTAGCTCTCGTGCGGCACTCGCTGCGGTTCGTGGGCGGTGTGCAGACCGACCCCTCGAAACTCGCGCCCGCCGACCTCGACGCTGCGGTACGTAACTTCTCTGCCCGTATCACCGTGCCGGAGAAGCCGGAAGAGTTCTACTCCGAAGGGATGAAGAAGCAAGTCGCTGCCGCTGAGAAGAGTTACAAAACGCTAAAAGACCGAGAGACCAAACCGCCGATGGTGATGGCAGTGGATGAGGGCAAGGTCGAGAACTGCCGGGTTCATGTGCGCGGCGATACGCAGAGCCTGGGTGATTCGGTGCCGCGTCACTTCCTGACGGTTCTGGGCGGCGACAAGATCGTTGCAGAAGAGAAACACAGCGGACGGCTGGAACTCGCGAAGTGGCTGACCGACCCGTCCAACCCGCTGACGTCTCGCGTGGAAGTCAACCGCATCTGGCAGGGGCATTTCGGTGTAGGACTGGTGAAGACGCCGGAGAACTTCGGCCTGCTCGGCTCCCTGCCGACGCATCCCGAACTGCTGGAATGGATGGCTCGTACCTTCGTCGAGCAGGGCTGGAGCGTCAAAAAGATGCACCGTCTGATTATGCTCTCCAATACCTATAAGATGAGTTCCGTTGCCGACCCGAAGGTGGCTCTGCTGGCGGATAGAGCCGATACGGAGAACACACTCTTCTGGAAAGCGCCGCGCCGCCGCCTGGAGGCGGAGCCGTTCCGCGACTCCGTGCTTGCTGTCGCCGGGCAACTTGACCTGACGATGGGCGGCAGCCTGCTGACGACGGCAAATCACGACTACGTGACCAACGATCAGTCCGGCAACGCCGCACAGTACAACGCGAAACGACGCGGCATCTACCTGCCTATCATTCGCAACGCTCTGTACGATATGTTCCAGGCGTTCGACTTCGGCGATCCGACGATGGTCAACGCCCACCGCTCGACAACCACCGTTGCTCCGCAGGCGCTCTATGTGATGAACAGCCCCTTCGTGCTGGAGCAGGCGAAGGCATTCGCCGCGCAACTGATGGGCATGAAAACGCTGTCCGAGGCAGATCGGGTAAAACTGGCCTACATGAAAGCCTACAGCCGTCCGTCAACGGCGGAAGAGGCGCAGAAGTGCCAGAATTACCTCGCGAAGTACGCCGACGGACTGACAGCAAGCGAACCTGACCCGGCAAAGCGTCGTCAGAAAGCCTGGGAGAGCCTGAGTCAGATCATCATGGCCTCCAACGAGTTCCTGTACGTCAACTGATGTCCTGAGATATAGAGGCAGCGCAACCGCTTCACTACGACACGATCCGGCGGCAACGCCTTTATAGGAAGAGAGCAAAACCGATGAGTAAGCACTTTATACAGCCCTCTACGCGCCGCGAGATGCTCGCGCAGTGCAGCGCGGGGTTTGGAATGCTGGCACTGGCGGGACTTTTGAGCGAAGAGCAGGCCGCTGCCGCTGGAGTCTATAAAAACCCGCTTGCTCCACGCCCACCGATGTTCCCGGCGAAGGCCAAGCGCGTCATCTACCTGTTCATGCACGGCGGGCCGTCGCAGGTGGACACCTTCGATCCCAAGCCGCTTCTGACCCGTGATAACGGCAAACCGCTGCCCTTCGCCAAACCGCGTGTGCAGTTCGCGCAGACGGGCAACCTGCTCAAGTCTCCCTGGGAGTTCAAGAAGTACGGGCAGAGCGGGCTGGAGGTCAGCGACCTGTTCCCGAACGTCGGCTCGATGGCGGACGAACTCTGCGTCCTGCGGGGGATGTACGGCAGCAACCCGGCGCACGGCGGGGCGCTGCTGGCAATGCACACTGGCTCCGATACGTTCGTTCGCCCCAGCATGGGATCATGGATCACCTATGGCCTCGGCACGGAGAACCAGAATTTGCCCGGTTTTGTGACCATCTGCCCGACCCTCGGACACGGCGGCGTCCAGAACTGGTCGAGCGCGTTCCTGCCCGCTTCCTATCAGGGAACGCCTATCGGCAACGCGAGCATAAAGGCCAAAGACGCGCAGATCAACTATATTAAGAACCCGGAAGCCAACGCGACAACACAGCGAATGCAACTGGATATGCTCCAGTCGCTGAACTCGGAACAGCTCCACCATTTCGGGCATGACGCGCAGTTGGAAGGCCGCATCGAGTCGTTTGAACTTGCCTATCGGATGCAGACGGAAGCGCCCACCCTGATGGACATTTCCGACGAGAGTAAAGCCACCCTCGATCTCTACGGCATCAACGAAGACCATACGGACAACTTCGGAAGGCAGTGCCTGCTGGCCCGCCGTTTCTCCGAGAAGGGCGTCCGCTTTGTGCAGGTCACGCATAGCTACAAGTGGGATCAGCATGGCGACCTGCGAAACGGGCATTCCAACAACGCACACGAAGTAGACAAGCCGATTGCGGGGCTGCTCAAAGACCTGAAGGCGCGTGGTCTCCTGAAGGACACCCTCGTTCTCTGGGGCGGGGAGTTCGGACGCACCCCGACGGCACAGGGCAACGATGGGCGCGATCACAACCCGCACGGTTTCAGCGTCTGGCTGGCTGGCGGCGGCGTCAAAGGCGGCACGACCTACGGGGCTACCGACGACTACGGCTACTACGCGACCGAGAACAAAATGCACATCCACGATCTCCACGCCACGATGCTGCACCTCATGGGGATTGACCACAAGAAACTGACCTATCGCTACGGCGGGCGCGACTATCGCCTGACCGATGTCGCGGGTGAAGTGGCGCATCCGATCATCGCATAGCACAAAACGGAGATTTCCACCATTCGCTTCGCTGACTACGAAGCGGGTGGTGGAAATTTTATGTCTGTTTATTTGGGAGGGGCGGCAATGGAGTATCGGGCTTTGGGGCGCACCGGAGCGCAGGTAAGTGTTCTCTGTCTGGGCTGCATGAATTTCGGGGATACGCACAGCGGCACGAGTGAGGCCGATTCGATCCGCATCGTTCATCAGGCGATGGATGCAGGCATTAATTTTCTGGATACGGCGAACGTCTACGGGCGCGGCGTCAGCGAGCAGATCACGGGCAAGGCGTTGGCGGATGGCAAGCGCGAGAAGGTGTTTCTCGCGACGAAGTTCTATAACCGTATGGACGACCACGATCCCAACGCCTGGGGCAGCCATCGTTTCCACATCATGAAGGCGGTGGAGGATAGCCTGCGCCGCCTGAACACCGACCATATTGACCTCTATCAGGTCCACCGTCCGAAAGCCTCTATTCCCATTGATGAGACCCTGCGGGCGCTCGACGATCTGGTGAAACAGGGCAAAGTGCGCTATCTTGGCACAAGTACGTTCGGGGCGTGGCAGTTGGTCGAATCGCTGTGGGCCGCGAAGGAACTGGGACTGAACCGTTTCGTGTGTGAACAGCCGCCCTACAACCTCCTCGACCGGCGCATCGAGCGCGAACTGTTGCCGTGCTGCCGGACGTATGGCTTCGGGGTGATTCCCTGGGCGCCGATTGCCGGGGGGTTGCTGACGGGCAAGTATCGTCTGGGGCAGTCGCGCCCGAGCGGTGTGCGCTATGAGAAGGGTGCGTTCAACAACCGGGACAACGATGCGGCGCTTGCGAAGGTCGAAGCGTATCTGGCTTTTTGCGAGGAGCGTGGGTACTCTCCCACGCATTTCGCAATGGCCTGGTGTGCCGCGCAGCCGGGCATCACCAGTCCGATCATCGGGCCGCGCACGATGGAGCAGTTGGAAGACTACCTGAAATCTCTCGAACTCACACCGACGGATGAGGATTTGCAGCGCATCAATCAGATATTCGAGCCGGGAACGCACGTCAGCAACTACTACTCGGCGGACTTCGGCCCGAACGCTCGCTGGCAATGAGAGGGGAGAACGGCTTGGAAGGGAATGATACAGAGGCTGTGCTGCCCTCCTCACGCGCATGGATGCCTTATGTCGCCCCTATGGTCGCCTTCGCTGTTGTCAATCTGATTGAGGGGCAGGCGCCGAAGCTCTATTTCTGGCTCTATACGTTCAAAGCTATTCTGGTGACGGTATTGCTGCTTCAGGGATGGAAGACCTGGAAACAGGACGTGCGTCCGGATGGGAAGATGTTCGCGCTCGGTACGGTTATCGGGCTGGCTGCCTTCGCGATATGGATTCTTGTGGATCCCCTGACCCCTCACTTCAAATTCCTCGGTTCGCGAGTGGAGTACAACCCGTTTCATGAAATCCACGATCCCACTGTCCGTACTCTGTTTTTATTGGTACGTTTCTACGGGCTTGTGCTGCTCGTGCCGCTGATGGAGGAACTCTTCTGGCGGTCATTTCTGCTGCGCTATATCACCGAGCCGGAATTCGAGAAACTGCCTCTGGGAACGTTCTCGTGGGGGGCTTTCGCGATGGTCGCGGCAGGGTTTGGGCTGATTCACCCGGAGTGGCTGGTTGCAGTCCTATTCGCCGCAATGATGGGACTGCTTCTCCGGCAGACACGCAGTCTGTTCGCCTGTATCGTCGCCCACGCCGTCACCAATCTCGCGCTCGGCCTCTTCGTCCTGCTGACACACAACTGGAAATACTGGTAACTCACTTTCCGCAGGCGAGCAACCCTCTGCCTCCTTACTGAGGGGCAATATTTGCGAAGTAGGCCGCGCTGCGCCGAACGATCTGCCATTCTTCGTTGACGACCGTTTCCGAATCTGCGCCCTGTTCCCAGGGGCTGGAGTAGGGCAGGGACTGCTCTGCTCCTTTCGCCCAGAGGAGGCGAAGCGCGGGGAAGAGATGGCGAAAATGGTCGGCTGGGAAGTGATCCCACCAGGTCTGTTCGAGAATGGGAATCGTGCGCGTAGACTGCGCCGCGATCTCGATGGCGGGCAGGATGGAGTGACCGTTGGAGAGAACGATGGCGAGAATCGCGGGAAAATCAATGACACCCTCGCCAGCCGCGCAGCGCACGAGCCGGTAGCCTTCGGGGGCATAGTGCAGCGTGTAATCTTTGAGATGTAGATGGCGAATAATCGGCGCAATCCTTTGGGTGAACTCTACGGGGTCTTCGCCTACGGCCAGGGGATTGCCCGTGTCGAGTGTGACGCCGAACGCGCTGCTCTGACCGCTCTCGGTAAAGAGGGCAATGAGGTCTGCGCTGGTCACATCCTGATGATTTTCGACGGCCAGCGTGATTCCCAACTGTTCAGCCACTGGTAAGACCTCCTGCAAACGCTTTACCAGAGCCTTGAAGTAGGATTCCCAGCCTCCCTTCAACCCTCGTCGGTCTCCGCACAGAATATGGCTCAGGGTTGCCCGAACGGTTCGCGCTCCAGCCTGCGCCGCTGTCTGCAGGTAGGCAGTCAGATGTTCGGCTTCGTGATCAAGAATGCAGCCGTAGTCCGCGATTAGGGTCAGGCTACGCTCCCGTATCTCCTCCAGAATCTCCGCTTCCACGCCGGATGTCGGAAGCTGCTTCCCATCGAACGAGGAGACGACGGATGCAAGGGAAAACTCGACGCCGGAGAGAGCGAACTCGTCTGCCGCGTCCAGAAGCAGGCGCAGCGTTTTGGGCTGAGGGTTGGGTTCTCCCTGCTTCGTGGGCAGGTAGCCGAGCGTGTGCGGCAGGCTATAGGCACAGAGTGCGTAGGGAATTTTTGTGGTTTGCATTGTTTTAGGAGGGGGAGAGGACCATGCCGCCGCAGACAGGAATCACCTGCCCCGTGACATAGTCGGATAGGTCGGTGGCAAGGAACTCAACGACTTTCGCGCAGTCTTCCGTTGTTCCCATCCGGCGCAGCGCGATGACCGCCGTGTATTTGGCGACGCTTTCCGGGCTGCTGCGGTCGAACTGTTTGTTGGCGCGGGAGGTCAGGATCATACCGGGCGCGATAGCGTTTACGTTGATATTGTACTGCCCGACCTCCCCGGCCAGCAGGCGCGTGTACTCCACAACCCCCGCCTTCGCCACGCAGTAGTGCGCGTTCTCACCGAGCAGATTGCCGCGCAGACCCGCCTGTGAGGAGACATTGATGATCTTGCCGGAACGCAATGGCTTCATGATGGCGACGGCAGCCTGACAGCAGAAGACGGCGGCGGTCAGGTTGATATTCATGATGAAATGCCAGTCCTCTTCCGTCACGGTAGAGGCGTAGCCGCGTTCGCGAGGGATGAGGACGCCGCCCGCGTTATTGATGAGAATATCTACCTTGCCGAACTCCCGTAGAGTCCGGTTGAACATTCGTTCTACATCGTCATGCTGCGTGACATCGGCTTCGATGCCGAGGGAGCGCACCCCAAATGCCTCACACTCCGCCATGACCGTTTCCGCGGTCAGCTCCTCTTCGTACTGCTGTGCGGAATCGAGCCGAATATCGTTGACGACCACATCCGCACCGAGCGAGGCGAGTTTGAGGGCATAGGCACGCCCCAGTCCGCGACCTGCTCCGGTGATGACGGCGACTTTGCCCATGAGATTACGCATAAAGGCGTCTCCTGCTTCATTTTATTTTGACTGTTTCCGCATGACCGTCGGAAACTCCTCCGTTCGAGCTTTTCCACATGCCGTGTTTGACTTTGCAATCGCTTCGTGTTACAATGAAACATGCTCTGATGCGAACCCAACCCGATGGAAACGATGGATGCCGACGCCCGATACCTACGAAACCAAAGACGTACACTCGCACTGGCAGTCCCTGCGCGAGCGCATTGATCCTTCTGCCAGAGCAGGGCTTCAGCAGGCTTTTGAGATCGCCGAAAGAGTGCATCGCGGTCAGGTTCGAAAGACAAAAGACTCTGCGCCTGTTCCCTATATCACGCACCCCCTGCGCGTTGCGACACTCCTGCTGGAAGAGTGGGAGCGCGGGGAGATCGAAACCCTCGCCACCGCCCTACTGCATGACGTGATCGAAGACTACCAGCCCCCCGAAAGCCGGGAGAGACTGACGCAGGAGATTCGGACTGCCTTTGGGAAGGAGGTCGAGCGAGCGGTCTGGACGCTGACCAAGCCGGAACCGGGGCCGATGGAGGTCAAATCCGCCCGCGATGCCCGCTATTTTTCGGAACTGCGGAAATCGCCGGAGTGGGTGCGGCTGGTCAAATGCGCCGACCGGGTGGACAATCTCCGGGATGCCAAAGCCTGGGGCGATCTCAATTTCTGGGCGCGTTACAGCAGCGAGAGTATCGGCTGGCATCTGTTTCTGGCGCACGAAACCGCACCGATTGCCGAGGTCGCGCTTTTTCAGGCGCTTGTGGACGGCGAACGCACTCTGCGCGGGCGCGTTCCGATCTGGGTGGACGGACATATTGTGGATCGGGCGGCGGCGGAACTGCTCCCGGAACACGTCGCCCGGCACTACGGCGCAGTGGGGCTGGCGATTCAGGGCGATGCGCTCTACGTAGGGCTGCTCAACCCGGCGGATTTGCCCACGATTCAGGCGCTCTCCCTTATGACTCGAATGCGGGTTCTGCCCATCACCATTTCCCCGGAAGCGCTTCAGGATGCCCTGGCTGCCGGGCTTTACGGTCCGGTGACCGAAGACTGATCTCCCTGCCTTTTCTTCCTCGCCGCAGGGAACGGAGAGACCATTTCAACATGAGCGAACCTGCCTCCCCTCCGGCGTTCGAGCGAACTGTCCCTGTCTCGGCCTCTGCCATTGTGACCTCCCTTTCCATTCCGAATACTGATTCTCTGGTCTCCTTACGACCTATGGGGGCGCACATGCCTACCGCAGGCGGTCTCTACAAAAGTCTGCTGGCGGGAAAAGCGATTGGCTGCACGGCAGTGCAGCTTTTCACAGGCAGTCCGCGTCAGTGGAGTCATGCGCCGCTCGACGAAGCCGACATCACCGCGTTTTTGTCCGCACGAGACGAAACAGAGATGGCGTTCACCGTCGCGCACGACTCCTATCTCATCAATCTGGCCGCTCCCGCGCCGGATGTTCTGGAGCGTTCGCGGAATGCATTTCGGGGCGAACTCGACCGGGCGCATCTGCTGCAAATCCCCTGGGTCGTGACGCACATGGGAGCGCATCTGAATGCCGGGGAAGAGGAGGCGGTAGCACGTCTCATCGAGAGCCTGAAGAGAGTGCTGGAAGAGACAGAGGCTCTGGGGTATACGGTGGGCGTCGCGCTGGAGACGACCGCAGGCCAGGGAACAGGGCTGGGGTGGCAGTTCGAACAGTTGGGTCAGGTGCTGAGGGGAGTGGGGGCTACCAACCGCCTCGGTGTCTGCCTCGACACCTGCCACATTTTCGCCGCCGGATACGACCTGCGCGATGAAGCCGCCTACACCGCGACATGGAATAAATTTGACGCCGAGATCGGTCTGCATAACTTGAAGGTCATCCATGCCAACGATGCCAAAAAACCTCTCGGAAGTCGGGTTGACAGGCATGAGCATATCGGGCGCGGGGAGATCGGGGCCGACGCTTTTGCGCGGCTCGTGACCGATCCGGCGCTGGCCCACATCCCCGTTATCCTCGAGACGCCGGACTCAGAAACGATGCACACGGTCAATCTGGCGAGTCTGCGGCGGCTGCAGGCAGGCGGCAGTCTGGATTTGACAATCGCCGTGCATCTCTTCGGACACTATAGCGACTTTAGCGACGGACAGCCACTGGAGGTTTGTCTGCCTGTCGGAGCGAGTGTGCGAGAACTGGCGGTTCACCTCGGAGAACGGGATGCCCGTCTCCTCGACATCACACAGCACTGCCGTTTCGCCCTGAACGAGGAGTATGTCGCGCTAGAGGCACTGCTGGAAGAGGGGTGCACGGTGGCGGTGCTGCCCCCCATGAGCGGAGGCTAGGAAAGACAGAGATGGCACGAGCGAGCATTCAGCGCGAATTCATAGATACCACGCAATTCGGAACCGATGTTGCCGGGGATGCGAACGGAGCCGTCTGCACGTTCATCGGACAGGTGCGGAACAATGCACGGGGCCGAGAGGTCGCCTACCTGGAATACGACGCTTATGTGCCGATGGCGGAAAAGATGCTGCTCAAAATCGCTGCCGAAGCGGAGACCCGATGGACCTGCGAGGTCGTCATCGTGCATCGGATCGGGCGCATAGAACTCGGAGAGGCCAGTGTTGCCATCGCCGTCGGTTCTCCCCATCGGGCGGAAGCCTTTGAGGCGTGCCGCTGGTGCATTGACACCTTGAAAGAGACCGTTCCTATCTGGAAACGGGAAGTCTGCCCGGATGGAGCCTACTGGGTCGAAGGGGATCAGGTACACGAAAGTTAAGCATGGCGACAATTCATCCTGAAGCGGAGCAAGTTCTCTCGCGGATACAGCGAATGACAGTGATCGTCAATCCTGCCGCCGGACGAGGGAAAGCGCGTCTGCTTCTGGCGGACCTTGAAGTCCGTCTGAGCATGGTCATTCAAAATACGCATCGCATCATCTCCTGGCAGATTGTCGAGACGGCACGTCCGGGCGATGCGACTAGGATAGCGCGGGAGGCTGTGGCTGCGGGAGCCAATATCGTCGTCGCCGCAGGCGGAGATGGCACGATTGGCGAAGTGGCGAATGGCCTCATGGGGTCGCAGGTGCCACTGGCAATCCTGCCGTTGGGAACCGGCAACGACTTCGCCCACAGTATCGGGCTTGGCGGCGATTTCGACAAAGCCATCAACAATCTGGTCGAAGGCGTTCCCATCGCGATTGACGTAGGCCGGACACAGGGCCGCTATTTCGTCAATGTCGCGGGGTGCGGCTTCGATGCCGTTGTTGCGAAGCGGGTCAATCGCGGTTTTCGCAGACTGCGCGGAACGGCGGCCTATGTCGCAGCAGTGCTGAAGACCCTGCCTTCCTTTCGCGCTGCGGCGATAAAACTGACGCTGGACGACCAGGTTATCGAGACAAGGGCGATGCTATGCAGTGTGGCGAATGCCCGCTATTACGGCGGGGGGATGAAGATCGCCCCGGACGCCCTGCTGACGGACGGGATGTTCGATATATGCCTCCTGAAAGAGGTCAGCAAACTGGAGTTTGTGCGAGCCTTTCCCCGCGTCTTCAAAGGCACCCACCTCACGCACCCCGCCGTGCAGATGTTCCGCTCGAAGAGTGTAAAAATCGAGAGTGATCGTCCCTTGCCGGTGCTGGTAGATGGAGAGGTCGTTGGCACAACACCTGCCGAGTTTGAGATGATACCGGGCGGTCTCAATCTCATCGGGCCGTACATTGATCCCTATGACCACGAGGATCACGAAGAGATGGAATTCGGGTAAACCGGAGGTGTTCGCGAGGGAGTTCGCCTGTGAAGCGTGCCGTGCAGACACTGATTTTGCTGCTGATTGCCCTGGTTTCCGGGCTGCTGCTCTATCTCTTCGCCGCCCCGCACTTTTTAGCGTCTCCCCTGACGCCTCCCTCTCCCTCTGTGCCTCCGTCTGCTGGTGTCTCTCCGTCCGCCCCTGCCTCCGAGGCCGTCCCGACACTCTCCGGCGGCCCCATTGCGCCTCCCCGAAACAGCCAGCAGCGCGAAGCCGAGAGTATCGAAGCCCGCCGTGCGCCCTACTATCGCTGGCTGCGAGAGAAATTTGGGGATGTCCTGGCGGACGAGCAGCCGAACCCTTCGGACGCAGCGACTCTCGACCTCACCACTTCCCGGTACGATGTCCGGTTCCCGCTCTACCTCGTCGCGCAGGCCGTACAACCCTATGCCGATCAGTACGGCTTCGACCATGTCCGCATCTTTCAGCCCAATCCAGCGGGCAGTGTGGAACGCTATCGCTTCGATTCGGAGGCCAGTCCGGATCGAAACGGAGCGTGGCACACTTTCGCCAAATAGTCTGCCTATCGCCCATGAAAGTAGCAGTGAGGACTTATCGGCTATGCTTCCTGGTGATTCTGCTGGATTGCTTGCAGGGTCGCACGGCTGCACAAAGCGATGAATTCGCGTGACTCAAACCAGGCGTCTACTGTTGGCAACTCGTCTACGATGGAAGGTACACCGTCGGGAAACTCTAAAACGCAAACGGTCTTCCATCCGTGTGACACTTCCTGCCATTTATGTGCAAACTGTTGGGTAACGGCTACTATTCTGATGCAGGTAAAAGTAGCGCTGGCTAGGCGATAGGGCTGAAAAACGATATCGGCATCTTCTCCCCACCTGACGACCGTTTCATTTCGATTGAAGCGAAACAACGTATCGAACTCTTTCGGAATCGGCAGGTCTGCGTAGGCATAGCTGACGAAACAGATACGATTATTAGATGATAACTGGCTGGGCAGTCCTTTACTGAGCAATTTCATCGCCGTTGTAGTGAGATGTCCCTCTACAATCAAGTAACGCTCAGCGACAGGAACGTTGTTTTCAGAGAGCATGAGCCGACAACCTTTCAAATAGCCCAAGTTGGAGTTTAACCTTCTGCCGAAAATGTATGGATGATACCGCACTAAATCAGGTTTTTCGTGACAATAGATGCCTGCTGAAGAATCAGGCTGATTCTTCAGCAGGCATCTATTGTCTGTAGGAGACAGGAGCGTGGGGATGGCAAAATTTCAAGAGTCATTTGAAGCATTGGGTACGATTGGATGGCTTCTGGTCATTACCCATTCGGTGAAGGTCTCGCGGTCCACTTTCCCTTTGGCGACGCCCATGCCCATTCGATATACGTCTCAGTCCATGTCCATCACATACCCATTTATTTCCAATAGTTGACGACAGACCTCCATTCCATTGCGCTTGTTACCTTCCCAGAAAACATGAGAGGCACTGATCTGCCATCCGACTGCCGCCTTATTAACCAGTATTGGATATTGATCTACGCCGAATATGGTAGAGCGGATCGCATCCAGAATGTAAAGCAAGGCATCGGGGAAACGCAGGTTGTCATCCCTGATGAAGTTGTCCCCTTCACCTGCTGCGATGAGCGTCTGGGCGTTGATGTCAACGATTTCGTCGAGGGTAAGGAACTGGCAAGTGCCATCTGATTCTACCGACGAAGATATACATACTTATCGAGATTGATACTGTCGGAAGCATGATTTCCCCTCCGTAAGCCCGACCGCACGCATTATGTCAGTATGTCTACATCCAAACAGGCGTCAGTTTCAAGGTTGGTCTGGCCTGTTGACTCGGCCTGCCACTTCGTGCTAGAATGACTCTAACAATTTTGAGCGTCCTTTTAAGTGGGTCCTGAGAGACCGGCAAGGGGCGGAGAAGAGTGCGTCGGGGAAGCGAACAGGTGTCTTTATCGGCTTGTTCACGTCTGTCTGCGCGTTCTATTGACGCCTTCACCGGTCGGCCTTTCAGGGCGATATGGGAAGGCGTTTCGTGTTATCTGAGGCCAACAGGGGAAGCGGATGGCGGAGACAGAAGAAACTAGGCAGGAGAGGGATGGCGCGGGCGGTGTTCAGATCATGGACGGCGACGATATTCGTCGCGCCATCACCCGCATCGGACACGAGATTGTCGAGAAGAATCACGGCGCGGAAAACCTGGCACTCGTGGGAATCTTGACTCGGGGCGCTCCGCTGGCAGACCGTCTGGCTGTCCTGCTGCGGCAGATCGAAGGCGTCGCAATTCCGGTCGGGCGGCTGGACATCGGCCTCTACCGGGACGACTACGCCACGCACCCCACCGGTCGCGTCGCTCCGGTTCCCACAGCCATTCCGTTTGATGTGACCGGGAAGCGGATTGTCCTTGTGGACGAAGTGCTTTTCACCGGGCGCACGGTGCGGGCGGCGATTTCCGCTCTGCTTGATCTGGGTCGTCCCGCCTCCATTCAGCTCGCCGTCCTGCTGGACAGGGGGCATCGCGAACTGCCGATTCGTCCCGATTTTGTGGGCAAGAACGTGCCGACAGCCCGCCACGAGTTTGTGCAGGTCTGCCTGCGCGAAGTGGATGGCGAAGACCGTGCGCTGATACGGAAACGGTGAACCTGCTGATGACTGTTCTGTTCGGGAGAGACACGCGTCGATGAAACATCTTCTTACCCTGCGGGAAACGTCGGAAGCGGACATTCGCTATCTGCTGGATACGGCGACCGCCTTCCGGGAGATACTTTCGCGGCCCGTCAAGAAAGTGCCGACCCTGCGCGGGCGGGCGATGATTACCTGTTTCTACGAGAATTCGACGCGCACCCGCACCTCCTTCGAGATGGCCGCGAAGATTATGAGTGCGGAGGCGATCAATATTGCGGTCGCGCAGTCCTCGGTCGCAAAAGGCGAAAGCCTCAAGGACACGATGCTGACTCTCCAGGCGCTCAAAGCGGACTGCATCATCATCCGGCATCCGGCGTCGGGGGCGGCGCAGTTCGCGGCGGAGCATCTGGGCATCCCGGTCGTCAATGCCGGGGACGGCAGGCATGAGCATCCGACGCAGGGCCTGCTCGATCTACTGACTATTCGGCAGGTGAAACAGGACATAGCCGGACTGAATGTGGCGATTGTCGGGGACATCATGCACAGCCGCGTCGCCCGGTCGAATATCTGGGGATTGACGCAGCTTGGCGCGAAGGTGCGTCTGGTTGGGCCGCGCACCCTGCTGCCTCCTGATGCTGACCGCCTGCCGGTGCAGATTTTCGATGACCTGCGGGCTGGGCTGGAAGGGGCGGATGTCGTCAATGTGCTGCGCTTGCAGACGGAGCGGATGGAGCGAGGTCTGTTGCCCTCGTTGCGGGAGTACTCCCGCCTCTTCGGCGTAACGGTGAACAGTCTCAAGGCCGCAAAGCCCGATGTGCTCGTTCTGCATCCCGGCCCGATGAACCGGGGCGTCGAAATCTCTTCCGATGTCGCCGATGGAAACTACGGCGTTCGCAGCGCCATCGAAGAGCAGGTCAGCAACGGCGTAGCGGTACGCATGGCCGTCCTCTATCTGCTGATGAGCGCACAGGGCGTCGCGCCACAGGAACTCTAGGTCTGAGGACGAATTGAGGAGAAGCGCGTGAGAACGATATTGACCGGGGGACGGGTGGTAGACCCGTCGCAGCAGATAGACCGTGAAGCGGAGGTCCTCATCGAAGCGGGAAAGATCGTCGGAATCCTGGCTCCCGGAGAGTCCGCAGGCGACGCCGAGCGCATTGACGTGCGCGGCAAGGTCGTGACACCGGGGCTGATTGACATCCATGTGCATCTGCGGGAACCGGGTTTCGAGTATAAAGAAGACATCGAGAGCGGGACACGGGCAGCGGCGGCGGGCGGATTTACGCGGGTCTGCTGTATGCCTAACACCAATCCCGCGATTGATACGGCGGCGGTCGTGCGCCAGATTCTGGAGCGGACGGCGCAGATCGGATCGGCGCGTGTGCATCCCATCGGGGCGGCCACGCGAGCGATGGAGGGTGATCAGCTCACCGAGATGGCGGAACTGAAAGCGGCAGGGGCGGTCGCTATCTCCGACGACGCTTTTCCCCTTCAGCACGCGGATACGGTGCGCCATGTCATGGAATACTGCAAAATGCTGGACTTGCCGTTCATGACGCACAACGAAGACAAACGCCTGACCGAGAAGGGCGCGATGAACGAAGGCTATGCCGCGACGATGCTGGGAATCCCCGGAATGCCGCGAGTCGCCGAGGATATCGCCGTTGCCCGCAATATTCTGCTCTCCAAACTGACGGGGTGCCGACTGCATCTGCTGCACATTTCGACGGCAGGCACGGTCGAACTGCTGCGATGGGCGAAAGCGGAAGGCTTCCCGGTTACGGGCGAAGCCTGTTCGCATCACTGGGCGCTGACTGACGAGGCCGTCCTGGGCTTCCGAACCGACGCCAAGATGAACCCGCCCCTGCGGACACCGGAGGACTGTGAGGCCGTCAAAGCGGGTCTGGCGGACGGAACGATTGACGCCATCGTGACGGATCACGCGCCTCATGCGGAGTACGAGAAGGAAGTCGAGTTCGAGTACGCACCGTTCGGAATTCTTGGCCTGGAAACTTCGTTCCCCCTTGTCTACACCACCCTTGTCAAGCCGGGTATCCTGACACTCTCGCAGGCTATCGCGAAGATGACCTTCGAGGCAGCGCATGTCTTAGGAATGGCAGAGGGAGTGGGAACGCTGAAACCCGGCGCAGAGGCGGACATCGCGGTGCTGGATACCGGTCTGGTCTGGAACGTGGACCGGAACGCCGTTCAGTCCAAATCGAAAAATACGCCCTTTCACGGTATGGAAGTGCAGGGCAAGGCGCTCTTTACGCTTGTTGGCGGGCGGGTGATGGACCTGCGGCAGGAGAAAATCTGATGGCAGGTGCGGCTCTCCTCATCAAAAACGGCACGATACTGACGATGAATGAAGCGCTGCCTCGTGCGGAGGCCGTCGCTGTGGGCCGGGATGGACGCATTCTAGCGGTGGGAAACGCAGCGGAGGTCGGTAATCTGGCGGGGAGCGGCACACGGACGATAGACCTGCGCGGGCGAACCCTCATGCCCGGTTTTTTCGACTGCCACCTGCACCTGCTCTGGCTCGGCATCAATCTGGGGCATGTAGACCTCAGTTCTCCGCCTGTCCGGGAGATTGAAGACATTGTACGGCTGCTGCGGGAGCGACTGGCAGCCCAGCCCGACCTGACCTGTATTCAGGGCAACCGCTACGACCAGAATCGTCTACCGAGCGCGAAGCATCCCACGCGCCATGACCTGGATCGCGTTGCGACCGACCTGCCGGTGCGTATTGTCCATACCAGCGGTCATGCGGCGGTCGTCAACACCAGAGCCTTGCAGATGCTCGGAATCACTCGTGACACGCCTGACCCCGTTGGTGGGGAGATTGAGCGTGGCCCGGATGGTGAGCCGACGGGCGTTCTGCTGGAGACGGCGAGTTGGAACAATCTGGAACGCATTTTGCCGGAAGTAAAGCCTGCCGAGTCTGTGGAAGCGCTCGGCAGAGCGAACCGGTATCTGCTGGAGAGGGGCATCACGAGCGCGACCGACGCCAATACTCTGCCCGATGACCTCGCGATTTTTCGCAGCGCCATCTTGAGCCGAACGCTTCGTACCCGCACGAATCTGATGCTCGGATGGGCGGAGACGGTGAAGCGAGCGGGGGAGAACGCCGCGCCGGGGCCGCAGGAGTTCGCGTTCGAGGGGCTGGACTGGCACTCCCTGCACGTCGGGCAGGCGAAACTCTTCTCGGACGGCGCAATCACGACGCGCACCTGCTGGCTGACGGAGCCGTTTCGGAATATGCCGGACAACTACGGAATCCCTCTGCATCCCCCGAAAGAACTGCACGAACTGATTCGGCTGGCGCACAATGCGGGCTGGCAGATCGCGACCCATGCTATCGGGGATAAGGCGATTGACACGGTACTAACGGCCTATGCGGATGCCCAGCGCGAACATACCCGCGCCCGCCCTGCCCATCGTATAGAACACTGTATGCTGCTCAATGCGGGGCTGATGGCGCGGCTGCGGCGACAGAACGTGTGGAGCATCGGGCAGCCGGAGTTCCTGTCGCGGCTCGGAGACGCCTACGTTCTCGCACTGGATGAGGAGCGGGCGAACCGACTGTCTCCTTATGCCACGCTGGATCGGATGAATGTGGCGCAGGCGTTCAGTTCCGACTGCCCGGTCGTGCCGGGAGCGCCTCTGGATGGAATCCGGGCCGCCGTAGAACGCAAGACAGTCTCCGGTCGTATTTTGAATGAGTCGGAATGTGTCTCTGTGGAGACCGCCCTTTTCGCCTATACCTCCGCCGCCGCGTCCGCCTCACGGGCCGACCGCGACCGGGGAACTCTGGAGATCGGAAAGTTCGCGGACTTCGTCCTGTTGAGCGCCGATCCGACGGCGGTCTCGCTTGCGGAGTGGGAGCAGGTGAAGGTGGAGGCGACGTTTGTGAACGGAGAGTGTCTCTTCGGCGCGGATGGGTTGGATTAGGAGCCTATGAAAGCAATTCTTGCACTCGAAGACGGCACACTGTTTGAAGGCGAATCCCTGGGAGCCTCGGGGCAGACGTTCGGCGAGGTCGTTTTCAATACCGGTATGACCGGTTATCAGGAGATTTTGACCGATCCGTCGTATGCCGGGCAGATGGTCGCGCTCACCTATCCGCTCATCGGAAACTACGGCATCAATCCCGAAGATTTTGAGTCCCGGCGCGTTCAGGTCGAGGGCTTCATCGTGCGCGAGGCTGCCGCACAGCCGAGTAACTGGCGCTCGGCGCAGAGCCTGGACGCTTTTCTGAAAGCGCGGAATGTGGTCGGAATCCAGGGGATAGATACCCGTGCTCTGACGCGGGCCTTGCGAGTGCGGGGCGTCATGCGCGGCGCGATTTCGACGGAAGAGACTTCGACGGAGATTCTGGCGCGGCTGCATTCCGCGCCTTCCTACGAAGGCATTGATTTTGCCCGCAAGGTCACCACGGAAGAGCCCTACCGATGGGGGGCCAAGAGCGTTCATCCCGAACCACTGGATGCCGCGCTGCCGCGTTCGGAGGCCCGCTATCGAATCGCGCTGCTCGACTGCGGGGTCAAATACAATATCATCCGCAGTCTGGCCGCTCTGGACTGTGAGGTGACGGTTTTTCCCTGTACGGCCACCGCCTCGGAGATGCTGCGCGACAACCCGGACGGGATCATGCTTTCGCCGGGGCCGGGCGATCCCGATCAATACAGCTACATTGTGGAGACCGTGCGCGAACTGGTCGGACGCAAACCGATCATGGGTGTCTGTCTCGGCAATCAGATTCTTGGCAAAGTTTTCGGCAGCCGTACTTTCAAGTTAAAATTTGGACACCGGGGCAGCAATCATCCCGTCAAAGACCTGGGAACGGGCAAGGTCTATATCACGTCTCAAAATCACGGCTACGCCGTAGATCCGGATGGCCTGAAGGACGGAATGGAAGTCGCGCACATCAATCTGAACGACGGCACGGTTGAAGGACTGCGGCATCGGGAACTGCCCATCTTCTCCATTCAGTATCACCCGGAAGCCAGTCCTGGCCCGACGGACAGCGCCTATTTTTTTCATCAGTTTGTTTCCACATTGAAGTAGGAAGGCAAGGAAAATGCGCCATGCCGACGCTCACAGAATCAGGCGATACGGCCATGCAGGAATCAGGCTCTCTAAAATCTCGCCCCAGGGCTGCGCGGAGGCTGGGGCCGAGGCGGGTTGCCATACTTTTCACGCTATTGATGTTTTTAGTCGTGTTGATGTTGACGTTCAGTTCCGACTTCATACCGTCAAAGTCTATGGAGCCGACTCTCAAGCCAGGGGACCATATTCTGACAACCCGCGCCTGGTTTAGCTACCCGATGAACTCGATGCCTGCCCGGGGCGACGTCATCACCTTCCGTATCCCTACCGCCATACTGGATGGAACGGCAGATATGCAGCCCCCTCCCGGGCAGCAGGACTCGGAAGGAGACGACGGCACGGCCCCGAAAACGAATTTTTTCTCGTTCTTCAAGTCTCACGATAAAGAGGAAGTCCTGATAAAGCGCGTCATCGGACTGCCTGGCGATACCGTGTTAATCAAACATAATCTCGTCTACGTCAATGGCAACATCTTGAAAGAGGACTACAAGACCATCCCGCCGGACAACTATTCGCTCGCGACAGCCAGCTATGCCGTTCGTACACCTTTCAAAGTGCCTCCCGGCGAGCTGTTTTTGCTGGGCGACAATCGCCAGAATAGCGAAGATGGCCGCTACTGGGGCAGTCTCAAACGACGGTATGTTCTAGGACGGTTCCAGCGCGTTCTGTACAACGAGGGGACAGCAGGGCCGAACGTTTTGCGGACTCAGGATGAGCAGTGAGAAAATAGGGACGGCGGAATTCCGTCTATGGCTGATAGGCGGGTTCCTTGCTGTCGCTTTGATGCTGAGTCTTCGTGTGGTGGCTCTGGATTCGGACGCGTATCCCCGGCTGTCGTGGAGCAGTGCGCTCCTCACCGACGAAGGCTTCTATATCCATAACGCCCGGAACACCGTCCTCTTCGGACACCCACAGACCGATCAGTTCAATAACGCGCTCATCATGCCGCTCCTCGATGCCCTCCAGACCACTGTCTTTCGGCGCTTCGGGGTCGGAGCCATCCAGGCGCGTTCG
>JBBRLP010000055.1:0-32647 GCA_038231295.1 Chthonomonadales bacterium
AACCGCCGTGGGAAGGGCGAACGCATCAGCAGCGGCTTGAGACGGCTATTCAGCAGGAAGGGCGCGACGGAGTTCACCAACTGCACCTCCAGCATCTCCGGGGCGCTCACCTCGTCGAGGCGCAGCAGCCAGCTATTGACGGTGCGGGAGTCGGCCCGCTCCTCGTTGTCCTCCAGCGCATCCGCAGGCAGCACGTCCCGGACGGCGGGCAGAATAGCGGGCAGCAGGGCGGCGCTATCGGTGATCGCCAGCGTGGAGGGAGCTTCCCCGCGCACCAGTTTCAGGGCCTCCCGCGAGAGCGACTCCTGCGGACACTGCTCCAGCGCGACCAGCTCCTGATAGAAGCCCTGCGGACGGCGAATCGTCTGGGCGGCGTTGTGGATGAGGATGTCGAGGGCAGGTTCGGTAGCCAGCAGATGCCGGGCGAACTGTTCCACCGCCGGGATATTCCGCAGGTCCAGCCCATAGACTTGCAGCCGCTCCGCCCACTCTTCGGAATCGGCCTCGGCCTGGAATCGGCGAGCGGCGGTATGTGGGAAGCGCGTCGTGACGATCACCTTTGCGCCATCTCGCAGCAGACGCAGCACCGTCTGATATCCGATCTTGACGCGCCCGCCGGTGACCAGGGCCGTGCGCCCGGTCAGGTCGGCGCGAAGGTGGCGCATCCGGTAGTTGAACGCCGCGCACTCCGGGCAGAGCAGATGATAGAAAAAATGAACCTCGGTGTAGTCCGCCTTGCAGATATAGCAGGTCTCCGGGCGGTTCAGGGTCTTCGCACCGGGCGAAGGGGGCGGGGGCAACGCGGCGGCAGGCAGGGCGTCGCGCTGTAGCTGCACCATGCCCGTTGTCGCCTTCACCGCTCGATCTTCCAGCCGCTGCCGCCACTTCTCCTCACGCTGATCATCTCGCTTGCTCTCTTTATAAATCTTTGAGATGAGGCCCTTGAAGCGGTCGTTACGCCGGGCGATACCGGGGGCATCGGCGATCCGCTGCAATATCCGGAGACACATCTCCATCTCTTCCTCGGAAACTTCCATCACACTTACCTTCTCTTACGCCCTCTTACCGTCGAAATCGCCTGCGTCGTTAATCTCCCTACAGTGTACCCTATCGGATTCGGACGCTCCGTGCCGGGAATTACGGAACATTGCAGACGTTCACAACGTTCCACAGGCGACGATTGCGTTCAATCGTTTCGGTATCAGGAGGATGAACAGATGGCAAACATTACACCTACACTCGACAAAGTGCAGGGTCAGGCAAAAAAAACGATGCGGCAGGCCGCGCCCTGGGTCGAGCGAATGGCCCGGCTGGGATATGCGGCCAAAGGCGTGGTCTATATGGTGATTGGTTTCCTGGCGGTAGAGGCGGCTTTCGCGCATGGCGGCAAGACGACCAACAGCCAGGGGGCGCTGGCGTCTATTGTGCAGCAGCCCTTCGGGCAGTTTCTGCTGGGAATCGTAGGCGTCGGGCTGGCGGGGTACGCGCTCTGGCGTTTCGTGGAAGCGGGGCTGGATTCGGAGGACAAAGGCCACGATGCGAAGGGCATGGTGACGCGCCTCGGCTATGTGGTCAGCGGGATTGCCTACGCAGTTCTCTCTTACACCGCCTTCCAGTTGATTATGGGCAGTTCACAGGCCAGTAACGGCACGACCGCCACACAGGACTGGACGGCCCGCCTGCTCTCGGTTCCCTTCGGGCAGTGGCTCGTCGGGCTGGTTGGACTCGTGGTCATCGGGCTGGGAATAGGCCAGTTCGTGAAGGGCTATAAAGCCAATTTCAACAAGCGGCTCGATCTGGAGAGGATTGCCCCGGCCTATCGTTCCTGGGCGGTCACGAGCGGACGGGTCGGCTATGCGGCGCGGGGCGTCGTCTTCACGATCATCGGCGGATTTTTCATCAACGCCGCGATGCACGCCAACCCGCAACAGGCCAAGGGCCTCGGCAGCGCCCTCGACCTGCTGGCCGAACAGCCCTATGGCCCCCTGTTGCTTGGAATCGTTGCGGCCGGACTGATGTGCTACGGGGTCTTCATGCTGGTGCAGGCCCGCTATCGCCGCATCGCCGTTTAGGAAGGACTCACCGTTTCGGGAGCGTCGTCAGCCACTCCGCGCCGAGTTCGTCTGCGGTTTTGTCGGTATACTCCTTCCAGAGTTCGGGGGTATACCGACCCTCCCGCATCGCCTCGCTCATCCGCACTACGATCTCGTGGTCGTACTTTGTGGCGACGAACTCCAGAAAGCTGGCGGTCGTCCGGTAGCTGTCCGTATACTTCGCGGTCGCGGGGTTCGGATGCGGACGCTTGGTAACCGGCTCGTACTTGAACCAGCGCAGATAGTCCGCCACGCCCTCCACCAGCCAGCCGGGATTGCGCCGACTGCGGTACTGCTGCACGACATGGACCAGTTCATGAATAACGGCTCCCTGATCGTCCGGGTGCGCCTTGAACCAGGCAGCGGCGCAGACCACATCGGTTCCGCTGGTATAGGCCACTCCGTCCATATTCTTGAATGTGATCGTGAACTTTTTCGGCGCGACGTAGCCCTCGCTCGGCAGATACTGCACGATACGCGGATACCACTTCTCGACTTCCGGGCGCAGTTTGTCGACCCACTCCTTCAGTTCGGGAACCTGCGTGGTATCAATGGTGATCTCCGCCTTTTTCGCTTCTTCTTTGGTCTGCGGCTTCTTCTCTTCCTGCGCGGAGGCGGACAGCCCTATCGTTCCCATCCCCGCCAGCATTAATCCTGCCACCAGCAATCTACCGTGTATTCGCATCTTCACTCCTTGCCTATTTCGTTCACCCCTATTCGACAGAGGCGGATTTTCTTCCTGCTCTTTGAAGCCGCCGGGAAATTGAAAACTCGTGAGTGCGTGGCCTGGCACAGGAACGTGCCGGGCTAGAAAAAGCGGTCGTCCTGCGGACGAAGCATACAGGACCGCTTGGTTTTTGCCCTTGCCTGTTCGTTTGCGCCGGAGTGAACTCCTGCGCTGGAAAAAGCAAGCGACTGCTTCGCAGGCGCCTCGAATTGGCAGGTGGAGGGCGGAACGATAAGTCTTCTCCTCCGGGAAGGCGCGACGGAGTGAACTCCCCGCGCTGTGACCTACGGCCCCGTTTCCTTCGGAAACGTTCAGGCTGTGAGGGCCACTCATCGCATTGCACCTCTTTCGTCCGAAGGACGATCCGTCGAAGCCGCGTAGCGAGGGGTGTCAACCCTTTGCCACATTCTTGCCATACCCGTTGCTTTCCTTCCGGGCAACCCGTGACGTTTCGCATCGTGAACACCGTGCCTGCGAAGCAACCACTTGCTTTTTCCAGCGCAGGAGTTCACTCCGGCGAAGATTTGAGGGCGATAAACCAGTTTAGGGCATGAGCATTTCCGTCTGCAAGACGTTTGCCTTTTAATGCCGGGGGTTTTCAACCTCCGGCAACCTCCAGAGACCATCATTACCGGGCAATTGTCTTTAACGTCAGGGAGGCAGGGGCCAGACCGGGAGTGGAGGCTGTGAGGGTGAGAGAACCAGCGGGAGCGGTGGCGCGGAGGAGGACAAGGCAGCGGCCCTGAAAGGCGTGACGCTCGTGCGCCTGAAACGATTCGTGGCTGTTGAGGTCGCCGTTGTCTACGGCGGCGATGAGGCCGGGGCCGGTGAGTTGAAAGGAGATCATGGGTTGGGCATTCGGGACAAGGATGCCGTTCGCGTCTGTCACCGTCACGTGGACGCAGGCGACTTCCTGTCCATCGGCGGCGAGACGTGAGCGGTCGGTGGTCAGGACGAGGCGGGCAGGCGCTCCGGCGGTTCGCAGGGTGCAGAGGGCGACCTCTTTGCCCTTGTTTTTGCCGATGGCCTGGAGGGTTCCGGACGCGAACCCTACTTTCCAGAGACGCGGGGAGGCGTCGTCAGGGCGATTCTGGGTTCCAAGCGAGACGCCATTCAGCAACAACTCTACCTGTTCGCAGTTGCTATAGACTTCGACCCGCTCCTCATGTGGGGCGAGGCTGCGCGGTGTCCAGTCGGAATAGAGAGTCTGGATGTGCGACTGATAGGCTTCATAACCGGGGTCGGTGGGCGTCAAGGGGGTGGGAGCGACGCGGCGGGCGATAGCGACCATCGGTTCGTCGGACCACCAACTGCGGCGCTCGAAGGCAATCGGGCGCGGCGTCATCGTCCGGTCGAACAGCCCGAAGTCGGCGGAGATCGCAGGCCAGCGCTTCCCTTCTCCCAGATAGTCAATGCCTGTCCAGAGAAACTGGCCCGCATAGGCCGGGTTATCGCGCAGGGCCAGCCAGACGCGGCGGTCGTGTCCGTTCTCGGTGCCGAGGATTTTGCGCTCCGGTTTGGCTCGATGCGCCGCCAGCAGTTCGTTCTCGCGGTAGTTCTGCCCGATGACATCCAGCATATCCGCCAGACCGTTTTCGTAGTCATGGCTCGTGTTGGGGCGAAACAGGGCCTGCGTTACAGGGCGCGTGGGGTCGGTCTGATGCACGGTATCGCGCAGGGAGGTGAGGGTACGGCGAGCAGACGGCCCGTTCGGCGTGTCGCGAATCTCGTTGCCGATGCTGTAGAGAATGACGCAGGGATGGTTGCGATCCTGCCGCACGATGTCTCCGGCGTCCCGCTCCGCCCACTCCCCGAATGCCAGATGATAGTCGTAGGGGTTCTTGCCGACTGTCCAGCAGTCGAACATCTCGTCCAGTACCAGTAGGCCCAGGCGGTCGCACACATCGAGAAACTCCGGCCCGAACGGATTATGCCCGGTGCGAACGGCGTTCACCCCGAACTGTTTCAATAGCGTCAGACGTTGCTCCCACACGCTGCGGGGAACCGCAATACCCAGACCTCCGGCCTCCTGATGCAGGCAGACGCCTTTGATCTTGATATTCTTGCCGTTGAGCCAGAAACCGGTCGCCGCCTCGAACCGCGCCGTGCGAATACCGAACTTCGTGGTTTGCGCGTCGAGAGGCTTATTCGCCTCCAGCACGGTGAGTGTCGCAGTATAGAGCGCCGGACGCTCCAGGTTCCATAGTGCCGGCTTTTCAACAGCGATGTCCCGGGTAAACACGACCGTTTTCCCGGCGATAGCGCTTTGTGGGGCCGTCTCAACGGTCTGAACAGGCCGTCCTTCGGGATCGTTCAGGACGATACGCAGCGCAACCGACCGCGTCTGCGCGGACTGATTCAAGACGCTGCTCTGCACCCGAATGATAGCCTGCATTGCATCCGCCTTCGGGGTGGAGAGAAACGTCGTGTCCGTCGCCAGATGCACCGGGGCGGTCACGACCAGCCGCACCGGGCGATAGATTCCGGCTCCAGAATACCAGCGGGAAGCGGGCTGAGAGGCGTTGTCGGCGCGAACCGCCAGCAGGTTGGGAGTTTGCGCCCCAAAGTGCAGATGCCCGGTGAGGTCATAGCGCAGGCCGACCGTGCCATTGGGCCGCCTGCCCAGCGCAAAGCCATTGATCCAGACCTCACTGTTCGCCATCACCCCATCGAGTTCCACAAATACCCGCCGTGCCATATCCTTCTCATTCAGCGTGAACCGCTTGCGATACCATCCGACCCCGCCCGGCAGAAAGGCTCCGCCCTGCCCCGAAGGATTCTCCTGCCGAAACGGCCCTTCGATACTCCAGTCATGCGGCACGTTTACGACGCGCCACTTGCTGTCCTCGAACGCTTCTGCCTGCGCTCCTTTCTGCTCCCCAACCGCAAATTTCCAATCGGCATTCAGCGACTCTATCCGCCTCGCCTGTCCGTTTGCCCGGCCTGCCATCAGCAGGCCCAACAAAACCATTCTTCCGAGCCATCTATGTCGCATATCTCTACCCTTCACCATCTTCCCTCTGCCTTAGTTCTCTCGTTTATTGGGAGGTTATCTGGGGGTTGAAAACCCCCGTCATTAAAAAGCAAACGTCTTGCAGACGGAAATGCCCTGGTCATTGGCAGTAATTCGAGGGCGTTGCCCGGCACAGGAACGTGCCGGGCTGGAAAAAGCGGTCGTCCTACGGACGAAGCGTTTAGAGGCTTACCCTTGTCAGGTCACCTTGATAGGCGAAGAGAAAAGCATGCGTTTGATGCATTTCCGTCTGGAAGACGTTTGCTTTTTAATGACGGGGGTTTTCAACCCCAGATAACCTCCCAATAAACGAGAGAACCAGGAGTTGCCGAAGTCTTCGTCCGTAGGACGACCGCTTTTTCCTGCCGGGGGTCATTCTCCCGCCACTTCCAGGCGCAGGTAGTCGTACTCGACGCCGCTCATTACGTTGCCGGGCGGAATGATGAGTTTCAGGACGTTTTCGCCGGGCTGCATCAATGCGGCATCAAAGACGATGTCCCGCTCGAACCAGTAGCCGCGTATGCCGTCCCGGCGGATCGTTGCGGTGTCGGGCAGGGAGCCGGTGTCTCCGGCAGGCTTGTCATTGATGGTAACGGCGATGCTGCGGGCGCTGACAGCGGCGAGGGCGAGGCGCAGCGTCGCTTTACCCGTGACCGCTTTGGGCAGACGAAAAGACACTGTCCACGTGGTAGGCTTGCCATCGGGGCGCGGAGGCTGGCAGTAGTTCCAGTCTTTGTGGAAGTCACTTGTCCCGACAATAAAGTGAACGTCGTCCGGGAACTCCTGGGGGTATTTCAGGTAGAGGCCCCACTGCCAGTAGTTGTCGCCGTGCCGGAACTCCTCCGCAGTCCGGTTCGGGGCGCCAATCTCCCACAACTGTCGGCCATAACGCACCGGCTTCCACTCCAGCGAACCCAGTTCTCGCATCTTCCCGGCGACAACCACGACCTCCGTTTTCGCGTACTCGCCCAGCACCCCGTCGGCAAGGGCATGGAGCGTGTATTTGCCGGGGCGTACATTGGGAATCGTAAAACGGCCCTGGGCGTCTCCGCGAACCCAGAACTGATAGAACTTCGCGTCGCGTTGCCAGTCCACAGGCAGGGAATCCACGCCGCGCCCTCCGGGAGGCGCAGGGTAGTCCGGGGCCGAAAGGCCGACCAGCAGATGGGTCATGCGGGCCATCGGCATCTGGGAGTCGTGCAAAACAACCTGTCCGGTGACCGTTCCGCGCTCCGAGCGGTGCGGATAGTCCACGCCCGTCACCCAGGCGTAAGGCCAGCGGGCCGACTCTTTGGCGGCCTGCGCCAGCGCGTCTTTCCAGGCGGCTTCTGGGGTCGGCGCGGGGTTGCAGTAGAGGAAGAAAGGGCCGATGACTTTTGTCCAGGCTTCGCCCTGCGCCATCGCGCAGACGGAGCCGCCGTAGTGACTGCCACGCCAGTAGTTGAGTAGTGTGGGAGAGGCCACCTCGTTGACATCGCGATGTCCGGTCAACTCTACTTTGGTCGCCCCACCGCTCAGATACTCGATAGAGGAATTGACGAACCACAGGCCGACCTGCTTCTGGGTGCTGGACCAGCCGAATGCGGGCGTATCAAACTGCACGGCGGAGTAGTCGTATTTATGCTCTGCCTGCCCCACGTACCGCCCGGTCGTCATCCGGCGGGCCTCTTTCATGTTCAGTGGCGTTCCCTGTTTCCAGTCCTCCGCCGTTATCATCACCTTGCGGCGGCGGGCATCTATGGTCATATAGTCGAAAATCTTGTCGTTCAGTTTGGCCGCGAAACGCGCTTCGCCTACCGAGGTCGCCGGATAGTCCGGTTTGTGGTCGAAAATCGAATAGGTATAGAGTCCTGAATCGTCCCGTCCGAGCGCGTACCGAATCTCGATGTCGGCGGCGACGCTGCCGCCCGGTCCCTGTCCGAGCGCACTGCCCTGGTAGAACCCCTTGACCGAGACTTCCGCCCGTTCGCCGCCGTTGCGTGTCGGGTCAATCGTTATCGCCGTGACGATCCGCCCGCCCTTCGCAGGCGTATGTGACCAGTAGCCGTCCGGGTGTCCCGACCCGGCGCCCAGCATCTCCAGATCCCGATACTTCAACGAGACGAGATCGCCGGAGCGTTTGTCCACCCGCGCCGACACGAACGCATTGGTAAGGGTAAACGTGGTCTCCGTCTGCACCACCGTGACGGCAACGCCCTGCGCTCCAGATGGCGGCAGGCTACCCGCACAAAGGAACAACGCCAACAGGCAGACCGCCAGACGCATCCATTTCATTCGTCTCTCCTTTTGCCTTCAGTTGCCGTCGGGTTTTAGCGTGGTGCTGCCCGGACTGACCGCCATTTGAAACGTCTCCGGGGAATCGGGATGCGCCGGGTCGAAGGGCAGGACATCCGCCGCGAGAAAAGGCGCCAGCGCCAGATGGTTCTGCCGGATGCCCTCAACGATACACCGGGCCATTTCGTAACTGCCGTAGTTATTGTGGTGGGTGCCGTCCTGAAAAGCCTTGCCGATATTCTGTCTGCCCAGGGCTTCGTACAGGGTCTTGCTCATGGCGTTGAGGTCAATCAGCGGCACGTTCTCTTCCTTTGCCGCCTGGCGCACCGCTTCCGGATAGTCACCAAGTGTATTGGTCACCTTGCCGTCTGCGTCCAAGCTCTTGCGGTGCATGGGCGTTATCAGGACGGGCAGGCCGCCGTGTTTGCGGGCCTCCGCGACGAAATGCTTGAGCGATGCCTTGTAGGTCGTGAACGCGCCAACGCCTTCGCCCTTCTCCTTCATATCGTTGTGTCCGAACTGAATGAAAAGGTAGTCACCGGGCTTCATCGCGCTGACAACCTTGTCCAGCCGTTTCGCGCCAAGTGCACTCCGCAGCGACTCACCGGACTCCGCATGGTTGGCGACCGCAACGTCTGTCCCAAAAAAGCGCGGCAGCATCTGCCCCCAGCTATTCCAGGGTTCCTGCGGCTGATCGCAGACCGTCGAGTCGCCGAGCAGGAACAGCGTCTTTACAGGGTTGGCAGGCACAATGTCCAGCGAGTGCAGGCAGACATGACTGCCGTTGAACTCCAGAGTCAGTTTCTCATCCCAATTCCAGAGTTCCGAGGTTTTCTCCCGCGTCTTTAGCCGTACCGCGCCTCCGCCGGGCAGGGCCGGAGTGCGGACATTGACCGTGAAACTGCGAGTGACGACCGCGCCAGGCGCGGCGGAGACATTCTCCAGCATCAGGCGGCGCAGTTCGGCCTTGACGGTGGTCGAGGAGGCGTTCTTCGGATCGCCGAGCGTCACGGTGACACGATAGTTGCCTTCGGGGAGCGCGACCGAAAAGTAGAAAGGCTGGTCGCTCGTGCAGTAGCCGCTTCGGGCCGCGCCTTTGCCTTCCGGCTTGCCCGCTGTCAGTTTCGCGCCCGGCTCAAATCCATATCCCAGAGTCGAAGTATAGAGGCTGTCCGGGGCGACTCGGCTCACACCGGGGCCAGCGGCTTCCGTACCGAACCGAAATTTGAGCCCGGTTCGGGCCGTCTGCGCGTGTGCGTCCCCTGCGTACCCTATTCCGGCTGCGAAGGCCGCTCCGAGCAGCATCCATTGCACTATACGACTGCACTTTCCCCCGACCATGATTGTTCTCCTCCTCGTTGGACTCCACGCACTGGTTAAGACGTGGAGGCCAGATACGTCCTAGTCGTCCTCAATCGTCCAGAGGTAACAGATGGGAACTTTGTTCGGGCCGACCGGATGCGTCGCGACCAGATTCGAGCCGCGATACCATTTGGAATGTCCATCGCAAAAGACGCTGTTCGCTCCGAGGTTATGACGCAGATAGACGACGATTCCCTGATTGGTGTTCAGCGTTGGCGGAGTGGTCGTCGTGACAACGACAGGGTTTACCTGGTAGAAACGCCATGTCACCACTGCATTGCGATCTACGCCGGGCGCACCCGTCTCCGTGGCGAAGATCGTATCGGCGGGAGCGGCGAGAGCGGCGAGTGGCTGCTGAGAAGGACCGTGGGCGCTGACCGCTGTCTCCGCGTAGTAGGCGGAGTTCAGGACATAGGAGCCATAGAACGGCCCACCGCGCAGAACGGGCAGAGAAGGTGGCTGAAAGATATATCGGAAGTGGGTATCAATTCCCGCGAAACTTGGACAGGTAAATACCTGCACGTTTTTCACATACGGATAGAGTTGATCCATCCATTTAGGGCTGCGAGGATCGTTGGCTGAGAAGGTATTCCAGACACCGTAGTTCTCGATGGGCAGTGTCTCGTCATAGTCCTGCGCGTAGAGCATCAGGGCCGTCCCCATCTGTCTGGTATTGGAAAGACAGGCGGTCTGGCGGGCTTTCTCCCGCGCCTGAGCGAACACGGGGAAGAGAATAGCAGCCAGGATAGCGATAATAGCGATGACGACAAGCAGTTCGATCAGTGTGAAGCCATTCCGCGCACGGGCGGCGGAAGGCAGCAGGGGTGTACGCATCCTTCGGTTCCTTTCTTTGAACCGCGAGTCGTGGCATCAGCGCCTTCGCTCGCATCCGTACGGAAAAGGGAGGACATTTCCGCTCTTTTCCTCCAGTGTCTCAGCGTTGTGTCGAGGCGCGTATCACGAGCTGCGCCTGAAGAAGAGTCTGTTGTGGCGGCAACGCGGGGGTTTCCATGCGCTGACGCAGATAACTCCACGCCAGAGAAGTCATTTGTTCGACCGGCTGTGCCAGCGTGGTGAGCGGGCAGTCCAGATACTCGGCATCCTCGATCCCGTCGTGTCCGATCAGGGCGACATCTTCCGGGACACGCAGTCCGTGTTCGCGAATGGCACGGTACGCTCCCAGGGCCACATCGTCATTGAAACAGAACATTCCGTCAGGACAGCCCTGCGTCGCGATGTAGGCCCGGACAGCCTCGCGGCCCGCAGCCCGCGTATGGTGGGTGGTTAAAATGATCTCCTGGGGCCTCCCTTCCCCGGTCATCATCTGGCGATAGACCGCCAGGCGCGGCTCCTCATCGTCCCGTCGTACGGCTCCCACAAAGGCGATCCGGCGGCAGCCTCGCTCCAGTAGGTGACGCAGGGCCGCTTCCGCTCCCACCCGCAAATCTATGCCGACATAGTCCATCTCGGGCAGTTCCGGGGAGACAAAATGCGCTCCGCCGATTCCCACCAGGGGCAGCCGCTTCGCGGCGTCTCGTCCTAACATCGCTACCAACTGCGGGGCCGCTTCAAAGGCCAGACAGCCATCCACGCTCCAGAACGTTTCCGACAGCGTGGCTGAGGCGGGGGAGGAACTCTGCGCTTCGGCAATCAGATCGGAGACCCCGATGACCGCCTGATAACGCTCCTGGTGCATTTGAAGCAGCAGGTTTCGCATGACTTGGGCATCGTAGGCGCTGCTCATGTTCCGCATCCAGACCGCGACCTGATTTGTGCGCCCTGTGACAAGAGCGCGTGCGACTCTGTGCGGGCGATAACCCATCTTCTGCGCGGCTTCCTGCACACGCAGGCGCGTCGCCTCAGAGATAAACCTGTCGTTACGGCCATTGAGAACCCGGGAGACGGTCGTATGCGAGAGGTTTAGAGCGCGTCCAATATCTTGAATAGTAGCCGGCATGCAGTCTCCTCAGCAGGGATCGCGTTCAACCGCACACGCGAAACCATGAGGATAGGATAACAGCTAACCGTGAAAATGTCAACGCCGAATCACCGCAATCACAAAAAAATCGCCTTCTTTGCGAAAAAGAAGGCGATTACAAGCCAAACATTCAGAGTGTATGACGATGGTTTTAGTCCGACAGGCGACGCAGCAGGCTTGTCAGACAGGCGTAAAAGGGCGGGATACTTTCCAGCAGGACACGCTCGTGAATGGTATGCGCGGCGCGAATGTCCGGGCCGAAGGAGATCATCTGGAGGGAAGCCTGTTTGCCTTTGAAGACGCCGCACTCCAGGCCCGCATGAACCGCCATGACGTTCGGAGCGTGTCCAAGTACCTCTGTGAACGTCTCTTCCGCCAGCCGAAGCAGGGGATTGTCCGGGTCAGCAGGCCAGCCGGGATAGCCGTCGCTGAACGTCACCGTCGCGCCGGAGGCTTCCAGACTCTTCCGGGCCGTCTCCTGAAACTCTGCAATGGCCCCGTCGCGGGAGGAGCGCGTTGAGCAGATAAGGGTCAGCGTCTCCTCGGAGGTCGTCATTACTGCGACGTTATTGCTCGTCTCCACGAGATTTTCCACCACCTGGGACCACTGCTGCACCCCGTGCGGGACACCCCCAATCGCGGCGAGCAGCGTCTGCGTCTGCACAACGGAAAGAGGCCGAAGCGCCGTCTCACCCGGCAGGCGTTCGCAGCCATACAGCGCTTTGCCCGCCGCTCCGGGAATCAGTTCCGCCTCGATACACGCCAGGAGCAGCGGATCGCGGAAGGCTGTTTCCAGTGCCGTCGCCTGCGCTTCGGGCAGCCAGACCACGATCTCCGCGTCACTCGGAATCACGTTGCGGGCGGAGCCTCCTTTGAACGCCGCCAGCTTCAGTACGTCGCGCAACTCCGTCAGACGCATCAGTTCCTTCAACAGCATCTGAATCGCGTTGCCGTGCCGCTGATGAATCTCCACGCCGCTATGCCCGCCCGGAAGCCCCGACAGACTGAGCCGCACGGGTATCTCGTTCGGCTGTGGCTCTTCGCGGGAGACGCGCCACACGGTCGTCATGTCGCGACCGCCCGCACAACTCACGCAGATGTCGCCAAGCTCCTCCGTGTCCATATTGATGAGCAGGTCGGAATGGAGCAGCGTCGTGTCGAGATACCGCGCTCCGGTCAGGCCCGTCTCCTCATCCACCGTGAACAGCAGTTCCAGCGGCGGGCAGTCCGTCACCTCCGGGTCCGTCGCGACGGCCATCGCCGCCGCCACACCGATGCCGTTGTCCGCGCCGAGCGTCGTTCCGTCCGCTGTCAGCGCCGCTGCCGTGTGTCCATTCTCTTCCCACTGCACTATCTGTGTGCGTATAGGGTCGCGGGTAAAGTCGTGCGAACTGCCCTCCGCCTTCACGCAGACCATGTCCGTATGGGACTGAAGAATGACCACGCCCGCCTTCGCCCCCGTCCCACGTCCCGGTACCGCGACCACACAGTTGCCCACCGCATCCTCGGCATAGCCAAATCCATGCGTTTCGGCAAAGGTACGTACCCATCTCCGTGCCCCCGCCTCATTCCCCGAACCTCTTGGTATCTGACACAACTCCTCAAAATACTTTCCCACCAACGCCGCATTTCCGTCCGTCATCCCGCCCTCCTCGATTCGCTGTTTCCACTCTGGCTTTAGACATCGCCGGGGAAGGTTCCTGCCCGACATTCTCCTGCTCTCGCGAACCGTGCAGGAAATCGCGCCGCAAACGCGAAAGAGGCTTCTGCATACACACTGCCTGACCAGAGCGACATGGCAGCGTCAACACTGCACGTCCCGCAGAAAGCCCGGCCAGCGCTGCATCGCACTGACCGCCCGCAGAACACGTCTGAAAAGGAGTTTCCATGTCCACGCACGTAGACCGTCGCAAGTTTTTGCAGCAGTCGTTTCTGACCGGGGCCGGATTCTGGCTGGCAGCGAGTCCGGCAATGGCCAGAACGTATCAGGCGAACGAAAAACTGAATCTCGGCATCGTGGGAGTGGCGGGGCGCGGCGGGGATAATCTGCACGAAGTCGCCGGTCAGACCATCGTCGCGCTGTGCGATATTGACGACAACAATCTGGCGCAGGCCGCGAAAACGTTCCCCGATGCAAAGACCTACAACGACTATCGCAAGATGCTGGAGCAGAAAGAGATTGACGCCGTTGTGGTCAGCACACCGGATCATACCCATGCCGTCATTGCCGCCCTCGCGCTTCATGCCGGGAAGCACGTCTACTGCGAAAAGCCCCTCGCCCATTCGGTTTGGGAGGTGCGGCAGCTCACCGAACTCGCCCGGAAGCAGAAGCGGGTTACGCAGATGGGGACGCAGATTCATGCCGGGTCAAACTATCGCCGTGTGGTAGAGGTGATACGCAGCGGCGCGATTGGAGAGATTGCGGAAGTCCACGTCTGGGCGGATCGTGTCTGGTCGGGCAGCGGGCAGCCGGTCGTGAACACGCCGATTCCGTCGAACATTCACTACGACCTCTGGCTTGGCCCGGCGAAGGAACGACCCTTTAGCCCCGCCTATCTGCCTGCCACCTGGCGCGGTTTCTGGGCGTTCGGCAACGGCACCCTCGGTGATATGGCCTGTCATCACATGGACCTGCCGTTCTGGGCACTCGAACTCGGCTCTCCGACGACGGTTCGCGCCGAAGGCCCGGAAATCAGCCCGGAGGTGACGCCTCCCTGGCTCATCGCGCACTATACGTTCGCCGCTGCCAACGGTAAGCCCCCGCTGAACCTCCACTGGTACAACGGCGGCAAACGCCCTGCCCTCTTCGCGGAAGGCAAACTGCCCGCCTGGGGAGACGGCACACTCTTCATCGGCAGCAAGGGAATGCTGCTGGCGGACTACGGGCGCTATGTCCTGCTGCCGGAAGCGGATTTCTCCGGCTTCACGCCGCCCGCGCCCACCATTCCTGACTCCATCGGGCATCACAACGAATGGATCGAAGCCTGCAAGACGGGTGGCCCGACCACCTGTAATTTCGACTACTCCGGCAATCTCGCAGAGGCCGTCCTGCTCGGCTGTGTCGCCTACCGCACCGGACAGGAGATAGACTGGGACGCGAAACACCTGAAGGCACGCCACTGCCGCGCCGCCGACGCCATCTTGAAACCGCACTTCCGCTCCGGCTGGAAAGTCTGAAACCCGTTCGCGTCCCTGCCTTCGCGCCTGATGATTTGACTGCGAGGGCAGGAGCCAATACCCGGAATTTCGTTCGACGCGCAAAGAGAACGCAGCAAGGTTTGCAGGGCGAAATCGGCGGAGTGAACTCCTCCGCTGACTGACCTACGGCCAAGTTTCCTTCGGAAACGTCTGTGCTATGAGGGCCACTCTTCGCATTCGACGTACCTTGTCCGAAGGACGATCCGGCGAAGCCGCGTAGCGAGGGGTGTCAACCCTTTGCTCCCTCGTTCGACGCGCAAAGAGAACGCAGGCCGCGAATGTATGCCACAATAACCCGATGACAACAACACGCCAAACCGGGCCAGACAGACGGCTTTCGCTGCTGCAGGCGGCTCTTGACCTGTTTTCCACCCAGGGCTATGCGGGAACGACCACAAAGGCCATTGCGGAACGCTCCGGCGTCACGGAGGCGATCCTGTATCGCCACTTCCGTACCAAAGAGGATATTCTGCCTGCCCTTGTAGAGCAGTTTTGCCCCCGCCCGCTCTTCTCTCTCCCGCCGCCTTCCATCCAGACACTGCCTGTCCGCGAGGCATTGACCCTCCTCCTGACGCGCTATCTCGATGCGTTCTGGCGCAACCGCACTTTTATGCTCATTGTCTTTATCACCCCGAAACGCGAGCAGGCGGTCTTTGAAGAGGTCTGGGCGGAGTTCGGGAGGCAGGGTCACATTCTCTATAGCCTGCTGCAAGAGCGAAGCGACCGCAAAGAGCTGCATCCCGGTATAGCGGCCGCCGCAACCGATGTCATCGCCGCTGCGACAAGCGGTTATCTCCAGAGGGCGCTGAACGACGCGCCGGAAGACTGGGAATCAGCCCGCAGCGCCTATCTCTCCAACTTGCTGCAGGTACTGTTCGGCGGCATTGCCTGACCTTCTCACGCTTCTTTTCGCTTTCCGCCTGATTTCGTGAAACGTTGTTGCCTGTATCAGCGTATGTAAGTAAATGCTTACTTGTACTCTTCCTGCCAAGAGAAAAAGGTTCTTCGAGGATTGACAAAAAAGAAGGAACCTCTAAATGACGCTAGGAAAACCAGGCCTCGCTCCGACGCTGCTGGCGGGACTGACTGTCCTGGCCCTCTGTACCTTGAAGGAAGTCCGTACAGCAGCGCAGGAACCCACCGCCTCAAAACGGAAAGCACCGCAGATCGCAATAGAACTTCCGAAGGACGGACGGACCTTTACGAAAGACATCGCGCCTATTTTCTACGCGCAGTGTTCTCCGTGTCATCGGCCCGATGAGGTGGCTCCTTTCTCTCTTCTTACCTATGCGGATGCCCGCAAACGAGCCAGGCAGATCGCGGTGATGACGGAGAGACGACTTATGCCGCCCTGGAAGCCAGAGCCGGGATACGGGGAGTTCAAACACGAGCGCCGCCTGACGGAGCAACAGATCGCCACAATCAAACAGTGGGCGGCAGACGGTGCGCCGGAAGGCAGTGCGGCGGACCTGCCGCCCGCCCCAAAATACACCGATGGCTGGGAGTTTGGCAAACCGGACCTCATCCTGAAAATGCCGAAGGCGTACACCATTCCCGCAGAGGGCAAAGATGTCAACCGCAGTTTCGTCGTCTCGGTTCACCTGCCCGCGACAAAATACATACGCGCCGCTGAGTTTCGGCCTGGCAATCGGCGGGCGGTGCACCATGCCACCCTGATGTTCGACGACACTGGCGCGGCGCGGAAACTGGAGGCGCAGCAGGGCGGACCAGGAGCGGGCTATATCAGTTTTGGCGGGCCGGGGTTCCTGCCCAAAGGCGCACTTCCCGGCTATGCGCCTGGACTGAGGCCGGAAACCTTCCCGCCGGACGCTTCGGGTGTCCTTCCCAAAGACGTGGATGTTGTGTTTGGTATGCACTATCATCCGACCGGTAAGGTGGAGACCGATCAGTCGTGCATCGGCCTCTACTTTACCGACAAGCCACCCACACGCATCAGCTCTCTGGTAACGCTTGGAGTTCTCAACATAGACATCGCGCCGGGCGAGAAATCGCACCTGGAGCAGGGCAGCTACACCCTCCCGGTGGACGTAGAGGTCGAGGCCGTCTATGAGCACATGCACCTGATCGGCAAGACCTGCAAACTGTGGGCGGAACTCCCCGATCACACCACGCGCCCAATCATCAAGATCAACGATTGGGACTTCAACTGGCAGTCCACCTGCCATGTTAAAGAGGGCTACCGCCTGCCCAAAGGCACGATTCTGCACGGGGAGTGGACGCACGACAACAGCGCTGAGAATATTCACAATCCCAACAGCCCACCGAAACGAGTCACGAACGGGGAGAACAGCACCGATGAGATGGCAGGTGTTCTGATAAGTGTCTATGTGGACTCCGATTTCGATAACGGTGTCCTCTGGCTCGCCAATCTGGGTCATCTCGCTCAGGCCAGCGTAACCCCACCCGTCCACACGAAACGCAAGTAGAGCCGCCCGGCCGCTTCGACGGCCATGTTGAACCTTTGCCGCCCCGCCGACGCCATCATGAAGGCGCGTTCGCCCTCTGCTTAGAGCGTGTTTAGCAAATCGGGGTGCTTGTGAACCGGGGTTGAAAACCCGTTCTACGTTTACGAAGTCCACCTACGTGGACTCCCAACGCAGAAGCCAACCGCTCGTTGTATGTGGGTGCAGTCCGCGAAGGCAGGCTTTGCAATCGTAGACCGGCACTTCAGTGCCGTATGCTGGCTAAACACGCTCTTACGATTGCGTTATAGCGACGCGCCCCTCTCAGGGAGTCAGGAGGAGAAAGCGCGTCGCTCCTGCGGGAATAGTGAGCGTCAGCAGGGAGCCTTTGCCATCAGGCTGCCAGGTCTGCGGTGATTCGGTGATCCACTCCGCACTGTTCTTCACAGCAAACGGAACCGTGAGCGTAACACGAACCTGTTCGCGCTGATCGGTAGGCAGAACGCCATGCTCCGGCTTGATGACGCCCCGATTGTTGAAGAGCGCGACCAGCCAGCTTCCGTCGTCAAGGCGATTGCAGGTCCATTCGACATCGCCCTGCACCTTGACCGGCATCAGCCCCGCCGCGAGGTGGCGCAACAGCACACTCAGCAGCGGGACGGGACTGCCGTCAATGCCGAGGCCGAGCGGGACGCCCAGCACGATCAGCCTGCCTGCGCCCTGCTTCTGGGAGAGTGCGAGGGGCGTTCCGTCCGGCGTCTCCGCAAGCACAGTATCGCGTCCGGCGGCGAGCGCGTGATACCGGAAGAGATTCGAGGGCAACGTCTCGCCCGTCAGTTTCCAGGTCAGGGAGGAGGCTTCCCGGCTCGCTCCGAAGGCGGGCAGTCCCAACTCCTTCACACCGGGGCCGCTCAACTGCTCCGCGCTCACGACCAGCGTTCCCCCGCGCCGCACGTAGTCACGCAGCGCCCTGCCCCATTCCTCCGAAACAGAGACCTCGCCCGCCGCGATAAGCACCGGATAGGTCTGGGCGATCTCCGTATGCTTCGGCGCATTGACGATCACATCGAACATATCCCCGAAGACGCCGTTGACGTATGTCTGTCGTATCGCGGAAGCGGGTTCGCCCTGCGTCTCCGGTGCGGGAAAGTAGGCCACATCGAACCAGCCGCGAATCGCCTCTTCGTGGCGCCCCGGTGTCAAAACCGCCGGATTCCAGGCCGGGTTGAGGCCGAACGCGCCCGCCGAAAAGCGCTCCTGCGTGTAGCCGTGCGCCTCATCCAGCAGGAAGGCGATAGGCGTAACCTGTGTGCCGCGTGGGTGTTTCCCGGCCAGTTTCTGCGCGAACTCCGCAACCTTGCCTTTGGGAGAGAGCTGAACGGGGAAGCCGTCTCCGGCAGAGCCGCCGCCCGGTTTCCAGAAGAGGTCTATGCCCTGCTCGTTGTAGAAGGCCGAGACGCCCGCCAGATGCCAGAGCAGATAGTCGCGCAGTAGCCAGTGCGTTCCCGCGCCCGCCCAGGCGTCGTAAGAGTTGTCGAAGATGTAGCGGGAGGAGGCCGGATAGAAGTACTGTTCCCGGCTGAACATCGTCGCCGAATCGCCCAGATTGCACGACTGATAGTCCACGAGTTTCGCGCCGAACTGTCGGCACGCGCCCCGCAGGAACGCCAGCCGCCGGGCCAGCGTCGGGCTGTTGCCTGTGTTCTCGTGTCCGATCTGTTTCGCGCCCCAGTCGCAGATCGCATGGACAAACGCCTCGTTCGTTGCGGAGAGGCAGGAGATGACCGGCTCCCAGGCTTCGGCCTCCGTCACGTCTTTGCCGTAGTAGTCGTGGAACTTCTGGATGGTGCCTGCGCTGTTCAATTCCCGCAGGGCCTGCAAGACTTCGCTGCGCGATTTCGCCGCCCGAACGCGCTTTTCGAGTTCCGCCTGACTGACGTTCGCATAGGAGAGGTTCTCCCCGGCCACAAACCCGACAAACTGTTTCTGGAAGCGCAGCAGGTTGGCATGGACGGCCCGACGGTCTGCGTCAGTGGTCTCTTTCGGCCAGACGGGGTCGCCGTAGTTGAGCAGCAGCGAGAACTTCTGTTTCGGGTGGGCCGTTAGCCAGTCCAGATAGGGCGAACCGTTGGCGAACGTGGCGGGGTAGAGCGGAATATGCCAGACGGGGCCACTCAGCGGATCATCGAAGATGGGAATCGGTTTGCCCCGAAAGGTCGTCAGGAACTCCTTTTCCAGCGGCGGGTCTACGCCGAAGGGCGCATTGATTCGCTCCGCCGGCGGCTTCTTCAGTTCATTCTGCCAGGCAGCTCCTACATTCCACAGAAAGGCGGGCGGCTCGGAGGCGATTTTCCACTCTTTCGGAAGGTCTCTGGGCAGTTTGCGGGCTGCCAGCGGTTCGACTGTGGCGGGAAGCCCTTTCTGCATCTCGCGCAGGGGAACCCAGGCGGCGCAGTCCGGTTTTTCGCGTCCAAAGGGGCGATAGGCGGCATCGGTGGTGAAGCAGAGGCTGTCCAGGGAGCGCCGTGCGCCGGTCGGCCCGGTGGTGTAGAGTTCGACCTCGGCCCGGCCTTTTTCTATCTCAAACGGGGCGCTGTCCCACCCGTAGGCCCACTCCCAGAGCAGTTTCATCGGGTCGAGTTCGTCCACAACAGGCTTCAGCCCGAAGACGTGATGCGTCTCTTTGCCGTTCTGCCGCACCCGTATCCCGAACGCCTCTTCTTTATTGCGGTAGTCGGCATAGCGCACCCAGAGGGTATAGCGGCCCGCCGCCGGAAACTCAACCTCCCGCCGAACGGCCACCCCTTCTGGCTCATCGGCGCGGGCCGCGGATGGACATGAACTCGCTTTCGCCGCCCTGCGTCCAGGCGGGCGCTGCATCCGGCCCGGCGACCGACCAGGAACCGCGTGTCTGCTGCGCCTCGGGCAAAAAGGAGAAGTTGGAGCCTTTGAGCGGCCCGAACCACTCCGCCTCCAGCCATACTGAGTGCGGCAGCGCCTTCGCCTGCCCCTGAAGCAATATCAGAACCATCGCGATCCATATTCCCATTGTCATCCCCTTCCTGCGCTACTATTCGCGTCTGAGGAAGAGGAAGCCTGCACGAAGTGCGTTCCTGCCGCTGCATTGCTCCGTCCTTCCCGACAGGCTACGACGGCTCGCAGGAGCGCCTGAACGCTTTGCCGCTTCGCTGCGTAGAACTAGGACGAACATCTTTTGGGAGGTAATGGAATGGTCTTTGCGTGGTTTGCCGAACGACGGCGGGAGGAAGTCCGGGAGCAGCCGTTTCCGGAGGAGTGGCTTGCTTATCTGGAAAACAATGTCGGTCATTACGGCTATCTCAGTTCCGAGGAACAGGCCACGCTGCGCGACGACCTGCGGATTCTGCTGGCGGAAAAGACCTGGGAGGGAGGAGGCGGGCTAGAACTCACCGACGAGATGAAGGTGACTATCGCCGCCGAAGCGAGCCTTCTCCTGCTCGGTTTGGAGCATGAGTACTATCCGAACGTCGAGTCCATCGTCGTCTATCCGAAGGACTATACCGCGCACGTTCGGACACGCGACCCCAGTGGCGTGGTGGACGAGGGCGGTAGCACCCGACTGGGCGAAGCGTGGGACAACGGGCCAGTTGTTCTCTCCTGGTCGGATGCCCGCTCCGGCAGTCTCAACCCTACCGACGGCCACAATGTTGTCCTGCACGAGTTCGCGCACAAACTCGATATGCGCGATGGCGCTGCGGACGGTGTTCCAAAACTGCACGACGATGCCGCGTACGAAACCTGGGCCGAGGTGATGAGCGCGGAGTATCAGGAGCTGGTTGAGCAGACGGAGAAGGGCCATAAGACCCTCCTCGATCCCTATGGCGCCACCAATGCCGCCGAGTTCTTCGCCGTTGCCACCGAGTGCTTCTTCGAGAAGTCCGTCCTGATGCAGGAGCGCCACGAACGGCTCTACACCGTCCTGCGCGACTTCTATCATCAAGACCCCGCCACTCGCATCCACGCCCACCACGCCGCGCAGACTGAAGAGGAGAGATAAGATTACGCGCTCAGGATTTGTTTGAGGAAGGCGACGCTTTTTGGCAGCACCTCCTCGGCGGGGCCGGAGAGGCCGCACTCGAAGGCCATATAGCCGGTGAAGCCGACTCCCCGCAGGGCCGTGAAGATGGCGTTGAAGTCTATATCGCCGCTGCCGGGTTCCTGCCGGGTGTTGTCGGCGAGATGCACATGACCGATGGCGTCTCCGACCTCGCGCAGAGCGTTCGGGCTATTTGCCTCTTCGATGTGCATGTGGAAGACATCCGACATCAGGCGCACACCGGGGCTGTTCAGGGCGCGGACAATCGCGGCCCCGTCCTTCTGACGCGGCAGAGCGTTGGACTCGTAGCGGTTCAGCGGCTCGAGCAGAATGGCAGTTCCCGCCTGCTCGGCGTGGGGAACCAGCGTTTGCAGCATCGCCAGCAGCAGTTCCTTCTCTGCTTCCGCCCGCGACTTCCAGGGCGACATATCGGGCAGGCGGTCGTTGCTGTTGAAAATCGGAACGGTGATTGGCCCAACCGCGCCGAGTTCGGCGGCGTAGTCGAGGTGGCGTTTCAGCGCGTCCACACACGCCTGCCGACGAGACTTGTCTGAATGCACCAGTTCCGCCGGACACCCCCCGCAGATGGACGAGGCGCGTACCGGGCTGTCCCGCAGCGCCTCAATTCGTTCCGCCAGACCTGCCGGATCGTTCAGTTTGCCTCCGTTCAACTCCACGCCCTCAAACCCGTAACGCTCCAGATTGCGGACCTTCTCCGCGAACGTCACCCCTGGTATCAGCCCTTCCTGACAGGACAGTTTCATGCCTCTCTCCTTTATACCGATAAAATACGATGCGTTGACGTCGCTGATGGCTTTCCCTGTCTCTCGTTTTCAAGAGTACAGTTGCCTTGAACTCAGGGAATAACGGCGGCGGAGACCATTTCGAGGACGCGGCGCAGGCCGTCGTCGCCGCCCCGACTGCCCTCGTTGAAGGGGGTTCCGGGAATGGGCTTCCAGTTGTCGCGGGAGGTGTCCGGCGTGAAGGTCAGCGGGATACCGGTGAGGGCCGGATCGTACTGGCCGTTGTTGCCGCCGAGCTTATAGATCACCAGATCAAGCGACGGCACGATGAAGATGCCGAAGCCGCCCGCGCCCGATTTCCAGTAGGCGTCGCGGGGTGCGCCCGCGACATGGCCGTCCGAGTTGTTCTCGAACTGGAGGCTGAACGGCGTGTGGGGATTGTAGGGCAGCGGCTTGTTGCATTTCGCGATATAGTCCGCAGGAACCAGCGAACGATTGCCCCACATCCCCTGATGCAGCAGGCAGTAGCCGAAACGCATGGCGTCGGTGGCATGAACGGCGGTGCTGCCCGCGCCGTTGGCATGGGGCATCAGGTAGTCGCCGCGATGCAGACAGTAGCCCCACGGCCCCCAGCCCATCGGCTTCGCCAGCCGCTCATTGATATAGTCTTGCAGTTCCATCCCGGTGACATGGCGCAGCACAATGGAGGCGATATGGGGCGCAGGCGAAGAGTAGGAGTAACCGCCGCCCGGCTCTGTCCAGAGCGGCGTTCGCAGAGAGGACTGATCGAGGTTGCGAATGTCCTGCCCCGGCACCGGCTGCAAGCCCACAACCTGCCCCATCACGACACCAGGACTTCCCCCTTCGCCATGATAGCCCGCCGACATAGAGAGCAGTTGCCCCAGCGTGATGTCAGCCTTGCGGGGATCGTCGAGCGGGAAGGCTTCGGGAAGATACTGCGGCGTGAACACCTTCGTGTCCAGCCCCATCGGTATCTTGTCATGGAACTCTTTCAGCATGATCCCGCAGGCAATGCTCGTATAGGCTTTCCCGGTGGAGGCCATGTCGGGATTGGCGTTGCGGCTCGCCCGCCCGAAATACTTCTCGTAGACCAGATAGCCGTGCCGCACCACCACCAGCCCGCCGTTCTGTGTGCACCGCTGCGTGAAGTCATACGCCTGATCGAGCCGCGCCAGGTCCATCCCCGCCAGCTTGCGGATCGAGGCCGAATCTTTAAGCGTCCGCCATCCGCCCTGACTGTCTGGCGGCGGGAAATAGTCTCCCGCTTTCGCGCCCGCCGGTCGCGCCGCCATCAGGACAAACGCCGCTCCGAGAAGCAGCACACCGTTAAGATTTTTCATGTATGTAACCTCATTGTTGATTTTGGATCAGGTGAGTAGATTCAGGCGCTCGGCGCAGGCCGTCAGGATGTCGCGCTCCCAGGCAGGGCGTTCGGGACTGCGTGGGTGCGTCCGGTCGGTCGGAATTTTGCCCAGCAGGTGCAGGAAGATGGCGGCGGAGTGCTTGTAGGCGGGAACAGGCGGACGGAAGGCGATATTGCCCAGAAGCTGCAAGGCATCCGCGACAGCAAAATAGCCCGTGTCCTGCGTCTGCCACAGCCTATCCCGCTCCGCAAATTTCGACGGGGAGAAGGCGGCCAGACCGAGCAGATAGTCGCTGCCGTACTCAATCATATCAATTCCCAGATCGTTGCCGGTCAGAATCTGGAAGTCGGGGCGCAGGCGGTCACGCAACGCCAGCCGCTCCAGTTCGACAACGCGGTCCAGGCTGGAGTGCTTCATTCCCTTGATCTGCGGGATGGACAGAATACCCTCAACGACTTCCGCGCTCCATATCTCGCCATTCGGGGCGAACATCTGGCCTAACTCAAAGCCATACGCCGCCGGAACTTCGGAGACTGCCGCCGCATAGGTCTGTACCACCTCCCTGGCAGGCAGACGGTGCAGACGTGCGGTCTGAAACAGAATAGGTGTGCCGCCATAGCGAGCGATACGAGCGATTTCGCGCCGATACAGGTCTGCGACATTCCCCTCCTCCTCCTCGATGTACGCTCCGGCAAGGAACGGTCTGCCCTGAAGAGCCTGCTGCGCCAGGTTCAGGACGCGCTCTTTCTCGCCGTCCGTCAGGAGATTGACATAGCCCGTGTCCATGTTGACAGCGGGCGTCAATCCGACGCTCACCGTCTCTTGCAGACAGGCCGCATACGCCTCTTCCGCGATATTGCCCTTCGCATCGAAGGGTAGCAACACAGCCGCCATGCCTGTAACCGTCCTGCCGGGTTTGCGTTGGGCGTGGACCTCTGATAGATTCATCCAGTCACTCCTCTTATCGGGGCAGTTCGGGCAGGTCTACCCAACAGCGTTTTTGCCAGGACTCGATGCCCTTCTCCGCAAGCTGCACCCCCTTCGCGCCCTCGCGTAGGTCGTAGGGGAAAGGGGAATCCGTGACGACGTGCTTCAGAAATAGCTCCCACTGCGCCTTGAAACCGTTCTCGAAGACCTGGTTGGTCGGAACGGTCGTCCAGCCATCCGCGAAGTTGATGGGACTTTCTATATCGGGGTTCCAGACCGGGCGCGGGGTGCCGACATAAGGCTGCATGACGCAGTTCCGCAGTCCGGCGACCGCGCTGCCGTGCGTCCCGTCCACCTGCAAGGTCAGCAGGTCATCGCGCCGCACTCGCACCGTCCAGGAGGAGTTGAACTGCGCGATGACACCGTTTTCCAACTGAAACGTCGCGTAGGCGCTGTCGTCTGCGGTGCAGGCGTAGGACTGTCCCGCTTCGTCGCGCCGCTCGGGGATATGGGTCGCCCCCAGACAGGAGACACTCTGCACGGCCCCGAACAGGTTGTCCAGCACATACCGCCAGTGGCAGAGCATATCCACGATAATGCCGCCGCCGTCCTCCTTGCGATAGTTCCAGGAGGGGCGCTGCGTCGGAATCTGGTCTTCCCCGGTAAAGACCCAGTAACCAAACTCTCCCCGAACCGACAGAATTCGCCCGAAAAAGCCCGTATCAATCAGCCATTTGAGTTTGAGCAGTCCCGGCAGGAACAGCTTATCCTGCACGACCCCGTGCTTGACGCCCGCCGCCTTCGCAGACAGATACAGACCATACGCCTCCTCGACGCTGACCCCGGTCGGCTTCTCGCAGTAGATGTGCTTCCCCGCCGCTATCGCTTTCTGCACGGCGGGAGCGCGTAACTGCGTCAGTTGCGCGTCAAAATAGATCTGATTGCCGGGATCGCTGAGGACGGATTCCAGGTCAGTCGTCCAGCGAACTCCGCCCGCCTGTTTCGCCAGGGCCTCCAGTTTGACGGCGCTGCGCCCGACCAGAACGGGGTCTGGCAGGATGGTATCGCCGCCGGGCAGTTTGACGCCGCCCTGCTGCCGTATCGCGACCAGCGAGCGCATGAGGTGCTGATTCGTCCCCATGCGTCCGGTGACGCCGTTCATAATCACGCCGAGGGTATGTGTGGTTGGTGTCATAAGGGTTGGTTTTCCGTCTTACCGCAGAGAGGAAAGGCACTCAAGGCCGAATATGCTGCGGCTGTGCACCGGGAGGCATGGCAGGAACATTGCCCTCGCCAGCGCGGGGCAGGCTGCCTTCGAGTTCCTGCCGCCAGTGCGCCACATCGCCTGCCGGACCGTAGCAGTAGAGCATTCGCATCGGAGTGTCTCCTAGATTCGTCATCTGGTGATAGACGCCGGATGGGATATAGACGGCCTGCCCGCTGTGCAGTTCCTGCCGCTCCTCTCCCAGACACATCTCGCCCCGGCCTTCGAGGACGAAATAGACCTCTTCCTGCTCTTGATTGTGCCAGGGAACCTGCCCGCCGTTCGGTTCGAGCGTCACATAGCCCAGGCTGAACGCGGCGGCCTGAACGGGAGACGCCCCTCCCACCAGATTCTGCGTCCTACGGCGGGCCGGGTAGGTACGGCCTTCGATCTGCGTGAGGTCTGCGATCTGCATGGTCAGTCTCCTTTCGCCCTATCCGAACAGATACGTATCGAGGAATTCGTTGCGGAATTTGCCCTGCGGGTCGAACGTCTGGAGCAGGTGCCGAAACTCCGGCAGTTTTGGGTAGAGCGCTTGCAGATGCACGGGCGACATCGTGAAGAGCTTGCCCCAGTGCGGCCGGGCTTGAAACGGCGCGAGTCGGGCTTCTATCTCGGGCAAAAGGTTCTGAACACCCGGCCAGTCCGGGTTCCAGGTAAAGTGGATGCCGACGCACGCCTGCCCGTAACACGTACTCATCCAGAGCGTATCGGCGGCGACGGTGCGGATTTCGGAGACTTGCAGCAGGGGCGCGATTCGTTCCCGCATATCGGCGATGGCCCGCAGCGCTTCGACCGCATGAATGCGGGGAACCAGATACTCGGACTGAAGTTCTGCCCCGACACTCGGCGGCGCATCACTGCGGAAGTGTGTCAGGCGGTCGTACCAGGGGCCGGGGACGCCTCCCTGCTCGGTGCAGGGTTCGGCGGAGAGTGAAGCGATAGGATGAATCTTCGCGGTCGCCAGGGTCGCCCCGAACCGCTCCGCCTCCATCACGATGTCCGTCTCCGTCTCGGCCCGGTGCTTGAACCAGACCTGATCGAAACTCGCCTTGCGCCATGTCGTGAACAGGCTCATGCTGTACGCGCTGGAGAAAATCCTCTCGAAATCCGCTTCCACCTGCGACAGCGGCAGGTTCTCGTAAACGACCTGACGGACCGTGAATGCCGGAACGATGTCGAGCGTGAGTTTCGTAACGACCCCAAGCCCGCCAAGCCCCACGACCGCTCCCGGAAACATCTCACCGTCACGTTCGCGGGAAAGCGTCCGCACCGAGCCGTCCGCCGTCACGATATCCAATGCCGCCACCGCCGTAGCCAGATTCGCGTTGCCATCCCCAGAACCATGCGTCGCCGTCGCACAGGCTCCCGCGACCGTGATCTGCGGCAGCGAGGCCATATTGTGCAGGGCAAATCCGTGCCGATGCAGTTCCCGGCAGAGACGTCCATACGTTGTCCCACCCCCGACCGTGACGGTGCGCCGTCCCACATCAATCATCGGTGCAAACGCAAAACGTTCGAGAGAAATATGGTCTTCCGACGTATCCGCCACCCCATTAAAGGAGTGCCGTGAGCCAAGCGCCTTGACCTTTCGGCTTCGCGCCACAATTTCCCGCACCTGCTCCAGCGTTTCAGGGTAGTGCCGCCGGATCGCTCCAAAGGTGTAGTTCTCCGCCCAGTTTTGCTGCGTCTCCATCTATTTCTGCTCCCTCACACAGACAAACTCAGGTGCCTCGCTCTCCGCACCTTTCTCTCCCACAGATCGCAGGCTACTCCTCCATGCGACGTAGGGTCTCTTCGAGAACCAGAATATTGTTCTCGGCCTCGTTGCGATCCTCCGCACACAGATTTACAAAGCACCTGGTGCAGTTTGTAAACTGACCGCGTTCAGAACAAAATTTTTCCAGCCGCGATTTTGCCCGACTGTCGCCCTGCTCGGCACGCTGTATATTCGGCCAGACCGCTTCCAGCAGCCATGCAGCCCGATCTTCCAGAAGGCCGTCTCGATTAAGGCCGAAAAAGTCAATAATGACGCGGGCACGACGCCACTTGCGTTTATCCTGATGCAGTGAGTACTTCGGAAATGCTTCGGCACCCACAAAGGTTATCAGATCTTCCGGGTCGTCCTCTTCGGTTGTGAGTGGATACAGGAGGAATGCCTCCTCTCCGGCATAGTCCAGTGGAGAGGGCTTACCTGAAGCACGGGCAGTCGCGACAGGAAAGTAGTCGCTCTTAAAAGGCGAGTTGCAGATTTTACAGGCAGCCGCATAGTTCCGCAGATGATAGGCGAGCAGGTAGTAGCCTTCGTTACTCTCGTCGCCCGTCTCAAAGTCGTATTGGAAAGCGGACTTCTCATCCGGCCACTTACGGACGTTGCTCTTGGGGCGAAAATGCTCTAAATCCCACTGCACATAAGAAAAGGTCTTCCCCTCCAATTTCGTCTCGCAGTAGATGCACTTATTATGCTGACGGCGCATATAGACCGGTTTGACATCACTCCAGAAGGGTGAAAGAGCTTTTCTTTTACCCGCTGCATCCACTATCTCTTCGGCATATCTGCCCATTTGCGTGAACAGCTTCGTTCTCGCTTCCGCCTTTTTGAGCCAGTTTTTTGATTCGGACTGAACGGCCTCTTCGATTCCTTCCAGTGCTTGCGGGTAGTGGATCATTCCTCTTCTATCTCCTCCATGATTTGCCGCACACGCTGCTTCGAATTCAGAGAGCGATCCGCAGGCTCCGCCTCTTCATTGTTGATGTTCTCAGGCAGACGAAGAGTTTTCCTTGCCAGATCGCTCAGTGTGCCGGTTTGCGGGGCGCGAATCGAACGCAGGCCGAAGTAAGAACTGGTAAGAACCTGATTGGGAGTCAATCCATAAATGTTTTCACGATACTGCTCTATCCTGTCGGCTTCCAGTACAAAGGTGTTTTCCGGTTCGACGGAGCCAGCAACAAGCGGGCTATGGGAGGAGAACAGAAACTGAAGCCGGGGAAACATACTGGAGACCTGCGCTACAACAACTCGTTGCCATTCCGGGTGGAGATAGAGATCAATCTCATCTACGATAGCGATGCCCGGTATCTCCGTCAACTTCAAGGACGGCCGGACTCTATCAGAGGCGGACTTGAAATCGTCTGGTGTATTGACCGAAGCCAGTTGGTAGAGAAGGTCCCAGACCCAGCCTACGAAAGCACGAAAGCCATCGGAGAGAGCGCTGAAAGGAAGGAGGACGCCATTTTTATCGAAGAGCGGCTGCTGCCTCCCATCGGTTTGCTCTGTCAGATTGACTCCGTCTGGAATGAGTGCGTTCAGAATTGTGCGGGCTTCGGTCAGGCGGTCACTGCCTTTGAGTTGAAGGTAGCCCACTGTGAAAGGAACCAGCCCAACATGATCTTCAAAGAGACTGGCGACGCGCTGATAGCGCGGACTGCGAGAACTCTGGCTGAAACTTTCGGGCCGCTCACTGCGCCGATTCGCGCCGTAGCCGACGAGAAAGAAGGAGGGAGAGTTGTTAAGATAGATGTTTGCCCAGACAGCCTCGTCGCTTTGAGCGGTACTGATGATATTTTCGAAGTCCCCTGTCCGCTGAATGACCGTCTGACCTACGACGCTATTGCCTTCTTCCGGCAGGCGGTCTGTGTCCAGTTTATCGAGTTTGAGAAACGCCTGCACCTCAGCAGTCTCTTTGATAAGGCTGCTGGACTTTGTCTCCTGACTGGACTTAGTCGCCTGATTTGTCATCTCATCCGGTCTGCGCCGCACAAGATACTCTGCCGTGAAGCCGCTGGAATTGATGATAGGGGAGAGGACGCCCAGAGCAAGCGCTTTGAGCAGCGACGACTTACCGGAGCCGTTATTGCCCAGAAAGAGATTGACATTGGCGATACGTGAAGGTACGGGCCGGGACTTTGTCGCCCTGCGACCGGGATAGTTCAGTTCAAGTTCCGTGTGACCAAAGCTACGGAAATTCGTGATAACCAATTTTTTGACGTACAACGCTATCCGTTCCTCTCGCGCCAATCCGTTTTTGGAAAGAACTGTCCTGTTGACAGTTCCCTTCCGGGAGAGCAGGCACTCGTATTGCCCCATCAGGCCCATTACTTTCGCAACTGTGAGTAGGTTCAACACGACAGCAGGGACTTCCTGCGAAACGCGCAGGCATCTCTTTGTGCATGAACTCTGCTCAACGGCCTTATAGGAACTTTCTGCGAAACGGGCAGGCGTTCCCAGGGGCTCAGATGTTTCTCTTGAAGCCAGTCCATTCATATATGCCTGCTTCTCCACACAAACCCTATGCAGTCAACATCTATGTTTTGCAGGACGCTTGACAGGGAAGCCAATCTCGTCTATTATCGTCCTGAGTTTGGTGGCGTACTGACGTTCTTTTGACGGTTGGGAAGGCAGGGGGCATGGCTGCGAACATTGTAAAGAGAAAGCAACCGGTTGCGGAGGCGGTGAAGAAGACGAGTGGCCTCGCAGGGAAGATGGTAAAACTGCTTGTCCTGGCAATCAAAGGCGATCTACTCGGTACGACTCTTGGCGTCGTGGATGTGTTTGGCGATGCCTATAAGAAGCAGATGGAGGCAATCGCTCACAACCTGCGCCTGTGGGAGAACCGACAGCAGATTTTGGCCGAGGTGAAGGCCGAAGCGCAGCGAGCAGGCTGTATGCTGGATATGGACGACCTGGACATCGAGGCGCAGACTACGATGGAGGAGGGCTTCGATTTTGAAAGCCTGATGGACAATCTGCAAAGTATAGACGCGCTGCCTGCGTTCTGGAATGCCAGACGAACCGCTCCGTTGAGGCGCGGCAATCGCGACTACGACCATTATCACGACCTGCTGGTTGTCAGGAATGTGCAGGCGTTCGTGCCGTTGTTGAAGACGATGCCGGAGTTTCACGACTGGCTGACGCTCTACGTGAGCCGGGAAGCGCAGCGGCGGCGCAGCCTCTCCGCAGCGGTCATGGAGATGCTCAGTGCCGAGGAGCGTCGTGATACGGAGTTTGAAGCGCACTATCGCGAAGCCCTGGTCTCCCATTGCAACCATGTGGAACTGTTCATTCGGCATGACGATATCCACGAACCGGAAAAGCATCAGGAATTGGAAGTCGCTTACGTCATGTTGGCGCTGGCGCAGGGCCGGGAATTTGGCGCGGCGGGCGCGAACATTTCCGCCGTTACGCTGCTCGATTCACTGCCCGCCGGAGCGCAGAGGCTGTTGATACTCGGTAAGGCAGGCAGCGGCAAAACGACCCTCCTGCGCTGGCTCGCCATTCAGGCCGCGAAGCCGAAAGAGAGCAGTGATCTCATCTTGCGTGGAGAAGAGGGACAGAAAGAAGCGCTTCTGGGACGTGCGGGCGCTTCTGACTGGCGTGAGAAAATCCCGTTTCTGGTGCGGATGCGGGACTATCAGAAACTGCGTTTCCCGGATGCCAGGGAACTGCATCGTCTCAAGAATCTCATGGGTTCGCCCTCTGACCGCTGGGCAGAACGCTTATTGCAGGCGGGCCGAGTGGCTTTGTTGGTGGATGGACTGGACGAACTGAGCGAAGAGAGGCGGCGTGACGCGCTGGAATGGCTATGCGGTATCGCACAAAATTACTCCTCGCAGAACCTCATCGTGGCGAGCAGCCGACCGACCGCCGTGACAGCAGACGCGCTGGACGCGCAGCGCTTCGTGGAGTATGAAGTCTGCGACCTCTCGCGTGAGGGGAAAATCGAGTTCGTCGAGAACTGGCATCGCGCTGTCGCCCGCAAACTCTCCTCCGCTGCGGAGGTGCAGAACCGCTTACGGAACGATGAAGCGCGGATGAAGGAACAGCTGCAGCGCAGTTTCGCTCTGAGTCAACTGGCCTCCAATCCCCTGCTCTGTGCGCTGCTGTGCGCCCTCAATCGGATAACGCAGGAGAACCTGCCGGAGAACTTACAGGACCTCTGCAAAAGCGCGTGCCAGATGCTGCTGAGAGACCGGGACGAAGTGCAGGAACTGGAAACGCAGACAACCTCTGCGGCATATCGCGCCCTGACGCTTGTGCAGAGACAGGATGCCGCGCAAGAGATCGCCTACGAGATGGTGAAACTGAAAGGCACGATGCTCTCTCGCCCCGGTACGCTCACGGCCATACGGCACTCACTCTGCTTGAAACGGGGCGAAAATGAGGAGCAGACGGAACAGGTTTTTGAGGGCCTTTTGAAGCGAAGCGGTCTCTTACGAATGTCCGGCTCCGAGGACGTCGAGTTCGTCCATAACACGCTCCGGGACTATCTGGCGGCGCAGACCTTCGTAGCGAACGGGCAGTCGAAAGAGGTGCTGGAGGGCCTTGACGATGCGGAGCGGGGTCAAAAAGGGGAGTCGATTTTGCTGTTCGCAGCAGGCGCTGACAACAAGAAGTTCGTCCATGCCCTGATTGAGAGGCTTGTGGACCTATCCGGGTTGAACTCTGAACGAAGACGCTATCGCGAACTGCTCCTTGTGAAAGTGAAAAGCCGAGTACAGTGCAGTCTTCCCTCTCCTCTCAAATCAGCGCTGGAGAAAGCAGAGCGTCTTCTCTTGCCTGTAGATACCATCGAAAAGGCGAAGGCGGTGGCCGAGAGCGGGGAGACGGCGCTGGAACTGCTGGTATGGCGTGAGGGAATGCCGGAAGCCGAGGCTTCGGCTTGCGTCCACGGACTTGGCCTCATAGAGAGCGAAGAGTCTCACCAACGCTTAAACGTCATCCTTCACAACGATCACCGCCCTGCTGTCCTGGACGAGTTGGCGAAACACTTCTCACCACAGGAGATGAACGAAGTCGTTAATGTCCTCAGCATTCCTTCGGTTCAGGAAGCAATACGAAAAATTTCAATCACTAAGAATCCTTATGAAGAGTACATCCACGACCTGACCCCTCTGAGCCAACTCACACAACTGAAAACGCTGTTGCTTGACAACACGTCGGTAAGCGACCTGACCCCTCTAAGCCAACTCACACAACTGCAAATGCTGTGGCTTAACAACACGTCGGTAAGCGACCTGACCCCTCTAAGCCAACTCACACAACTGAAAACGCTGTCCCTTGACAACACGTCGGTAAGCGACCTGACCCCTCTAAGCCAACTCACACAACTGCAAATGCTGTGGCTTAACAACACGTCGGTAAGCGACCTGACCCCTCTAAGCCAACTCACACAACTGGAAATGCTG
>JBBRLP010000056.1:0-31164 GCA_038231295.1 Chthonomonadales bacterium
CCCCAACCCCTCTCCCGGGCGGTCGCAGGCTCCCTGGGAGAGGGGCAAATGCAGGAGTAATGTTGAGGACGCAGAAGCAAAGGACAGCCATGGTATCTCTCTCTCCTTCCTCTCATAGGAACGAACACGCTAGGACATTAGCAAGCCTGAAAAGCCCCCTTCTCCCAAGGAGCCTGCGACCGTCCGGGAGAAGGGGGTTGGGGGATGAGGTCCTCCAAGCCGGACATAGCGCTCATGATCAAACAGGAACAGATAACTGCGCCGGAAGCCTTAAGTTAGCGCATAGGGGTTTTCAACCCCCGGAAAACCAGGGCTGGGGTTTTCAACTCCCAGAAACGCTTTCCGATACCTCTCAGACCATAGGGCATTACGTCTGAAAGACGTCCGCATTTTAAGGCTAGGGGGTTTCAACCTCCGGCCAACATTTTTGTACCAGGAATTACGGAGCGCCGTAGGCCATATTCGGGGCCATGACAATACTTTTCGCCGTATCGCCCTGAAAACTGACTGACAGGGAGGTGACCGGGGCAACCGGATCAATGTACTGCCAGGTCGGGTTGGGGTTGGGGTCTTTGGAATTGTTGCCGAGCGCGGGTTCGCCGATAGCCGCCAGCACCTGAGCGCGTGTCATGCCCTCGTGAACCTTTTTCTGCATCGCCGGAATCGGGTCCGTCTCATGCGAACTCTCTTTGACCTTGTCGTTCTCCATGATAATGACCAGAGCGCCGTCGCCCTGCTTGTACGTCCACCGTTCCATCGAGACCGGCGCGGTGCCGCGTGTATCGCGTAGCGTTCCCGTCACAAACGGGCTTCCCTGCGCCGCCCGCACTTCCTGCCCCGTCATGCCGGGTTTGACATTGATGAGCGGCGCCGCGGCATGACAGCCCACTAGAATCGCCAGCAACCCCACAACTACCCCTCCGGTTCGAAACTTCATGCTCATCCTCCTTGGTCTACATTTGTAGATAAGGTCTACACTTATAGACAACGATGAATTCGGCAAAAAAGTTTCGTTCGTAGAGGGAACGGCGTCAGAAGAGGGTAAAATAGAGAGAGTTCCGCGCAGAGGCAGACGTAGACCGGGCCTCTATGCTATACTGTTTGGGTATTACTCTTTTTCGAGGTTAACAGGAATTGACAGAGACTTCTTCCTCTTCGCAGGAACTGTTTGATGTGACGATCGTGGGCGGTGGGCCGGTGGGATTGTTCGGCACCTTTTACGCAGGCATCCGGCAGATGAAAACCAAACTGATTGACAGCCTGCCCGAACTCGGCGGGCAGCTCAGTGCGTTATATCCTGAGAAGTACGTTTACGATATGCCCGGCTTTCCCAAGGTGCTTGCCCGTGACCTCGCCGCCGAGATGACCACGCAGGGAACCCGATTCAGTCCCGCAGTCTGCCTCGGAGAGAAAGTGCTGACTCTGCGCTACGAGGACGATGGCACCATCACCCTGACCACCGACAAAGGCGCCCATCGTACCAAAACAATCATTCTTGCGATTGGGGCGGGGGCATTCGCGCCCAAGCGCCTCGGAACACCGGGCGTCGAAGAGTTCGAGGGCAAAGGCGTTCACTACTTCGTTCAGAACAAGGCGCAGTTCGCCGGGAAAGATCTGCTGGTAGTCGGTGGCGGCGATTCCGCGCTGGACTGGTGCATGAACCTGGAGCCGTTCGCGGGCAAAATCACGCTCATCCACCGCCGCGACGTTTTCCGCGCCCATGAAGAGAGTATAGACTGGCTGCTCAATCGCTCCCCTGTCGAAGTCAAGCTCTGGAACGAACTGCATAGTGTTGGCGGCACCGAACAGATCGAATACGCTACCGTCATCAACAGTCAGACCAAAGAGACAGAGACCCTGAAAGTGGACGCCGTCCTGCTCAATATTGGTTTCTCTGCCGACATTGGAACGGTCAAGGAGTGGGGTCTGGACATGGAACGCGGCAGTATCCGTGTCAACGAGTTCATGGAGACCAATCTGCCCGGTGTCTATGCGGCGGGCGACATCGCGGTTTTCCCTGGCAAACTCAAGCTCATCGCGACCGGTGTCGGTGAGATATGTATCGCCGTCAACTACGCCAAGACTCGTGTAGACCCCTCTGCGAAAGCCTTCCCAGGACACAGCAGCAACATGAGTCTATAAGAAGCGCGTTTTCCCGCGTGAAGCGGTCGGAAAGGGAAAACGTTTCAGAAAGCGAAAACTTTTTTTCTTTCTTGCCCCCTGAGAAGGAAAAGACCAGAGGAACGGGGAACTATCCCCCTAGATAGTCTATCCGTACCCCCCCTCCTATTCCCAGGTAGAGCGGACGATTCATTCGTACCCTTCTCACGCATTCTTAAAGAGGGGAAGTCAGCCCGCGCATCCCCGGCGTCACCGGTGTCCTTCCCAATTTCCAAGCTCTGACCCGTGCAGAGAGGAGAATATGCCTGCTATGCGATCCCTGAATAACGCCTTGCTTACCGGCTGGACGAGGCGAAGAAGTGCCTCCCGCAAGGCTCTGACGCCATTGGCTGCCCTTTTTACCGCAGGAACGGTGCTGATGTCCGTCTCCGCTCTGGCCCAGAACCCGCCCGCCAAGGTCACCACGCACCGCAATGATAATGCCCGTACCGGCCTCAATCCCAACGAATATATCCTGAAGCCGCCGCCTCTCGGAATGCTGCCTCCGCCGACAGGAACCGCCGTCACCGCTGCTACCTTTGGCTGCGTGACTCCCTCCACCTTCGGCAAACTCTATACTCGCAGTGTGGACGGCTCTGTCTATGCACAGCCGCTCTATGTGCCGTATGTGGATATGCCCACCAAACCGCACTACATGGTAGACCCGCGCAATCCCAAAAAACGCACCCTGACGACCCTGCATAACCTGTTGATCGTTGCGACCGCGCACAACAGCGTCTACTGCTTCGACGCCGACAGCAATCAGCTTACCGACGCCGCCCCGCTCTGGTACGTCACCTACAACTACCCACAGGCAGGCGTGACCCCGGTTAGCAGCCTCGAAGTTGGCAGCGACGACATCTCCCCGGAAGTCGGCATCACCGGAACGCCCGTTATTGACTGTCAGCCGCAGGGCCTTATCAACAAGGGGACGCTCTACTTCGTGGTAAAGAGCAAGGAAGGCCGCTTCATCTATCAGCGCCTCCATGCGCTCGATCTTACCACCGGTCAGGAAAAATTTGGACGCGGCACTCTTATCAACGCTGCCGTACCCGGTATCGGGGACGATACGGACGGCGATCCCACCAATCCGCAAATACATTTCAACAGCACGACCGCCAACCAGCAGGCGGCCCTTGCCCTCAGTAAAGGCATCGTCTATCTGACATTCGGTTCACATGGAGATCAGACGCCCTTTCATGGCTGGGTACTGGCCTACAAGCCGGACGCTGTAAACAATACCCTGGCTCTCTGCGGCGCATTCAACACCTCACCCAACGGCGTGACCGACCCTGCCAACGGCTTTCCCGAAGGCGCGGGCATCACAATGGGCGGCTCCGGCCCCGCCATTGACAGCGCGGGCAACCTGTTCTTTACTACCGGTGTCGGTTCTTTTAACGCGGACTCCGGCGGCACCGAATATGGCAACAGCGTCGTGAAGATGAACTTCTTCCCGGCGGCCCCCAAGCCACCCACCTTCCCGCCGGCGCCTGTCGCCCCGGTCTGTGACTACTTCACGCCGTTCGACTGGTTCAACCTCAGCACCTCCTTCACCGATCTCGGCACGGGTGGCGTCACGCTCGCGGACGGGGTGGGGCCGGGCGGTAGTGATGTCCTCGTCACCGCTGGCCAGGAAGGCACCATCTACCTGGTAGACCGCAACAACATGGGCTTCTTCCATGCAGGCGACGACAGCAACATTCTTCAGTTCCTCTTCCGGGCTGTCGGCCCCATGTACGGCTCTCCGGCCTACAACGCTGCCGCACAGCAGCTCTACTTCCAGGGTTCCGGCGACATTCTGAAGATGTTCGCGTTCAACAGTGGCTTCCTCTCCTCGACGCCCGATGCCCAGGTTCCCGACAACGATGTAGTCGCCGCGCCCATCAGCGTCTTCGGCTATACCTCGCAGTTCGGCTTCCCCGGAGCCTCCCCGGTCATCTCCGGGGATGGAACCACCACTCCCGGTACGATGACAAACGGGATTGTCTGGACGCTGGAGAAGCTCTCGCCACCGCCGAACGTGCAGGACCCCGGTATTGCCCCGCCCGTCGCGCCCGTCGTTCCTGCGCTGACGCCGATTGCCGTGCTTCATGCCTACAAGGTGTATGATCCGGCCAACGACTTCGGCACCATTCAGGAACTCTACACTGGGCTGGCCGTTGGAACCCGCGACAGCGCAGGCGAGTCGGTCAACTACACGCCTCCCACCGTTGCCGGGGGCCATGTCTTCGTCGCGGCCAAAGGTCAGGTCACGGTCTTCGGCCCGTTGCCCATCGGGACGGTCGCCGGACCGGTGCAGGCCGACCACTTCATCGTGACCGGGCCAGTCAACAGCGGCGCTACCAGTTTCATTTTCGGGGGCAGTATCTTCCCGCTGACGACCGTCAATATCGGCCTCAACCAGAAGGTCGGTTATAACTTCGGCGTGACGGCTATCGGCTCCGATGGCAACCCGATGAAACTGAATGGCCGTGTCCACCTCAGCTACCGCAACCTGGACAACGACTCGCTGCACTACATCGGTGAAGTGACCTTCGCCAACGATGCCAACGCGTACTTTACGTATGCCTTCCGCGACCTCAATAACAACGGCTACGAGTTCTGGCTGACCGACGACTACGGCCATACCAGCCTCCAGCCGAACTTCGATCATCCGATCTTCTCACAGTACGATACGCCGGGCATTGGCGCCCCAATCCTGATAGTCGGCACTGCGACCGCAGGATTTGACCACCTGCTCGTCTCCGGCCCCACGAACGTCCGCTCCGGGCAGACGATCACCCTGGCGGTCAAGATCGTCTCGGCAACCAACACGCCCGTCCCGGTGCGTGGTAACCTGGCTGTCTACGATACCCTGCCGAACTCCACGCAGACCGTAGACAACACACCGGGCGTTCCGGGCTTCGCCTACGAGAACGTATCGCTGGATCCCCTGAAGCAGTTAGTGGCGAAATTCACCGGCACCGCTTCCACGACGGTCAAAGTCCCTATCAAGGGAATTGGCAAGCATATCATCGTTATCACCGGCGGCGGTATCACGGCCTCTATCCTGGTCAACGCCACTCCGTAACCTCCGCCTTCCCCGGCAGCACAACGGCCCGTCTCCTCTTCCGGAGACGGGCCGTTGTGCATTGAGCAAGATATACTAACGGCGCGTCAAAATTACGAGGTCGTGCCGTTCATTCCGGGCGCGTAATCACCAGTTTCTCATGCACCGTTGGTATAACTGTCGCACAGGAAAGCCCGATGGCGGAACAGGAGATCAGTGGCTATCGCTGCTGTGGGTAAGTACCCATTGGAGATCGTTCTGCGCGACCTCGTTGAGGGCGCGGCTGGTGGCGGAATCGAGATGCAGGGTCTGATTCAGCAGACCGATATAGGCCAGGGAGAGACAGAGCATCAATGGTAGCGCGAGGCGGCTGATTCCGGTGAACAGCGCGGCCGCAGGCTCGACACGCCGATAGAGACTCCACAGGCTGATCAGCAGGACGAGCGCCAGCGTTAGACCGCCGCCCAGCAGGGCAACCTGACAGGCATCCCGGGGCGTTCCCGGCGGCGCGATACCCATGATGCTCGTCAGCAGTACCGCGACAGGATGCAGGCTGCTCAGGTAGTAGCGTCTCTCATAGAGCGCGATGAGGAGCGGCAGGAACAACAGGAGGGTCATGCGGAGAGTCGTTCCGAAAGTCCAGCGTGAGAGCGTGGAGGCAGATTCCTCGGTCTTCGGAAGGCGGAGGCGACTCAGAAAGGTCAGCAACGCTGTCGCCACCAGTGTCAGGCTGACTAAAAAGAGCAGCGCGGTGCGCGGCGCGGCGACCCCATAGAAAAGCATGGTCCCGCTGCCGATGGTGACGCCAAGCAACGGCACGAAGGCCAGACGGTGGAGCAGAGGCGGCAGCGATTTCCAGCGGGCGCGATAGTGGTGGGCGCCGGCGGCGAACAGGGCGGCGAGCGCCAGCAGGAGCATCTGCTGGAGCAGGCAGATGCCTGTCATCCAGCAGCCGAAGAGCGACACGAGAGGGATGCCGGGAGGGACGCCGGGGAAAGAGGCATCGTAACGGGCGATGTCTACACGCTGCCTAAGCTCACAGCAGTTCGCGACTTCACGGCGTGTCCAGCTAGTATCCTTGCCGTTCTGTTCCAGCAGCGCCAGAAAGTGCGGGGCGCGGCGTTCCCACTGATCGGAGGTCTGGATGGCTCCGGGAGGCTGGGGAGCGTCGCTGTCCGTCGAGGCGATAAAGAAGATGTCCGTCCCGATGAGGGCTTCATAAGACCAGGCGGCGGTCTCGCGCATGATGACGCCCATCATGGCGACGTTGCGGCGGATGCGAAGGGCCTCGTCGTCATGGCCGGACGCGGCGGCCTGTTCGGCGTGCCAGCGGGCCATTTCCGCCGTGTGGCGCAGTTCGTAGAGGTGGGGGAAGGCGATGAGGGAGAGCGGTCCGATCTTCTGGGTCGCGCCGTGATCGCCATAGGTGGCGGAGTAGAGCCGCCACTGCCCCAGCACCTCTTCGTAGAGGTAGGCGTCCCAGTGGGGCTTATGGGCGGCCAGGGTGAGGGCTTCGAGGGCTTCGCGGTCGCGGTGGGCGGCGAAGTACGTGGTGGCGAGCATGGCGGGCCAGAAGGCGTTATCGGGATCGCGGAGGGCGCCGGAGTGCAGCGCCCACTCCATCAGGCGGACATCGCGCCGCCAGACGGCGGCAGACGGTGCGGCCGTTGGAGAGGCGGACTTCGAGGCAGAGGACATCGAGTCGGTTACTTCCGGGCGCAGGACGCGAATCCGCTCCCCCATCATATAGCTGGCCAGATGCGCGTAGCCTCCCGGCTGGGCCGGGAATTCACGCGCCAACTGCGCCAGCCGGAAGAGGGTATGGTCGCTATCGAAGTTGGCATCAAGGGTGGGGGAGGCGGCCTTCGTGGCCTGCCGCTGGCTGGTGGTGGCGAGGGCGGTGGCGCGTCCGACCTGAAGCAGGTAGTCGTCGCCTGCCGCTGCCGCTGTCGCGTCGAGGCGGCTGACCTCCCGCGCCGTCTCGTGCGCGTCCAGAGACCGCACGAAAGGGACGCTCTCTTCCGACAGGGCGAACTGAAGCTGCGCGAACAGGATCGTTCGCACGGTGGGCAGGGCGATGAGGCCGATCAGCACACCGGCCACAACCCCGATTATCCAGCCGGAACGCAATGGAGAGCGCCGTGCCTTTGGCGGGGCCGCAGCGCTCTCGTCCAGCAGTGCGTTCATGGCGTGATCCTAACCCCGGATAGCGGTCTCAGGAAGGGCGCTGTGCCGATCCGGGAGCGCAGGCGTCTGGGGCGCAGGGGCAGGCTGGGACAGGGTTGACGACGATTTCTCCGAGGCACGGGGTCGGGGTGGGGCCGTCCAGAGCGAGGCGGCGCGGGGAACCGGACGATCCAGCAGTGATTCCAGCGGAACAGGCGGCTCGTTGTGCTGCCGGACGACGGCCAGGCGGGCGGCATCGGCGGGCCGGGCAAACTCCAGCGGATGCAGCGCGGCCAGCAGATAGACGGCGGTGAGGGAGGCGGCTGCCAGGGTTCCGGTGCCTATCTGCATGAGATAGAGGTTGGGAATAGCCTCCCATCGCGCCCAGAGTTCGCGCAGGGTGCGGCCGCATCTCTGTGGAACAGTGAGGCGTTCGGGAATGCCGAGGGCAGACAGGATACTGTCGTCGAGGCGGCGGGTGGCTTCGGGTGCGAGGGGAAAATCGGTCTGCGTGAGCGCAAGATGCAGCGCCCGGTCGGACTGTGCGGCCATACGGCAGTCTCGGCAGCCTGCCATATGGTCGTCCAGCGCTTCCCATTCGTAGCGGGAGATGTCGCCATCGGAGCGGCGGGAGAGCAGCAAACGCCATCCGTAACAGCGATCAGACATAGCTGCCCTCCCTGTGGAGAGAGGCGAGAAAGCATTTCGTGCCGCAATCAGACATGATTGGCCTCCTCTTCGAGGGCGGTCCAGCGGCGGCGGAACTGTTCGCGGGCGGTGTTCAGCCGGGAGCGCACGGTTCCGACGGGGATATTGAGTACGTCGGCGATTTCGGAGTATTCGAGTCCTTCGACTTCGCGCAGCACGAGCGCGGCCCGCATAGGGGGCGTGAGGGAGTCGAGTACCTGTGCGACGGAGAGGCGGTTTTCGACATCGGGAGAGACGGCGATAAAATGCGCGATATTCTCCTCCAACGGCATCTCGGAGGTCATGCTTTTGCGGCGCATCCGGTCGAGGCAGAGATTGATGACGATGCGGTAGAGCCAGGCGTAGAAGCCGGAATCGCCCCGGAACTGCCCGATCTGGCGAAACGCCTTCACGAACGCCTCCTGCGCCACATCTTCGGCCTCGCGGGAGTTGTGCAGGACATGGGCGGCAAGCCGCACTACGCGATCCCGATACCGGTGCAGCACCCAGCGTATCGCCCGCTCATCGCCCTGAGCACAACGGTCCAGCATGGCGCGTTCTTCGCGGCGCTGCAGGGCCTCTTCGGCTGCCTCGGTCTTCCCGGGGGCCATGATCGTTTCGGCCAGTTTCCAGACGTTGGTTGTCATCTCTGGGTGCCTCCGCAACTCTAATACGCTCTTGACGCGCTCGTAATGCCTTTTTGTTCGCCGTGTCTGGCCTTTTTGTCCCCGAATGGACTGCCCATTCCGCCGGTCGCGTACCTGTCTCTCCCTCTGACCCGGCGGCTCACACTGGCTTTCATCGTAGAGCCTTCATTCTCCACGCCTCACGGAGATTCCTCCTCAGTTTTGCATTCGTTCCACTTCTCTTCCCGATGTGTGAAGGACGTTCTATTCTCAACCGAGCAGCATTTCGTAGAAATTCCGGTAGAGTTCACCGCCCGTCGCGACAGTGCATTCCGAAGCGATTGCATGACGGGTCACCTGGTCATTGTAGAGGTCTTCGGTGGCGCACCGAGTCAGGAAGCAGGCAACTTTCAGCATGGCATCCAGAAAACTACCGCTGTCCCTCGCGCAGTCCCACAGGATATGTCCTGGTTCACCATACTCCTCAGTGAAGAGGCTGCCGTCTTGCCGCGAAAGATAAATGGGTTCAGCTTCTATCTCTCCCACGAACCATCCTGCCGCTAACGGAATCGCGATGGGACAAAACGTCATTAACCCTATCTCCACGGTCGCCATCTCGTAGCGGCCTATCAAGTCCAGTACGGGGTCATGAGAAGCCTTCTGAGTAGATGTGAGCCGAAAATTTTGCACTGCCCTTACACCCTCTGCCCTTGATGAAGTTAAGCCTGCTTGCATCAGCGCTTCTAACGATGGCGTACAGGCATCTATTTGTTTGACAAACATATCTGCGTCCACTCGTATGTCTCCTCCGTGTGCCTCACCGCATCCTTCTGGTTGAGGTCTCGTGCAAGTTCAACTGCCTCAACTGTTTTGCGGCGTCGGCAATCCGCTCCGCATCCCAATTTGCCGCAAATAGGTGGAATTTCCTTCTCGGAAGCCCTGTTTCCCGACTGAACGTACATTTACTTGTGCTGTTTGCAGTTCGGCGGTGGGGCTATTGACTTCTCCGGGCGCAGGGCGTATAATCGTCAGGGAGACGTCGAATACTGTACCGAAGCGTTCGGCGGTCGGCCTATTATCCCGGAATTTCTCTTTTGCAGGAGCAAATCGCCTTATGAGCGCGGCCTCTTTGCCCATACTCTGGGCCAACTGTGTGAATCAACTCAAAGATCGTGTCAACAACCGCTCGTTCTGGGAGGCCCTGGAGCAGTCGCACGCCATCACCATCGAGAGCGGCACACTGATCCTCGGCATCGAGTCGGAACAGTACAATATGGCGAGCGTCATCAAGCAGGTTTCGATCATGCATACCGTGCAGGAGGTCGTGCGCCAGTTGTTCGGGCAGCCCCTGCAAGTGCGCCTCATCGAAGGCATCGGGCTGGCGGACTGGGAAGCGACGAAAGCCCAAGATGCGTCGGTGGCAGCGGCGCGTCAGGCTGTTCCTGCCCCCCGTACCGCGCCGAGCGGCAGCACCGGATGGGACGGCATCACCGAACAGATTTCCCGCCTCTACGCGCAGGCTCCCTTCCGCGCCCTGCCCCAGGGCAAAGCCCGCTATGCCAACGAAGCGCTCTACCTGCTCGTTGAAGCGATGGACGCCCTCTACCCCGAGGATGCCGACGAACATACCGAGCGCAGTCTGGCCCGCATCCTCGACCGCATCGCCAACGCCTCCGAAATTCCCGCCGCCGTCCTCGCTTTTGAACTGGAACGCCTCCGCGCCTGGCGCAAAGCCGAAGCGGTCGCATAGAGACTGCCGCACGACGGCTGTCAAACGACGAGGGAGGGCCAACGGATGGCCCTCCCTTTTTTGCGTCTGATGGCTTCCCCTAATTGGTCTTTTTGGGCGGGGGTGGGGCTCCAGCGTCTTTGCCGCCTTTCGGGTCGGCGGGCTTCTCATCGGGGTTTTTGGTGTCGTCGAGATTGAACTTGATTTTCGACTTGCCGGTGCTGGTGAGGGTCTCTTCGCCCTCCTTTGTGCCGACGTAGGCGTCCTTCTCGAATTCGATGTTCTGCCCCTCCGTGTCGGACGCCTTCACGGGCTGGAAGAGATGAAGTTTGTTGGCCTGGCCGTCGTACTCCGCATGATCGGCGGTCATGGTGCGCTCGACTGTCTTGCCGTCGTCTTTCGTGATGGTCTGCTTGAATATGAGGTGGCCCGTCAGCACAATAAAATCCTTCTTGTAGTGGTCGTCTACGCGGTCACAGGTAATGATGACCGGATGCTGACGCTGCTTCGCGCTGTCGTTGTCCTGGGGAACGCCGGGATCGGGCGGCGTCGGTTTGAGAGTGATGACGACACTTCCCGTAATGGTCGCCAACTGCGCGTTGCGGTCTACATGGGACTTGTCGCCGGTGACGTGGTGTTTCGGATCGTCCAGTTCGAGTTTGCCCTGCGCGTCCAGCTCCTTCGTCTTTTTGTTGTAGGTCGCCGCCGCACCCGTAACCCGCGTTTCGCCTTCGGTATAGATGAAGTTCTTGCCTTTGTTAATGCCCGTCTTCAAATTGACATCGGGGTCTTCCATCACGAGGTCCGCAGGCTTCTGGGAACCGGTGGCCTGGGCCGTATCTACAGGAAGCGCCGTGAGCGGGTTGCGGCGTGGCTCAGCAGTTTTGTCGAAGCCGGGCAGGGTGGGCTGTTTGCCAGCGGGAGGAGGCAGTGCCGAGAGCGCCGCTTTTTTGGCCGAGGCAGACGTCGGCGGCGACTGCCGTGCCGAGGCGAGAAGTGAAAGCGTACCGCCTGCTATAGTCAGGAGACTCAGCGCCGCGAAACCGAAACGTGAACGAGATTGAGAGTAGTGCGTCATAGGAATGCCTCCGCTCCACCGCTAAAAGTGAGAGTTGCCTTTCAGTTCATTACGCAGATCGAAACGGATACGGTTCGCATGAGCCGTGTGATTTTTCATGTCCACCACCAGACCCTCCGCTACGAACGGTACTCCCTGTAAGACCCCGGTCGTCGTTTCCGGGCAGCGCAGCACCTGTGCGTCCAGCGACCAGAACATCCGCTCCGCCTGAATCGTGCCGTCGGGGATGGTGGCTCGCGCCCCGCCAAGACATTCGACCGTGCGACCCTGCGTGTCGTAGCGGGCCTGATTCGCGGTGACCTGCGCGTTCTTGCGGGTCACCTTCATGCCGTTGTCGCAGAGAATACGCCGTTCCGCCCGGCTGGACTGCTTGCTTAACAGATCGAGAATCGTGATGGATTCGGCCTCGAAGTGATCGCCTTCCCGTGTGCGAAAATCCACGCCGTTGGAGAGACGGAATTCCGCCTGTAAGCGATACATCGGGGCCAGTTCGGGGGGAAGAACCGTCAGCAGTCCGGAGCGATAGTGACCGCGTTTGGCCTGGAATTTCGCGCTCCAGGGGCCATACGTGGTTTCGGATTCCGGGGAGATTTTGTTGATCTCGGTCTGCGGGGGGAGGCCGGAGACCGCCGGTGCGGGCGCAGGGGTGGGAACTGCCTTCGGCGGCGGAGGAGCCGGGAAGAGCAGACCGTCCTTGATGTCGGTCAGGTCTATACTTTCAATACCGGCGAGAGAGCCGCCGGGCAACCGCTCTAGTTCGATGCGGCCCGCCCGCAGCGACCAGGTCGTGAACCCGTTGGAGTGTCCGACGAAGGGGACGTTTTCCAGCCGGATCGCGACATTCGTACCCGAGGCGTTCTGCACGGACGCGGCAGGCGGAGAGGAGGGTTCGGCCCAGCGGTAGAGGATAACCGCACCGAGAAGTCCGCCGATTCCCACGGTCCAGCCCAGCAGCCTTCCGAGAGGACGGCGCAAACGGTCAGGTACGCGCATGGCACATTTTCCACAGCAGAAGCGGCGCGGGAACACGCCTCAGAGCGGTTCCCGCGTCGTCAAGGATGTTTACGGGCAGCCTCCGGTCGGCGGGGGCGGGGGCGGACTGGAGCCGCCGAGGAAGAGGTCTACTTCCGTCACTGTGTTGGTGCCGGTGTGCAGGGCAGGCAACAGGAACGTACACTTCACGATGTCGTAGAACTTGCTATTATAGTTAGCGTAGCTGAAGTAGCTGGTCGGGTCAGGGTTACTGACCGTGAACTGCGTGACGGTTGACGGGACACTGGAGAACGTGAAGGTGCCGCTCGCGTCGGTGCGGACCGACAGGCTGGTTCCCACGATGGTGACGACCGCGCCTGCCACCGGATTATGGACGTTGGAGGTGTCTTTGACCGTACCGATCACGGCTACGTTAGTCGTACCCGGAGGGGGAATCGCTGGAGTACTGCCGCCGCTACCGCCGCCACATCCGGCAATTGCCAGTGACAGCAGGCCGAGGAGTATCAGACCAGAGAAAAATCGCGCTTGGAGAGAGTTCCAGTACACCCTGTTCCTCATAAAACTTCCTGCCTTCCAGTATGTGTCTCTACAGACACGAGATAGTCCCCGTACCGCGTAGGTCAGCGGATGCTCTGCGGCGCAAGGGGAGGTGGGCTAAAATAGACATCGGGATGCCGGTGAAACTGCGGGAGCCATTTCGCTCCACGCGCGTTCATCGGAGGGGGGCCGGAACGCCAAAACGGGGGCTTTCGCGTATTATACACACTTCCGACAAAACAAGCAACCCCTTTGCGCCGAAAAGCAGGGAAAAACCGACTTTTCACTGTTCGGAGCCGAAAACCGTCCGTTTTTCATTTTTTAAGTCAGCCTTCCAGCCCTGCGGCCACCCTATCGCATGAAAATGCCTGCTCCCCCGGAATCGGGGGCCGGAATTGGGGTTGGGGGGCATTTTCTCGTCAGCCTACGGATTGGCGATATAGGCGTCGAATCCAGCATCTACAAGCTTCTGTTTCTCCGTCTCCGCGTTTGTTCGGCTGCGGTGGGCGCTGTGCTGCACCCGGTAGAGAGTGCGGTCGCCGCTGGTAACGGTATGCACAGTACTCTCGAAGCCTTTTTCCGAAGCCAGACGAACCTGTTCCTCAGCCTTTTCTTTTGTCGAATAGACTCCGATCTGAACGCGATACAAGCCGCTGCCCGCTTCGGTCTCGGCGGTGGTTCGTTTCGTGCGTTTCGGGGCATGAACATCGTTCACGTCGTCGGTGCTTACGGAGCGGGGCGTGTCCTCTTCGGGATTTTTCGCGGCCTGTTCCAGATCGGTCTTCGGCGTTTTACGGCGTTTTTTCGGTTTCGTCTCGTCTGTTTTGGGCGCGTCGGCAGGGACTGCGTTCACCGTCTGCGCGTTGTCGTCAGGGCTTTTGGCAGCGGGATTTTCGTCGGAGGGTGTGCCTGCGTCCGTCGGCTTCGTCTCGTCTACGCTGGCGGGCTGCTGCACTTCCTCCGCAGGATTGATGCGTGGGGCTGCGACTCTTGGGGCAGGAGCAGGCTGCGCGGGCGGCAGCGAAGTTCGCAGAGCCGTCGGCGTATCGTCGCCATGCGAAGCGGGGTTTCGATCTCCCGCCTCGGCAACCATGTTCTTGTCCGTGTTGCCCGCATCGCCCTTCGGCTTGCTGCTCCAGAAACGGGCCAGAACAAAAAATCCAAGCGCAAAACTCAGAATGGCGCAGAGCAGAAACGCTCCGATAGTGCGTACTGCGGACGATCCCCCTCCATAGTCATCAGCATAGCGGCTTCGATTTGGCGCAGGCATTTTTCTCTCCTTTTCCTCGCAATACCCTGTGAATCAGTCTACCAATCTTGTCCTGTCTTTGTCAAGCCGCAGGAGGGTCAAACGCGAGTACGGCGTATTGGGAGGAGCGCGTTTCCCGGCTTGCCTGCAAACCACCAAACCGCCGAAGCATTAGAATTGTCTCAGGGAATGTTAAGAGAAGATTAAGAAGACGCTAGGTATACTACATAGCAAGTGAGTGATTACTCGCCTCCCCAGTTCTCTAGCCTCTCTTATCCTATTCTTGTGGCCTCTGTAAGAGGAACGATTTCATCCTATCCCAAAGGAGGGATACATTTCGCAAAGTGTGCGGTAACGAAAACGCCCTGACAGAAAATCGGTCTGCGAAAGGCCCACTCTGCAAGCATTCTAATCCCAGGATCCCACAAACAAATCCAGCAGGCTGCAGGAAGGAAATATCACCGGGAACGGTGCGCTATCCCTCCTTTTTGATGGCCTTACAAGAGATTTGAGAGGGATCACGTCCTTCGGAGAGAAAATCAGTCATGAATTACGAACCTGCGAGCCATGTTTCGTCGCAAGAGAATTTGCGCCGCCTGCTCGCGAGCCACGGACAAACGGGCGTCGGTGTCCATGATGGTCTGTCCGCGCTGCTCGCGTCCAAATGTCCCTTCGATTTCCTGTGGGTGAGCAGCTTTTGCAACAGCGCGGCGATGGGGCTGCCGGATGCAGGTATTCTCGGCGCTGAAGAGATGCTGGGGATGGTACGTCTGGTGCGCCGCAACTCCTCCCTGCCTATCGTTGTGGACATGGATGCGGGCTACGGCGATCCGCTCAAGATCTATCAGGTCGTCAAAGAGATGGTGCGTGCGGGATCCAGCGCCCTGTGCATCGAGGACAACCCGAGTTCCAAGCGATGCAGTCTGTACGATGGTTACGAGCGCACTCTGGTCACTATCGAAGAACACCAGGCACGGATACGCGCCGCCAAAGCGGCGGTCGCAGAGATCGAGGGCCATTGTCTGATTGTCGCCCGCACCGAAGCTTTTCTGGCCTGCCTCGGCGTGGACGAAGCGCTGAAACGCGCCAGCGCCTATGCCGACGCCGGAGCGGACGCGGTGTTCGTGCAGTCGGTAGACGCTACCGGCGGTGAAATCCTCGACTTCTGCCGTGGATGGCAGCGGCGCACCCCGCTTTTCCTCGCCCCGACGCGCATCTCCCACATTCCGAAAACAGAGCTATTCGCCGCAGGCGCTTCGCACATCATTCATGCCAATCAGGGGCTTCGTGCCGCTCATGCCGCTATGAATCGTGTCTTTCAGGCTCTCGCAGAACTGCCGTCGAGCGGCGGCGTCGAGAAAGAGATTTCTTCGGTCAAGCAGGTTTCCACCGACGTAGGCGCAGACCGGATCGAAGCGCTGGAACGAATGTTCGAAGGGGTATAAATTCATGTTATCGGAGCGTGCGCGAATCCTCGGAGGTTCTCAGACCTCCGGGATGCGGAACCGCGCCCGCAAACTGCGGGCCGAAGGCATCAATATCATCAATTTCGCCGCCGGCGAACTCGATCAGGACACCAGTCCCGGCATCAAACAGGCGGTTCGGCAGGCGGTAGATGCCGGGCGCACACAGTATACCGACACGCTGGGGATCAAGGAACTGCGGGAGCGACTGGCGCAAAAGGTGACGGAAGAGACCGGCGCTCCTTATGAAATGGAGGAGGTAGGATTCACTGCGGGAGCCAAGCAGGCGCTGTTCAACACCGCGATGGTCGTCTTTCAGCCGGGAGATGAGGTCCTCATCCCGGCCCCCTACTGGGTCACGTTTCCAGAGCAGGTGCGCCTGGCCGGGGCGACACCCGTTTTTCTGCCCACAGCCGAGAACGATTTTCAAATCAACATCGAGGCGCTTAGCCGTCTCATCAACTCCCGGACGCGGGGCATCATCCTCAACACGCCCAATAATCCTACAGGCGTCGTCTACGGAGCGGATGTCCTGGAAAACATCGCCCATCTTGTGCTGAAACACAATCTGACCTGTATCTTCGATGCCTGTTACGATGCGCTGGTATATGCCCCGGCGAAACACCATAACATCGTCAAACTGGTTCCGCAGATGAAGGAGCGAACGATCCTGGTCGGCTCTCTCTCCAAGACGTACTGCATGGCCGGGTGGAGAGCGGGATTTTTTGCTGCGCCGAAGGCCGTTGTCAAGGCCATCAGCAACCTGCAAAGCCACACTGCGTCCAATGCCAGCAATCTGGTCCAGTACGCCGCTCTGGCCGCTCTGGAACCGTCCGAAAATGCGTTTGTGGAGGGTGTCCGCTCGCAACTGGCAGTCCAGCGCACGACGGCGATGCAATTGATGGAGAACATTCCCGATATGCCGTTCGTCCGGCCTGAGGGGGCGTTCTACCTTTTCCCGGACGTAAGCCGTCTGCTGGGCAAATCCATCGGCGGGCAGCGCCTGGAAACCGTGGATATTCTCGCGGAGATGCTCCTGCAGCATGCCCATATCGCGGTCGTGCCGGGTTCGGCGTTCGGGGCGGATCAGCATCTGCGGGTCTCGTATGCGATTCCCCAGGACGAGATAACGGTCGGGCTGAAAAGCCTGGAGCGCTTCGTGCGGTCGTTGGAGTAGGACAGCGGCCCTTCATGTCAGGGAGAAAACCATTGCAATCTGGGATCGTCTTGTTTCTGGGAATGGTGCGGCGCGGAGAGTATGAGACCTTGCAGGAGCGGGGCCTCGCACTGGGGGTTCTGGTAGATACCAACAACAAACAGCGGCTTGCCGATGTCTCTCAGTTTAAGGTGGTCGAACGCTTCGACTTCTCCCGCCCGCTGGAAGAACTCGTCGAGGCGGTGCGGGGAATTCAGGAACGTCAGGGCATTTCCTGTCTCTTCAACGTCGTTGAATTCTATGTGGCTCAGACGGCTGCGGTCGCGGCCCGCCTCGGGCTGCCGAGCATCTCTTCCGCCTCGGCGCAGTTGTGTCTCGATAAGAGTGTCATGCGCCAGAGATTTCAGGAGCGCATCGGGGCAGGGGCCTCCGCTCGCTTCCAGGTGGTCTCTTCCGAGGCGGAGCTGATCCGCGCTGCCGGTGAGTTGGGATACCCGGTCTTTCTTCAGCCGTCCAATGTCTCGGCCAGTATGTGGTCTACCTCCAATACGGAGGAAGCGATGCTTCTGGAAAGCTATCACACGATGCAGCGCGAAGTTCCCGCCTACTACGAAAGACTGGGCAAGCCAGGCACCGAACTCAAGGTCGTTGCGGCGGAATACCTGCAGGGCGGCAACACGTCCATTGACTGCCTCATTGACAATGCGGGTCAGGTCTATACCACTCCGATTGTTGACGTGCTGACAGGCAAAGATATCGGCATAGCCGACTACCATCATTTCGCCCGGCTGGCGCCTTCACGCCTGTCCGCCGCAGAACAGCAAGCCCTTCATGCGCTGGCAAAAGCAGGGGTGCTGGCGCTGGATATGTCGAGCTGTGCGGCCCACGTGGAATTTATCGGTTCCCGGCTGGGAGAGATTGCCGCTCGGCCAGGCGGCAATCGCCCGCGTATCCTGAACCTGGCGTACGGCCTGGACGAACTCAACGCCTATTACGATATTCTGGTTGGAAATCCCCCTGAACTGAGTGCGAAACGGCAGGAGGCAGCCGCCATCGTAACGCCCTTTCCCTCGAAAAACGGGACGCTCCGGGCGATCCGGTATCTGGATCGGCTGGCAGGACTGCCGGGGTATCTCTATCATGAGGTGCGGGGGCAGGCAGGACAGGCTGTCGGGCTGGCCCGAAACGGCTATCGCGCTCCGCTCTATATCGAGTTTCAGTCGGGGGACGCGGAGACCGTTCGCAGCAGTGTAGACCAGATCGCCTCCTGGACCGATATTTACGAGGTGGAGTAGGGTATGCGTTCTCTGACGAAGCAGGACAGGCCATGATCCCTGGCACTGTCGAAGCGCAGAATGGCGTCGTTGTCTCGGTTTCTGCCCCGGCCTCCGACGCAGGCGTCTCTATTCTCCAGCAGGGCGGGAACGCCGTAGACGCTGCCATTGCGACCGCATTCGCGCTGGCGGTCACCTATCCGCTCGCCGGGAATATCGGCGGCGGGGGATTTATGCTTGTCTGCCCGGAGGCAGGCGGCGAACCCGTTGCTTTCGACTACCGTGAGACCGCCCCGGCCGCCGCATGGCCGACCATGTACACGAAAGAGGAGTCGCAGTTCACGCATCGAGCGGTCGCGACGCCCGGAACGGTGCGTGGTCTCGAACTGGCCCATCAGCGCTTCGGCAGCCTGCCCTGGAAGCGTCTGCTGGCGCCGGCCATCGCGCTCGCTCGCGAAGGTTTCCCCGCAGACCGCGCCCTGGTCGCCGCCACCAACGACATCCTGGCGGCCTCGCCGGATTTTGCGGAACTTCAGCGCGTCTACGGGAAGCCGGACGGAGCGTGGCAGGCCGGGGACCAGATGAGGCTGCCTGACCTGGCCCACACACTCTCTCTGCTCGCAGAGCAAGGCCCCGATGCGTTCTATACCGGCCCCATCGCCGAGGGCCTGCTTGCGGAGATGCGGAGCGGCACCGGGCTGATTACCGGGGAAGACCTGGCGGCCTACCGGGCCATCGAGCGCAGACCGCTCACGATACGTTATCGCGGCCTCTACGACGTCTATGTACCGCCTCTGGCGAGCGCGGGCGGTATCTGTCTTATCGAAGAGCTGAATATGCTGGAGTGCTTCGATCTGAACGGCGCGGAACGCTGGTCGCCGGAAACGGTCCAACTGATGGCTGAGGTGATGCGGCGGGCGCAGGTAGACCGCGCCCGCTACCCCGGCGATCCGGCGTTCGTCCAGAACCCGGACTGGCTTACCACCCGTGACTATGCCCGCATGAGGGCGGCCTCCATTGACCGGCATCGCGCCACCCCCAGCGCCTCCCTCGCGGCAGATATTGCGCTCAGCAGCGAATCCACGAGTACCACGCATTTTGGCGTCATAGATAAAAAGGGGATGGCGGTTGCCAACACCTATACTCTGGAACGCCGATGGGGTTCCAAAATCGTGGTAAAGAATATGGGCTTCCTCCTCAATAACAACATGCGTGCCTTCAACCTGTTTCCCGGCGAAACTGATACTAAGGGCAACGTGGGAACTCTCGCCAACATTATCGCGCCGCGCAAGCGGCCGATAAGTTCGATGACGCCCACTATTGTGACACGCGAGGGCCGTGTTCTCCTGGTGACCGGCAGCACCGGCAGCCGCGCCATCCCTAATACGCTGCTGAACATTCTGGTCAGTGTTCTGGATTTCGGAATGCCCGTCCACACGGCGGTTCGCTCCCCCCGGTTTTCGCAGGAGTGGTTCCCCGATCACATCCGTATGGAATCCCCCGAGCGTATTCCACAGACCGTTCAGGCTCTGACGGAAATGGGCTATACTATCGTCGCACCGACGCCTCTGCCTTTCCAGGGAGACGCACATACGATCTGGGGGGATCCGCACGGAGGGTATGTCGGGGCTGCCGACCTGCGGATAAGCGGAAAGGCGTCAGGATACTGAAGGAGCAGCCAGACGGAAGATTTCCCGCCCTGAGAAGTCCGGCCTTCCGCCTGCTCTGGATCGGTCTGACTATCTCTGCGGTCGGCACGAAGATGCAGGACACGACGCTGCGGTGGCATCTCTACGGCCTGACGCACTCGATGGTCGCGCTTGGCCTGATCGGGTTGGCGCGTTTTGTTCCGCTTGTCCTCTTCTCCCTGATAGGTGGGGCCGTTGCGGATGCGAAGGATCGTCGCAATATCCTGCTTCTCACGCAGTCCGTGCTGGCCGCCGGAGCCACCCTGCTTGCCTTTCTGACGCTGAAAGGCATTATCTCCGCGACGAGTATCTATGCTGTCAGCGCCCTCAGCGCCGGTTCGCTCGCCTTCGATAGCCCGGCCCGACAGTCTTTGATCCCCAGTCTGGTGCCGCGCAAACACTTCTCCAATGCGGCCTCACTGAACTCCACCGCCTTCAAAGTCGCTACGGTCATCGGCCCTTATCTGGCCGGAAGTCTTATTCAGCGGGGTAGCCTCGCCCTCATCTACGGTATCAACGCGGCCTCCTTCCTCGCTGTTCTGATCGCGCTGCTGTGGATCAGGCCGGAAGTGATGCAGCGGGAGCAGAGCGCACGCAGTCCGGTGAACCTTACTGGACTGAAAGAGGGAATGAAGTTCGTCTGGAGCCAGCCGATCCAGGTGTGGACGATCGCGCTGGACTTCCTGGCGAGTTTCTTTGCCTCCGCGGAGGCGCTTCTGCCCGTTTTTGCCAGAGACATTCTGAAGGTAGATGCCCGTGGCTATGGCCTGCTGACCTCTGCCGCCGCCGCAGGCTCTGTGGGTGCTGGTTCGGTCATGGCCTTTCGACGGCCTGTCGTTCGGCAGGGACTGACGATGCTCGTCGCGGTCTGTGTCTATGGCTGCGCGACCGTGGTGTTCGGCCTGTCGCACATTTTCTGGCTCTCTATGCTGGCGCTGGCGGTAAGCGGCGCGGCGGATACGGTAAGCAGCATTCTTCGGCAGACAATCCGTCAGATGGGAACTCCAGATCACTTGCGCGGACGGATGACGGCGATCAATATGATCTTTTTCAACGGCGGACCGCAGCTTGGCAACCTGGAGGCCGGGCTGGCCGCAAGCCTGGCGGGCGCTCCTCTGGCGGTCGTCAGTGGAGGCATCGGCTGCCTGGTAACTGTGGCCTGGATAGCGACAAAGGCATCGGTCCTGCGGAACTATCGCCGTATGGAGACCTGACGGCTTCCCTCTTACACGGTTTCGGCGGAGTGAACTCCTCCGCTGCATGACCTTCGGCCCAACGTCCTGCGGACGTATCCCTTCGCCACAAATTGTGTGAAGTGCAATGGCAGCCCCTGATATCCTGGACGTTTCCGAAGGAAACTCGGCCGCAGGCCATTCAGCAGAGGACTTTAGTCCGCTGAGAAGAGTGACGGATAGTTTCATCAAGCCCGAAACAGGATTTAGGATCGACTAAAAAATATATGCAGTGCTATTGACTCTTTGTTCTGTTGTGGTGTAGTATAATTTTTACGCGTGGCCTGTATACGCTCGCTGAATTCTGGAGAACGGGAGTAAATCATGCGGTTGAGGAAGGCCTTTACACTGATAGAACTACTGGTGGTCATCGCTATTATCGCTATTCTGGCGGCGATACTGTTTCCTGTCTTTGCCCAGGCGAGGGAGAAGGCAAGGCAGACCGCCTGCCTGAGCAATCTGCGGCAGGTCGGGTTGTCGGCACAGATGTACGCGCAGGACTACGATGAGCAGTTGCCGCGTACCGAACTTGGCGGGGATGTGGATGAGGCGCATGAGTACTACTGGGGAGATATGCTTCAGCCCTATACGAAGAACTGGCAGATGCTGACCTGCCCGAGCGCTGCGAAACCGGTAAAGTTCAAGACCGGAGTGACAACCTACAGTCAGCAATGGAGCTACAACTACGGCATCAACGACATTATTGCCGCAGACTGCACGTCTGCGGATGATCCGAAGTGTCGGCATATTGGGGTAGCTGGACATGCCCTGGCAGGGGTGGAAATCCCCGCATCCGCGATTCTCATCGCCGACAGTCTGCCTGCCGACAGTGATACCGGCGACGGCGACAACGCCGTACTCGGTCATGGCCGCCACGAGATCAACTGGCAGTGGACAAAGCGCGACTCCATTCACCTGAGCGTGGGCGGCAAGTCACAGGACGGCTATCCTCGTCACAGCGACGGTTTTGTCTATCTGCTAACCGACGGGCACGCGAAGTGGCGCAAACGGGAAAAACGGCCCGATGGCACGTTCCGGGCAGGCACACTTGACGCCGAATGGCTCGCCAGCCAGCCATAAGCACAGGGCAGAAAGATGTAACATCCCCTGTGTCGGGTATTCTAATAGAGCAGGCGATAGACAGCGCCTGGAAACTGTTTTGAGGTTCAAAAGCAACACGATGCCCGTTTTCGGTAACAAGAGAATTTCCCCTAAAAGCGCCCTACTGAGACGTTCGCCGCTCCTGCTGTTCCCCGCACTGATGCTGGGAGCCGGACTGGCAGGACGGGCCGGCGAACCGCCTGTCAGTCCGCAGGCCGAATACGACAAGACGATGCATCCACTGCTGACGCAGTACTGTGGCAAGTGTCATGGGGAAAAAGGGGGAGCTGCCGGAGTCAGCCTGGAAGCGTTTACGCAGGTCACGGCGATACAGCGCGATCAGGCGACGTGGCGCAAAGTCCTGGTGCGGCTGCGGGAGCGCACGATGCCGCCTCCGAGTGCAAAGCAGCCCACGCAGGAGGAGCGCAATCTCCTCTCCGACTGGCTGACGAAGACCCTCGATACCGCCGACCCCAACCTGCTGCCGAAGAATCCGGGACGTGTCCTTATTCATCGTCTCAGTCGGCAGGAGTACAACAACCCGGTGCGTGATCTGTTCGGCGTCACTTCCAATCCGGCGGACAAGTTTCCGGCGGACGGCGGGGGTGGGGGCGGCTTCGACAACAACGCCGACACCCTGTTCGTGCCGCCGATCCTGCTGGAGCGTTACCTGACGACGGCAGGAGATGTGCTGGACGAAGCCTCCCAACTGCGTCTCTTCTTCGTGCGGCCCGGCAAGACCCTCACGAACCGCACGGCCGCGAAGGAGATCGTGACGCGTTACGCGACCCTGGCTTTCCGTCGCCCGGTCGAACTGCCGGAAATGGAACGGCTGATGCGGCTGTTCGATAAGGCGAGCGCGGCGGGCGACGACTTTGAGGCAGCAACGAAATTCGCCCTGAAAGGCGTCCTTGTCTCCCCGAACTTCCTGTTCCGCGTGGAGAAAGACCGCCCGACCCCGGAAGCCTACCCGCTGAGTGATTATGAACTGGCTTCGCGTCTCTCCTTCTTCCTGTGGGCCTCTATGCCGGACGATGCACTGTTCGCGCAGGCGGCACAAGGCCGCCTCCACAAACCGGAAGTGCTGGACAGAGAGGTGCGGCGGATGCTGCAAAGCCCGAAATCCCGCGCCTTCTCGGATAGTTTCGCGGGGCAGTGGCTGCGGGCGCGAGACCTCTACTCGACCGCGCATCCGGACACCAATCGTTTCAAGGAATACACGCCCGGCCTGCGCGACGCTATGTATGCCGAGACGATAGACTTCTTCGATTCGGTGGTGCGCGAAGATTCCAGCCTGCTGCGCCTGCTCGACGCCAACTACACCTATCTGAACGAGGAACTGGCAAAGCACTACGGCATGCCGGGAGTGACCGGTTCCGAGATGCGGCGCGTCAAACTCGCCGACGACCGGCGCGGCGGCGTCCTGACGATGGGCAGTGTCCTGGTGCAGACCTCCTACCCGCTGCGGACAAGCCCTGTCCTGCGCGGCAAATGGGTGCTGGAGCAGATACTCGGTGCGCCGACCCCGCCGCCGCCGCCGAACGTTGGCACTTTGCCCGCAGACGATGCGCCGCAGAAGGGGCTTTCCTTCCGGCAGCGTCTGGAAGCGCACCGCAAAAACCCGACCTGCGCCTCCTGTCACAATCGCATGGATCCCATCGGGTTCGGTCTGGAGAATTTCGACGCCATCGGCCGCTGGCGCACGGAAGCGGCAGGCAGTCCTGTAGACGCCTCCGGTATCCTCACTACCGGCGAAAAGTTCAACGGCCCGGCGGAACTCAAAAAACTGATGCTGCAGCGCAAGGACGAGTTCGTGCGTAATTTGACGGAGAAGATGCTCGCCTATGCGCTCGGGCGCGGCCTCGAGCCTTACGACCTGCCCACCGTCCAGCACATCACGCAGGCCGTCAAAAAAGACAACTATCGCAGCAGCACCCTGATACTGGAAATCGCCAAAAGCTACCCCTTCCAGTATCGCAAGAACCTGTAGAATGAATGTATCGGTTTTCAAACAGCAGCCTGTTCTCGCAAGGAGAGTCTCGTGAGCCAAAATACTCCGCTTTTGTCGCGTCGCACCGTCTTGAAAGGTCTCGGCGTAACGATGTGTCTGCCGATGCTGGAGGCGATGCAACCGCGGGCTGCTCTCGCGCAGGGCGGCAAGGCCAAGCCGCCCGTGCGAATGGCCGTCCTCTATATGCCCAACGGCGTCAACCCGAAAGAGTGGACTCCGGCAATGAACGGCAGCGCTTTTGAACTCTCGCCGACGCTGGCCCCGCTCAATAACGTCAAGTCTGATCTGCTGGTCTTGACGCAGTTGATGAACCGGCAGAGCGTCGAGGGCGATGGACACTATGTAAAAGTCGCGCCGTTTCTGACCGGAACCCACATCACCAAAACGACCGGAGCCGACCTGCGCTGTGGCGGCGTCTCGATGGACCAGATCATCGCACAGCGGCTCGGACACCTGACACCGCTGCCCTCCCTCGAACTGAGTATCGAACCGGTGACGGGCTACGTGGATGCCAACGTCGGCTATACCGCCATCTATGGTTCGCACATCTCCTGGAACACACCTACCACGCCCGTCACCCGCGAGATCAATCCACAGTTGGCCTTTGACCGTCTGTTCCGCACTCAGGGCGGGGGCGGACGCGGCGTTACACAGCGCGACGCCAGTGTCCTGGATTCCGTGCTGGAGGACGCGAAGAGCCTTCAGGCGAAGATAGGTACGGCGGACAAGCACAAACTGAACGAGTATTTCGACGCGGTGCGCTCCGTCGAGACCCGCATTGCCTTCGACGCCGCCCGGCGCGCGGGCGAGTATGCGGGCGATCCGCTGGCCCGCAAAGAGATCGAACGCCTGGGTGGGCGTATCCGCGACTACTACAAAGACCCGGCCCGCCTGAACGAACGCGGCATTGACCACACCGAACAGACCCGCCTCATGCTCGACATCATGGTGCTGGCTTTCTGGACAGACTCGACCCGCGTGGCGACCTTTATGTTCGGCAATGAGGTGAGCGGCAAAAACTTCTCGTTCCTGCCCGGCGTCAACGGCAGTCACCATGAGATTTCTCACCACCAGAACGAGGCCGCCAAACTGGAACAGTACAAGCGGATCAATATCTGGCACACGCAGCAGTACGCCTATATGCTGGAGAAAATGCGCGGCATCAAAGAGGGCGACGGAACCCTGCTCGACAATTCGATGGTGATGCTCGCCAGTGGGATGCGCGACGGCAATGCCCACAGCCCCTACAACCTGCCGATCCTGCTCGCAGGGCGCGGGGGCGGCACCCTCGCGACGGGCCGTCATCTCGTCTATGAGGAGAAGACCCCGCTCTGCAATCTCTACCATGCCATGCTGAACCGTATGGGCGTCCCGACCGCGCAGTTCGGCGACAGCACCGGCGACCTTGCCGGAATCGCCGACCCGAAATTCCAGGGTCTCCCCGCCAAAGTCTGACTTCCTTCCCCTCCTGACGACCAAAAGACCCATCTCTTCTCGGAAAAGATGGGTCTTTTGGCTCATGCCAGCAAACGCCGACCGTGTTATACTTCCTCCATCAGCCCACTATCGGCGTTTGAAGACGAGGACAAAGCCCATGAGAACAGTGAGGATTTGGATATCCACGTTTCTGCTCTGTACGGTCGGCAGTGGCAGTCTCGTCACTGCCGCGTTCTGGAATGCTCCTACTAACGGCTGTATGTTCCCACCGCCTTCCGGAGCTATCATGGCAGGCATTGTTGTCGGGTTTGTCGGCTTCTTTGTCAGCCTGATACTCTCTCCGATAATCGTCGTTTCGGACCAGTTGGTACGTGACCATCGGATCAAAAGAGATTACCAACGGAATCTGGCATACGAAGACGCTCACTCCCTGTTACGTGCTTCCGACGCCTCTGCATTCGACCAGCGTACCGAACTGCTTCGACCGGCACGGGTTGGAAAGCGGATCCCTGCGGCGGAACTGCTACGCCCCAGTCAAAGCGAACCAGACACGAGGGACGCTTCCTGATTGCAGTGATAACATTTCGAGATTCGACAGGACCGACCCGCAGAATATCTGCCGGTCGGTCCTGTCTTTTGGGGTGAGGCGGCACCGCGAGGCTGTAAGAATGTGAGCGTTTTAAGAGGAACGTGGTCAATACTAACCGTTTTAGGAGGAAAGTGCGAGATTATGCACGTCATCATCGTTTCGTGAGGCCGTGTAGGGCTGAATGGAGTTCGGGCGCAGAAAGCATTTGCTTTCTGCGCCCGAACTCTGGAACACAGGGCGTAGAGTTTTACTGGACGGTCAGGGCAAAGTCGTCCACGACGAACGAGGTCTGCCGGGAGCCGTTTTCCGTGCCGATCAGGTAGACCTGAATGGTCTGGCCCTTGTAGGCAGCGAGGTTGAAGGTCTTCTGGCTGTATCCTGTGGCCTTGTTGAGGTTGGAGTAGGTTGCCAGAGTTGCCAGAACCGTACCGGAAGCGTTACGAATCTGCACCTGAAGCTTATCGTTTGCCAGTGTGGTGGTCGTCTCCGCGCTGTCTATGTGCAGCCAGAACGTCAGCGTTGCGGTGGTAATGGTCGAGGGGATAGCGACCTGCTGAGACAGCGTGTCCGTATGCGTCGTGCCATACCCATCAAGCCAGGCTTTCCAGGTACCCGTATGAGAGGGTTCTGCCGTCGAACTGTCAATAACTCCAGCACTGACACTCCAGACCGGATTACTCGAACCGTTTTCAAAGCCAGGGTTGATGAGAAGCTGCGTGGGGGTGCCACCGCCTCCTCCGCCACCTGTTGTACCGGAGGTGCCGTTCACCAGATCGGTGAAGAGGCCCGCGCCGTTGATGGTTCCCCAACCAGTGGCGTTGTCGTAGCCTGCGGTGGCGTGATAGGAGAGGTTGGTGCTGTTGTCGGCGATGTCATGGAAGTCCGTGGAATAGCGGGAGCCTTTGCCGATCTGATAGATGAGCGTATTGGCGAAACCGAGGGTGCTTTTCCCGGCAGCGATACGGCTCTGGTTGACGCAGGCGACGAAAGCCGACCAGAGCGGCGCGGCGCAGCTTGTGCCGCCGTAGATATTCCAGCCACCGTTGAAGTAGATCGAGTAGCCTGTATTCGGGTCGGCAGCCAGGGACACATCAGGAACGTTGCGTCCCGTCGTGGACGCCCCGACACCGGACTGGTACGAAGGAATCGCCCATACGGTGCTGATACCGCCGCCGCCTGCGCCCGCACTGACGGAACCACCATTCCATGTGGTTTCCGAAGACCAGGCTCCGCCCGCGCTGACGGTGCGGAGGGCTGTCCCACCGACGCCGGTCATATAGGGTTGGGAGGCCGGGTCGTCTACGCTGAGGCTGGAGCCGTTGTCATAGGCGCCGCTGTCCCCGGCGGCAGCAAAGATGCTCTGGCCCTGTGCGGCCATCTGCTGAAAAGTCTGATTTTCGCTGTTGCGCGTACTGGCGCTGGAGGAGTTTTCTGCCAGTCCCCAGGAGGTGCTGATAGACTTTGCGAGGTTGTCGGTGGCGATGCGATTGTAGGTATCCACCACGCCCGCGCTGGAGTTGGGGCCTTCGTAGACGATGACCTTGTTGACGCCGGGCGCGACCGCAAGCTGGAGTTCAATGTCGAGGGTGACTTCACCCGCCCCGCTCCCCGCCGCGCCGGAATAGCCGTCCACCAGGACGTTTTGCAGCGGAACGTTCGGCAGGCCGTAATTGGACTCATAGGCGGAAATGTCGGAAGCCTTGTAGCCATCGAGTTCAAAGAGCGCGAGAGACTGTCCCGCACCGTTTGCGCCGATGCCGTTCAGGTTGTACGCGGTTTTGATGTCGGAGGGCGTCAGTCCGCCGCCGGGACCGGAGCCAGTTTGATGGGGAGCGGCGAATCCGCGATTGGCCGTCTGCGGAGTCAGCAACACATTGTGTGTATGCCACACAGCGGCGGTGTCCAGGCCGATGACGGCGGCGAGGCGTCCGGCCAGATGTGCCGGAATCTGCGGTTCGCCAGCCGGAGCGCGGAAAACACGCCCATTCTGAAGCTGATACCTGTCCAACCGCACCGCAAACGTGTTCTCCACGGTCTGCGCGGTTCCGACTACATCCACAACGGTGCGGTTCGCATGCGTTCCGACCACCGTCAGTCCCTGCGATTTGGCGAAGGTGATAACCGCATCGTAATCAGCGGAGGTGGGGGCGAACTGCCGGGCAAACTCGTCGGGGGTGAGAAACTGTCCATAGAGGAGGTCACCGGGGGTATAGAGACGCTCCAGAAGCGTATTCAGCTGCACTTGATTGCGGAGCGGCAGCACGAGGGCCAGCGAGACCTTCTCTCCCGCATCCACACGGTTCAGGCGCTGCGCGGCCGCAACGATAGGGGGAATGTGTCCGCCCAGAGTGACGGGCGGGGCAGCAAACGCAATGGTCGGAAACACCAGCGCACAGGCGAGCAGAGACGCCTGAAAAGCGTGACGCAGCGAAGTCATAAACGTGGATACTCCCTTCAAACCGGATACAGACATTTCCCGCAAGAGCCAATTCCTGTCTCTGCGGGCGACGGAAGATAGAACCGAGCGATAGAGTGATTATATATCACACCCTCGTGACGATGCAGTGAAGTACGTCACAATCACGATATGCAGTTAGTGGCAGGTTAGACTTATTTGGATGTGTGGCAAGAAAAAGTCTTGCCAGGGGGATTTCAACCGCCGGTCAGCCCCCGGACAGCCGAGGATTCTGGCTTGACAGCGGCGGAGGTGTCGGGTACACTGCCTGAACTTACGCAAGCCAACTTTTGGACCATGTGAAGGGATTTTACGTCTGATGTTACTGGGAACGCAACGGGTCAACGCGCACGGTCATCTGGAGATCGGGGGCTGCGATACCGTCCAGCTCGCGGCGGAGTTCGGAACGCCGCTCTATGTGCTGGATGAGGCTGCGCTTCGCGCCAACTGCCGCGCCTACAGCGCGGCCTTTGCGAGCCGCTATCCGCGCACAGAGGTCTACTACGCCAGCAAAGCCCTGCTGACCTGCGCCGTTGCCCGCATTATCGCGCAGGAGGGGCTGTTCATAGATGTCGCGTCCTATGGGGAACTCTACGTCGCGCTCGAAGCCGGATTCCCCGCTGCCCGCATCGCCCTGCATGGCAACAACAAGTCCCGTGTGGAGTTGGAATTCGCCGTTCAGAGCCGCATCAAGCACATCATCCTTGATAACTTTTACGAACTGGAACTGCTCGGGCAGATCGTGCAGGAGGCAGGCGTCGAGGTCGAAGTCCTCGTTCGCGCCGCGCCCGGAGTAGACCCGAAGACACACCGCCTGATCCGCACCGGACAGGCCGATACCAAGTTCGGTTTCAATATCGCCGATGGCTCTGCGCTGCGGGCCGTCAAGTGTGTTCTTGCGACTCCAGGACTGCGCTTCCGGGGCATCCATTGCCATGTCGGTTCGCAGATACTTGACTCTGACACCCATACGCAGGCCGCCGAGATCATGACGCGCCTGATGCAGTCCATCGTTACGGAGACGGGCGCGACCGTCGAAGAACTCAATATCGGTGGGGGACTCGGTGTTCGCTACCTCTCCAGTCAGGAGCCGCCCTCCTACGACGCCTTCGCCGAGCGAATCGTCACCGCGCTGCGGGCTGCGCTCGCTGCCGCCGGGCTTCCCTATCCTATTCTGGCGCAGGAGCCGGGCCGGGCGTTGGTGGGCGAGACCGGAACCACGCTCTACACGGTCGGGGCCATGAAGACTGTCCCCGTAGACGAAGGCGGGGGTACGCGCACCTACGCCGCCATTGACGGGGGAATGTCCGACAACCCGCGCCCGCAGCTCTACGAAGCCGTCTACGAGTGCCTGCTCGCCAACCATGCCGATCAGCCCGCCGACGCCACCATCACCATCGCGGGCAAACACTGCGAGACCGACATCCTCATCTGGAATACGCGCATCGCCGCCCCGCAGACCGGAGATATTCTCGCCGTTCAGACCACCGGAGCCTACAATCACGGCATGGCGAGCAACTACAACCGCTTCCTCCGCCCGGCGATGGTCACGGTAGCAAACGGCGAGGCCGATCTCATCGTAGAGAGAGAAGTACCGGAAGATCTGATTCGGAAAGAACGGATTCCCGCCCGGCTCCGGGAATAGGGAGAGTAAACCTCATGTTCCAGCACATCAATCTGGAAGCCGTCCTGATTGACCTGATTGTGATCGTATGCAGCATCACCCTGCATGAGTTCGGTCACGCCCTCTCCGCTGACCGCCTGGGCGATCCCGGCCCCCGCATGGCCGGGCGTGTGAATATCTGGCCCGACCGTCATTTCGATCCCATCGGTTTCGTTATGATTGTTATTACCGTTATCGCCGGGTTTGGCCTAGGCTGGGGCAAACCCGTGATGGTCAATCCGCGCTGCTTCCGCAATCCGCAGCGAGACATGATTATCGTCGCGATCTGTGGCCCCGTAATGAACCTGCTCCTGGCCGTTGTTTTTGGTCTCTGCATACGGGTTATCATTGCATTGGGCCATTTGCAATGGCTTTATACCCTGACGGGCAGAAATTCAGTGGAGACTACGACACTGGGGCTGTTCCTGGAGGCATTCCTGAGCATCAATCTCAGCCTGATGTTCTTCAACCTTATCCCTGTCCCGCCTCTGGACGGTTCAAAGGTACTGATGGGCCTGCTGCCCGCCGGAACCTCGATGCGTTATGAGCGGTTTATGGGAATGTACGGAGCGTTTATCCTGATCGCGTTGCTGGTCTCGGGCGGGGTTTCGCGTATTCTCGGCCCGGCAGTGGATCAGGCGGCAGCGCTGCTTACGGGAACACCCTTCGGCTAGTCCGACATATACTAACGGCGGTTGACTTATTCATGGTGTAAAATAGTAGGCATGAAACGCCTGCTCACCTTGACGGACGACCAACGCGCCGAACTCGTCCGTCGCTACAAAACCGAAAAGAACGTGCGGCTCCGTGACCGCCTGCAC
>JBBRLP010000057.1:0-31160 GCA_038231295.1 Chthonomonadales bacterium
CGTCCGCAGGACGACCGCTTTTTCCAGCCCGGCACGTTCCTGTGCCGGGCAACGCCCTCCAATCACTGGCAGGTGGGCCGGGTACAAAAACGTACCCGGCAAGAAAGTGCGGGCGTCCTGCGGACGCAATCTTCAGAAGCCCATTCTCGTCGGAGTGCCTGTTCTGGTGGGGTTGGGAACCACTTTCCGACAACGCCCTCCAAAACCTGCCAACCAACAGGGCATTTCCGTCTGCAAGACGTTTGCACTTTCATGACGGGGGTTTTCAACCCCCGGTCAAATCCCCGGCCAATCCGCTGCCAGTCTATCTCCCCTTCTGCCCGCTAGATGTCAGGGCGGTGAGAGGAGTTTCGCCATGCAGAGTAGTGAAGTTACCGGGACTTTTCGCCGTCCATTCGCCATGTACCTGCGTGGAGCCGTCGGCGGGGAGGCGCAGGGGGCCGAAGGTGACCGATTCCCCGGCGGCGAGGTGGAATTTGCGGCAGCGGAGAAGATTGGCGCGGGCGGGGCTGGCGCGGAGCGCGGTGTCGAACGCGGCGGTCGGATCGTTTTGAAGGCGAGCCTCCACAGAGTCGAAACCGCCGGGGGCGATGTCGGTAAAGCCGGGACGGTCGAAGACCAGAGTAAGGGTGACCGCATCGGGAGCAAGGAAGGTGCTGGCGCTGCCAACATTGGTGACCGTTACCAGGAGGTCGGCGGGCGGGCGGGTGGCATGACGGCCTGTTTCGATAAGCTCCCAGGGAGCGGGCTTGACGTGAAACTGAACGCGGAGTTGGGGCTGTGGGGTCTCCCCTTTCAGGACTGCCAGTACCGACGGCAGAGGCAGGGTCGCGAGTTCTGCTGGCTCCGGGTAACGGAACAGAATCACGCCCCGGCAGTTACGCGGGCGCTGCGCTCGCACGGTGGCGAGATGCTGCGCGAGCAGGGCTGGGGTCGGCAGGTCGTAGAGCAGGTGAAAGCCCTGCCCGCGCCCATCCGGGGCAGGACGAGTCGCGACGAAATCGTAGAGGTCTTCGCCGATATACGCAGAAGGCGCGGCAGGATGCCCCTCGCGATCCGACCCGAATGCCCGCGCCAGCCGGAAAGAGGGGTGGGCCAGCGCGTCCCGTGCGCCCATGCCGCGATAGGTTCCGAGGAGTTGGCCTTTGTCGTCATAGATGAGGGCGTGACCATACGCGGGGAGACCGGCGTAGAACGGAGCGCCGCGCTTTCCGGCCTGCGCCAGCCCGCGCTCCAGAAGCGCCAGCCGCGAGACGGTCGCAAAATCGGTCAGAGTCTTTGGCACTTGCGGCTCATAGTACTGCGGAACGGTGAAGTCGGTTTCGGCCTGAACGCGCTCCACCGCGCCGCTCCCGAACCACGTGGGCAGAGCCGTAATGGAGAGTGCGGAGTGCGACGAATGCAGGGCAGGCCGCAGTCCATGCAGCAGGTCGGCATAGCGTGGTAGCAGTCGGGTAGGGCAGTCAAAATCCAGCTCAATGCCTGCGACCGCAATCCCCGCCCGTTCCGCACGACCACGCTCCTGCACGATCTGCGCCCCGACGGCCTGTGTCAGCCTCTCCACCGAAAGATTTTCAAACGCACTGACCAGGCTATAGTCGAAATTGAAGACCAGATGCACGGTCAGCCCGTCCGCTCGGCTCGCCCATTTTTCCGGCAGAGTCAGTTTCGCGCTGTCTCCCTCTTTGCGAAACGTTCCGGCCCGCACGAACAACTGTCGGACGCCTGCCGCTTTCAACTGGGTCACTTCCGCAGGCGCAAGCCGAAACGGCTGATGCCAGTACCAGAGCGCGACTTCCAGCGGCGGTAGCGGTCGGTGCGCCTCTCGCCACCAGAGCCGTCCTCCGAGGGTTACCGCCAGTAGCCCTATTCCCATCAGCAGCCGTCTGCGCCACCTCATACCTGCGTCCTTCCTCGTCCTCAAAAATTCGGGAGAATGATGGGGAGAGCCGACCCCACGTCATCGCTGCCCCTTTTGAGGTAATATAGCCTGTTCTCTTTCCTGGCAACGCGCTTTTGCGGATTCAAGGAGATTATGGCCCATATCGTGGTGGAAAATCTGGTCAAGACGTTTCAGGTGGCGGAACGGCAGGCGGGAACGTGGGGGGCGGTGCGCGGGCTGGTGCGGCGGACGCACCGGACGGTTCACGCGCTCGACGGTATCTCGTTTGAACTCCGTCCCGGCGAACTGGTCGGGTATATCGGGCCGAACGGCGCAGGCAAATCCACCACCGTCAAGATGCTGGCCGGAATCCTGGTGCCGACCTCCGGGCGCTGCGAAGTGCTGGGGCGCGTTCCCTGGAAGGAGCGCAAGGCCCATGTGCAGCAGTTAGGCGTGGTGTTCGGGCAACGGACGCAACTCTGGTGGGACCTGCCCGTCGTGGAGTCGTTCGATCTGCTGCGCGACATCTATCGCGTTCCCGCCGACCGCTATCGGGTTCTGCGCGACGAACTGACGGAACGGCTCAACCTCGGCAGCCTGCTCGATACTCCCGTGCGCCAGCTCAGTCTCGGGCAGCGGATGCGCTGCGATCTCGCCGCCTCGCTGCTCCACGCACCGCCCCTGCTCTTTCTGGACGAGCCGACCATCGGGCTGGATGCCGTCTCCAAACTCGCCGTGCGCGAGTTCGTGCAGACGCTCAACCGGGAGCGCGGCGTCACCGTCATCCTCACTACCCACGATATGGACGACATCGAGGCCCTCTGCTCCCGCGTCATCGTCATCGGCGGCGGGCGCATCCTCTCCGATGGGACGCTCGACGCACTGCGCGAACGGGTCACCCGCGAACGCTGGCTGCTCCTCGACCTGGAAGAGGCCGACCTCGCTATTGAAGACCCGGACGCCGAAATCCTGCGGCGCGACGGGCAGCGCGTTACCCTGCGGTTCGATCCCGCCCGGGTCTCCCCCGCGCAGCTTATCAGCCGCCTGACCGCCCGCTATCCCATCCGCGACCTGTTCGTGCAGAACCCGCCTATCGAGGAGATCATCGCCCGTCTCTACGGAGGGCAGGAGGGATGAGAGCCTATCGCTCCCTGGTCGCGGCCCGATTCCGCGTTCTGCTCCAGTACCGGGCGGCGGCGCTCGCGGGGATGGCGACTCAGCTTTTCTGGGGGCTGATTCGCGTGATGATCTTCGAGGCGTTCTACCGCTCCACCACGCGCCCCCAGCCGATGCGCTACTCCGAGATCGTCACCTATATCTGGCTGGGACAGGCCATGCTGGGCCTGCTGCCCTGGAACTTCGATACCGAGGTGCGGAATATGCTCCGAAGCGGCTCCGTTGTCTACGAACTGGCGCGGCCCCTCGACCTCTACACCCACTGGTACTGCCGCGCCTTCGCCCAGCGCGTCGCGCCGACCCTGCTGCGCTCTCTTCCTCTGCTGACCGTCGCGCTGCTGTTTCTGGGGATGCGCCTGCCGCCCTCGGTGGCGTCCGGCCTGGGCTGGCTGCTGACGACCTTCGGGGCCACGCTGCTGAATACCGCCTTTATGACCCTCGTCACCATCACCATGCTCTGGACGATCTCCGGCGAAGGCATCCAGCGGGCCGCGCCGTTTGTCGTCTATCTCTTCTCCGGGATGCTGCTGCCGCTCGCCTTCTGGCCCGCACGAATGCAGCCGCTGCTGCACTTTCTGCCGTTCCGGGGCATGGTAGATGTGCCGTTTCGCCTCTATCTGGGGCAGATACCGGCGGCGCAGATGTTCGGGGAGTTTGCCCTTCAACTGCTCTGGACGGCCTTTTTCATTCTGGCAGGCCGCGCTCTGCTCGCGCAGGGAACGCGCCGCCTTGTGGTGCAGGGAGGCTGATGCGATGACGGACGCCTGGAGACTCTACCGACACTATTTCGCCCTCTCTCTGCGCGGGCAGATGCAGTATCGCGCCTCCTTCCTCATTCAACTGGTCGGGTTCTTTTGCACGACGATCATCGAGTTCCTGGGCATCTGGGCCTTGTTCTCCCGGTTCGGCAGTCTGCGGGGCTGGAGCCTGGCGGAGATCGCGCTATTTTATGGGGTCATTCATCTCTCGTTCGCCTTCGCGGAGATATTCGGGCGCGGTCTGGATACCTTTCCCAATCTCGTCAAGACGGGCGATTTCGACCGCCTGCTGCTGCGTCCGCGCAGTACGCTCTTTCAGGTCATCGGTATGGAGGTTTCGCTGATGCGTGTGGGGCGCATCTTGCAGGCCCTGCCGATATTGCTGTGGGGAGCGCACTCGGTCGGGATTGTCTGGACGGTGGGGAAGGCGCTGCTTCTGCTCGGCGCGGTCGTGGGCGGCACGAGCCTGTTTCTCGGCCTGTTCGTTCTCCAGGCGGCGCTGTCGTTCTGGACGGTCGAAGGTCTGGAAATCGCCAACATCCTCACGCACGGTGGCACGGAGACCGGGCAGTATCCGCTCGATATCTATCGGCCCTGGTTCCGCACCTTCTTCACGTTCGTCGTGCCGCTTGCCTGCGCCAATACCCTGCCGATAAGCCTGTTGCTGCACCGTCCGGGCGCTCTGCCCCTCCTCGGAAGCCTCTCTCCCTGCTTTGGGCTGCTCTTCTTCGGTCTGGCTCTGCTCGCCTGGCGGCAGGGCGTCCGCCACTACCACTCCACCGGCAGCTAACTCCTGTTTCTGTAACCTTTTTTTATCCCCCGAGGCTGTTCTGGGGCAATTGTAACCTTGTGTTAATCTTGCCGTAACCCTGCGGCAGTAAATCCGGCGTATTCTGAGATGTGCTGCGGAATTGGGAAGCGTGACATGGTCCCCGGACGGGAAATGTCCAGAGGAAGACCCTTATGACCAAGACAGAGGCTACCATCGTATTTCCGCTTCTGCCGGGAAAACGCCTCGCTCTGGAGCAGTTCGTGAGGGAGTTAGTGGAGGAACGTCGTGAGGCACACGACAGGTCTCACAGGACGGTCCTAAGCGAAAGCTGGTTTTTACAGCCGACGCCACAGGGAGACCTCGTCATCGTTTATCTGGAGGCGGGGGACCCAACCGAGGTGTTCGCCGAACTGGCGGTCTCTCAGGAGCCGTTTGAAGTATGGTTTCGGGCGCAGGTTATGGCGCTGAGTGGCATGGATCTGACAATGCTGCCACCTTTTTGCCTCCCAACACGTATCCTGCATCGCACACGTCCCGCGTAGAGGACGAGCACGACTACGCAGCCAAGACAGTACCTCGAAGTACTAAGGAGAATGACATCATGTTTGATCTTGAAACTCTCAAGCAAAACGCCGTCAATCGTCGCGCGTTTCTCGCCCGAATGACCGCCGCCGGCCTGGGCGCCGCCGCCATCGCGCTTCTGGAAGGATGCGGCGGCGACGGTAAGAGCAGCAGCACCAATACCGGTGGAGTATCCTCCACCGTTCGTAGCGCGTTCCCGAATGTGCCGGGCAGCACCGACAATCAGGTCGTTCTGAACTACGCCCTCTCGCTGGAAATTCTGGAAGCCTATCTCTATCAGGTCGCGCTGAACGTCGCGTCGGGCCGCGCCCCGCTCACGCCCCTCGACTCCACGCCACCCGCCTACAACACCACCGGAGCCTATACGCAGGTCATCAGCAACGGCAGCATCTCCTCGGCCCTTGCGCCTGCCGGCTTCATCTATCTGGTGCAGTTCGCCTACGCGGAGGCCGCGCACCGTGACTTCCTGCGGACCGCGCTCGGCGCTGCCGCCAATCCGGTCGTTCCGGCTTCTGGTCGCTATAAGTTCGGTACGCCCGATGGTTCTCCGGGCAATACGCTCAGCTCCATTCTCAGCGCACTCCTTCCGCTGGAAGAGACCGGAACACGGGCCTACCTGGGCGCGGCTCCCTATGTGACCGATAACGGCACCCTTCAGGTCGCGGCCTCCATCTACTCGACCGAGTGCCGCCACTCCGCTTCCGTCGAATACATACTCGGTCTTGATCCCGGTCCCTCGCGTGGGATCGCCGGAGTGCCGCAGCCAGAGCAGGAGGTCGCCACCGGCGTGGCCGCCAATGTATTCGAGAAGTTCCTGGCTCCCTCTGTCGTGCTGACAGCGGTGTCTACGGGTTTCTTCGTTTAGACGGTGTCGGCAGGCCGATTGCCGATGTCCGCGAAGGCATCCGCTGCCTGCATCCGACCGTCTGAGCCATCTACTTAAAGAAAAAGGATTCAGAACCATGAGCGATATTCTCACCACCGAAGCCACCGGACGCCGCGCCTTTGTGCGCGGGGCGGGCCTTGCTGTCGCGGGCCTCGCCGCCGCGTCCCTGCTTATTCCCGGCCGCGCCGAAGCCGCCATTCCCGCCGCTATTCCCGGCACGGGCGATATTCAGGTGCTTAACTACGCCCTGCAGCTCGAAGACCTGGAAGCCGACCTCTACTTTCAGGCCATTCTTCGCCTTATGGACGGAGGCACCGATCCGCAGGCTGCCGCTTCCGTCGGGAGGATCGAAGGCCTCCATGTCTCCGGCATTGATGTCCAGTACATCCAGAAGTTCGCCCCTGTCGAAGCCGCGCATCGCGACTTCCTGAAGGCCGCGCTCGGCGCTGCCGCCATCACCTCCGTCAAACCCGCGAAATACGACTTCGGCATCCAGAACATGACCCGCCAGCAGGTTCTCGATCTGGTGCTGGAAGCGGAGGCTACGGGCGTACAGGCGTATCTGGGCGCGATTCCCTGCTTCACTACCAAAAGCCCCTACGCGCAGACGGCTGCCGCCATTCAGGGTACCGAGGCACGGCACACGGCCATCCTGACGATTGTTCGCAACCTGCTCTCTGTACAGGGCATTGTGACCGATCCCATCGCGCCGGTCGCGCCGCTCAAGGGCGATCCGGGAACGACCCCGACCGCCGCCGGTTACGACAACACCCGGCCCAACACCGGAACGCCGGAAGCCCGTGACCTATCCATCGCTCCCGATCAGGTTCTCGCCCGCGTTGGCGGCTTCATCAAATACCAGTAATCACCGATCCTCCGAACGAGCTGCTGGCCCTCTCTTCCCTGTGGAGGAGAGGGCTTTTTCTGTTCCGCTGTCTGCCACGACGGGGGCGCAGACCGCCCGCAGTGAACCCCCGACGCGAATTGTGCAACAAAAAAGACGGTAGAAGCGATCTTAAGTCGCGCTGTAAGAGAGCAAACGGCGAAAATTACGCGGGAAGTGTTGACAGGCAGGGGCAAAACTGTTACAATGCACCTCAGTGTCTTGCCGTTTCGCTCCCCGAGTCTGTTTAGCGCACCGAATGCGGGGGCGCTGCCGTCTCTATCGGTGGAGAACGCGGACACCAGAACAACGCTTCTATCACGGACGCGCCGCCACAAAATACAGGCGGCAGTCATCAGAGGTCAGATCAATGGCGGGTGGATCTTACGTCGGGCTGGACATCGGTTCCAACCAGATTAAAGTGGCTGAACTGCGAAAATCCGGGACCGGGGTGGAAGTCGTAGCCCTGGGTGTCGGCCCAACGCCTCCGGAAGCCTACGAGAATAGTCTTATCGTGGATGCACAACTGCTGGGACAGGCCGTCAAAAACCTGCTCAAACAATCCGGCATTCGCACCTCCGACTGCATCAGTTCCGTCTCCGGGCAGTCTGCTGTCGTGGTGCGTGTCATAGACGTGCCGCAGATGAGTCCCGGCGAACTGGCAGAGATGATGAAATACGAGGTCGAGCGGCAGGTGCCGTTCGCCGCGAACGAAGTCATCATGGACTACCAGACCATTGACCGCCCAGAAGGCTACGCCGAGGGCCAGAATATGGATGTGCTGCTGGCTGTGGCGCAGCAGGATATGGTAGACCGCCATGTGGAGATGCTCTTTGCCGCTGGCCTCAAGCCGAGGGCGATTGATGTCGAACCGCTGGCCGCCGGACGCACCCTGCTCGATCTGGGGCCGCAGATCGCGCAGCAGCCCGGTCACACCGTCGCCATCGTCAATATCGGAGCCGCCAACACCGATGTAGGTATCTTCCGCGACAAACTGCTGACCTTCCCGCGCACTCTGCCCCTGGCCGGAGACGCCCTGACCCGCTCCATTGCCGACCATCTGCAGGTGGACATCCCCACCGCAGAAGCCTACAAGTGCGATGTTGGCGAGGTGATCGGCGGGCAGATGGCGCAGCCCCAGTCTGGTTTTGGCGGCGATCCGGCGTTCGGAGGCGGCTTCTACGATTTTGGCGTTCCCGGCGCTCCTGTACCCGAGCCATCTCCGCAGCCGGAAGCGGCGCCCTCACCCTTCTTCCAGCCCGGCGGGGTGATGTTCGGCGGCAATGTCGAACCCTCGACGACTGCTCCTCCTGTCGCGCAGGAGATGAGCGGTTCGCCCTCGGGCCGAATGCCGTTCGACTTCGCGACCCCCGGAGCCGAGGAAGCGCCTGTCAATCCCACGTTCGGACAGCCGGAGTTCTTTACGCCTGCGCCCACGACGTTCGAGACGCCCGGACAGCCCGCGCAGCCCTTCCAGCCTGCGCCCGATCCCTTTGTGGCTCCCACCGCACTGGACCCGAATCTGCCCGCACACATCAGCTCGGCCCCTGCCGATCCCTATCGTGAACAGCTCAAGGTCAATGTGTTCAATGCAATGGCCCCGGTTCTCGCGGAACTGTCGCAGGAGCTTCGCCGCTCCCTGGAATACTATCGTGGCCGCTCTCAGGATGCCCAGGTGCATGAAATTCTGCTCGTCGGCGGCTCTGCCCGGCTGCCGGGTCTGGCCCTTTTCCTCGAACAGGAACTCGGTATCCCAACTCGTGTCGCCGACCCGCTCCAGAACGTCCACGTCACTTCCAAGAACTACTCTCAGGAGCATCTGAGCGAAGTCGCTTCGCTCTTTCCCATCAGCATCGGCCTGGGAGTGCGTGACCTGATCTTTGTGCCGACTGCCGCTAAAAAGAAAAAGAAATGAAGCCGGGAAGCGCGGGGCGGTCAGAACACACTTCTGCCGAGTGATCCCGTGCCTTCTCTTCTCCAGGGGAGACGACGCCGATGCTACGCATCAACCTGCTGCCGCCCTATATTTATGACAAACAGAAGAAAAACCGCCTCTGGGTAATATGGGGCGCCATTGTCGCGATCGCGGCGGGCCTCTTTCTGTTCTGGTTCATAACCCTCAATAAGCAGCTTTCCGACCAGAAGGACCTTCAGGCAAAGGCCGAGGGATTGAAATCTGATAACGACAAGGTACAGTCGGACATCAGGCAAGAGCATGATCGCCGCAAACAGATTGAAGATCGACAGACCTTCATCGCCAACGCGCAGAAGTACAACGACTCCTGGCCTGCTGCGTTGGAGATGATGCGCGATGTCACTACCAACAATATCCTGCTGAAAAGTATGGCCTTCGATGCGACCCGCAAGAATGTCAGCTTCACCGGGTTTGCCAAGTCGGAGGCGGATATAGTAAAATGGTGGATGTATCTGCGGAACAACTACGCGGGGCCGGACGCTTCTCTGCCCTTCGATAATGTCTCCTTCAGTCTGCCCAAGCATCCCTACCCGCCGGCAGGAACGGCTGCCGCCGGAGGAAGCGGACTGCAGGGCGGCTTCGGAGGCTCTGCGGGTGGCTCCGGCAATTCGGCTGGTGTCGCCGGTGTCTCCGTGGCGTCGAATAGCGGTGGCGGTGGCTTCGGGGGCGGCAAAGATCGCGGCGCATTTGGCGGTGGCCCCGGCGGCGGTGGCACGGACAGCGCGGTCGGCCCCGGTGTCATTGAGGGGCGCCCCGGCATCAATTTCACGGCCTCGGTCGTGCTGAAAAAGCCGCTTGCCGATGGAATGCCCACTCCGGCCTGGGGCGGCGGGGCGGCTCCTGCCGCGCCTGCGGGCTTCGGTGGCGGTGGCGGACGGCCTACTGCCCCCGGCGGCGCGAACAATTAGGAGAATATGATGTCTAAATTGACTGCATTACATATCAATCTGATCGGCTCCATCACCGCTGTCATTCTGGCGATCATTCTGTTTTTCGTGCTGATCAAGCCGAAGAACGAGGATATAGACACCTCTAAAAAGGCGACGGAAACCGCCGAGCAGAATGGTGGCACCGAAGCCAAAGTCGCTGGTAGTAAAAAAGACCTCGTCAAGGCCAAAGAGGAAACGAAGGTCATCACCGCTGCCTGGGCTATCAATCAGGCCCACTATATGCCCAAGATCGCGTTCTCTAAAGAGCAGAAGAGTACCAACCTCATCAATCTCTATGCGTTTAGCGGCCTCTACAGCGACGGCAAACTGTACGGTATTCGAGACCTGCCCACCGTCTGGGGCGTCAAGGTGAAAAAATGGTACGACGCGCATGACCGCGAAGGCGTGACGCGGGACTTCGGCCAGGACTTCCCGATAGATTCGTTCAGCACCGACCCGAACGACATCTCGAAACTGACCTCTATCAAGTTCCCGCAGGACAAGCCCTGGCACGTGGTGGTCATCGCGAAGACGTTTGATGCCGCGCTGCTGCATCTGCGCCGGTTCAACAGTATGCGCGGTTTCGGAATGCCCGTCGTAGACAATGTGGCGCTTGCCGGACAGAGTCCTAATTTGAATGTCAGCTACGATCTGCATCTCGACGTGATCCCGCCTGCGGATCCTCCGGCTGCTGATCCGGTTATCAGTGGGGGCGGTGGCGGAGCGCCTGCGGGCGGAGGACCCTCCGGTTTCGGTCTCAAAGGCGGTGGCGGTCCGAGCCGGGCCGGTATCGGTGGTCCCGGCGGCGGTTAAGTACGCAGGCATTCGCATTCCCAGAGGAAAAGCAGCATGAATAGACGACTTCTGACAATTACCAGTATATCAACCTTTGCCCTGGTCGGCGGCGTGGCGGCGTGGATGGTCTACGGACCGGAGAACGCGGCAGCCCCGATCCACGTGACGACGGTGGGGCAGGCCGACCCGACAATGCCAAAAGGCCGTCCGAAGCCGCCGGGAACCGCGCCCGGCGGAGCGCCCGGCGCTCCTAGGGGGCAGGGTGGCCGTCCTGCCTTCGGACAGCCCGCCCGTCCCGGTGGCCCTGGCGCTCCCGGACGACACGGTCCCGGCGGAGACCCCTTCGGTGGCGGCAAGGCGGCTCCCGGCGCTCCGGCGGCCGCGCCCAAAGCGAGGGTCAAGTCCCTGCCGAACCGCAAAGGACACGATCCGTTCTACGTTACCTGGCACGTTATCCCGCCGCCCCCGTATGTGTTTAATGAGGTCGAACCCATTCGGCTGGCTCCGCCTGAAGCGGTCGTGCTTCCCGACAAGCCCTACGAAGTGCGGGAAGAGGCGGTCGCGCGTGTCTCCGGTATCATGAGCGGTGACGGCATCTACGCCATTCTCGAACTGCCGCAGGGCGACCCGGCCATTGTCAAGCCCGGCAGCAGCGTGGAACTTCCTGTGGCGGGTGGGCAAACTAAACGCACCTATCGCGTCGTCTCTATAAAAGGAGAGACCGTCACTCTGGAAAGCAAAGAGGGGAAGGCCACCTATACGCAGGTCATTCCGCTCAGTGACGTTCCGCTGAACGGGCAGTCCAATACCGGTCGGCCCGGCGGCGCGAATGGGTTTCCGACCGGCCCCGGCGGATTTCAGGGCAGCCCTGCCGGTGAAGGCGGCGTTCCGAGCGGTCGTCCCGGTCGTCCCGGTCGTCCGGGCCGTCCCGGAGGACCTGGTCGTCCCGGTGCGCCCGGTCGGCCCGGCATTCCGGGCGGCGGTGGCCCACCCGACTGATCGGTTTCAGGTTGTTCGCTGCCGCCGAACAGAGACAAGTTGCGTTTCTGCAAGGTATAATGCTTAGTACAGGGCGATCATGTAACCCTTTTCACGCTGGCAGCGTCTAAGCGGTATCCATCGCGCTGGAGTACAGCGCAGATACAGGCAGCGGGTCTGCTGCATTCGGCTTCGGTTCTCCGGAATCGTAAGCCGAACCAGAAAGACCCTCTAATGTGTGCTTTCGGCGCGTCCAATGGTGCCGCGCTTGAGGGGGAACGAACGGGGGAGACTGTTCGTCACTCACTCGTATTGTTCACTTCCCAGCCGTTCAGGATGGGGAAAACCACTCGACGGAATGTTCGGACGCGCATGAACATTAACTCTCATGCGGCCTTTCTCGGAGGAGGAGAAACCGATGTCACTTAAATTCGGCAAACTCGGTCTGGCGACTCTGTCGCTGACCGCTCTGGGTCTGCTGGCTCTGCCCGGCGGCGCACGCGCTCAGGATGCAAACACGGATCCTACCGCCAATGCGAACGACCCGACCACGAAGAAGATTTCGCTGGATCTGGAGAGTACTAACCTCTACTCCGCGCTGAAACTGCTCTTCGGACATATTAATGCCAACTACTTCCTGGATCCCACGCTCAAAAACGCGGAGGTCTCCGTACATCTGCACGATGTGCCGTTTCGCGTTGCGCTCGATACGCTGGTCAAGTCCACTGGGCTTCCCCTGACGTGGAAGTTCGAGGACAATATCTACCGTATCGTCCCGAAAGAAGTAGACAAGGGGGACCTCGGTCCCGAAGCGGGCGTGACCCCGGACAAGCCGGAAGAGGGCACCGACAGCAAGATCAAGATCGAGCATATCTCCCGGGATGCTTACACGATGGCCCTTGCGGACCTCGTGGACATTCTGCCGGAAGGCAAGATTCTGAACATCGGCCCGACGACCAAAGGCATCTGGATCAATCCGTATCCCGGTAGCCTCAGCAGCGGTGGCGGCGGTGGCGGCTTCGGCGGTGGCGGCCTCGGTGGCGGCGGCCAGGGCGGTGGTGGCTTCGGCGGCGGCGGCACCGGTGGCGGCGGCTTTGGTGGTGGCGGTCGTGGCGGCGGTGGTAGTGGTGGTGGCGGGCGCGGCGGCTTCTAAAACGCGCTGTACTTCCATAGTACAGACCACACATTAGGATCGAAGGGTAGGCACAGGCAACTGTGCCTGCCCTGCAATGTGACTCCCACGATAAAATTTTTCACGTTTCAGCAGGAATACACCGGGTAAGCGCTTAATAGACCATTCGGTAATGAAAGACAGCGTCCGCTTGAAGACGCATCACAGAAGGGGGCATCTGTATGGGCTTGCAACGACAGAAGGAGTACGCAGCCGGGCTGATGGTCGCCGGAGCGTTGAGCGTAACGCTGCTGGCTGGCGGCAGCCTGAGCGCGAGAGCTGACGATGGTTTGGCGCAGGGACGGGGAGCAAGCCTCCTCGCGAATACCACGATTGACCTTGATCTGGCGGAATCGCCGCTCAAGGCCGCTATTCGTCTGGTGGAGCAGAAAACCGGAATCAACGTCGTCGTGCGCGGCGGCGGCGGCGAGTTCGGCAACGTTACCCTCTCCGTCAAGGACAAGCCCATCAATACGGTCCTGAAACTGATGGCGGAATCGGCGAATGCGGATTTCTGGGAGCAGGACGGCGTCTTCTACTTTGGGCCGAAAGGCAGTGCGCCCAAACCAGTAGATCCCTTGCCTTCCACATCGGTTCTGCCCAATGATCCCTTCGTTGGCAACAATGCGAATAACGGCAGCAACGGCCCCAAAGAGCCGTCCAAGATCGAAAAAATTCGCCTCCTCTACTCCGACCCTCGCACCATCACCCATTTCTTCGGCGTGGACAACAACCCGATGGGCATGATGATGGAGATATTCGTCGCGCAGTCGGTGAACGCCATTCTGGAGAAACAGAACCCGAGCGCTCACTTCCTGAACCCCTTCCGCAACGCCGCCGGTGTCAACATCAATACCGGGGAGCGTGTACGGCAGGGCGGCGCGGTTCCCTCCGCACCCACCAGTGGCAACGGATATGAGTTCAACCCGACCATCAACGGGGACAAGGGCGGCTCCGGTGGCGGTGGCGGCGGACAGTTCGGCGGCGGTCAGGGCTTCGGGGGACAGGGAGTCGGCGGACAGGGAATCGGCGGTCAGGGCGTAGGCGGCCCCGGCGGGCAGAACGGACAGAACCAGGGCGGTCAGGCGACGGGCCTGCTGCCGGAAGGCATCACCGGCCTGTTCGCGATCTCCAACGACGGCTCGCTGCTCGTCAAGTACGACAATGCGGCCGCGCTGAAACAACTGCGCGATATTCTGCGCCTGCTGGATGTGAAACCGCGTCAGCTTCAGTTGAAGGCCGAGTTTGTGACCGTCACGCAGAACGACATCAACAACTTCGGTATCAACTTCCAGTTCCAGAAGGTAAACCTCATCGGCGGAACCAACACGGGCTTCGCAGGAACGAGTGGACAGGCCTTTCTTCAGTACGCGACCGGCAACCTCTCGACGCAGTTGAGCTTCGCGCTCAGTACCGGTCATGCCAAGCTGGTTGCCTCTCCGATGGCGACCACACTGAACAATATGCCGGTCACCTTCCAGATCACGACGCAAGTCCCGGTCTTCACCAATACCGTCACGGCGGCTATCGGCGGACAGACCATCGTCACCCCGCAGATCGGAACCATTCCGGTCACGACGGGAATCAGTATCTTCCCGCGTATCAACGGCGATGACTCCATCTCGCTCTTCGGTTCGGCGGTCTCCACCGCCGTCGGCGCCCCCTTCACCGGCCCCGACGGTTCGAGCTTCCCGAACGTGACGCAGCAGAACGCGCCGATCCAGCGTATCATCCGCAACGGCGATACGATGGTCATCGCGGGTCTGAACTCGAAGAACGATGTCGTCAGCACATTCAAGGTTCCGTTGCTCGGAGACGTTCCCTTCATCGGCAACCTGTTCCGTTCGCGCAGTATCACTACGAACGACTCGGAACTGCTGGTCTTCATCACCGCGACCATTCTGCCAGAGCGCATCTCTACCTCAGCTATCGGCGGCGGTGTTGGCCCGGCCCCGACAGGCGGCGGTGGCGGACTGCCTCTGCCCGGCGTCACCCCGTAGCGAGTTTCTCGCGACGGTCTCGTATCGGAAACGTTCAGCCTCTTCTGGCTGAACGTTTTCTTTTACTGTGAGAGGATTGGCCCTCACCCCACCCGCTCTCCCAAAAAAGTCTGGGAGAGGGGAGACCGAACGCACATGGAGAAACGGTATCATGGCGAGGGACGAAGAGAACCGCAGCATTGCGTTGGTTGGATTTATGGGGGTAGGCAAGACGACGATAGGGCGGCGGCTTGCGCGGCGACTGGACTATCAGTTCGCAGACAGCGACAGCGAGATCGAGCGGCGGGCAGGCTGTTCGGTGCAGAAACTGTTTGCGGAACAGGGAGAGGCGGTATTTCGTCGTCTGGAAACAGAGGCTTTGCGCGAACTGGCGGAGCGTCCGGGTATGGTCATCTCAACGGGCGGCGGAGCCGTACTGAACCCGGAGAATGCTGCGCTGTTGCGCGAACACTGCCGGGTCATCTGGCTGACCGCATCGCCCGGCGTGATTCAGAAGCGTGTGGGCAGCGCGGAGACCCGGCCTCTGCTGGCGAATGCCGCGAATCCGCTGGCACATATTCGTCAGCTACTGGCCTCCCGCGAGCCGCATTATGCCGCCGCCGCGCATCTGCGTATAGAGACTACAGACCGTCGGCCCGAAGCGATTGTGGACGAAATTACCCGATGGATCCAGGAAGATAACTCCCCTTACGCAGACGGGCAGGCAAAGGGTTGACACCCCTCGCTACGCGGCTACATCGGGCAAGGGGTTGACACCCCTCGCTACGCGGCTTCGCCGGATCGTCCTTCGGACGAAACCCCACGCGGCAAGGTTTGTTGAGCGCGGCGAAAGCCCCTTACAGCTTCAACGTTTCCGAAGGAAACTGGGCCGAAGGTCAAATAGCGGGGACTTCAGTCCGTCGCGATATTCGCCTGCGTGAAGGTGAGGAAGATAAAGGAGCGGCAGAGTGAGCGAACGCTGCATCGCAGTGGCACTGGGAGAGCGCAGTTACACGCTGCACATCGGCACGGGGCTGCTAGGTTCCGGGCGGGCGGGAGAGATTGTCGGGGCCGCAGCGCGAGGCGGGAACGTCTGCCTCGTGACACATCCCGGTCTGGAGAGGCTGTACGCCGCGCCGCTGGCCGCGTCGCTGACGGCGCAGGGGATCGCGGTTTCGACGGTGACAATTCCAGCAGGGGAGCGGTTCAAGCATCTGAATACGGTGGCGCGGCTGTATCGGGATTTTCTGGCCGCTGGACTGGACAGGAAGGGTCTGGTCGTCGCGGTGGGCGGTGGCGTACTGGGCGACCTGACGGGATTTGCGGCGGCGACCTATCTGCGCGGCGTCCGCTTCGTGCAGATACCGACCACGCTGCTTTCGCAGGTGGATGCGAGCGTGGGGGGGAAAACGGGTGTAGACCTGCCGGAAGGCAAAAACCTGGTTGGCGCGTTTCATCAGCCCTCGGCAGTCGTCATTGATACGGCCACCCTGCAAAGCCTGCCGATTCGCGAACTGCGTTCCGGTCTTTCCGAGGTTATCAAGTATGGTATAATCTACGACGAGGGCTTTTTGAGTTCGGTCGTTGCCACGCTGCCCGCTCTGCTGAAACGCGATGAAGCGGCGCTGACAGCGGCTATCGCACGTTCCTGTGAGATCAAGGCCGAAGTGGTGGGACAGGACGAGACGGAGCAGGGACTGCGGGCGATTTTGAATTTCGGGCATACCATCGGGCACGCGCTGGAGTCGGTGACCGTGTATCGCCGCTTCAAGCATGGGGAGGCTATCGCTATCGGCATGGTGACGGCCTGCCTGATCGGGGAAGAGGTGGGCGTGACGCCTCCCGAAGTGCGCGAGCGACTGTGCGATGCCCTGCACCGGGCGCGTCTGCCACGCATCTACCCCCCCGATATCGAGACCGATTCGATACTGGAGGCCGCGCAGCGCGATAAGAAGACGGAGGCCGGACGACTGCGGTTTGTCCTGGCCCGCAGGGTTGGAGAGGTCTTTCTGAGCAAAGATGTGCCTGAAAAGGCCGTCCGTTCCGCTATTCTGCGCCACAGGGGGCTGTTCCATGCCTGACGCTGCCGAAGAGACCTCGCCCGGAGCGCCGAACTCTATGGAGAGCGGAGGGGAGGACGAGCGGGACGCGGTGGTCGAGACCGTAGCGTTCCTGCCGAAATGGTTCAGCCTCACGATGATAGTGGGCTGGATCACGCTTTTCTCAGGACGCTGGCTGATTATTCAGGGCATGGAAGCGGCGGGACTGCTTGCGCCCGAACAGGTCGAGCATCTGGACGCGAGTCTATTGACTCCCTGCTATGTGCTGTTGTTAAGTATCACGCTCGTCGTGCTTGTGCTGCGGTTCGTGCCTCGTCCGAAAGTACCCGCCGCTTCACCGGTACCGGAAAATGTCGTCAGTGAGGTCGTTGTCGAGAAGACCATGCAGTCCGATGTGTCCTCCAGGAGGGGCAAACAGGCGTGATTAACCAGTGGGTCAATCAGCGTTACGAGGTCGTGGAGAAAGTCGGGGAGAGCCTGCTTTTTACCGTCTACAAGGCGCGTGAAAAAGGCACAAACCGCGTGGTCGCGCTCAAGGCGGTGAACGCGGACTTTGCCGCCGACGCCGCGTATGTCGCCGCGCTGAAGTCGGGCGCCGAGGCAACCGCACATCTGAACCATCCCAACATCACGGCGTTTCAGGAAGCAGGCTCCAGTGAGGACGGCCAGCCCTATCTCGTTGTGGAGTTCGTGCGCGGCATCAATCTGAAAGAGCGCATTCGTCGTATCGCGCCGTTCACGCTCTCTGTGGCGGTGGACTATGCCTGTGCGGTGACCGAAGCCCTGCACTACGCGCACACCGTCGGTCAGGTGCATGGCGACCTGCGCCCGCAGAACATCATTATCAGCCCGGAAGGCGCGGTCAAGGTGACGGATTTCGGGGTGCAGCGGGCGATTGCCGTCTCCCCGCAGGCCCAACAGGCGGTTCTGCGCTCTTCCGCTACGTACCATGCCCCGGAACTGTCGCTCACCCTGCCCGGCTCTGTCGGAGGGGACATCTACGCGCTGGGCGCAGTGCTGTATGAGATGCTGACGGGGACGCCGCTCTATTCCGCCGATTCGCCCGAAGGACTGGCCGACCAGCACGCTTTCAGCGCTATTCCCTCTCCCCGCGTCATCAATCCCGGTGTGCCGCGAGCCGTCGAGGGGATCATCCTCAAATGTCTGCAAAAGCGGCCGGAGCAGCGCTATCGGACGGTCGCCGATCTGCTCAACGATCTGAAAGCGGTGCGGGATGCGCTGCGGTTCGGCAAGTCGCTCTCCTGGACGCCGATTGACGCTCCTGCCGCCCCGACGCCAGCCGATGTCATCCCGCTGCCCGCTGCCAGGCCGAAATCCGCTGCGGCAGCGCCTGCTCAACCGCTGGAACCTGTCGCCAGCGTTGCAGCCTCCAGTCAGGCGGTCGCCATGCCCTCACGAAACCGACTTCGCGCTCAGGACGAGCGTGTCTCTCTCTATATCAAGATCGCGCTCGGTACGGTTACCGCCGTGATCGTCCTGTGTCTCATCGGTCTTTACGCGGTCTATCTCTCCAACTGGGCGCTGCCGAAGCCGGTGGCTGTACCGTCGCTCATCGGGAAGTCCATAGACGAGGTGCGGCAGTTGGCTGCCGAGAAGAAAATCCGACTGATTGTCCATGCCGAATATGACGACAAACCCCGTGACATCATCTACCGAACCGATCTGGAAGCAGGCGAACCGATCCGCGCCAACCGTGCGGTGAATGTCTGGTACAGCAAGGGGCCGGAGTATGTGGATGTGCCGAATCTGGTCGGAATGAGCCGTGAGGATGCCGAGCGCAAACTGACCGCCGTTGGCCTGAAGGTGGGCAAGATCGCCCCGCAGTACGACAGCAAGATTACGATCAATGGGGTCATCAGCCAGGACGTGACTTACAAGAAACGTGTTTTCCACGATACCCCGGTAGACCTGGTCATCAGTGACGGCCCGAAGCCGGAGGAGAACATTCCCACCGATCCGTCCCCGCCCGACAGCGGGACTTCGGGCGCGGAACCGACGCCCTCCACAAACACCACTGAAACCAACGCGGAAGATACACAGTCCCATACATATGACCGGGGAATCACGCTGGTCAAAGATGGGGTTGGCTCGCGGCGTGTGCGGGTCGAGTATAAAGACGCGCAGGGCGATCATCCTCCTGTTGTAGATGAGATGCACAACGAAGGCGATGTGATCCCGGTAAAGTTTGACTATTTCGGAAAGACGATCACGCTGCGAATCTACTACGATGACAAACTTGTCAAACAACTGACGTTCGACCCGCAAGCGACGAAGAAGAAGGTTCTCTAACGTGAGCAGAATAACGGAATTGCACATCGCTCCCTCACTGCTGGCCTCGGATTTCGGGCATCTGGCGGAGGCGGCGCAGGTCGTGGAGGCGGCAGGAGCGGAGTTTCTGCATTTCGATGTCATGGACGGTTCGTTCGTGCCGAATATCTCCATGGGAATGCCTGCGGTCAAGGCGCTGCGCCCCGTCTCGAAAGCCTTTTTCGATGTGCATCTGATGATCGTCCAGCCGGAACGCTATGTCGAGGAGTTCATCAAGGCGGGCGCGGACGGGGTAACGGTACAGGCAGAAGCCTGTCTGCATCTCCAGCGCACCCTCTCGCAGATACGCAAAGCCGGGGCCAAGGCGGGCGTCGCGCTGAACCCCGCCACGCCCCCGGACGTGCTGGAGTACGTGATGGACGACCTGGACCTGATTCTGGTGATGACGGTCAATCCCGGCTTCGGCGGGCAGGCGTTTCTGCCCGCGACACTCGCCAAAGTCGAGCGGGTTCGTGAGATGATCGCACAGACCGCGCATCCCATTCATCTGGAGGTGGATGGGGGCATAGACGCGCATACGACCGGGCCGGTGACGGCGGCGGGCGCGAATGTGCTGGTGGCCGGAACGTCCATCTATGGGCATCCGGGCGGCGTGTCCGAAGGGGTGCGTCTGCTGCGCGAATCGGCCCGAATAGTCGGAAGTTAGGCGATGAAGGCCGCCTTTCCGGGTCTTCTCACGTTTCGATTGGCAAGGACTCCTGTGAAGGTAACGCCATGAATCCCTCGCTCTCTCCGTATACCAGCGCCGTGTCGTTGCGCTCACGCCGTTATCGCACCCTGGCCGGGGCGCTTCTGGCCGTCATTCTGATGATGAGTATCTATGGCGGCTTTGTCGTCATGCCGAAGGTGCGGCAGGCGGTAGACAGGCCGGATACCCCCGCTCTGACCCGAATGGCGACGCAGCCGGGGCCGGAAGTGACCGCAAAGCAGATCGCCCATGCAAAATATGTCCTGAAAGCGCGTCGCGTCACGGTCTCCCTTGCCCTCGCCTACTGGGGCGTCTGCTCGCTCTTCCTCGTGGCTGTGCTGTTCCTCGCCTGGCTCGATTTCCGCGAGTCTGCCCGCAGTTTTGTCCAGCAGGCCCGTACTCTGCGGCAGGACACGGTCGGCTCGCTGCGCCGTAACGCATCCTCTGCGGAAGAAGACGATGACGAGGAAGACTAAGTACATACCGCCGGAGACAGAATCGCTTCCCGGCCCTCCCTTCCCAACCGGGAAGGGAGGGCCAATTCCTGCCGGAGAGGCCGGAAACAGAGACCCCGCCGCGCTGCCGCGAACCGCAGGGACAGCGGAGGAGCGCGGCTGGATGCGGCGGGCGCTGCGTCTGGCGGAGCGGGGGTTCACGCCGCCGAACCCGATGGTCGGCTGTGTGCTTGTGCGCGACGGGGTGAAGGTCGGGGAGGGCTGGCATCCCTATGCGGGGCAGCCCCACGCCGAGGTGTTTGCGCTGCGGGCAGCGGGAGCGCAAGCAGAGGGCGCGACCGCCTACGTGACGCTGGAACCCTGTTCGCATTTCGGGCGCACCCCGCCCTGTGCCGATGCGCTTATCGCGGCGAAAGTGCGGCGAGTCATCGTGGCGACGCCGGACAACGATCCGCGTGTCGGAGGGCGCGGGATCGCGAAATTGCAGGCGGCGGGCATCGAAGTCGTGGTCGGAGTGCTGGAAGCGCAGGCGCGGCAGGTCAACGAGGCGTTCTTCCATTTTCATGCCAGCCTTCCCAATTCTGCGGACACTCTATCGCATGAAGATGCCTCCTCCCCCAGAATGAGGGGCTGGGGGGCGTATTTTCCCCTTAGCGGAACGCCGTTCGTCACGCTCAAAGCCGCAATGACGCTGGACGGCAAGATCGCCACGCGCACGGGAGATTCCCAATGGATCACCGGGCCACGCGCACGGCGCTATGTGCATCGGCTGCGGGCGCAGAGCGGCGCGGTGATGGTCGGTATCGGGACGTTGCTCGCGGACGACCCCCAACTGACGGCGCGTCTGACCGGCGTGGCGCTGCCACGTCAGCCGCTGCGTATCGTCGTAGACAGCCACCTGCGTACCCCGCCCGCCTGCGCCGCTGTCCGTCTGGCCTCCGCGCAAACGCCCCTGCTCATCGCGACCCTCGAAACCGCCGACCCGATCCGCGAACGCACCCTCCAGCAGGAGGGCGTCGAAATCCTCCGCCTGCCCGCCGATACCGGCGGGCGGGTTGATCTCCCGGCCTTGATGCAGGAGTTGGCGCGTCGGAAGATCATCAGCGTTCTGGTCGAAGGCGGCGGCGAACTCCACGCCGCCCTGCTCCACGCCCGTCTCGCGCACAAGGCCCTGTTCTTCATCGCCCCCAAACTGATCGGCGGCAAAGACGCTCCGACTCCCCTGGAAGGTGTCGGCCTGGACCTCATGTCCGAAGCCATCGCGCTTCGCTCGCTCTCTGTCCGCCACTTTGGACCGGATATAATGCTGGAGGGCAGAATCGTAGATTCCGGCTAATTGTGGGCGGGGAAGAATCGTAGAAGAGAGAATATCGGGACTGCCCCGTCTGTTCCCAACGCACCAATCTGACCCCGTATTGCAGGAGAGTCAAGCCCATGTTCTTCCGCCGACTATGTCTCCACAGCGCGTTCGCGCTGGCGTTTGTCTCCGCCTCGCTTTTTGTGGTGCTGCCGTCCGCGCAGGCTGTCCCGCCGAAAACTACGAAACCCGCTGCCCGCCCGCTCGACAAGCCGGAAGGGATAGATGCTGAACTGAAGACGGCGATGGCAATGGCTCCGACGACCGCCATGTATCCCAACGCCAACTATGCCCGACTCCTCGATCTCGGCAACGTCACCGTCAAATCGGATGGAACCGTCGTTGCCCGCTATCGCATGACCTATAAACTCTATAATGAACGCGCCCGCAGTCTGGCCGAGGTCAATCTGCCCTATAACTCCAGCTTTCAGGAACTGCACGTCGTCAGCGCCCGCACCATCAAAAAAGACGGCACGGTTGTCAATGTCAAGCCGGAGGATATTCGCACCAGCGCTCAGGCCGGGGACTATTTGATGTACGACGACGCGCAGGGCTACGGCTTCTCCATGCCTGCCATTGAAGACGGCTGCGTGATTGACTACACCTGGGAAGAGATCACGCATCCGATGCTCATGCCCGGTCAGTTCTTCACCTATTGGGGCTTCAACGGGCCGGAACCGGTGGGAGTCAGCCGCTATGTGCTGCACACACCCGCCGACAAGCCGCTGAAATTCAAGACGTATAACGATGAGAGCCTTAAGCCCATCATCACGACCTCGCTGGACGGCAAGACGCGCACCTATACCTGGGAAGTCAAGAACGCCAAACCGCTTGAACTCGAACCCTCCATGCCCAACTACAACGATATCCACACCTGGATGGAGGTCTCCTCGCTCGACTCCTGGCAGGACATCGCGAAATGGTACTGGACACTCCAGACCCCGCAGGCCAAACCCACGGAGGCCATCAAGAAGACCGTCGCCACGCTGACCGCCGACAAGAAGACCGACGACGAGAAGGCCCGCGCCATCTACGACTGGGTCGCCAACCGCACGCGGTACGTCGGGCTGGAGTTCGGCATCTCCGCTTTCAAGCCCCACGCTGCCGCCGAGGTGCATGACAAACTGTATGGCGACTGCAAAGACAAGGCGACCCTGCTGGTGACCATGCTCGGCCTGGCGGGCATCAAGGCCAGTCCCGTCCTGCTCCATGCTGAAGAGCGGCGGGCGCTTGACCAGGGCCTGCCCACCCTGACCGCCTTCAACCACTGCATCGCGCTCGCCCAGGTCTCAGGCAAAGAGGTCTGGCTGGACGCGACCGCGGAGACCTGCGCCTATGGCGACATTCCCAACAGCGACCGGGGTTCCCGTGCGCTGGTGGTAAGCGACGGCAAGGGCGAGTTCAAGACCATCCCGATGTACAACGGCTCCGACAACGGCATGAGCGTACGCTCCGAAATTACCGTGCGGCCCGACGGCGGCGCGGATACGAAAGTGGACTTCACCATGCGCGGCGAAGCCGGGCAGGGGATGCGCTATCGCGCCCGCGCCTACACGCCCGACCAGCGCAAACAAATGATGAACGCGATGGCACAGCGGCTCTCCAACGGCGCGACCATGAAGGCGTTCGACCTGCCCGACGGCAGTGACAAAGCTGGCCCCTACGTGATGAAGCTGACCGCGAACGCCCCTAACTTCGCGAAGAAGACCAGCAGTCTGCTGCTTCTGCCCGTCAGCATGGGCGGCGGCGGGACGGAACGGGCCAACCCTTATACGCAGGAGCAGCGCGTCTGGCCTATCGTCGAGGAGAACGCCTCGCAGACCGAGAGCATAACCATCTACCATCTCCCGGAGGGTTATGTGGTGGAGGACCTGCCCGCCGATGTCAACCTCACCGGCCCCCTCCAGGAGTATCATCGTAAGATTGAGAAATCGGCAGACGGCAAGACCCTCACGGTCACGGCGACGGTCGTGGAGCGGCCCGGAACGGTTCCTGCCGCGAACTTCCTGAAGGTGAAGACCTACTACGACGATATGCTCAAGACGATGGACGATCAGATCGTCCTGCGGAAGAAATAGCAGGCGCGTGAAAGCGTTTTTCGTACGCTGGCGCAGTGTTCGTCAGCATCAGGAGAGGGAGCTATTCGCGGACACGGTCGTTGGCGAGGCGGTCATGGCAGCGGTCGAGGCGGGCGGAGGTATGGCTGTCTGGCAGACGGGAACGCTCTGGAAGTGTCCCGGCTGCGGCGACCGCACCCTGCGTATCGAGGAGTTTCTCGAAGGGTTGCGTCGTGCGGAACTCTGGCTGCGCCGTGAAGAAGAGTGGAAGCGACTGGCAGGGGAGGCCCTCTCCCCTGCCAGTCGTGCCGCGCTGGACTGGATTCAGCAGGTGAGCGTGAAGATGTTCGGATGCGAACGGGATCGCGTCTATCTCAAGGACGAGGACGGACATTGCACTTTCGAGGACGAGTCATACTTCTCCCGCGTTTGAATCCCCTTCAATTCAACCTAACCTCAAAGGAGTGTCGGTATGCCCCGTAAGATCACGGCGGAAGATTTCATGCGTTTGCAGATGGCAGGAGACCCCCAGTTCTCCCCGGATGGCGAGCAGATCGCCTTTGTCAGGAAGTCGGTAGATGCGGAGAAGCGTAAATACCGCAGTGAAATCTGGCTGGCACCGAGAGAAGCGGGGGAGCCACATCGATTCACCGGGAGCGACTCCAACGACAGCCACCCGCGCTGGTCGCCGGACGGCAAACGCCTGGCCTTCCTTTCGGATCGCCAGAAGCCAAAGAGCCGTATCTATGTGATTCCCGCCGATGGCGGCGAACCTGTCGGCCTGACGAAAATCGAGACGGAGGGCGGCATTTCCGGTTTTCGCTGGTCGCCGGACGGGACGAAGATCGCCTTTCTCTTTCGCGCCACGCCCGAAGCCTACCGCAAAGAGAAGGTGGAAGAGCGGCAGAAGCAGGAGCAGCCCGCGCCGCCGCGTGTGCATATGACGCTGAACTACCGATCTGACGGCAGCGGATTCGTGGACGGCGAATACCCGCAGGTATGGGTAGCAGATGCCGCGACGGGCGAGTGCCGACAGTTGACGAGCGGCCCCTTCGGCGTGGGCTTGCCGGTCTGGTCCCCGGACAGTAAGACACTGGCCTTTCTGTCGGATCGCCGCCCGGACAGCGACATCGCCCCCTATTACGATGCCGGTATCTGGACCGTCCCGACAGAAGGCGGTGAACTCACCCGTCTCGTCGCCCCGCCCGGCGATAAGTTCGGCCTGGTCTGGTCGCCGGACGGAACGCGCTTTGCCTATCTCGGCAATCCCGATCTGGACGATACCTGGGGAACCAACAATCCCCGGCTCTTCGTGCTGCCTGCGGACGGCGGCGAGACCGCCCGCGACCTCACCGGCAGCGCCGACCTCTACATCGGTTACGCCTCCCTCTCCGACGCCCATGAGATCGGCGGAGGAGACATTGTGCAGTGGAACGCGGACGGCAGCGCTCTCTTCTTCCCTGTCAGTGAGCGCGGCGACACGCGCCTGATGCTGATAATGGCGAACGGCGGCGGCGCGATGCCGCTCTCTCCGTCTGGCGGCGAACTCGGCGGGTTCAGCCTGAGTCCGCACGGTCATGCGGCGGTCACTTTCGGCACGCCTACCTGTCCGCAGGATCTATTCGTTCTCTCCGCGCCGCGCACTGTGCGGGGCGAAGTGGAGAGTCAGCAACGCACTTTTTTCAATCGGGAGTTTCTGGAGGAGGTCACGGTCATTGTTCCCGAATCGGTGGAGTTTCCGAACGGGGAGGGCGGCGCGGTGCATGGCTGGCTGCTGCGGCCTGCGGAGTTCGATGCGCCGCAGACCTATCCGTTCGTCCTCTATGTGCATGGCGGGCCGCACACGCAGTATGGCAATATCTTCCTGCATGAGTTGCAGGCGTTGGCGGCGGAAGGGTATGTCGTGCTGTACGTAAACCCGCGTGGCAGCGTCGGCTATGGAGAGGCGCACACGAAGGCGATCAAGGGCGACTGGGGCAACCGGGACTATCAGGACATTCTCGCCGCCGCCGACTATGCCGAGGGGCTGCCGTTTGTAGACCAATCCAAAATGGCGATCATGGGCGGCTCCTATGGCGGCTACATGACGGCCTGGGCGGTGGGGCATACCGACCGTTTCGCCTGCGCCATCGCGGATCGCCTGGTGGGGAATCTGCACAGCATGGCGGGAACGACGGATTTCGCCTGGCGGCATGGCGCTTATTTCGGCGGCGACACCTGGAACGACCCGCTGCCGCTGTGGAAGCTCTCGCCGCTGGCCTATGCGGGACACGTCACTACGCCTCTGCTGATTATCCATAGCGATGGCGATCTGCGCTGTCCGGTGGGGCAGGCCGAGGAGCTTTTCGCCGCCCTGCGGATGCAGGGCAAAACGGTGGAGTTCGTGCGCTATCCGGCGGAGACTTCGCACGGAATGTCGCGCAGCGGCCCGCCGATTCTGCGCCTGGATCGTCTTCAGCGCAACTTCGGCTGGCTGAATCGCTGGCTGAAGCCCGAAAAGGCAGCAGGCAAATCACCTGCCGATAGCGAATAGCAATGTCGCTGACGGCTGGCTTTCGTCTAATGTGACGGTGACAGTCCACGCACGGTTTTCGCAGCAGGCAGAGCGGCGAGCGCAGGCTCGAAGTAAGCCCATTTTCGATGAGGAGCAGACAAGTATGAAACAGCAGTCTATCAGTCCCGCCGTCGCCGCCGGTCTTATCGCGATTGTCGTGATCGTCCTAGCGATTGTAGGATGGAAGGTACTGGGAGATCACAAGACGACAGGAACCGCCGATTCCGCAGGGGGTTACAAGCCAAGCGCTCCGCCGCCCGGCTATCCGACAGGCGCGTCCAGCGGTTCGCCCAACGCCAGTAACTATCCCGGTGCCGGAAGCAACTATCCCGGCTCAGGTGGCTCATCGGGTAGGAGTGGTTATCCGGGCGGCGGATCGCCCGGCAGCGGCGGTTATCCCGGCTCCGGCGGGCGCTGAGAAACTGCAAAGGGTTGCCTCCTCGCTACATTGGAGAAGCACAGGGCGTCAACCCTTTGCCACTACCAGCCTTTGTGGATACCCTCGCCATCGGCTCTCACTTCGGAGCGGCTTTGCTACGGGGGTCGGGGAGGGGAGCGCCGCCCTCTTTGATCCAGTAGAAGGCGTTCGCGGCGAGCGGGCCGAATTTTTGCTGCCTGCCGTCGCGGGGCCAGCGTATTTCGAGCGCGTCTATCTGCGCGGTATCCCGCAACCCGAAGGTGACGCGGGTATCGCTATGCGAGCAGTAGCTGGATCCGCCGCGCACCCACTGCGTCTGCGTCATGCCGCCTGCCCGGAGCGTGATCTTCGCGCCGATGGCATCGCGGTTGCTGTAGACGCCTTCCAGGCGCAAGGTGATCCAGTGGTGCTGGTTGCCGCCGTCGTTGCGGAAAAGCTGGAGCGGCCCGTTTAGCCCGAATAGGACAATGTCCTGATCGCCATCGTTGTCGTAGTCCCCGATAGCCAGCCCGCGAGTGACACGGGGTTTGACCAGATCGCCCAGAGAACGCCAATCGTCGGTGAACGTCTTATCTCCCTGATTGTGCAGCAGCTGCTGACTCTGCGCGGCGGTCGAGCCACCGCTCTCAGAGTCCTTCCACACCTGCACATGGCCGTTGCCAACGACGACATCCTTCCAGCCGTCGAGGTCGTAGTCGAAGCACTCCACCCCGAATCCCAAAAACTGCAAGTTCGTGCTGCCCACATTGGAGACACCGGTCGCATTGGTAAAGAGACCGCTGCCCTCGTTGTGAAACACGGATTTTGGCTGCTGCGCGAAGTTCACCACGAACAGACTCTCCCGGCCCTCATTCCCGTAGTCTCCGACACCGACTCCCATTCCCGCCTGCGGCGTCCCGTCGTTGGCGACCGCGACGCCCGCGACAATGGCCTGATCCGTGAAGGTGCCGTTTCGATTGTTGTGCAGCAGAAAGTTGGCCGACATATCGTTGGAGACGAACAGGTCCATCCAGCCGTCGTCGTCGTAGTCGAACCAGGCCGCGCCCATGCTCTTGGCGGGCAGATGCAGCAGTCCGGCCTTCTCGGTGACATCGGTAAAGGTGCCATCGCCGTTGTTGTGATAGAGGGTGCAGTGGCTCGGCTCGTAGACCTGGGGGCGGCAGTAGAAGCGCTGACCGGAGGGCGCGATACACGCCTGATCGAGCGCAGGGGACCAGTGTACATAGTGGCAGACGAATAGATCGAGATGCCCATCGTTGTCGTAATCGCCCCAGGCGGAGCTTTGCGGCCAGAGAAGCTCCTTTGCGAGATCGGCGACGCCTGCCCGCTCGGTGACATCGGTAAAGGTGCCGTTGCGGTTGTTGCGGAAGAGACGATTGCCGCCGTAGGCCGTGATATAGAGATCGGGCCAGCCGTCATTATCGTAGTCGGCGACGGAGACGCCCTGCCCGTATCCGGCGATCTGTTCGAGACCACTGCCCTGCGTGACATCGGTAAAGGTGCCGTCCCCATTGTTGCGAAAGAGGGCATTGCGCTTGTTGAACTTAAGTTCGTTTCCGGTCGCGCCCGGAACAGGACCACCCTGCACCGCGAAAATATCGAGGAGGCCGTCGTTGTTGTAGTCGAAGAAGGCCACGCCGCCGCTGTTGGGTTCCACAAAGAGAAAGCGGCCTGTCGCCCCGTTCTCGTGCTTCCACTGGAGGCCCGCCTGCGCGGTGACATCAGTGAAGCGGACGGGGTAGCGTGTCAACTGCGGGGCGGTCTCCGCCGTATGGGGGTCTACGACGCTGGTGAGAAGAGGCGCGACAGAAGGCGTCGGAGGGGTCACTGCGACGGGCTTTTTGAAGCATCCTATCAGGGCGGACAGGCCACCGGTGAGAGCGAGAAGACAGCGGCGTCTATTCATGTGGCGTTCCTGTGGGAGGAGGGGGGGGCGCGGGCTGCTCCGAGGCGGCTTTCATGCGGCTGCGGAATGCCTCCAGCGCGGCCTGATAGCGGGCATTCCCCGGATTGCGTTGCGCCAGACGCTCGAAGAAGAACTGCGCCCGGTTCAGGTCGCCGTCCTGCTCGGTAAGCTGCGCCAATTCCAGCACCGCCTCGTTCGCGTCGGCGTGGAGGCTGACCTGATCGCGCAGATGGGTCATGCGCTGATGCCGCGCCACCGTCTGCTGCAAGACTTCGGCGACTCTGTCCCGATGCGGCGCGTCGTTCAGACGGGCGTAACAGTCGAGCAGTCCTTTGAGGATAGCCTCCGAGTTTCCGAACCGCGTATAGCCGTCCTGAAACGTATGCAGGGCGTCCTGAGTGCGTCCGCTGTCGAGAGAGAGATGGCCCAGCAGGGTATAGGCGTCTTCACGGGTCGTATGTCCGGCGACAGCATGTTCGGCAAAACGGGTCGTGGCTTGAATCGTCTTCGGGGTGCGCGGCTTGCGGCTGGTGATCTCCGCCATGAGTTCGTTCGCATCGGCGTCGTCGGGATGTTGCTGAAGATAGGGGGCGAGATCACGCTCCGCCGCTGGCACGTCGGTTGCCTGTAGTTCCGCACGGGCGAGGGCGAGCGTATAGGCTGGATCGTTGGGACGGATCTGGAGCGCACGATGCAGCGCCGTCAGTCCCAGAGCCTGGTTATGGCGTTCCAGTTCCAGCAGGCCGTAGACGCCCTGCGCGTCGGCATCGTCCGGCAGGAGTTCGCGGGCGCGTTTCGCACTGAGATAGGCTGCGTCGTTCTGGTCGGCGGAGCGCTGTGATTTCGCCAGCCGGAGATTCAGCGAACCGTCCCCGGGAACAAGCTTCACGGCTTTGCCATAGCAGTAGGCGGCTTCGGGGTACATCTTCAGTTCCGTGTAGAGATCGCCCATCTGCTCGAAGCACTGGAAGGAGGCCGGGTCTTCCTTCATGCCGGCCAGCCATTCGTTTTGCGCGGCCGCCGGGTTTTTGGAGTTCAGGTACTCCATGCCCTTCAGATAGTGGCGCATACCGGGCCGCGACTCTTGCTTCCAGGAGGAGTAGAGGGAGAACGCTGCCACCGTTCCGCCTACGATACAGAGCAGAACCAGCAGGCGCATCAAGGGGCGTTTGCGGGGGGAAGTAAAGGGCAGTGCGGATTGTTCGGAAGTTGCTCTCATTGCAGATAGATGATACCCCATAGACAAAAAGAAGCGGCGGCAGAGGCTGTGTTCAGCCCCTGCCGCCGCTTCCTGTTGCGCCGAAGAGAACCGGGTTCAGTAGGTGTTCGACCAGGAGGTTCCGCAGCAGTTGAACTGGTTGTCCTGGTTGATGTAGTTCATGTACGGGACGGCGCCTTCCAGAGCGGAGGCCGCGATCTGGAGCGTGCTGTCGTTGGGGCCATACGTTTTCAGCGCCGGAGTGGTCTTGGCATGAGAGTCCGCGAAGAGCAGGTTGGCGGTGCCGCCGTGCCGGGGCAGGCCCAGGTTGCCCTGGGTAACGCGGGTCGTGGCATTCCAGATCGTGTAGTCGCAGTTCAGGCCGTATCCGGTGTTGACGTTGGTGGGGTCCCATGCACCGCCATTGGAGGTGTAGCCGTCCATGATGAGTACCATTTCGGAGACACGGGGAATGATGGCGATCTTAATGTTACCGAAACCATTGTTGGCAATGTAGCTGGAGGCCGCATTGTCGTACTTGTCGCTCGGACACTTGTAGATCTGGCGGTTCTTGGCGTAGGGCTGGATGGCCCAGGCCCAGTTGAGTTGCTGGCCCTGCGTAACGTCGTTCTGTCCGTTCCAGGATTGGGGCAGTTTCTCGTCGTAGTCCTGCACGTACTGCATAAAGGCAAGACCGATCTGCTTCATATTGCTGAGGCAGCTTGTTTTGCGGGCGGCTTCGCGAGCGCGGGCGAAGACCGGGAAGAGAATAGCAGCGAGAATGGCGATGATAGCGATGACGACGAGCAGTTCGATTAGTGTGAAGGCTTTCTTGCGAAGCATGAATTAAGGGTCCTCTCCTTACAGAAGGGAAGCAATTTGTGTTTCGGATAAGGACTTTCGCTGTAGTATATCTTCCTTCGGCGCCAGGAGGAACAGCGTAAGTAATATCGCACGAAATTGCAGAGCAGCGTAGGACTCTCATAATAACGCGCTTCTGTGAGAAAGACAAGGTAGACATCTGTATTTGTTGCAGGTATTTTCGCGGTTCGTTTTTTCTTTATGCTGGTGCATTCTACCGCACGGAAGGGCAACTTGTTTTGATTGTGCTGGCATTCCAAACTTGAGATTGCGGTCTCAGAAGGCCCTTCTGCTTCTGCTGGCAGTGTCTTCCGGCGGAATATTCAGGGAGGTTAAAATTTTTTCATTATCGAGCCTTTTTCAAAAGTCGGCTGTCGCCGTGGTTGCTTTGCCCATCAAGAATGCTACGGAGCGGGCAGAGAGTCGATTCTACTCAGAAACAGACGCCAATCTCGCCTTTTCCTGGCAACAGACCCCTCGGCAGACGTGTC
>JBBRLP010000058.1:0-31155 GCA_038231295.1 Chthonomonadales bacterium
GCAAGGGGATCTGGCTTACCAGGGTCTCCACCGGTTTGAAGTTCCCCACAAGAAACCACGCGGAGGGGAGTTGACGGTCGAGCAGAAGGAGGAGAACCGGGTATTCTCTTCGGGTCGGGTGCGTGTGGAGCACAGTATCCGTCGTGTGAAAGCGTTTCGGATCGTTCGGGAGGAGTATCGTCTGGCGACAGGTCTGTTTGCTCGGACTTGTCTTTGTGTGGTGGGTCTGGTGCAGTTGTTGTCTCTGACGACGCCCCCTTCTCCCCGGTTTAAGTAGGGGACAATCGGTCGGTGAGCAAGTCCTTTCGGAGGGAGGAGTCTGTCTCCTCCCCCTGAGCGCAAGCCTGCTCGAAAACGGGCAAAATACTATTCGTCGGAGCATCTAATGGGGATGCAGACCGGAACCAGGCTGCCTTACACAGAGACGACGGGGAGCAGGCAGGGGGAAATTATGGACGCAGAGGGAATCAGACTGTTGCAGGCGCAGTTGGAGGAGGTCGTTCGGGAGGGGTGGCGCGAACGCGACCCGGAGGTGCAGGTCTCCAGCGTCCTGCGGGAGGGCAACAAGATAGACATGACCGTCGTCTCGCAGGAGTTCGCTGGCCACAACGGTCGGGAGCGGGAAGCACTCTTATGGCCCGTATTTGCCCCCGTTCCTAAATATGACCTCATCTACATGACGTATTGCCTCCTCCTCACCCCGGAAGAGGCCGCCAACACCGCCCTAACCCAACGAGCAGCCAACACCGACGACTGGGCATAAGCAAGCATTCTTTACGGGCAAACAGTTTCGTACAGGCAGAGCGCGGTCAGGGTTTTTGCTGGCGGATGAGGAGGGCGGTGGGGAGAGTGACGAAGGAGGGGCGGGTCTCGATATAGGCGTCGGGATTCGCGGCGTGAGCGGGATCGCGATAGACGAGTTGGGAAGAGGAGCCACCGTCCAGACAGAGCGCGTCGGCACATTCGGTGTGGTGCATCGTGCGGAAGTAGCGCTGCGTAAAGGCGGCGACATCAGCAAAGGTCATCTCCATAGCGATGCCGAGGAGGAGATGCCGGGGACGCCTCGCACGGCCTTTTCCCTCCATGTCGTAAGCAACGAAGGTTCGGGGCAGGGCGCGAGGACTGACGAGACGCTCCTCGTGATCGGTTACCATGAGCTGTCCGTCGGCGATAAGGCGGGGACCACAAGAGACTGCAGAGCGCAGATTCCAGAGCTGGTTCGAGGTCGGATTGAGCGGACGGTTGACGGAGTGAACGCCGTTGTCCCGGTCGGAAGTGAGCCATCCGATACGCGGGGTTCCCGAGGCGGTGAAGCCGAGAGCGCAGCGCACAAACTGATTCGAGGGATTGGAGGGAGAGCGCACCTTCCGACCGGGACTGAGAACCTGTCCGCCGGTCAGCAGCAGTCCCATGACCTCTTTCGTCTCGCCCTGCGTTTTGCCGAAGAAGCCGCCGTTGATGCCGCCAATCGCATGGGTTTGCTGACACCACTCGCGCACCGTGTGCGCGTCGGCAAAGACAGCGCCGTTCGGCTGACGGGCCGCGTGTTCTGCCGCCGCTTCGACGCGAAGACCGGGCGTTCGGAGGTCCACATCCAGAATCAGCGCATCGGAGCGCGTCCCCTGAACCAGTATGTCTCCTTCCGGGATGTAGCGATAGAGAACGCCCTGCGCTACGGTCGTTTGCCCGGAGCCTCTCTGCGTATGCCGGGTCGTCCATTGCCAGACACCGAACGCTGCGCCCAGCGCCAAAACGCCTGCCAGCCACACCATGCGCCTGCGTAGGAATGTGCGCGACACGGAAGCCCCTCTGCCCCGCCACAGAGCCGAAGTCCGCACAAGCTGATTACGATGCGAATGGAGAGACACGATACCCCTCTCGGAAGTTTATCGGGAGGTTTCAACTTCCTGTAAATTTTCAAGGGCGGCAACGGTTCGCCCTTTGCCTACGCTCGCCGGACTGCGGTAGGTGCCGAGGCAGACATCGGCCAGCGGGAAGAAAACGTTCAAGTTCTGAAGCATATATTTGTGATGGATGCGGTGATGCTCTTTCGCAAAGCGGAAGACAAAGTTACGCTCGAAAAGCCGCCCTGCCGGAACGTGCATACAGTAGTGGAAATACTCGTAAATACAGTAGTAGACGCTGATGGCGGCGATACCGCCCCATAGACATTTCCAGCCCGTAAAATGCTCGACCAGATAGAAGAGAGGAAAGTGAAAGGCCATAAAGAGCGGAAGGGCGAACCAGTCCATTGCGATATGGTCTTTTTCCTGTCCCTCCTGCCACTCATAGGATTCCGGCTCGTACTTGTAGCGCTGGTGATGAACCAGGGTGTGCGCCTTGAATGTCTGGTAAAAAAACTTCGGAGAGTGAAAAAGATACTTGTGGAACACCCACTCGAAGAAGCTGCCGTACAGAAAAAAGAAGACGAAAGCAAGCGCCTCGCCGATGAGTGTCGAAGACATGAGAGATGCGTGTCCCTTCGTGTGCAGTCCAGGGCCAGACCAGCGGCAACAGCCTGTAGCGAGACGGCCCTGTCGCTCTGTGAGAAACAGGTTTCCAGCGTTATTTCTACCGAATTGTACCAGTATTGCGGAGAGAGTGTCAATCGGTGGCGAACGTGTAAACCACGCCGCACCGCGCCTGATTTTCGCTTCTTGACGGGACGGGACGAGCGGCGTATAATGGTCACAGGGCGGGCCTGTCGGGAGCAGTCGAACAGGAAGAAGCCGCCGGGAGGGAAGAAAGCGCCGTGAACGGATTCGGGTTTCTCAATGCAGGATTCTGGCCCTGGATGCTCGCTCTGAGTATCCCGGTGATTATCCATCTCCTGACGCGCCGCACACACCACACTGTCCTCCTGCCGACCTTCCGATTCCTGCAAAAATCGCTCGCACAACAATCGAATCTGTTCCGCCTGCGCCGCTGGCTCCTGCTCCTGCTGCGGCTTGCCCTACTGCTGTTTCTGGTTCTGACATTCCTCAAACCCACGCGGACGGCCCCGCTGGCAGGCAAAGGCGGCAAACGGGCGGTCGTTGTCGTGCTGGACACTTCGCTATCTATGGGCTATACCCAGGGCGGCGCTGGCTCGTTCGCGCAGGCCCGCGACCAGGCCGTCACCCTGCTTGAGGATCTGCATACAGGCGATGTGGCGGATGTTCTGCTGGCCGGGGGAGCGCCGCGTCCGGTCCTGCCGAAACTGAGCGGGGATTTCGGGACGCTGCGGCAGGCGGTCAAGAGCGCCCAGCCCGGCGTGGAGCGGGGAGAGATGGCTTCCGCCGTCGCGCAGGCGGCGGAACTGCTGGCGAAGACGGACGCGCCCGACAAAACGCTGATACTGGCCTCGGACTTTCAGCGCACCAACTGGGCCGACGTAACCTTCGAGACCCTGCCCGCCGAGGTCAAACTCATCACGATTGCGGCAGACAACGGGGAGCGGGAGAACGCCGCCGTCACCGGCCTGAAACTGCGTCCTGCCGCCCCAACCGCCGGAGAGGAGGCGGAGGCTGTCGCGGAAGTCTGGAACGGCTCCCGTGTGACCCGCCCGTTCACCGTCACGCTCACCGCAGCGGCGGAGGAGACGAGCGGTGCGGCCCCCGCCCCGCTGACCGCCTCGATCACCCTGCCGCCCTACACCAGCGGAACGGTCGCGTTTCCCGTCACCTTTCCCGAAGCCCGCCGCTATCGCCTGACCGCTCGTCTGCCCGCCGATGCCCTCCCCGCCGACGATGCCCGCTACCTTGTCGCCGACCTGCGGCACAGCCAGAGCGTCGTTCTGGTGACGGATGAGGCGCTGAACGGCAGTCCGACCGGAGCCTACTTCCTGTCCCGCGCCCTCAATCCGGTGCCGAATCTGCCCGGCGGCATTCGCGTCCTGCCTCGCCATGCCACCGAGCTGACGGAAGCCGATCTCAAAGCCTGCGACGCCGTGCTGCTGGAAGCCGTGACCACGATGCCCGCCGACCGCCTCCCGATGCTGGCGAAATATGTGGCGAACGGCGGTTCGCTTCTGGTCTTCGCGGGCGGGCCAAACTTCCTCGGACAGATGCAGGCGTTCGCACAACTCGGCAAAAACGGCGACGGCCTGCCGTTCCTGCCACAGTCCGCTCTCGACGTGTCTAAGCGCGGCAAAGGCTATCTGACGCTGACCGAAGCCCGGTACGACAGCCCGCTCCTGCGCCTGTTCAAAGACCCCGAAGCGGCAGACCTGGGCAAAATCCACTTCACGCGCCTCTACCTGACTGCCGAACCGGACAAACGCGCCGAAGTCCTGCTCAAGTTCGAGGACGGAACGCCTGCCGCCGCTCGCCGCAACTTCGGCGCGGGCAGCCTCCTGCTCTGCAACTTCTCCCCTGCCCCTGCCGACAGCGATCTGGCACGGCAGGAGGTCTTTCCCCCGCTGATTCACGAGTTCCTCAAAGGGCTGACTGGTAAAGAGGGCGACCGGCGCGACTTCACGCCCGGCAACTCCGCTTCGACCACGCTGGACGCCGAACAGGTGCGCGGAACCGTCACCTGTCTCGGCCCTGACAGCGAGCCGGAACGCGTCACGGTAGACAAAACCAGCGGCGGCGTGATTGTGGAGCGCGTCGGGGGCATCGGTTTCCATGCGCTTTTCACCAAAGGCCAGCCTGTCGCGACCCTGGCCGTCAATCCCCATCCCGACGAGAGCGATCTGCGGGCGATTGACCCGCGTGAACTTCAGAGCAAACGCACCAAACACGCCGCCTACGCTGTCCATGCCGGGGCCAACGGAGCCGCCGCAGAACTCGACAGCCTGCGCCATGACCGCCCGCTCTGGCCCTGGTGTCTACTCGCCGTTCTGCTTTTTCTGCTTCTGGAACATACTGTCGCCGCCTACGGCGGACAGGCTCGACTCCGTGCCGCCAATCCCACACCGAAATTGTGAATATGAAATCTGCGTGTTCACCGGACGCAGACGGAACGCCTTTTCAAGCGCAATCTCTATCCTATCGGAATCCTCTGCCGCATCGCGCATAACCTGGAAACTCTCCGTCCTCTACTTACGCTTTCTATTCTACCGCAAACGGTCAGCGCCTGTCGAGGACGCGCTTGAGGTACTGGCCGGTGTAGCTTTCCGGGACTGCGGCGACCTGTTCGGGAGTGCCGAGGGCGACGATTTTGCCGCCGCCGTCTCCGCCCTCCGGCCCCATATCAATGAGCCAGTCGGCGGTCTTGATGACATCGAGGTTGTGTTCGATGACCAGCACCGTGTTGCCGGAGGTGACGAGGCGGTTCAGGACGCCGATGAGCTTCTCAACATCGGCGAAGTGCAGGCCGGTGGTCGGCTCGTCCAGGATGTAGATGGTGCGCCCGGTGCTGCGCTTGGCGAGTTCCGAGGCCAGCTTCACCCGCTGCGCTTCGCCCCCGGAAAGGGTTGTGGCGGGCTGACCGAGTTTCAGATAGTCCAGGCCGACATCGTGCAGGGTCTGGAACTTACGGGCGATGTTGGGCAGCGAGGAGAAGTACTCCACCGCCTCTGAAACCGTCATGTCCAGCACGTCCGCGATAGACTTACCCTTGAACTTCACCTCCAGCGTCTCCCGGTTATAACGTTTGCCCTTGCAGACCTCGCACGGTACGTAGACATCCGGCAGGAAGTGCATCTCGATCTTCAGGATGCCGTCGCCCTTGCAGCTTTCGCACCGCCCACCCTTCACATTGAACGAGAACCGCCCCGGCTCATAGCCGCGCACACGGGCGTCCTGCGTCTTGCTGAACAGGTCGCGGATGAGATCGAAGACACCGGTATAGGTCGCGGGGTTCGAGCGCGGCGTGCGTCCGATGGGCGACTGGTCAATGTCAATCACCTTGTCAATCAGCTCGACGCCCCGCAGCTCGTCGTGTGCACCCCAGACCGTGTGCGAGCCGTAGATGCGGTTCATCAGGATGGGGAACAGCGTCTCCTGAATCAGCGTGGACTTGCCGGAGCCGGAGACACCTGTCACCGCCACGAACATTCCGAGCGGAATACGCGCCGTCACGTTCTGGAGGTTGTGCTGCCGTGCGCCGATCAGTTCCAGCCAACGGTCGCCCGGTTCGCGCCGGGCGGAAGGCACTTCGATCTGCTTTGTCCCGCTCAGGTACTGCCCCGTGATACTGGCCGGGTTCGCCTTCACCTCCGCCGGAGTGCCTTGCGCCACCACATGGCCGCCATGTTCGCCCGCGCCGGGGCCAATATCTATGAGCCAGTCGGCGGCCTCCATCGTCTCCTCGTCATGTTCCACGACCAGGATGGTGTTGCCGAGTTCGCGCAGCCGCTCCATCGTGCGGATCAGGCGCGTGTTGTCGCGCTGATGCAGCCCGATGCTCGGCTCATCCAGAATGTAGAGAACGCCCATCAGACCGCTGCCGATCTGCGTCGCCAGCCGAATGCGCTGCGCCTCCCCGCCTGCCAGCGTCGCTGCCGCCCGATTCAGCGTCAGATAGTTCAGCCCGACGTTCAGCAGGAAGCCCAGACGGGAGCGTATCTCCTTCACGATCTGCCGGGCAATGATCTGCTCACGCTCGGTCAACTGCAACCCCTCGAAGAACCCGAACAGTTTTTCCAGCGAGAGGCGGCAGAGTTCGGCGATGTTGCGCTCGCCAATCGTCACCGCGAGCGACTCCTTCTTTAGACGGTCGCCTTTGCAGACCGGGCAGGGCCGCTCACTCTGGTACTGGGCCAGGTCTTCCTTCACGTAGTTGCTGTCCGTGCCGCGAAACTTCTCTTCCATTTCGGGAACAACGCCGCCGAACTCGCTGTCAAAGGTGCGGGTACGGCCCCATTTGTTCCTGAACTCAACCGTCACATTGCCTTTGATGCCATACATCAGCGCGTTGAGCTGCATCTCCGTCAGCTCTTTCAGCGGCGTCTGGATTGTAAAACCGAGTTTCTTCGCCACCGCCTTGAACTGCCCCTCACGATGCTCAGTCAGTATCTTCTTGCTGGCTTTGAGGACGTAGTACCGGATGCCGCCCTGGGCGATACTGAGGTTACGGTCGGGAATAATCAGGTTCGGGTCGAACTCCGTGCGCGTTCCCAGGCCGTGACAGTCCGGGCAAGCCCCATACGGCGAGTTGAAGGAGAACAGGCGCGGCTCGATCTCCTCGAAGTTGAAGCCCCCGTCCGTCGTCGCGAAGTTCTCCGAGAACATCAGTTCCTGCGCGGGAATGTCGCCGCTCGACTGCACGGAGACGACCGCCATGCCCTTCGCCCGTTTCAGCGCCTGCTCCAGCGAATCCGCAATGCGTGAGCGGTTCATGTCCGGCTTCTGGATGAGGCGATCCATCACGATCTCAATGGTGTGCTGCTTGTAACGCTCCAACTCCGGTATCTGTTCGCTCAAGTCCACCATCTCGCCATCTATGCGGGCGCGGACAAAGCCCTCTTTCAAAATCTCTTCGAGTTCCTTTTTGTACTCGCCTTTGCGCCCGCGCACGACCGGAGCCAGGATGATGAACCGCGCCCCCTCCGGCAGCAAAAACACCCGGTCTACCATCTCCTCAATGCTCTGCTTGACGAGCGGCTCCCCGGTCTCCGGGTCGTGCGGAATGCCGACACGGGCGTAGAGCAGACGCAGGTAGTCGTAAATCTCCGTCACTGTCCCGACGGTGGAACGGGGGTTGCGGCTGGTGGATTTCTGGTCAATGGAGACTGCCGGACTGAGGCCGTCAATCTGGTCTACGTCCGGTTTGTCGTGCTGCCCGAGGAACTGCCGGGCGTAGGCGGAGAGGCTCTCCACATACCGTCGCTGCCCCTCGGCATAGAGCGTATCGAAGGCGAGCGATGACTTCCCGGAGCCACTCAGTCCGGTAATGACCACCAGTTTGTCACGGGGGATGTCGAGGTCTATGTTCTTGAGGTTGTTCTGACGGGCGCCCCGAATGCGGATGACATTGCGGTTAGGCAGCTCTTCGAGTTTCCCGACCGCCGAGGTGATCTCTTGCAGACGTGCCTCTTCCTGTGCCGCCTCCGCGACGGTTTCCGGCTCTGGTCTCTGTTTACGAGCGCCTTTGCGGGCTGTTTTTGGGGTCGTGTCCTGCGTGTGTGCCTGTGCCATACCTGCTGCTTCCTCTTCTGACTTCCGGGCGAGTTACGTTGACAGGATTCTACCCCGAACGGTAAAACGAAACTAGTAGACACGGAGAAAAACTGTCCGAGCTGACAATCTACAGGAAACCGCCTGCGTTTCCACCCGTCTAACTGTCGGGAACGCTAGTCTTGACTTCCAGAGGAGGAAACAGACGTTGATATGGAGCTACGGGAGAGCGGGTATTGCGCTGGCCGCATTGCTGACGATGCTGACGGCGCATCCGCTGCGGGCGCAGACAGGGACGAGTCCCTCCGCAGGCACACAGCCGAAACAGGCCGCGATGACGGGCTATATCGCCGCCGACAGCCCCCCCTACCGCATCGAATGGACAGGAACCGGCGGAACCTTCGTCCAGCACGCCTACGCGAAGGAGCCGGAGAAGCATTTTCCGCTTACCTATCTGCACACGCAGGCCGGCCCGACCGGCTACTCGAAACATCTGGCCTGGTACCTTGCGCGAGATTCCGACGGCTTCAACCTCCTCTGGCTCTATCTGGACGATTCGGGAACGGATTTCGGCTGCTGGCTCTACCAGTACCCTTCCAATCGCCTGACCTATCTGAAGTTTCAGGGCAAGTATCGGTTCAATCCTCCGGCCGCTATTCCCGCCGCCAATTTCATGGACGGCCTCTCGCTCCGCCATCCGCCGCGCTATACCGGCACAGATTTCACCTTCCGTGACTGGACACGCGAGAGCGGGACGCTGCCCCGGCTCGAACTCTTCTCTCCGCCTCTGGAAGGCCCGATTGTCGGCACATCGGCCCCGCCCTCTCCGACTGTGAAGCCGCAGACACCCGTTCGCACTCTGACCTCCCTCCAGGTCTCTCCGCTGCATCAGATACAGGTCGGCGACGCCAACGGCTGGCGGACAGGAGGCTGGCGGGAGCTGCACTGCCTGGCCTTCGATCCCGCCGACGACCCCTACTACCTGATTCTCTACTCGAACGAGACGAGCGGGTTTGTCGTGGACATTCGCCGCGCCCAGACCTATACCGTCAATTTCGGCGAGAAGGTGAAATTCAGTGAGGGCGTCTCCGTCAGCGCGGTGGTAGATCACAACGAGGGACAGGGCGAACTGCGCGTCCGCCGCAGCGAACCGCATGACTTCAACCTGCGTTCGGTCCAGAAACACGTCAACCCCTATACGGAAGTCGTGCTGACGGCAGAGTTTCAGGGGCCAAACGGCAAAAAAATCTTCCTTCCCGGCTACTGGGAAAACGGCAATAGCTGGAATATCCGCTTTGCACCCCAGCTAATCGGCGACTGGACGTGGGTCACCCGTTCCAACGATCCCGACCTGAACGGGCAGTTGGGCAGTTTCGAGTGCATCGCCGTGGACGGCAATGAACCCTCGTTTTTTTCCATCCATCCTGAACGCGCCTATCGGCATCACTTCGGAACTACCGAGGGCAAACAGGTGCTGCCGTTCGCGCTGCGCGACCCTGCCTTTCTGACTGACTCGGCGGTCGTTCCCACTCCTGCGCCGACTTCGCCGGACGCTGCGGCCCCGCTTCCGGCCACCTTCACGGCGTTTCAGAAGCGACTGGAGGCGCTCTCCGGGATGGGCGTCAATCGTCTGATCGGCGGTTACCTGCTGGGAAACGACGCGGCAGGCATGGCGCGGCAGGCGAACGAGGGCGGAACCGCCTTCTTGGACAGCAGCCTTGACCGTCCCAACCCCGAGTTTTTTCGCTGGATGGATCAGCGCATCGTCGCCTGCAATGCCCACGACATCGTGCCGGACATCGGGTTTGGGTGGCCTTCGAGCGGGATGTTCCAGAAATACTCGGATGTGCAGTTGCGCCGTTTCTGGCTCTATATACTCGCCCGCTATGCCTCTTATGACATCAGTTGGAACCTGTTTGGCGACGAGGCCGCTCCGCTGGACGAGGAGACGGAGAATCGTATCGCCTCCTTCGCCGAACTGACGCACCTCTACGACCCCAATCATCACCCGTTGACCGTGATGATGAAGGGCGCAGAGTATCCTCCGTTGCGCGTCCCGACTCCACCCGTCAAAGCCGGAAGCAGGCCCGCTGCCGATGCGGTAGCGGCTCCTCCTGACGCTGCCCCTGTTCCCGTCTTCCCGCACCGTCCCTGGCTCGACTACGTGACGCTGGTGGGGGGCAATGCCAACGCCCTCGACTATCTCTATTCGCAGAACCGCCCGATTGTCGTGCTGGCCCGCAGTGGCCTGCCGATGAAAGAGGAGAAGGTCAGCCTGGACATTACGCGCCGCTGGATGTGGGAGACGCGCCTGCGGGGCGGCTACTGGAGCGGGAACCTTCCCGTGACCACGCCCCTCAGCAACCTGGAACTCAAAATGGAAACGGACTGCGCGAAGTTCTTCCGGCAGACCCGCTGGTGGCGGCTTGAACCGCATCCCGAAATGCTCACTGGCAAAGAAGAGACCCCTGCCGAACACCGCAGACGCCGCAAGGCCGAAGAGGACAACATTAAGGCGGCGGAAGAGGCAGGAATGCCAGTTCCACCCACTTCTGCCGGAGAAACGAAGAGCCTGAAAGGGCCTTCCTTCCTGCTCGCCGATCCCGGACATGAGTATGTCGTCTATCTGGAGAAGGGCGGCTATGTGACCCTTGACCTGCTGGAGGCCACAGGGCATATCCGCTTCACCTGGTTCAACCCGCGCACAGGAGAGTTTCAGGAACAGCCACCGGTGCTGGGCGGCGGCTACTCCACGTTCATTGCGCCGGACAAGGAGGACTGGATACTCTATCTCTCCCGACGATAAGCGGCATTCGCCCGGCAGCAACCGGGGGATAGGGGAACACCGCTCTGGTCAAATCAGTCCTATCTATGATATTATAGAGCAAATGACCTTCGGCCTGCCAGACAAGACAAAAGGACACCATGGCGACAAGCGCGGAACAACTGCAACCGGGAACCCTGCTCAATGGACGCTACGAGATCGTGCGGCCCCTGGGCAGGGGCGGGATGGGAACCGTCTTCCTGGCGGAGCATCTTCAGTTGCAGACCACGCTGGCGATCAAAGAGGTGTGCAGTCCCGGCCAGTCGGAGGAGGAGCGGCAGGCGACGCTGGAACAGTATCAGCGCGAAGCGCGATTTCTGGTGCAGTTGAATCATCCCAACCTGCCCAAAGTGACCGATGCGTTTGTCGAGAACGAGCGATTCTATCTGGTCATGGAGTATATCGAAGGCGTGACGCTGGAGGCCCGCCTGAAAGAGCGCGGCGGACGCCCCATGCCTGTCATTCAGGTACTGGAGTGGGGTCTACAGATAACAGATGTCCTGGGCTACCTCCACACCCAGGACCCTCCCATCATCTTCCGTGACCTCAAACCTTCCAACGTAATGCTGAAGCCGGATAACACGATTCGGCTGATAGACTTCGGCATTGCCCGCCGATTCCAGGCCGGAGCCATCCATGACACCGCCCTGTTCGGCAGCATCGGCTATTCGCCCCCGGAACAGTTCGGACGCCAGCAGACAGAGCCGCTCTCCGACATCTATGCTTTTGGAGCCACGCTGCACCAGATGCTGACGGGCATTGATCCCGCCATGACGCCCTTCAAATTCGTTTCCGTTCACGCGGTCAATCCTGCCGTTCCCGAAATCCTGTCGCAGTTGATCCAGCAGTGTCTCGCGATGGAGCCGGAAGCCCGGCCCGCCGATATTCATCAGGTCGCGATGGGCCTCGTCGCGGTGCGCGAAACGATCTCCGCTCTGGAGCCGGAGGCGCTGGAGGAGGCTAATGGAGAACTCACTCCCGATGCCCTCCACGCCCCCACCGTGCCGGGAAGCCCTTCCGGTTCTCCCTCCGTGAGTACCGGGCCGCGCATCATTTCCGCGAAACTGGCCGAAGCGGAGGCGCATCGCCGACGTAGCGGCAGTCAGGAAGTGGGCCGCAATGGTTCCGGCAAAGTGACTCCGCCGTTGCCATCCGTCATGCCTGCACCACGTTCCAATCGCGTCCCTCTGCTCATAATGGCGGGAGTGCTGATGCTGATTGCTCTGAGCGGCGCGGCCTACGTGGTGTCCGCTTCGCATCGCAAGCCCGCGCAGACCGGGCATCCTGCCCCCTCGCCGCTTCCCCAATCTCCCGTTGCCGCTCCGGTCTCAGTCACGCCCATTCCGCCCCCGGAACCCGATCCGAGCGGGGGGAATACCGGTGGCGACGACAACCATGCGGTTATCAACAACTTCAAAATCGTCTCCGCGGAGCTGAGAACAGCCCCGGACAACACGATATGGCTGCGGATAGTCGTGCATGGGGAAGTGACGGGCGTTCACCCTGACCCTGTGGTTCTCTGGGGTGAGTTTACGGATGGACCGCATAAACTTCCAGCCAGACATAATCCCTCAAAGTATGCTCTTGACGGCAATCTGATTATGCCGGAAACACCCATTCATGTTATGGGCGGCCAGTTTGATGAGCCGCTCGACATCCCCATGTCCGAGTTCGAGACCATCTCTCTGAGTCAGTCCGTTCAGTTCTACTGCACCGCCAAACAGGGAGGGAGCGTCATTTTGACAATTGGCCCCTATCCTGTGCAGTCCAGCGTATTCAAGTCTTACCGTTCCCAGAGCGCGCCTGCCAATGAGACGGACACGCCTCCTGCTACCCAGCCAAAGACCAATGGCGGCAGCTCACTATTTGATGGACGCATTACCCGCCCCGGCGCCTGAAACGTAAAACCTCTCTCTTCCCATGTAATGGGCCGTTTGGCCCTTCCGCAGACGCTCCCAATCGGGTTATACTGAGGGTACAATCAACCGTGAACGGCTGCGAACCTACGCATCCGCAGCGACAAGGAGCGAGTTATGAGTCGGCGTACCCTGTATCAGATGTTTGAGGAGACCGTCACGCAGTATGGGGCGGAGCCTGCCGTGGGATTTCGTGTCGGCAAGGCGGCGGAACTGACAACCTGGAGCTACCGTGAACTGGCGGAGAAGGTCAAGAAGTTTCGGCGCGGCCTGGATGCCTTCGGCCTGCGAAATGGCGACCGCATCGCGATCCTCGCGGAGAACCGCCCGGAGTGGGCTATCGCCGATCTCGCGGCGCAGTCACTCGGCCTCATCAATGTCGCCCCCTACGCCTCCCTGCCCACCGCGCAGGTCGCCTTTATCGTGCGGGATTCCGGGGCGCGAATGCTGATTGTCTCCGATGCGAAGCAGTTGAAGAAGGTACGAGAGTTTCGGGCGGAATGTACGGCGCTGGAGTTCGTCGTCGCGATGGATGGGGAGGCGGAGACGCTCGCCGCGGAGAATGTGCTGCCGTTCGCCGAGGTCGAGAAGCGCGGCGAAACAGAAGGGCGCGACGAGGCGAGCCTGGACAAACTGACTGCCTCCGTAGACCCGGACGCGCCCGCAATGTTCATCTATACCTCCGGGACGACCGGAGACCCCAAAGGCGCGATGCTCTCGCACATGGGAATGCTCCAGACACCGGATGCCGTCATGGACGAGCCACTGGCAGCCGTGGGGCCGGGCGATCAGTTTCTCTCCTTCCTTCCCCTTAGCCATATCACCGAGCGCGTGGGCGGACACTACCTGCCGCTGCGAGCCGGAGCCTGTATCGTCTATTCGCAGGGCCTGTCGAGTATCGGAGAGGAGATCACGACGACGGTTCGGCCCCACATCATGCTGTGCGTCCCGCGCATCTTCGAGAATATCTACGACAAGTTCAAAGACAGCCTCGCGAAAATGGACTCGAAGATGCGCGGTAAGGTGGAGTGGGGATTAAAAATCGGGACGGAAGCGGCGGAACGGCGTTCGGCAGGCAAGGGGTTGGGTCTGCTGCTGGGAATCCAGTATGCCATCGCCGAGAAGCTGATCCTGCCCAAAATTCGAGACAAGGTGACCGGCGGACGAATACGCTTCTTCGTCTCCGGGGGCGCACCGCTCGACCGGGAGACAGCAACCTTCTTTCTGGCGATTGGCATTCAGATTCTGGAAGGCTATGGGCTTTCGGAGACGAACATTATCACCATCAACCGTCCCGGCAAGCAGCGTATTGGAACCGTCGGGAAACTGCTGATGGGGGCGGAGATAAAGATCGCGGAGGATGGGGAGATTCTGATGCGCGGTCAGGGCCGGATGCTCGGTTACTACAACAAGCCGGAAGCGACGGCGGAGGCCATCAACACGGAGGGCTGGTTCCAGACCGGAGACATCGGCGAACTCTCTTCAGACGGCTACCTGAAAATCACCGACCGCAAGAAAGACCTCATTGTGCTGACGAACGGCAAGAAGGTCGCGCCGCAGCCTATCGAGGCAGCCTTGAAACAGAGTCCCTATATCGCGGAGGCTGTGCTGTTCGGGGACAAACAGTCTACGGTGAGCGCCCTGCTCGTTCCGAACTTCGGGAGGCTGCTTGAGTGGGCGAAGGGCGAAGGACTGCCGACCGGCGACATCGCCTGCCTCGTCGCTTCGCCCGAGGTGCAGAAACTGCTCAAGGCGGAAGTGGATAAAGTCACCCGCTCGCTCGCCGACTACGAGAAGATCAAACGCTTCCGCGTCCTGGACAAACCGTTCGGCATCGAGTCGGGAGAGCTGACTCCCACCCTGAAAGTCAAGCGCAAATTCGTCGCGCAGAAATACGCCGATGCCCTAACCGGCATGAACCGCTGATCTGCCTTACGAACTCACTTTACGCAGAGAGCAAAGGGTGGTAGTGACAAAGGGTTGACACCCCTCGCTACGCGGCGGCGCCGGATCGTCGTTCGGACGAAACCACCAGGTCTACGTCCATTCGCGCAGGGGCAGGCCTTCGCTGTCTCGGAAACTGCCGACGACGATCATGATAATATCCACGAGGTAGCCTATTCCGAACAGTCCGCCGGTCAGGAGCCAGAGAATCCCCGTGCCAATCTTGCCTACATAGAAGCGGTGAATACCCAGACCGCCCAAAAACAGACAGAGCAGGAACGCGACCAAAATCTTCCTGTCCGACACATAACCGTAGCTCATGCCTACATCCTCCAGCGCGGCTCGCATATGTTTGAGCGAACCGAATTTCCACACTCTTCATTACGAGTGCGGCAGGCGGCGGTTTCGGAATTCAAGTGAGGGTATCAAGGACGGCAAACAGGTCGGCGTTCGGGGGGTTGTCGGACATATCTTTCGAGCGGTGTGCGTAGCGGACGATGCCTTCGGTATCCACAATGAACACACCGGGCATCTGAAACAGATCGCCCTTCGGCATTCCGACGAAATGGCCGTGCAGGGTCGCCTGAATGCCGCGAGCGACGACGTGGGGCGTAAACAGTTCCAGCGGCCCTACACGCGACAGACCATAGGCGGTGAAGGCAGACCGCTGCGGATCGCTCAGACACAGGAACGGCAGTCCAAGATCGCGTTCGGCGCAGAACAGGTTCGTCTGTTTCGTATCCGCGACATTGATGAGGGCGAGCGTGACGCCGCGTTCGCAGAACCGGGTGACATCCTGCCGCAACTGCGACACGAGTTCCCGGCAGAAGGTGCAGCCCAGATGCCGCAGGAACAGCAAGACTGCCGGGCCGGTTTGCCACAGGCGAGGCAGGGCGTAACTCTCGCCTGTCGCTGCATGGAGTACCGAAATTCCCGGAGCCGGTTCCCCGACTGTCGGACTCGGCAGCAGCCTGGGCAACGCATTCGCTTCAACGTTAGACATACCCATCCCCTTCCTCAGAAAGCAGCGCGTTGGATCTCTCTATCGTCATTGTCAGTTATAATACCTCTGCCATGCTGCGAGCCTGTCTGCTCGCTCTGCCTGCCGCGACAGCGGGCCTCACTACCGAAACATTTGTGGTGGATAACCACTCCCCGGATGACAGCGCCGCAATGGTCGCTGCCGAATTCCCGGAAGTCCACCTGATCGCGAGCCAGGAAAACAATGGCTTCACGAAGGGCAACAACATCGCGTTGCGGCTTGTTTCGGGCCGGAATGTCCTGCTGCTGAACCCCGATACGGAAGCCGAACCCGGTTCCCTCACCCTGCTCTCCCGCTATCTCGACGCGCACCCCGATGTCGGCGCGGTCGGCCCCAAGCTACTCAACACCGATCTCACCCTTCAGCCGAGCGGCATCCCTCTGCCTACCCCCTGGCGCGACTTTCTGGGCCATACGGGTCTCTGGAAACTGAACCGCCGCCGGAGCGCGAAGCTCTGGCAGTACGAACGCGAGGACTTCGATGTCGAATGGGAGACCCAGAGCGTCACCGGAGCCTGCCTGATGACCCGCAAGGCTATTCTCGACCAGGTGGGCCTTCTGGAAGAGGCGTTCTTCATGTTTTACGAGGAGGTCGAACTCTGCTGGCGTATCCGCAGAGCAGGCTATCGAATCCTCTTCCTGCCGCAGTCCCGCGTGGTGCATCACTGGATGGGCAGCGTCCGCCAGCAGAACAAAGCCATGACCCGCCGCCTCTTCCAGAGCATGGCGATCTACTATCGCAAAACACGCGGCTGGGGTGGACTCGTCGTCTACCCGGTCGTCTGGTACGGCCTACTCCGCAACGAGATTATTCATTTCGGAGTGGGTATAAAACGACGACTTCGGGCTGTCGGACTGGTCAAATAGGTTTCCGGGGGTCCGGAGGTTGAAAACCCCCGTCATTAAAAAGCAAACGTCTTGCAGACGGAAATGCACCCATTCCCGGCTTATCTTTCTGCCTATTGAGGCAACCTGACAAGGGAGAGTTACTGAACGCTTCGTCCGCCGGACGACCGCTTTTTCCAGATCGGCACGTTCCTGTGCCAAGCAACGCCCTCCGCTCCCTGCCAACCAACAGGGCATTTCCGTCTGCAAGACGTTTGCACTTTAATGACGGGGGTTTTCAACCCCCGGTCAAACTACCGGGTTTCAACCCCCGGAAAACCTGTCTGGAGGGGATCCAACCTCCGGCCAACGTTTGGCTTTTCAGTAGTCCACCGGGCGTAGGTAGTAGTCGTTGATGGAGGTGGACGAAAGCATGGCGGTGGTGGGCAGGTGGCGTTTCCAGTGCGTGGAGTCGAGGCGGCGTTTGACCAGCGCGACTTCCGCTTCGGGAAAACCCATTTCGGCCAGACGATGCGCCGTGAACCCGCGCAGAAGATAGAAGAGAATGCGGTCGGCTTTTGGATAGGATATCCCAAAGTCGCTCTCGTCGGTCTGTCCCACAATCAGATCGGCGGAGGCGGGCTTGTTGACAATCACGTCCGGGACGCCGATGTATTTGGAAATGGCCCAGACCTGAGTCTTATAGAGATCGCCGAGGGGGTTGACAGGCGGCGAGTCGTCGGCGTGCCAGGTGAAGTAGCCGAACAGCCGCTCCGTCTTGTTGCCGGTTCCGACCGGGAGCGTTCCGAGTTTCTGGCTCTGGTCGAACAGCACGATCATTCGGACGCGGGCCATGACATTGCCGCGCCGTCTGCCGTCCGCATCCGGGCAGAGGTTCAGGTAGCCGTCCGCCGCCCCGGTGATTTCAATAGTCTCCATGTTGATGCCGGTCGCCTTCGCCACCAGTTCGGCATGGTCCAGACTGTCCTGTGAGGAGGTGCGGTAGGGCATTCGGATGCCATAGACGTTCTCCGGGCCGAGTGCACGGGCGAGCAGGAACGCGACGAGCGAAGAGTCCACGCCACCGGACAGCCCTACGACGGCCTTGCTGAACCCGCGCCGCCGCACGATCTCGTCCCGCAGGAAGGCGATCAGCCACTCCGTGAGAAGCGGTTCGTTCACGTGCAGATTGTCGTCGGCCTCGGCTTCCAGCGGCTTCGCTCGCACAATGGGTAGTCGGTTCATCCAGAAAGTCCTCTCTAAATCCGGTGGGGGTTGCGGGAGATCTGTTCGAGTTCCAGCGTGATGTCGCCGAGCGCGGCTTCCAGATCGGCGAGCAGGGGCGTGGCGGCGCGGGCCGTCGCCACGTCCTCCATGTCCACCGTCGCCCGGAGCAGGCATTCGTCCAGTGCAGACCCCAGCACCAGACAGTTCCCCCAGGGATCAATGACCTGCGAGGAGCCGGTGAAGCCCTTGCCCCCCTCAAATCCCACCAGTCCGGCATAGACCACCCAGACATTGTGTTCGTCGGCGATGCCGGGCAGCAGCACATTCCACCGGGCGACATTGCCGATGTGTACCCCGCCGAACTCGCGTCCCGGCGACGCGCTGACAACATAGATGATCTGTGCGCCCTTCAAAGCGGCCAGTGTCGCGGTGATGGAGTGCCAGGCATCCTCACAGATCAAGACCGCAGCCGTTCCGAAACGACTGACAAATGCGGCCACGTTCCGCCCCCGCGACACAAACCGTTTTTCATCGAAGACGCCATAGGTTGGCAGGAAAAATTTGCGATGGACATGGAGAATGCTGGCCTTCGGCCCGTCTGCGTTCGTCTCGGCGGCGGTCAGCGTCGCGTAGAGGGCGCTGTTATAGTACTTGCCGTCTCCCAGCTCATAAAATCCCAGGCAGATGTCCAGTACCGCGTCCGGGCGAGAGACGTTATCGCGATAGAGTCGAAGCAGGTCGTCGAAGAGTTGATGGCGGGTGAGAGCGACATCCCGGACACCGCCTTCCAGAAAATAGCCCGTCAACACGGTCTCCGGCAGAACCAGCACGTCCGTCTCGGGCGCATCGGCTTCCAACTGCTCAAACAGTTCACCCAATCGCCGCAGATTGCTCTGATAGTCGCCTTTGCGCGGCTTTATCTGACCGATTGCGACCTCGATTTTCACAGCGGAACCCCTCACTTTCACCCCACGCCCCGTTCGATTTCCTGCGGATAGTTTACCCTACATACGAACGCGGCGCGTGAAGGTATCCTGCTATTCGAGACTTTCAGATTTAGCAGACAGCCGTTCAACATGGCGCTATCCATTTGCCGTAGTTTCAGGGAGAGCTGTCAGGAACACGGTTATTTGCCGAGTTCATCTTCAGGCTTTAGAGAGGCGAGAATCTTGCGGGCAGTCCGGTAAGCTAGAGCGATGTTCAGCAGGAAGGTATTCATCGTGGTTCCTTTTCGAGAGGGCGTCAGTCCGTTGTTTCTCTCTACGAAAATCGAACGGTTCGGTTTCCTGAATTGCTCGCTGGCGAACGTGTAAAGGATTTCTGTTCGGCGGTGTCGAAACCCTGTGGTGTCAGGAACGTCCAATGGATGAGGGATGCGGAGGACGGAGGGACGGAACTATGGTCGGAGCGGTGGCGACAGCGGCAAAAACTCTGGAAGCGGCACGACGGTTACAGACGCGGACACGCCTGACCGCGCAGACGTTCGCGGTCCTGTGGCGTGGGCTGACGGCGCTACTCGTCGCTTTTGCGCTCGATATGGTCTGGCCCTGGCCCAATCTGGTGCGCGGTCTGTTCCTGCTCGTCTGGATTGGCGGAATCAGTTTTGGGATACTGCGGTCGTGGGGGCAGTCGAAGCAGGTCAAAATGCGGGAGGAGCAGGTCGCCCGTGAGATCGAGACCCTGCATCCCGGCCTCGACAACGCGCTGATTCATGCCGTGCAGTTCGGGACACACACGACGCCGGACGGGACGCAGGCCGACCTGATTCGCCGCGAACTGGCCCGCGCCGAACGCGAGGCCGCGCACCTCTCCCCCGAAACGGGCGTCGTCCGCGCTCCCATGCAGCGTCAGCGCCGATTTCTCGCGATGGTCGCGGGCTTTCTGCTGCTCTCGGCCCTCCTCTATCCCCGTGCGTACCGCTTTGAACTGCCGCGCTTCTTTGCGCCCTGGGCCGATACCCCGCCCTTCACGCTGACCGATTTCACCGTGCTGCCTGCCGGGGCCGTCGTGCGTTCCGGGGACAGCCTGGTTGTCAGTGTGCGGGTCGGCGGATGGCTGCCGCGCCGTCTGGAACTGATGACCGGCAGCGGCAAGACGCAGCAGCCCGTCACGCTCACCGCGACGGGAGACGGCACCTACGCCGCCCAACTGGACAGGCTGACCCAGGACACCGCCTACTTCGTCGCCGCCGATACCGGTCGCAGCCCACGCTATCTTATCCATGTCAACACCGCACCGGCCCTGCACAAACTGACCATCACCACCCATCCTCCCGCCTACGCGAAACAGCCCGACAAGACCGCCGAACTGACTGAGGAGAGCGAAATCTCCGGCCTGTTCAGCACACAGGTGACTGTGACCGTCGAGAGCGACCGACCGCTGACCGAAGCCGCCTTCGACATCAACCGTCAGGGCATGGCTCCGCTGCACCTGCATCTGCTCCCGAAGCCGGACGCGCCCACCCAGGCAGTCGGCAGTTTTCGCATCGAACGCGACGGCGATTTCCACGTTCATCTGACCGGCACCTCTGCGGAGGGCAGTCTGCAAACCCCGGATGCCGCGAAGGGCAAAATCGTTCTATTGCGTGATGAAACGCCGCTTGTCACCATCGTCACGCCGGGGCAAAACGTCATCGCAAAACCTGACATGACCGTGCCGCTCAAAGTCGAGGCGGAGGACGACATCGCGCTCCAGCGTCTGGAGATGCACACCATCGTCAACAAAGGCAAAGAGCAGGTCGAGACGACGGACCTGCCTACTCGCCCCCGCCGGTACGTCCATTCCGGCAAATTCGATTTGAAGGCCATGAACGCCAAACCCGGCGACGTGATCGAGTACTACAGCACCGCCTACGACAACGATCCGCAGGGCGTCCACAACACAAACTCCGAACGCTACTGGATCTGGGTCGTCTCTGCCGAGGACTACCGCAAAGTCCTGGAGCAGCAGCGCGGCCCCAGCCAGATGATGGCGCAGTATCGGCAGTTGACCGAAGCGCTGAAACAATTGAGCGAACAGCAGGCCGACCTCGCGAAACAGATGGCGGCGCTGGAGCAGCAGGCGCAGAAACTCAAACCGGGCGACAAACAGGGGCAGGAAGCCCTCAAGAAGCAGAGGGATGCGCTCCAAAAACAGCAGAAGGCGCTGGCAGAGCAGGCGAAAGAACTGGCGAAGCAGATGCACGACCTGGCGAAGCAGACGCCGCAGTACGACGTAGAGAAGGGCCTGCAAAAGCAGATGGAAGAGATGGCCCAGGCTGTCGAGCAGGCGCAGAAGGAGATGCAGTCCGCTCAGAGCGCCTCCTCGCCCTCTGCCATGGCGAAGTCCGCACAGGCTGCCGCCAAAAAACTTCAGAAGGCGGCGGGCGAACCGGCACAGAATACCGAAAAGATGCTGCAAGCGCTCGAAAAAGTGATGCCACTATACGAGGACCTCGACCGCCTGCAAGAGCTGACGGCACAACAGGGACAGTTGGCGAAACAGGCACAGCAGTTGCAGGAGGCGCAGAAGAACGGCAAACCGAATGATCCGCTCTTGCAGTCTCGCCTGAAATCCCTTGCCGAGCAGCAGGCGCAGAACCGCGACGAACTGAATAAGGTGCAGCAGGATTTGCGCGAACACGCCGCACAGTGCCAGTCGGTCGCACCGGAAGCCGCGCAAACCGCCAACGAGATCGCGGACGCCATCAGCGCGATGGACATCCCGCAGAAGATGCAGAGCGCCCGGCAGTCCCTCGAACAGCAGGACGCGAAGGAAGGGGCAAGTCAGGCCGATGCCGCGAAACAGGCGCTGGAAAGCCTGCTGGCAAAACTTAAACAGGGCGAGGGGCAGTGCAAAGGCTCGTGCAATAAGATCGGACTCGGCCTGGGAATGGGACAGGGCATGGGCAACGGCCTCGGGCAGATGGGCCAGCGCATGGCGCAGGGACGAGCGAAAGGACGCGGCAAGGGGCGTGGCAACAGCCCCGGCAATGGCGAAGGCCAGGGCAGCAGCGCCTCGAACGGGTATCAGGCGCCCCGGCCCGGTTCTCGGCCCGGCGATCCCTCGCAGAGCGGCTCGCAGGAGGGCGACGCACAGATGGCAACCGCCATGTCCCTGACGCCGCAGCCTTCCTCCGGGACGAAATCGAAGCCGGAGAACAAAGGCGGCCCCCGCGCCCAGCCGCTCGCGCAGTTCAGCAAGGATAATAGCGAAAAGCCCGACGCGACCAAACCGACCCCGCCCACCCGCGCCACGGACAAAGACTCCTCGCGCTACCCGACGGAGTATCGCCGTCTTGTCCGCGACTACTTCAAATCCGTCGCAGGCCAGAAGTAACGGACGCAGCACCCAACCTGGCCTGCGTCCACAGTGGGACGGAGTGCGCCATTCAAGAGGAGACGCTTTGATAGAGATAGACATCGAGTTCGTGAAGGAGATTGCGCTGGAGGCCGGGCAGAATGCGCTCGGAATGCTGGGAGACGTAACGCCGGAGTTCAAAGCCGATCACAGCTACGTCACCCACATTGACCGGGAGACGGAGAAATTCATTCAGGCGAGGCTGGCGGTGCGCTATCCCGACTACTCGTTTCAAGGCGAAGAGTACGGGCGTTTCGGCAGCGATGCCAGGCCGCTCTGGGCCGTGGATCCGATAGACGGCACAACGAATCTGGTTTTTGGCCTGCCGATCTGGGGAGTCTCCATCGGGCTGGTCGCGGAGGGCAAAGCGGTCGCAGGCGTCTTCTATATGCCGCGCACGAACGAGATGTTCTGGGGCGAACTCGGCAAAGGCTCCTACTGCAATGGCGTCCGCCTCGACGCCAGAGACCGTGATGACCTGCACCATGAAGATACGCTCGGTTTCACCAGCACCGCACTAAAAACTCTGGACGTTTCCGGCCTGACCGGACGCCTGCGCTGCCTGGGCAGTATCGCCGCCGAAGTCGCTTACACCGCGAAGGGCGCGTTTTGCAGCCATGTCGGTATCAACGAAGGCGCGAACGACCTTGCCGCCGTGCTGTGCATCGCGCAGGAGGCAGGCTGTGTCGCCGCCTACCTGACGGGGGAACCACTGGATATGAACGCGATTGTGGGGGACGGCAAAACTCGCGCTGCTTTCGTCGTCGCCCCGCCCCGCATGGCGGAGTACATCCAAGCAAAGGTTCGTGCGCGAGGCTAATTGCCCTCTTTCCCTCTCCATTCCCGACCACTGACGAAGGACACCGAATGAAAGCACCGGAAACGCTTCCTCCGCTCTCCGCAGACCGCTCCGATAACAATCCTTATCACAAGACAGCGCAGTACTACGAACGCAAGCTGAATCTTCCGGTGATTCGCAGCATCCGGCGGGGCGAATCGACCCGTATATACCGTTGCTTTGACGAGATCATCCGCCCAGACGACACCGTTCTGGAAATAGGTTGCGGCACCGGCTACTACACCCGCGACCTTATCCAACGCGCCAGCCACGTCATTGCCCTCGACGACTCCGAGTCTATGCTCAACATCATCCGTAATCGCCTGACCCCGGAGCAGGTGAGCCGGATGCAGTTCGTTCGCTCCGAAGCGACGCGCTTTACCCCCGAAAACCCGGTGGATGTCGTCGTCCATATTGGCGTTCTCGACTATGTTCCCGACTGGCAGGCGTTTCTCACGCACTCTCTCCGCCATGCCCACCGCGCCGTGATCTTCACCTGCCCCACCGATGGCCTGTGCGGTCAGATGTTCCATCTCCTCTCCAAATGGGAGGGTGTCAATATTCAGCGGTATGCCCGCCGCCAACTGGAAGATTTCCTGCACAATGCCTACCCGGACTGGCGCTGCGAAATCCACCGCGTCGGCATCAACGGCGGCTGGTCCGGCGGCAGCACCTGGGTCTGCACCCTGAAACAAAAATAGCTACCCCCACCCCCCAATTCTGGGGGAGCAGACATTTTCATGCAAAAGGGTGTCCGCATGGCAGGGAAGGCTGAAACGAGAATGACCTGACAGTGTCAGGTCATTCGCTTTCAACAAATCCCCTACCCCTTCGTGCTTTCTGCGATTGCCAGCAGATCGCGCAGAAGCAGGATGGCGAGGGGGTCTTCACCGAGGTTCTTCAGCAGGTCGAAGGTGGTGATGATGAGTTGCCCCTTTCCGATCTTGAGCCGAACGACGAGCGCAGCGGGAGCGTGCAGCCATCCCACGAACAGTCCTGAAAGCACATTCTCCGGCAGAGGCCCGGTTAGCACGTATTGCGGAACGATGGCCTTGTACTCGAAATCGAAGCGCGTGGGATCGGGGAGGGACGGAAAATCCTCAGTGGCGAACCAGATTTTGGAGGAACACCAGTCTCCCCACCAGCCGTTTTGACTCCTGTTCGTCAGGCTGAATCCCAGACCGCTCGCAGCGGTCAGGCTCTCGATATCGTTCGCGACGAGAACGGCGTTACGGCCTTCCTGCACCTGCTTCGCAATCCTGTCGTCCCAGCCGGTCGCTAAAATGAGATCGTGTGTGGGATAGGTAGACGTGAATCCCAGGCACTTCATATCCTCTTCGATGTCTTCAAAGGCGTAAAGTTCGTCGTGGATATATATGGTTTTCCCTTGCCCGAAAGTCTTAAGCGCGGCCGGGACGAAGACCGCCGTCTGCGTCGTGCGGGCAACCTCGTGGCCCTGCGCGTCTTTCAGAATCAGGCGCAGCGTCACTTTGCTCGGCGCGGCGACGGCAGGAGTAACGAAGGAGATCTGGGCGAGGCCGTAGGTGCCGAACTCCGGCTCCTCGCCATCGAGCGATACGGGGAGGACACCGGACAGTCCACTCAGGGCGGTTCCGGCATCGGGTGTCCCACCCGTCGTTGCCGCGCTGTGCCGCTGCACGATCTCTTCTATCGACCACGAGACCGAACCGCCTGCGACCGCCCGCCCACTGAAACAGGAGAAGCAAAGATTCAGCAGGGCTGTCTCGCCTTCCCATAGCGCAGGACGGGGGAGAAGGCGCGGAATCAGAATGTCCTGTGCCTGAACGTCGGCTAGACGCTTGTGGAAGACTTTCGGGTTGCGGCCCATGTCCATTAGGCCGTTGCACTCCCAGTTGATGTCTGTGAACTCCGTGATGACATATCCGGCTATCTCGGAATGCCGCCGCATCTCCTCGATCTCCCATTTCAGCGAGATCCATTCCTGTTCCTGCGAAGCCACGGCGAGCGCGTCGTAGTCCGGGAAGGCGCGTTTCAATCCCTGCGCCTCGAACCGCTCCAGAACCTTTTCCGGGCGGACAGGCCCATCGCCGGTCTTGAACCAGTAGGGTTCTCCCCCCTCCGCTTCCAGCACCTTCTCCAGAATCGGCAGCCCCCAGTTTCCGAACTCGGACAGGATGATTGGTTCTTTGCGGGTGTATTCCGCATCCCCATAGGTCGAATAGGTGCCGTTCTCGCGTTTTGCCAGTCCCGCGATCCACTCCGCATAGGCGTCTGCATGGTCGGGAATGCTGAAGTAGATGTGATAGTCGTCGAGATCGCTGGCGAGATGGTAGTTCGGGATGCAGGCGGAGTTGTCCACAATCAGCCAGTCTGGGAAGGCCGCTTTCGCCCGATGATAGGTGTCACGCAGCCAGAGACGCTGTTCGGGATCGTTCAGATTAATGCCCCACGACTCGTTGATGATAGTCAGGGCGATGATGCTGGGATGGTTGGCGTCCCGATTCCACATGTCCTGCCACGTCTGCCAGGCCCGTTCCCGGAACGCCGAAGAGAGTTTATCCCCGTTCGGCAGTTCGTACCAGACCAGCAGACCGATCTCGTCGCAGAGGTCAAGATACTCCTCCGTCGGGACTTTGATGTGGCAGCGCATCAGGTTCAGTCCCATCTCTTTCGCCTTCATAAACTGATCGCGCAGATAGTCTGTCGAGGGCGGCGTATAGATCATCTGCGGGTAGAACGCCTGATCGAGAGTGCCAATAAGAAACACAGGGCGATGATTGAGCCAGACCCGTCCCTCCCGTGTCTCCACCTTTCGCATTCCAAACCGTGTGGTTAGCGAGTCATGGATGGTCTCCCCCTCTTCCAGCGTGACCGTCACGGTATAGAGATGAGGCGTCTCCGGTGACCAGAGCAGCGCGTCACGCACATCAAACCTCACCTCAAGATTCCCGTTCTCCCCTTCCCGGACAACCTGACCTTCCAGCGCGACCTCCACCGGAGAGGCCGCGCCGACGCCCTGCGGCGGCACAAGCGTGATCCGCACCTGCCAGTTCTGCCCGATACTCTCCGGCAGTCCTGTCAGCGTCACTCGTGCCGTCGCCATGCCCGCATCAATGTCGGGGTGGAAGGCAGCGCGGACAATATGCACGAAGGCACGGGCTTCCACGGTTACGCTCTGCCAGATGCCGCCCACGCTCGTGTACCAGCTCTGTTTGCCATGCGGTATCTCGGCGAAATTCAGGGGCGTTCCGTCCGGGAGGGTCGTATTCGCCCCTTTCGCGGCGTCCGTCACCCGAACCCGCACCGTCTGAAGCGTCTCCGTGCCAGGCTTAAGCGCGTGGTCTATCGCGAAGGCAAACGGCGTATAGCCGCCTTCATGCGTGCCGACGAGAACATCATTGACCCAGACCTCCGCGAAGTACTCCACGGCTCCGAATCGAATCAGCACACGGCGGCCTGCAAAATCGGCAGGAACGGTAAAGGTGCGCTCATAGACGGCGGTTCCGGCTTTGTCGCGCAGGTCGGGCCGTGCGACTTCCCACGGCGCGGGAACGGTGATGGGCTTCGCCGTCTCGTCCCCAAACTGAAACGACCACTCGCCATCGAGCGAAAGCGCAGAACGCAGCGAACTCGTGACACTCATTCGACACTCCTCATTCTTCACAGAAGTTGACGCTTCCGGCCTCAGTGCCGGGCGCGGTGCAGCAGAAAGCCCAGCGCCCCGGAGAGAATCAAACCGGCATAGAACAGAGCGAAGGCTTCACTGCGCTCATAACGGAAACGGCGCAGATTCATCCCAATGACGACGACCGCAATCGGCACCAGCGCGGGCAGCACCCAGCCATTGAGAAAGACAAGCCCCATATAGAGAAACAGTACGACGTACAGCGTCAGGAACGTCTTCCGACTCGGAATCTGGAACCGCACGAAACAGGCAAAAAACAGCGCGATAAAGAGAAAGTCCGCGAAGCCGATAAGCAGCGGAAAGGGTGCCGCGCCGCTCTTAGGCTGCGTGGTCGGCAACTGAACGGTCAACGCGGTCATGGCAGTCTGCGCCAGCCGATTTTTGCCGCTCTCCGCTGCGGCGACAATTCCTCCGCCAAAAACGGCATACATATCCACCATCGCCAGCGCGACGCCCATCGGCAGCAGCAGTTTGAACTCACGCACCAGGCGGGAAATCAGAACGCCCAGGCTTGCGGCCAGCCAGATGAGCGCCAGCGTATGCAGTCCGTTCACTGCCTTAAAGAACTGAAGATAGCCTTTCCAGAACGGCACGACCCCGGCCCATCCCGGCCAGGCCGGGAACATCTGCCCCAGCAGGGGAATGAGGATCGAAGGCAGAACCGTGAGAGAGGCAAGCAACAGATTCAGAATCAGCGCGGAATTCGAACGGAGCGAGCGGGCCACTCGTACCGTAAAGTGAAGTACCAGGAGAAGGGACAGCAGGGTCGTTATCGCGACCACTGCCAGCGAAGCGGACGGAATACTGCGAACAAGAGGCCAGAAGACCAGATAGAGTCCGCCCGTTAGAAGGGCTATCCCGCCTTCCCTGACAGACAGGACGGGTTTCGGGACCGAGTCCTCTTCCGGCAGCAGGGGCGTCGGTTCGGCGGCATCCGGCAAGAGGGCGTTTTCGGACATGGTGACCGTGAAGGTCGGAGGCGATTCGGGGGGCTGTGGTTCCATACGAGCGGGCAGACTCCTGTCGAGGCGCAAAAATGTCCGTTCCGGGGCGGGTTTCCAGATAAAAACTCCGTTGAACCGCCTGCCCCCTTTGACAAAGAGGCGCTTCCCATTATATAATAGCTTGTGCCGCACGTCAAGTACGTCGGCTCCCCTACCGCATCCCTGCAATGCATATTACGCACGGCCTCGATGATGAGCCGTCGCTTTCGCGAAGAAACCCTGCACGGTGGTGTCCGGCGTGCGTCCACTTCAGCCCCGTCCTCTGGCAAAACGTTTCTGTCTTTTCCATCGTTCGGTCTCTGCTCGGTTCGCCCTTGCCTTCCGGCCTGCTTTTCAGGGCCTCTTCGCTTTCGGACCGGCGGACTGCCTCTTCGGGGCCGCGTCTGGCGCAGGGCCGCTTTACCACCGTTCGCAATGGATCAGGAAGAGAGAAACCCGTGAGTGACAAACCGCTTCGCCTTGTAATTGCGGATGATGAGCCGATTATCCGCCTGGACCTGAAAAAAATGCTGGAGACCTGCGGCTACGATGTGGTCGGAGAGGCCGGAGACGGCGCGAAAGCCGTCGAACTGGCCCGTACGCTCAAACCGGATGTGGTCATGCTGGATGTGAAGATGCCCGAGATGGACGGGATAGACGCCGCCCGCATCATCACCGAAGAGAAGATCGCGCCTGTGCTGCTTCTGACCGCTTACAGTCAGATTGACCTCGTCAATCGGGCGAAAGAGGCCGGAGTTTACTCCTACCTGGTCAAGCCCTTCAAGGAGGGCGACCTGATGCCGCAGATCGAGGTCGCTGTCGCCCGCTGGGAGGCGTTCCTGAAGATCGAAGAGCAGGCCAACGACCTGGAAGACAAGCTGGAGACGCGCAAGGCCGTAGACCGCGCCAAGGGCATTCTCATGGACCAGTATGGCCTCAAAGAGCAGGAGGCGTTCCGGCGGATTCAGGTTCAGAGTATGAATACCCGCAAATCCATGCGTGAGATCGCCGAAGCCATCATCATCGCCCACAACGTCTGAAACCGTTCCGTGAAGGGCTTGCCTGCCGCAGCCTGTGAGAAGTAATGACCATGCGAGACCGCTATACGCGCATCCGAAGCCCCTGGCGCACCCGTCGCCTCTCCATCGCCATGCGTAGGAGCGACGACCCGGATGTCGCGATTCTTCAAGAAGAACTCGACGCCCGCGACCGTCAGATTCGGGCCATGAATCTGGAGACTGAGCGGCTGCGAGGCGAACTGGAAGAGAAGCGCGGCGAGGCAGAGGCGCTGCGACGGGTCAGCGAGGCGACGGCCTCCGCCTTCGACCATGAGGAGATGCTCAAGGTCACCGCCGACATCGCCGTACAGATCACCGGAACCGACTCCTGTCAGGTCTATCTGTTCGATTCGGCGAAGGAGGAACTCGTTCTCCGCGCAGCCGATGAGACGCTCTCCAACATGGTCGGCAAAGTCCGGCTCAAGCTCGGTGAAGGCATCACCGGCTGGGTGGCAAAGGAGCGGCGGCCCGTTTCGGTCAGCAGCGAGGCATGGAAAGATCACCGTTTCAAATACTTCCCGGAGATGCACGAGGGCGAATATGCCAGCATCCTCTCCGTGCCGCTCGTGACACGCGGCGAAATCCTCGGCGTCATCAATGTTCGCACCCGCCGACCGCACGAGTACAGCAAGAATCAGGTGCGTCTGCTCTCCGGTATCGCGAATCAGGTCGCGGGCGCCATCGAACGCTCCCGCCGCTATCGTCAACTGGAGCGCCACGCGGTGCAGCTTCACACCCTCTCCGAAGTCAGTCAGGCCATCACCTCCAACATGTATCTGGAGGAGTTGCTTCAGCTTTTCGTCACGATGACGGCCAGCACGATGCACTACAAAATCTGTACGGTGATGCTGGCGGACATGGCGAAGGGCGAACTGGTCATCAAGGCGACCCAGGCGGACAGCAAAGAGTACACGAAGAAGCCGAACTTGAAGTTCGGCGAGAGCGTCTCCGGGCGGGCCTATTCGGAGAAACGCCCCATCAGTGTGCCGGACGTGCAGCAAGCCTCGGAATACAGTTTTCCCGACATCGCGCAGCGGGCCGGGGTTCGCTCCATCGCCAGCATTCCGCTGATGATAAAGGGCGAGGCCATCGGAGTCTTGAACTGCTACACGGAGAAGGTACACCATTTCCCGAAGGAAGAGCTGCTTATTCTTCAGGCGCTGGCGACTCAGGCCGCGCTCGCCATCGAACACGCCAAGCTCATGGTGAAGTCGGCGGTCATTCAGGAGATGCACCACCGCATCAAAAACAATCTCCAGCAGATCGTCAGTCTGGTGCGTCTGGAGATGCGGTACAGCCAGTACAAAACGGTCGAAGAGGCCCTGAACGACACCCTCAGCCGCATTCTCGCCATCTCGAATGTGCATGAACTGCTGACACGCGACGACCTGGACACCGTGAGTGTAAAACGAGTCGCGGAGAGTCTGCTGGCCGCCACACAGCAGAGCGTCGTCCCGCCCGACAAAAAAGTCCACATGAGCGTGGAGGGCGACGAGTTCGTCCTGCCGCTGAATCAGGCGACCTCCATGTCCCTGGTGCTTAACGAACTGGTGCAGAACGCGGTCGAGCATGGCTTCTCCACGCTGGACGAGGGCCGCATACACATTCAACTGACCGCAGGCGAAACCGAGATGCGCGTTACCGTCACTAACGATGGCGCGAGTCTGCCTCCCGGCTTCACCCCGCGCAATTCCGATAGTCTGGGGCTCAGCATCGTCGAGACGCTCGTGCGCGGCGATCTGCAAGGCACCTTCACCCTCGAAAACGCCCCCGACGGCAAAGGAATTCATGCCATCGTCGCCTTCCCCCGATAAAACAGTCGTTGTACTAACGGCGTCCAAGCAATCGGCTATCGGGTAAAATAGAGGCATGAAACGCCTACTTACCCTCACAGGCCAGGAACGTGCGGAGATTAGCCCCCACTACAAACTAGAAAAGAGCCCTCGCTTCCGAGAACGCCTTCAGTGCCTGTTGTTCGCAGTTTACGGTGACTTACTCTGAGCGCGGGATGCGCGACGTACTCAAACGTCTGGGCTACACTCGTCAGAAAGCCCAGATGGTTCCCACTCAGGCCGATGTGGAGGCGCAAGCGGCTTTTTTAAAAGAAGTACGAAGAAGCCAATTCTGAGCGTTCTGCCACCGAGATCGTTCTCTTTGCGGATGCGGTACACTTCCTGCACAATGTACATCCGGGTTTGTTGTGGTCCAAGAAGGGATGCTGTCCTTGCCTGACGGCCAACGCGGGTCGGCGGCGTTGGGCGCTGCTTTCTTTTAGGACTTGCCGCGTTACCGGAGCGAATTACGCACTTTGATGAGCCTTTTGCAAAAGTCTTTGAACGTTGATAAATGAGAGTTAGCACTCCCTGTCGAATTTGGTTTTGCCGATCAAATCGAGAAAGGAGCGCTAACATGAACATTTTAGCAGATATCTGGGACACAATCTGCAAGACAC